>DATMRC010000001.1:0-32031 GCA_035567075.1 Steroidobacteraceae bacterium
CAGGAGCCACAACCCGGAAGCCAGGACACCCGCCTCGCGCCGTCGTCCTGTTACCGGCCGGGGTGCGCTGATAACTGCGGGGGAAACCGTCGCGACGACAGTGTTGGAGTTGTCGTCGCGGAGCGCTCGGTTGCAAAAAAACTTTCAAGCTCGCCTTCGCGCGCCAGCTCTTGGCCCCATCCCAGGAGAATATCGTGCGCAAATCATTGCTTCTCATTGCTGTATTCGCTCCACTGTCTACAGCCTTAGCCGCCGCGAATGCGGCAACCGATGCTGAGCTGGAAACCTTGGTGGTAACCGCTACCCGCATTCCCACGCCGGCGCTCGATGTGGCCAGCAGCATCACCATCATCTCGGCGGACGAGATCGCCGCCCGGCAGGTTCGCACGTTGCCTGATTTACTCAAGGAGGTTCCCGGCCTGAATCTGGTTCAAACGGGCGGATCGGGGGGGCAAACCTCCGTGTTCATGCGCGGCACCAATTCGAATCACACCAAGGTGCTGATCGACGGCATTGATCTTGGCGATCCGAGCAATCCGGGCGGGGCATTCGACCTCGGGACACTCCTGACGCAGGACATTCAAACCGTCGAAATCCTGCGCGGTCCGCAAAGCGGCCTGTACGGCTCCGATGCCATCGGCGGCGTCATCAACATCATCACCAAAAGCGGCTCGGGTCCCGCGCAGTTCAATGCCGGCATCGAAGCCGGGTCGTTTGATACCTTCAACCAGGCCGGCGGCGTGAGCGGATCCCTCGATCAGTTTCACTACGCGGCCACGCTGCAGCACTACCACGCCGGGGCGACGCCGGTGACGCCTCTGGATTTGCTGCCGCCGGGCCAGGCGCGCATCGACGATTACGACGACAATCTCACCGCATCGACCAAACTTGGACTGGATGTCACGGATCGCTTCGATCTCGGGCTGGTTGCGCGCTACACGGACTCGCACCTGCGCATCACCGGCGATAACTTCGCCACGTTTCCCGCGACGCCGGATGCTTCGCAAAGCGACAACAACACCCTGCAGTACTACACGCGGGCCACCGGCCATCTGTCGCTGCTGGACGGCGCACTCGATCAGACCTTAGGCGCTGCCTACAGCAACGTCAAATCCTCGCAGTACAGTCCTGATAATCCCGCGGCGTATCTGTACGGCGAGCGCGTCAAGTTCGACTGGCAGGGCATCCTCAAGCTAGCTGCCACGCAACAGCTGGTGCTGGGCGCCGAACATCAACGCGATGAAATCACCCAGCCCATCTCCGCCGCCACCAACATCAACTCCGGCTACGCCGAACTGCAATCGAGCTTCGGCGGCCGCGTGTTCGATACGATCAGCGTGCGCTACGACGACAATGACCGATTCGGCAGCCAGTTTACCTACCGGGTGGCGCCCACCTATCTCATGGAAGAAACGGGAACCAAGCTCAAGGCGAGCGTCGGGACCGGTTTCAAGGCGCCCAGTTTGTCGCAAATGTTCCAGAACTTTCCGGAGTTCGATTTCTTTGGCAATCCAAGCTTAAGGCCGGAAACCAGCTTAGGTTTCGATGCAGGCTTCGAACAGTCGCTCGCGGCCGACAACCTGAGGTTTGGCGTCACCTATTTTCACAACAACATCAAGAATCTGATCGAAGACAACGCCGACTTTACTTCCTTGACGAACGTCGGACGCGCCGTGACCGAGGGCGTCGAGAGCTTCGTGTCCTATCATCCCCTCGAGTCGCTCACCCTGCGCATGGATTACACCTATCTGCAGGCCACCGACGAGATTCTTCACGAGGAATTGCTGCGCAGGCCGAAGCACAAAGGCAGTCTGAATGTTGCCTGGCAGGCGACGAGCCGCTTGTCATTGAACGCCACGCTGCTGTCGGTCAGTTCGTGGATCGACGGTAACAGGGACTTCTCGATTCCGCGGCTGACGGCGCCGGGTTATACGACTGTTGATGGTGCCGCGAGTTACGACCTTAGCAGCCATTGGGCCATTTTTGGTCGCATCACGAACCTGTTCAACCGGCACTATCAGAACCCGGACGGGTTCATGCAGCCGACCGTGGGGGCGTTCGCGGGCGTCAAGGCGAAGTTTTAAAGGCGAAGGTTAAGTCAGCGGACCAGAACCAGCGGTTCGGAGGTGACGCGTCCGTCGAAATCGGTCCAAACGTGCTGCGCGAAATCGTACAGCTTGCAGCGCCGCACCGTATTCCAGTAGTAGCGCCACGTGAACACTTCGGCGTTCAAGCGCTCGTCGAGAGTGGCGGCGAGTTTTGCCTGGGCCTCTTTGAGGCGGTACAGCGGAATCCCCATGTTCACATGGTGGGCGCCATGCTCGAGAATGTAGTGGATCAATCCATCGAGCGGGCGCACGAGTTTGATATGCACCGTGGTGGTTGCATAGCCCGCATTGGCGGTCCACTGATCGCGCCGCTCGTACCAGGCGACCCGCGGATGCGTGTGCTGCACGTAAATGACGAAGCCCATCAGGCAATTCCAGAAAAAGAACGGCACCGCAAAACCGAATGCCAGCAGCGACCATATCGATCTGCCGCTGTAGGCGCCCCAAAGGATCAAGCCTCCAATCCAAAGGGTGCCGAAGCCCGCCACCAAAAAACTGTCGATCGTGTAGCTCAAGCGCCGGGTGGACACATGTTCGCGTCCCGGAAAAAATAACTTCTTCCACCACATCTCGATCATGTAGTAGACGCCCTGGCCGAATCCGCTGCGGTAAATGCGCTCCAAGCTGCGGCGAACCCGCGGCAGTTTGGCGAATTCCGACGGCGAGAAGGGCGTCCACACGTAATCGCGCCCCTTTAAATTGGTGAAGCCATGGTGCGCCAGATTGTGGCCGATCTCCCACAGGCTAAACGGCGTGAGCGAGGGCAGGAAGGCTATTCGACCGATCCATTTGTTGAGCGTCTTGTTCGGCGTATACGAGCCGTGACAGGCGTCGTGCCCGATCACGAACAGCCGGGCGATCCACAGAGCCGCCACCAGCGAAGCAAATATCTTCACCCACCAAGAATCCACCACGAACAGACTCGCAATGGCCACGCCCAGCACCAGCCAATCGAGCAAAAACCAAATGATGGGTGTGGCGACTCCGCGCGTGGCGGCAAACGGTTGCAGCAGCTTTTGAAATCTGAAGCGCGACTTGTCGACCGGCAATGCAGCCAGCGCGTGCGATTTGGGAGGCGAGGCCGGTTGAGGCGGAGAAGCTGTATCGGAACGCGAAGCAGATTCAGGCGGCAATGTGGTCGGCACTACGAACTCCAGCGTGCGAGTGAAGCAAGCAACCTCCCATTATACGCAGAGAGGGGTGCCTCGCACGGAATTGCGTCGCGTCAGGCAGTCTCCGCATCTGGCCAGAGCAAAACCCCTAAGTGCTCGCAGGCCTCGATTAGGGCTGTGGCCGCTTCGCGGGTGCTCGCATCCAGTCGCCGATCATGGGTGAGTAGCCAAGTGAGCCTAGCACGGCGCGAACGCGCCGACGGTTCGCTATCGAACAGAGCTGGAAAAAGGCCCAAAGCATCGACGAATTCGCGCATGGCGGCGGTGCACGGGGCGCTCGGCGCGGGGGTCAGCAGCAATTTGAGCCAGGTGACGCAGCGCTTGGCGAGCCCCGCACGGGTGATTCCGACGCCCGTGCGACGCCGTGATTCCCCGTCCGCCAATGAGTCCGCAAGATTGCGGTAGCGCTCCACGGCCGACTCGTCCGCGGCCAAGGCGGGGCTGGCATCGGAGAGTATCGAACGCAACAAATCGCTAAGCAGCAAGGAAAGTGATTCCGCCAGGAATCGTTGGCACTGCTCGGTATCCGGACGCGCCAGCTGGTCCCAAGCGAGAGGTCCCCCTATGCGTCTGGCGTTCGGCGACTTTGACATGACCCCCAGTGTAGCGGCTCCACCGCTCATCGCAACTACATCGTTTGCGACCGAGTTCACTGACCCGCCGAATCTTTCGAAGAACGCCGCTGCTGAGCCCGCGGGCCGCCGCTGCGGCCGCAAAAATTTAATGAAAGCACATGAATTTTGCCGACCTGGCCGCATGGCATATGATGTAGTGAGTTGCAAGCCAGACCTCAACTCACTCCCGGTAAATGCATCGCCATAGGCAGAGGCTTGCGCCGCATCGTGGCCGGCAATGCGGGCATGATGACAGGACCGGGAACGAACACGTACTTGCTGGGCGGGCGAGAGGTGGCCGTCGTCGATCCCGGGCCCGATGATGCGCGGCATTTGGAGGCAATTCTCGAGGCCGGCGGCGGCAACATCCGCTGGGTGCTTGCCACACATACGCATCGCGA
Organism: Steroidobacteraceae bacterium; assembly: GCA_035567075.1. Classification (GTDB taxonomy): domain Bacteria; phylum Pseudomonadota; class Gammaproteobacteria; order Steroidobacterales; family Steroidobacteraceae; genus Bog-1198. The sequence goes on from DATMRC010000001.1 coordinate 4,296, forward strand.
TCACTCGCCGCTCGTGGTCGAGCTCAGCAAGCGCACAGGTGCGAAAGTCATAGGCATGCCGCCGCCAGGCGACGGACGTCAGGACGAAACCTTCATACCTCAGCACATTCCGGCGGACGCCGAGCGTCTGCTCCTGGGCGATAGCGAATTGGTCGCCATTCATACGCCGGGGCATGCGTCGAATTGCGTTTGTTACCTGTTGGTGCGCGAGGGTGTGCTGATCACGGGAGATCATGTTCTCGAGGGCGTGTCGCCGGTGATTCTGCCGCCCGACGGTGATATGTCGGCATACCTGCGCTCCCTGGAGAAACTGTTTGCCTATGACTTCGAGCAAATTGCGCCCGGGCATGGGGACATCATGCAACGGGGAAAAACCGTGATAGAAGCGCTGCGGGCACATCGCCTGGGGCGCGAGGACAAGGTACTGCGCAGCCTTGGGGCCTTGGGTTCCGCCGGCCTCGATGCGCTGACACCCCTGGTGTATGACGATGTGCCCGTGGACCGCCATCAATGGGCGCGCCTGACATTGGAAGCGCACTTGATCAAATTGGTGCGCGACGGGCGCGTCACCAAAGGCAACGGAATCTGGCAAACCATCGGCGCATGAAGGCGCGCCTTGCGATTGCCTTGCATGCCGTGAGCGTACGGCGCGGCGCTAAATGGGTTCTCAACGACATCACGTGGCGGCTCAAGCCGGGCGAGCGCTGGGCATTGCTCGGCGAGAACGGTGCCGGAAAGACGCAGTTGCTCAAATTGCTGAGCGGCGATGTGTGGCCGACTCCCACGCGCTTGCAGACCGACGGGCGCAGCTTCCGTCGCGGCGGCCGCAGCGTTGATCTGATCGATGCGAAAGGCCGCATTGCCTACATCGGCGCGGAGAAACAGGACAAGTACGCCCGCTACGGCTGGAACCTGCCCGTCAGGGACCTGGTTGCGACGGGTCTGCATCAGACCGATTTGCTGTTGTCGCCTGTCAGCGCCCGCGATGCCGCGCGCGTCAGCGCCACTTTGCGTTCCTGCGGATTGCAGCCCCATGCTGCGCGGAGATTCCTGTCGCTATCCTATGGAGAGAAGCGCCTCGCCCTGCTGGCGCGTGCATTGGTGCAGGACGCGGACTGGCTGCTGCTCGACGAGCTCTACAACGGCCTGGATTTGACCTACCGGCGGCGTGTCGATGCGATTCTCGAGCGGGCGCGTCGGCGCGGCCAGTCCTGGGTCGCAACGGCGCATCGGGCGATGGATGTGCCGCGCGGAACCCGGGCAATGCTCGAGCTGTCCGGCGGTCGCATCCAAAGGATCATCAACCTGCGAGCCAAGGACCTGGCGCGCTTGAGCGCGAGGGCGGACGAAGTTGCGGCGCTGCCGAGCCGCAAGCGGAGCTCGCGGAGCGCGCGGGGCGCGAGGCGCGCGGCGGCGCGCAAGGCGCCGCTGCTTCTCAAGCTGTGGCACGTGGACTTATTTGTCGACTACCAACCGGTGCTGCGTGATCTGAACTGGCAATTGCGGCGCGGCGAGCACTGGGCCGTGTTTGGCGCAAACGGTGCCGGAAAGTCGAGCTTCCTGAAGTTGCTGTACGGCGACCTGTCGCCGGCCCTGGGCGGTGGAATCGAGCGCAGCGGATATCCTGCCGGCGCGCAGATCGCCGACTGGAAGCGGCGCGTCGGCTATGTCTCGCCGGAACTGCAGAGCCTGTACGCGGTGAACGTGAGCATTCTCGAGTTGATCGCCAGCGGCCGCCATTCGAGCATCGGCCTCAACGACGCGCCGGATGCTTTGGATCGGCAACAGGCGCTGTACTGGCTGAAATTTTTCAAACTGGGCAACCTCAAGCTGCGCCGGCCCCGGGAGCTGTCCTATGGACAATTGCGCCGGGCGCTCATCGCACGCGCAATGGCTGCGGACGCGCGCATTCTGCTGCTGGACGAGCCGCTGACCGGGCTGGATCCTGAGCAGCGCGCCGCGATGAAGCGCCTGCTGGCGCGCCTGATGAAGCGCCGGCTGACGGTGATCGCCGCCGTCCATCATTCGGAAGACCTGCCGCGCGGCATGACCCACGGCTTGCGTTTACATAAGCAGCGCGCCTACCTGGTAGATCCTTATTCTGCGACGTGAGTGCGGGCGAGAGCACCCTTGCTCGCGCGAGACTTCAGCTCCAATTCGTCGACAAGGATGGAATTATGTTGCGTCTCGCGGCTCCAAGCATCGCTGTCGTGCTGGTGATTCTGGCCGGTTGCGGCGGGTCGGGATACGCAGTGCGTCCGGTGCCGCGCATCGTCGCGGATAACGTCGGCAAGCCTGTGAGCGTATTGCAAGAAGCCTTCGGCGAGCCCCGCAAGGTTGACGTCACGCCGAACAAACTGATCTATGTCTGGTTCCTGCCGCAGAAACCCAAGGACGCATCACCGTCCGGTTTCCAGGGCTGTGAAATGGAAGTCACGGTGGATGCGCGCTCGCAGCGCATTCTGGGGTACTCGCTCTCGAACATCGGTTGGTCCACTTGCGGGGATGTGCAGCGCCGTATTCGCGTGGCGCAGCGCTAGCGGCGGAAACGCGCGCAAGCAATCGAAGCGGCAGCCGTTTCTCGCTACAATGCGCCAACGCCGGGTGGCGTCTCCTCAAGCCAAGGTCCGTCACGCTTGTTCCCCGTTTCAATTCTTTCGATACTCATCCAGGCTGCGTTGATCGTTCATGTGATCAAGACCGGACGCAATCAACTATGGATCTGGGCCATCGCATTGCTGCCGGGGATCGGCTCGCTGGCTTATGTCGCTGCGGAAGTTTTGCCGCAACTCTTCGGCGGCAGAACCGCGCGCCGTGCCAAGTCCGGCGTGCAGCGCATGTTGGACCCGGACCGCGAACTGCGCCGCGCCAGCGCCGAGGTGGAGATTTCCGGCAACGTCGACGCGCGCCGGCGCCTGGCAGAGGAACTCAACGAACGCGGCCAATATGATCAGGCCATCGATGTCTATAACGGCGGCCTGCGCGGGATTTTTGAGCATGATCCGACACTGCTGCTGGGTCTTGCCCGGGCGCAATTTGCGAAACAGGATTTTGCAGCCGCGCGCGGCACCCTGGAGCGCCTGACCCGGCAGAATCCGGACTTCAAGTCGGCCGAGGCGCAATTGCTGTATGCGCGCACTCTGGACGCCCAGGATGCATTGGATGACGCGGAACGGGAGTATGCAGCGCTCGCGCCCGGATACCCAGGGGCCGAGGCACGCTTGCGGTACGGGCTGCTGCTCAAGCGGCGCGGCAAATTGCAGGAAGCGCAGCGGGTCCTCAAGGAGCTGCTGGACGGTGCCAGGTTAAGTCCCGCCCATTACCGCCGGGCCCAGGCTGAATGGCTGGATCGTGCGCGGCGCGAATTGGGCTAGAATCGGCAACGAATCGTCATTCGAATCGGGGGACCCATGACATCCATCACGCGAGCCGGTCGCCTTGCCATTGCATCACTGACGCTGGTACTGCTCGCGGCCTGCGCCGGCCAGAAGGAGCCCGCGCAGAAGCTCATCGCCGATATCGATGCCACCGTGACGGCCGCATCGGCGGAGGCCGCGAAGTACGTGCCCGATCAGCTCATTGCCGTGCAAAGCAAACTTGGGGACCTCAAAGCCGCCTATGGCCGGCAGGATTATGCCGCGGTTGTGAAAGGCGCGCCGGCGGTGCTCGAATCGGCGCAAACGCTGGCCACTGCCGCCGCTGCCAAGAAAGACGAGGTCCTCAAGGCACTCAGTGACCAGTGGACGGGCTTGGCGGCAACCGTGCCCGGCTACTTTCCCGTAATCCAGAAGCGCATGGCGTTTTTGAGCAAGAAATCCAATCAAAAAGCGAGCGGAATCGATCTTGCGGCGGCAAATGCCGCGCTCGCCGATGCCTCCTCGCTCTGGTCCAAGGCGCAGGCAGCGTTCGCCACCGGCAACATGAACGAGGCGGTGTCGACCGCGGCCGACGTCAAATCGAAGCTGCAGGCTGTGGCCGCTACGATCAAGCTGGATCTCGCCGCTCCGGCGGGCTAGGCGATCGCGAAGGCCGCCGTGCCTTACAGGGCCAATGTGCCTTCGCTGACGATGACTGCGGTGCCTGCGATATGGGTTGCCAGCAGGGCGCCTTTGTCGATTTCAAGCCGCACGCGGACCTGACCGGGCCGCTTCATCTGATAACCCTGCCGCCCGATGAAGGTGGTTGATTTTTTATTGAATTGTCCCAAGTCCCATAGATAAGCCGCCAGCATGGCGTGCGCATTGCCGCTGACCGGATCCTCTGGGATCCCCAGCTCCGGACAAAACATGCGCGACTCGGTCCAAACCTCATCGGCGTCCCGATTGACCGCGAACACAAAGAAGCCTTCGGCTCCGAGTTCGCCGCCGAGTGCCGTCAGCGTATCGAAATTCGGCGCGATATTTTCCAGATTGCGGTGATCCGCGACCGGCACCAGCAGCCGCGCGCTGCCCTTGCGAACGATTCTCGCCGGCATGATTTCATGCAGTTGGGTTGCCGGCAGCTTGAGCGCCTCGGCCACCCGCAGCGTGGTCTTGAATGGCAGCGGCTCCTCCAGCTCCGGCACGGTTTGCCGGAACTCTATGAGGGTTTCCGGTCCGGTCGCGCGCTCGACCATTTGTGCGCTGACTTCGACCACACCGGTGCCGGACAGCTGGCGGGTGCTGCCCATGGCACGCCTTCCCAGGGCCGTCAGCACGACGTGGGCGCCGATGGTGGCGTGCCCGACGAAGGGAGCTTCTTTGCGTGAGTTGAAGAAGCGCAGCTGTAGGTCGTGATCCGCGCCCTTGGCGGCCAACACGAACGCCACCTCGGCATGCGAAAACTCACGTGCGACGCTTTGCAGCGTCGCGTCGCTTTGCCCGTCGGCATCGAGAACCACGGTCGTCGGATTGCCGCTGAAACGCGTGGCGGTGAATGCATCAACCTGAAAAATGCGCAATTGCCCCACTCCAAAGCCAGATCCCCAGAGTTTTGCACGCATTGGGGCATCAGGCTACACTTGAGTGCACCTTGGGGTGGTCTTTGAATAGGCCTGAGACGCGGTCAATCGATACTCGATGCAACCCGCGAACCCGTTGAACCTGACCCGGTTAATGCCGGCGTAGGGAGCAGGTATTTAATGCGCGCGGCAGTCGAAATCAGCATGTACCCCTTGACGGGCGAGTATCGGCCGCCGATTCAGGATTTCATCGATCGGCTCAATACGCATCCGGGCCTGACGGTTCGGACCAACACGCTGGCCACGCAAATCTGGGGCGAACTCGATCACGTGATGGCGGTGCTGACGCAGGAGATGAGCCGCTCCGCCCAGGGTCCGCAACTGGTCTTTGTCATGAAGGTACTGCCGGGTTTGGCACCGCCTGGTTCGTGAGTGCCTGGCATCCGAGTTGGATCGAAGTAGCCGGGGCGGGACTCGCGGTGGCGTACCTGCTGCTGGCGATTCGGCAGCGGATCAGTTGCTGGATCGCCGCCTTTGTCAGTTCCTGCTGCTATGTGTGGGTGTTGTTTGGTGCGCGCCTGTACATGGAGTCGGCGCTGAGCGGGTACTACGCCGCCATGGCGGTATACGGATTCTGGCAGTGGCGGCACGGCAGCGGCGGTGGGGCACTTAAGGTGACCCGCTGGCCGATTGCACGTCACTTGGGCGCGCTGCTCGGCGTGGCGGCGCTGTCGGTGGTCAGCTGGTTTTTCCTGGGCCGCTACACGTCCGCGGCCTGGCCGTTCGTCGATTCGATGGTGACCTGGGCCAGCGTATTCGCCACTTTTTTGGTGGCGCGCAAGGTCTACGAGAATTGGCATTGGTGGCTGCTCATCGATTCGGTCAGCCTGTGCCTGTACTTCACGCGCCGCCTGTACGTGACGATGCTGCTCTTTGCCTTGTATCTCGTCTTGATCGTGATCGGGATGCGCGAATGGCGCCGCAGCTTAAGTGCGTATGCCGCGTAGTGATTTGGAGCTTCTCAGCCGCGAGGTGGTGCCGGGGACCGGAACCCTCAAGATCGAGCCCATCGGCTATGGTCTCTTCAACGAGACCTATCGGGTCATCCGCGATGGCTGCAGCTTCACGCTGCGCTTAGGCCTTGAGCCGCCATTTGATCTACGCCAGGACCTGGGGTGGGAAACACGGGTCCTTCAAGCCGCCGGCCGTGCCGGTCTTGCCCCAGAGCTGCTGTATGACGACCCGGCGCAGGGCGTGCTCGTGTCTCGCTGGGTCGAGGGGCGCTCCTGGAGTCTTGAGGAAGCGCGCAATTGCGTCAATGTCGGCAGCATCGCCGGCCTCCTGCGCCGCGTTCATGGCTTGCAAGTTGCGCAGCCTGTGCGCCTCATGAGCCCGCCTGCATGGGTGGATTGGTATGGCGCGGCTCTGTCGCGCGCCGGGCGGCCGCCCAACCCAACCCTCCGCGCCGCCGCCGCCGCGCATTTGGACGACTATTCCAAGCTCCCGAGCGCCGCGGCGGTGCTGTGCCACAGCGACCTGCATACGCTGAATCTCATCGAGCGCGATCAATCGATGATCCTGCTCGACTGGGAGTACGCGCATGTTTCGGAGCCGCTGTGGGATTTGGCCGGGTGGAGCGCCAATAACGACTTCGAGACGGAGGCGCAGCGCAATTTGCTGGCGCGATATCATGAAACGCCGCCCACCCCCCGCCAGTGGACGCGCTTCAAGCTGTTGCTCTGGCTGTACGACTACATCTGCCTGCTTTGGAGCGAGTTGTACTTGAATCTGCGGCCTGCCAACCCCAAGGTTTCCGGGCGTTTAACACAGCTCGACGCGCGCCTTCGCGTTCCGGCACACTACTCGGCTTAAGTGAGAGTTTAGGCACCCATCGGAGGATTAATGGCGCGGATGATCGTGGTTGATCGTGACGGAAAGGAGCACGAGATCGAGGCAAAAACCGGTTTGAAGATCATGGAGATCCTGCGCGAGCTCGACTACGGCGTCGCGGCGATCTGCGGCGGTCTTTGCTCCTGCGCGACCTGCCACATCTACGTCGATGATCAATGGGTTGACCGGCTGCCGAAGCGCCAAAGCGACGAGCTCGAACTGCTGACTGAACTGACGGACTATCGCGCTGCCACCTCCAGGCTGTCCTGCCAGGTCGACTTTACCGAAGCGCTGTCGGGCATCAAAGTGACCGTCGCCGCGGATTCGTGATCCTAAAGGCGCGGCGGGTCGTCATTTCCTTTCGGTTTGCTTGCGAACGGCCTCTTGTGCGCTTGCCAGAGCGGCAGGGTCGCCGAGAAAGCGGCGGCTGATCGGCTGCAATTGCTCATCGAGCTCGTATAGCATCGGAATGCCGGTCGGGATATTGAATTCCACGATATCGGATTCGGACATCATGTCGAGCATCTTGACCAGCGCGCGCAGCGAGTTGCCGTGCGCCACGATCAGCACGTTTTTCTTGGCGCGCAGCTCCGGCACGATGCGCGATTCCCAAAAGGGCAGCACCCGCGACAGCGTATCCTTGAGCGATTCGGCGGCCGGAAGCCAATTCGGATCGATGTCCGCGTACCTAGGATCGAAGCGCGGATGCTGCGGGTCGTCCCAGCTCAACGGCGGCGGCGGGACATCGTAGCTGCGCCGCCATATCTTGACCTGCGCCTCGCCATGCTTCTCGACCGTCTGCGCCTTGTTGAGGCCTTGCAGGGCGCCATAGTGGCGTTCGTTCAGGCGCCAGTTGCGCTCGACCGGAATCCACATGCGCTGGGTCGTATCGAGGATGATCCACAGCGTCCGGATCGCGCGCGTGAGCACCGACGTGAAGGCAATGTGAGGCTCCAGTTTTTCGTTCAGCAGCTCGCGACCCGCCTGTGCCGCTTCCTTGCGCCCCTGATCGCTCAAGTCGACATCGCGCCAGCCGGTGAACAGATTCTCCAGGTTCCAAACGCTCTGGCCGTGGCGAACCAAGATCAATTGTCCGGGCATGTAATCTCCTAGCGGCGCGTGGCCGCCGCAAACAAGCCATCAAAAACCGCCGCCAAAACCTGTCCGTGGTGCAAATCCACGCGCAGGCGGATACGCCCGCGCCCGGCGCGCGCCAGCATCCGGTGATACTTGTCGATGGCGGCGGCAGCGGGAATCTCAACACTGGCGCGCAATTCACCGTGCACCGGCGTCAAGAATCGCATGGTCGATTCCTGGATGACGGCGTCGGCGTCGAGCTCACGTGCCGCGAGATCGCGGCTCGCCCAGGCCCAACCGGCAAGCACCCCGAGCGCATACAGACTTCCCCCGAAGGCGGTTCCCTTGTGATTCGAGTTGGGCGCCAGCGGCGCGCGCAGCACCACGCCGCTGTCGTCCGCGGCTTCCACGATCACCCCCATGGGTTTCGCCAGCGCGATTTCCCGATCAATGCGCTGCTGCAAATAGTGTGCGCCGTAGTCGCCGGGCTGCGCCATCAGCTTGTCATACCCGTGCAAGACGTCTGACCGCCTGCAATGCGACCGAAAGCGTCGCGAAATCCGGCGCCGAACCGGTGCGCAGGTCGACCACCACCCTTTTCAACGAATCGACGGCCGCGGAGTGACGCGCCAGCCATTGGCTGACCCGCGCCGCGGGGTCGCGGCCCTTGAACTTCAGCACCGCCAGCGTGATCCGGGCCTGCAATGCATACAGGTTGTCGCGCAAGGTGCCGCGCGCAACGGCCTGCCAATGCCCTTCGGCCGCCAGACTTTCGATCTGCTCCTTGATCCAGGTCAGGCCGATGCGCTCGCCAAGGTCAAAGTACGCCTTCGCCGCATACACAATCCGCACGCGCGCCACCAGCGTGACTTCGACCAGGTCGAGCGCGCAATGGAGTTCCTCGAGCGACGCGATCCGCACCGCAAGCTCGTCCGGCACGTGTTGCGCAACCAGCTGCGAGCGCAGCGCGCTAAAGCGCGCGTGCGCGTTCACGCCGAGTACCCCGGCCAATTCGTAAAACAATTCCGTCACCTTGTTGGCATAGCGCGATACGGCGCGATTGATGTCGAGATCGTGACGCCGGTTCTCGAGCAGCCAGTAACTCATATGCCGCAGCAGCCGGGTGGTCTGAAACATCGCCTGGTACTGCACGGCGGCGGGAGTTTTGTTGTCGAGAGCTTCGATCTGCGACCAGATATAGCGCAGCGCGAACACCTCGCGCGCAATGCTGTAGGCGCGCGCGATGGCCGCCGGGTCCGCGCCGGTGTCATCTTGTGCCCGCACCGGGAAAACCGGCCCCACCCGATTAATCATGCTGTTGGTGATGGCGGTTGCGATGATCTCGCGCCGCAAGCGATGGCGCTTGAGGCGCGCCGCGAAGCGCTTTTGCACGGGTACCGGAAAGTAGCGCCTGAGTTCCGCGGATAGATATGGATCTTCGGGAACATTGGAATGAATCAGCGCCCGGTAAAGCCAGATCTTGCAGTAGCTCAAAGTGATGGCGAGTTCCGGACGCGTCAGGCCCTCGCCGGCCTGGCGGCGCTCGGCGATGTCTTCCTCGGTCGGGAGGAATTCCAGACTGCGGTTGAGATCTCCGGAGCGCTCCAGTGCGCGGATCACGTACGCGCCTTCGCCGAGGAGTTCCTTGGACTGAAATTCGCCGGTGCTGATGGCCTGGCTCTGCAGGTAGTTGTTGCGCAGTACCAGAGCCGCTACATCGTCCGTCATCTGCGAGAGCAGCCGATCGCGCGCCGCCAGCGTGATTTCCCCGGCGCGCACCGCGCCATTCAAGAGAATCTTCAAATTCACCTCGACATCCGAGGTGTTGACGCCGGCGGAGTTGTCGATGAAGTCGGTATTGAGCCTGCCGCCGCGCCGCGCAAACTCGATGCGGCCGAGCTGCGAGACGCCCAGGTTGCCGCCCTCGCCGATGACTTTGCAGTTCAATTCCCGGGCGTCGATCCGCACCGCGTCGTTGCTGCGGTCTCCGACATCGCTGTGGCTTTCGCGGCTCGCCTTGATGTAGGTGCCGATGCCGCCGTTCCACAACAGGTCCACATGGGCCTTCAATATGGCCTTGATCGCTTCGTTCGGCGTGACCTGCGCCGGCACTTCGAGCAGCGTCTGCGCCTCGCGCGACAGGTTGAGGGTCTTCGCGGACCTTGAGTACACGCCGCCGCCCTTGGAGATGGCAGCCCGCGAATAATCGTCCCAGGAGGAGCGGGGCAGCTTGAACATTCGCTGGCGCTCGGCAAACGAGCGCGCGGCATCCGGCTGCGGATCGATGAAAATGTGCTGGTGGTTGAATGCGGCCACCAGCCGGATGTGCCGCGATTGCAGCATGCCGTTGCCGAAAACATCGCCCGCCATGTCGCCGACACCGGTGACCGTGAAATCCTGGCTCTGGATGTCGACGCCGATTTCGCGAAAATGGCGTTTCACGCATTCCCACGCGCCGCGCGCGGTGATCGCCATCTTCTTGTGGTCGTATCCGGCCGAACCGCCGGAGGCGAACGCATCGCCGAGCCAGAATCCGTATTCCTGGGAAATGGCGTTGGCAATATCGGAAAAAGTGGCGGTGCCCTTATCGGCCGCCACCACCAGATACGGATCGTCGCGGTCATGGCGGATCACCATGGCCGGCGGCGTGATCTTGTCGGCGACGATATTGTCGGTGATATCGAGCATGCCGCGGATCAGCGTTTGATAGCAGGCGATCACCTCGGCCTGCTGCGCCTCGCGCTCCACCGGCATGCGCCTGACGACGAATCCGCCCTTCGCGCCCACCGGGACGATGACCGTGTTCTTCACCTGCTGCGCCTTCATCAGGCCCAGCACTTCGGTGCGGAAATCCTCGCGCCGATCCGACCAGCGGATGCCGCCGCGGGCGACGTACCCCATGCGCAAATGCACGCCTTCCATGCGCGGCGAGAACACGAAGATCTCGAACAGCGGTTTCGGCAGCGGCAGTTCGCGCAGCTGCTGGCTTTCCAGCTTGAAGGACAGATATTCCTTGAGCTGGCCCGAGGCATCGGTTTGATAGGCGTTGGTGCGCACCGTCGCGGACAGCGCGTTCCACAAGGCACGCAATATGCGGTCCTCATCGGAGCGCGTCACCTCCTCGAGGGCGGCCAGAATGTCCCGGCCCAACCGCGCCAGCGTTTTCTGCCGCAGCGCGTGGACGATCTGCGGATCAAACCGCGCGGTGAAAAGCTCGGCGAGCAATCTGACTATGGATGCGTTGTTCTGCAGCACCTGCGCGATGTAGCCCTGACTGAAGGGCAGGCCCGTTTGCAGCAAAAAGCGGCAGTAGACGCGCAGCACCGTGACCATGCGCCAGGGAATGCCGGCCGATAGCGTGAGCTGATTCAAACTGTCGCTGTCCATGCGACCGTTCCACACGGCGGTGAATGCGCTTTTGATCTCGAGGTCGAGCGCCTCCAAGGCAATCGCCGGAGGCGCCTGCATGAGAAGTTCCAGATCCTGAATCCAGGCGCGCTTCTGTCCGGCAAACTCGATTTCGTAGGGCCGCTCGGCGATCACCTTGAGCCCCATGTTCTCGAGCATCGGCAAAAGGTCTGAGATCGGGATCGCGTCCTGGCTGCGGAAAATCTTCAGGAACAGTTTTTCCTTGCGGCGCGGGTCCGGCCGGTAGATGTCCAGGTGCAGGCGCGCAGGCTGCTTCTCCACGGCCTCGAGAAACGATACATCGAGGGCGGCGGCCTCGGTTTGGAAATCCTCCGTGTACGCGGCTGGAAACGCCTGCGCATACTTGTCGAACAACTGCAGCGCATACGCTTCGTCGAAATGCTGCAGCAGCGCGGCCCTGAAAGCGTCCAGCCACGAGCGCACGGCGGCGGCGACACGCCGCTCCAATGTGTCGGGATCAATTCGCGCGACGACGTCGCTCGGCGCGGTGCGCGCCACGATGTGAATGCGCGCCAGGTTCGATTCGGCGATCTGTACCTGGGATTCCATGCTCACCGCGGAAAATGCCTCGCGTATCACCCGTTCAATGCGCTGGCGCACCTGGGTGTTGTATTTCTCGCGCGGCACGAACACCAGGCAGGAATAGAACCTGCGAAACGGGTCGCGGCGCAACAGCACGCGCACCCGTGGCCGGTCCTGCAGGCCGAATATGCCGGTCGCAATGCGGTTGAGTTCGGCAACGCTGGCCTGGAACAATTCATCGCGCGGGAAGGTTTCCAGGATGTGCTGCAGGGCTTTGCCGTCGTGACTGTCGGGTGCCAGCGAGAAATGCTGCGCCACCTGTGCGACCTTCTGGCGCAGCAGCGGAATGTCGCGCGGATTGCTGTTGAAGGCCGCGGAAGTCCATAAACCCAAAAAGCGGCGTTCACCGATCAGCGCGCCCTTGGCGTCGAATTTCTTGATGCCCACATAATCGAGGTAACCGGGTCGATGTACGGTGGAAAGCAAGTTGGACTTGGTAACCAGACACAAGCTGCCCGAACGGCTTTGGCGCCGGATGTCGGCGGGCAGGGTGCGATTCGTGTTCTCCGGCTGCTTGTGGCGCGGACGCAGAATGCCGAGGCCGCTGTTCGCGATCGGCTCCAGCACTTCGCGGCCTTTGCGGCCCCGCAGGCGGTACTCGCGGTAGCCCAAGAACGTGAAGTGCCGGTTTTCCATCCACTCGAGCAGGGCGCAGGTCTCGCTCAGGTCGGTGGGGTCGAAGCGCGCGCTCATTGCAGTCAGGTCCTGCACGCTGCTGCGGGCGGCATCCTTCATGGGTCCCCAATCCGCGCACGCCACGCGCACGTCGCGCATGCTGCGTTCGATCTGCGCCGCCAGGGATTTCAGCGCCGCCGGATCGACAATCCGGTCCACCTCGAGGTGCTGAAAGGATTCGAGACGCTGCTTGGCCGCCTGCGACGGCTCGGTGCGCCTGTGCAAAGCGCGTAACGTGCCGGTCATGTCGCGCGACGCAGCGAAGATCGGATGCGCCAGAAAATGCAGGGTAAGGCCCCGCTCAGTCAGCGCGAGGTTGATCGAATCCACCAGAAAGGGCATATCGTCGTTGACCACGTCGATGAGGGTGTGCGGCGAGACGAATCCGTGTTCGCGTAAGGTCGGGTTGAACACCCGCACCAACGCCGTCCGGCGCCGCCGCATCGCGAAGGCAAGGTGCGACATCGCCGCGCCGGCGATCTCTTTCGGGTCGCGGTCGGCAAGGTCCTTCGCATCGACGTTGGCGAGATACGTGCGCAGAAATCCGCGCCAATCCAAATCTCGCAGCGCTTTGGGCGGACGCCCCGCGCTGCGCGTAATTGCCGAAACGAGGTGGCGGTGTTCTTCCGGTGAACCTTGGTACATGGGTCATCCCCCGTTATTCAGGCTTCTCAAGATCTGCGATCACGGCCGCGAGATACCGGCAAGCCTCGCCGCCCGTGACGCAGCGGTGATCGAAGCTCAAGGACAGCGGCATGCGCCGATGCGCCCGGACGCTGCCCGCGACGGCCACCGCATCCTCCCGCACCTTGCCGGCGCCGAGTATGGCGACCGCCGGCGGCACCACGATGGGGACGCCGTAGCGGCCGGCAAGCGTGCCGAAGTTCGACAGCATCAGCGTGAAGTCGCGCAAGTCCTGCGGCGGAATGCGCCGCTGATGGGCGGCCTCTTTTTGCGCCAAGAGCGCATCGCGCAACTGCTCCCAGGTTTTGCTCTCGATATTTCGCAATACCGGGACAATCAGACCGCCGGGCGTATCGATGGCGATCGCGAGGTCGATGTGGGCGAATAGCGTGCGGGAGAGATGCGACGCATCGTACCAGGCGTTCAACGCCGGTTCCGCGCGCCAGCCACAGACCATCGCGCGCATCAGGCGCAGCATGTAGTCGCTTTGTTTGGTCCAGCCGTGGACATCGGCATCGTCGCACACCGTGCTGCCCGACACCTGATCGCGCGACAGCGTCATGCTGTGCGCCATTGCGCGGCGCATGCCGCGCAGAGGTTCGGATGCGCCGTTCGCGGCCTCCGGTTCGCCGGCCGCCTCGCCGGCCCCCGGATGGCCGGCCCCCGGATCGCGCCGCGGCGCCGCTGGATTCACCCCCGCCAGTACATCGTCCAGGGTTATGAGGCCACCGCGGCCGCTGCCTGCAAGCGCCGTGATGTCGACATTCAGGCGCTTTGCAAGCGCCCGCGCGGCGGGCACCGCGCGCCCGTTGCTATTGCCGTTGCCGCGCGCGCCGCGCGGCGCGGCGAAAACCTGCTCGACAAATTCCTCCGCAGCGGTCGCGGGCATGCTGCCGACGACCGTGCCGGCGTCGAATTCGATGAGCGGTGCTCCGGTGAGCACGATGTCTCCCGGCGCGGCTCGCAGCGCGGTGACGACGCCGCTATAGGGCGCTGGCACCTCTACAACCGCTTTCGCGGTCTCCACCGATACCATCGGTTGGTCGACCCGCACATGGTCGCCAACCTTCACGTGCCACGCGAGTATCTCGGCCTCGGCCAAACCTTCGCCCAAATCCGGAAGCTTGAATGTAGTCATTTACCCTTGGTCCGCAAGTGTATTCTGCACGGCATCGATGATCCGCTGCGCGCTCGGAATGTAATCTTGCTCCAGCTTGAACAACGGCACGACGGTGTCGAATCCTGCCACCCGCTGAATGGGCGCCTGCAAGTCGTAAAGGCCGCGCTCTGCGACCAGCGCGGCAATTTCCGCGCCGACTCCGAGGTTGCGAACCGCCTCGTGCACGATGACGAGGCGACCGGTCTTGGCGACCGATTCCAATATCGTCTCGATGTCGATCGGACTCAAGGTGGCAAGATCGATGACCTCGGCGCTGACGCCCAGGCTGTCGAGCTCGGCGGCCGCGCGCAGCGTTTCGATGGTCATCGCGCCCCACGTCACGATGGTCACATCGTTGCCCTCGCGCAGGACGAAGCAGACATCGAGCGGCAGCGCTTGACCATCGTCGCTGACTTCCTGGCGCACCGCGCGATACAGCCGCACCGGCTCGAGGAACATGACGGGGTCAGGATCGCGGATCGCCGCCAGCAGCAGCCCGTAAGCGCGCGCCGGCGAGGACGGACACACGACGCGAATTCCCGGAATGTGGCACAGCATGGATTCGGTGCATTCTGAATGATGTTCGGGAGCGTGAATGCCGCCGCCATGCGGCATGCGCATGACGACCGGGCATGTCAGGCGGCCGCGGGTGCGATTGCGCATGCGCGACATGTGGTTCACGATCTGATCCAACGCCGGATACAGGAATCCCATGAACTGAATTTCCGCCACCGGCTTCAGACCCTGCGTCGCCATCCCCACCGACATACCGGCGATCATCGCCTCGGCGAGCGGCGTATCCTGCACCCGTTCCTTGCCGAATCGTTCCTGCAGCCCCGCCGTCGCGCGGAACACGCCGCCATTGGCGCCGACATCCTGGCCGATCACGACCACGTTCGCGTCATGCTGCATTTCCCAGCCATGCGCCATTGCGATGGCTTCGATCATGGTTATTTTCGCCAAGTCAATGACCGCTGGATTTTGTGCCGTATTTGCGCGCCGTGGCACGTTGCTCCAGCAAATGCGCCGGCTTGACCGCAAACAGATGCTCGAACATCGCATCGGTGGACGGTTTCGCCGCGCTGAAATAGGCGCTGACCGCGGCCTCGACCTGCTCGGCGCATGAGCGCAGGAGACTTTCTTCCTGGGCCGCGTCCCAGATGCCGGCATTGACCAGAAACGCGCGAACCCGAATCAGCGGCTCGAGTTCCCAGGCTTGCTTGACTTGGGCCTCGCTGCGATAGCGGCTGGCATCATCTGCGGTCGTATGATCGCTCAACCGATAAGTCAGCGCCTCGATCACGCAGGGGCCACGGCCTAAGCGCGCGGCGTCGAGCGCTTCGGCCACCACCTGGCGCACGGCGAATACATCATTGCCGTCGACCTGCATTCCGGGGATGCCTGCCGCGATCGCCTTTTGCGCCAGGGTCTGCGCCTTGGTCTGCGCCGCGACCGGCAGGGAGATGGCCCAGCCGTTGTTGACGATGACGAAAACCGCCGGCAGATTGGCGGCGCCGGCCACATTGAGCGCCTCGGCGAATGCGCCTTCGGAGGTGCCGCCGTCGCCGATATATGCAACCGCCACGCGCGGCTGCTTCCGGATCTTGAACGCCATGGCGGCGCCGGCTGCGTGCAGGGTCTGGGTGGCGATGGGCACGCACCAGGGAAAATCCTGGCGTGGAATCGCAAAATCATTGCCCCGCTCGTCGCCGCCCCAGTACGTCAGAATCTCTCGCATGGTCACGCCCCGCCACAGCTGCGTGCCGACCTCGCGGTACACAGGCGCCAATATGTCCTCGGCTGCCATGGCCGCACCGACCGCAATATGCGTCGCTTCATGCCCCAGGCACGAGGCGTAGGTGCCGAGCTGCCCGGTGCGCTGCAGATTCATCGCTTTGGCGTCGAATACACGCGCCATCGTCATGGCGCGATACATTCGCAGCACTTCGTCGGTATCAGCGGCGAAGGCAGGCAGCGCTGCGACGATGCGCCCCTGCGGATCGAGGACCTGTCTATATTGGATTTTGAATTCGGCGACCGTCCGCATGCGCGAATTATGCCAGGGCGCGATGCCGCGCGCTTCTTTGGGCCTTGGTGAGTTTCACGGCCGGTGAGATCGGGCCAGGTACTGCTGAGTCTGCATTTCGATGAGCCTGCTGGCGGCGCGCAGGAATTCCAGTTGCAGCCGTTCGCCTTGATAGAGAGCTCCCGGCGCGGCGGCAGCCGAAACCACGATGTTTACATTGCGATCGTAGAATTCATCGATGGCGGAAATGAAGCGGCGTGCTGCATTCTCGTTGCTGCGCGTGAACAGGGGTATGTTCGAAATGAAAATCGTGTGATAGAGGCGGGCCAACTCGATGTAGTCGTTCTGACTGCGCGGCCCTTCGCAAATGTCGCGGAACTCGAACCACACCATGCCTGCCCCGGTGGCGAGCGCGGCGATGTGCCGGTTTTCCACCGACAACACCGTCGGACCCGCGGCGGTCGCGCCGGCGAACGCGGCAAAGCGTGCAGCGAGTTGCGCCGCCGTGCCCGGCAGGGTCGAATCCAGGTAGGTCGGGGCTTGCTCCAGTTGACGCAGTCGATAGTCGATGCCGCCGTCCAAATGCAGGACGTCCATGTGGTTTTGCAGAAGCTTGATCGCGGGCACAAACCGCTCGCGCTGCAGGCCATCCTTGTACAACTCCTGCGGCGGCACATTGGAGGTGGCGATGAGAGTCACACGGCGGCGGAACAGGCCTTCGATGAGCGCCGCCAGGATCATCGCATCGCCGATGTCGGAGACGAAAAATTCATCCAGGCAAATTACCTGGAACCGCGCCGCCAGCTTCTCCGCGACCGCTTCGAGCGGCTCGGCGCGCTTGATGCGGCGCAACTGTGCATGTATCTCGCGCATGAAGCGATAGAAGTGAGTGCGCTCGGCAAACGATGGGCGCAGCGACTCGAAGAACATGTCCATCAGCATCGTTTTGCCGCGGCCCACACCGCCCCACAAGTACAGGCCGCGCAGCGGGGTATCGCCGGCCTGAACCGGCAGCCAGCGCACCTGCGCGCGCAACTTACGGCTGATGGAGCGCGATTGCTCCAGTAGATCGACGCGCAGCGCATCCAGCCGCCCGGCCGCATCCTCCTGACTGGCATCGGGTTCAAGACGATGTGCGGCGACCTCGTCGCGCAGGCGCGCGGAAATCAACTGCACTACAGGCTCTGGTAGTTGGGACCGGAACCGCCCTCCGGCACGACCCAGGTTATCTGCCCCGCGTAAGGCTCTTTGATGTCGCAGGCCTTGCAGTGCACGCAATTCGAGGAATTGATCTGCAGCTTCAGGCCCCCGTTGCCGTCCGCAATCATTTCATACACATTCGCGGGGCAAAAATTCGTGCAGGGATTGCCGAAATCCGTGATGCAGCGGGTCGCGCACAGCGAGGTATCCGCTACGTGCAGATGTATGGGTTGATTTTCATCATGCGTGGTCGCCGCAAAAAACACCGAGGCGACCCGATCGCGCGGCGGCAGCTCCCGCTCACTCCATCCGCGATCCGGCGAGACGTATTCATCCAGACGCTTAAGCGCCGTGTCATCCGCATGATTGGCGAGGGTCCAGGGAGACTTGCCCATCGTCACCGTCTCCCACGCGGCGTTGGCGAGACCAAACCACAGGCCACGGCGGAATCCCGACCGCATGTTGCGCACTTTGTAGAGTTCGCGGCCGCCTGGCGAGGAGCGCCAACGCGCATCGAAACCCGTGCTCATGCCGGTCTCGACATAGTGCGCGGCCGCCGTCACGCCTGAGCGGATGGCCTGATGAATCCCTTTGATCTTCGGCAGGTTGAGCGTGCCGCCCGCATCGCCGACCAGCAGGGCGCCGGGCATTTCGAGCTTTGGCATCGACTGATAGCCGCCCTCAATGATGGTACGGGCTCCGCCGGCGATGATTTCGCCGCCCTTGAGCAGGCTCTTGACCGAGGGGTGATTCTTCCACTGTTGAAAGGCCTCGAACGGCTTGAGGCGCGGATCCTCGTAATCCAGGCCGACCACGAATCCGGCATACACCCGATCGTTGTCCAGGTGATAGAGAAAGCTGCCACCGTAGGTGCGGCTGTCCAAAGGCCAGCCGAGAGTGTGTTGTATGAGCCCGGGCTCAACCCGCCCGGGAGGCAGCTGCCACATTTCCTTGAACCCGAGCCCGTAGGTTTGCGGCGAACTACCTGCATCGAGTTTGAAGCGTGCAATCAGCTGCTTGGAGGTGCTGCCGCGGCAGCCTTCACAGAACATGGTGATCTTGGCGTGAATCTCGGGCCCCAGCGCGAAATTGGGGCCCGGCTCGCCATTCTTCTCGACCCCCATGTCGCCGATGCGCACGCCCTTGACGGCGCCCGACTCGTCAAACAGTGCCTCGGCCGCGGCAAATCCTGCGAAAACATCGACGCCGAGCTTCTCAGCTTCCTGGCCCAAGATGGGGACCAGCTGACCCAGCGATATGATGAAGTTGCCGTGATTCCACATTTGCGGCGGCGTCATGGGCGACTTGAAGCGCCGGCTCCTCGTCATGTAGTAGAACTCGTCACGGGTCGCGGGCACGCATATGGCGGGCGGATGCTCGCGCCAGGTGGGCAACAGCTCATCGAGAGGACCGGGCTCCAACACGGCGCCGGACAGGGAATGCGCCCCGAGACTTGCGGCCTTCTCCAGCACGCAAATGCTCAAGTCGGGTTTCAGCTGTTTCAGTCGAATCGCACAGGCAAGCCCGGCAGGACCCGCGCCCACGATCGCGACCTCATACTCCATGACATCACGTTGGCTTTCGTTCATGGGCGAAGTAAATCACAAAGCCATTGGCAGCGGGCCATCCATCAGGTGGACAGCCAGTGATCGGGTTTGGGTGCTGCCGTCGCTTTGATGAGTAGGGACTACCATGTTGAAAGGCCACGGACGCCGCCTTCTAAGGATGGCCAAGGGATTTGGGCATGGCTTGGGCAGGGACGCCCGTCCCTTTCGCTTATGGGCGCCAATTTGGCTTGCGCTTGGCAAAGAATGCGCTAAAACCCTCCCTTGCCTCGCCCTGGACCCGCAGATGTGCCAAACGGGCGGCCATTAGAATCGAGGCATCCTCGCGATCCTGCGCAGCCCCGTGGGCGATATCGCGAATCAGCGCCTTGGCGTGGCCTTGGGCCTCTGGGGCCCCCTTGAGCAGCGCGTCGGTGATTCTTGTGCAGGCGGCATCGAGCTCAGCTGCCGGGACCACTTCATGCACCAACCCTAGCTCCTTGAGGGTCGCCGAACTCATCGTTTCTGCGGTCAGAAAGTAGCGCCGCGCCGCACTCTGGGAGATTTTGCCCAGCACGAAGGGCGAAACGACGGCCGGAATGATCCCCAACCGGACCTCGGTAAAGGCAAATTTCGCGGTATCCACCGCAACCACGATGTCGCAGGCGCCCAACAGGCCGAGCGCTCCGCCAAAACCGTCCCCATTGACTCTCGCCAATGTCGGCTTCGCCAATGAATCAAGGGCACCCAGCAGCGCGGCGAGACTTTGCGCATGCGCGAGATTTTCACTTTCGGACGCTTGGGCTTGCGCTTGCATTTCGCCGAGGTCGGCGCCGGCGCAGAAAACTTCCCCTGCTCCGGTCAGCTCGACAATGCGCACCGCCGAGTCGCCGGCGCATTGGCGCAAGGCGGCGCCCAGAGCGGAAATCGTGGCGCCATCGAGCGCATTGCGTTTGTCGGGACGATTGAGCGTAATTCGCGCAACGCCGCCGGCAAACCCGGTGGTGACCGGTGCGCTGCTGTTCACACCAATTCCACGGCAATCGCCGTGGCTTCGCCGCCGCCGATGCAGAGGCTCGCGATTCCGCGCCGCTTGCCGCGCGCCTTGAGCGCGTGCAGCAAGGTGGTCATGATGCGCGCGCCGGTGGCGCCGATCGGATGCCCCAATGCGCAGGCGCCGCCGTTGACGTTCACCTTCGCATGATCAAGCGATAAATCCTTCATTGCGGCCATGGTCACCGCGGCAAATGCTTCATTGATCTCATATAGATCCACATCATTGGCCCGCCACTCCAGCTGCGACAACAATTTCTGCATCGCACCGACCGGCGCCACCGTGAACCACTCGGGCTCACGCGCATAACTTGTGTAGCCCAAGATCCGCGCCAGTGGCTTCAGACCCTTCGATGCCGCGAACGACTCGCGCGCCAGCACCAGCGCGGCGGCGCCATCCGAGATTCCCGATGAACTGGCGGCGGTCACTGTGCCGTCCTTTTTGAACGCCGGCTTGAGGGTTGGGATCTTGGCAATGTCGAGGGTGAACGGTGTTTCGTCCTTGTCGACCAGAACTTCCCCCTTGCGCGTCTTGGTCGACACCGGCGCGACTTCCGAGGCGAAGGCCCCGTCATTGACCGCCGCCAGCGCCCTGCGCACGGACTCGGCGGCAAATTCATCCTGGGCTTGGCGGGTAAACCCGTATTTCTCGGACGTTGCTTCGGCGAAACAACCCATGAGCTGTCCATCCCAGGGGCTTTGCAATCCATCGAAGAACATGTGATCCAATACTTCTTGATTGCCCATGCGATAGCCGGCACGCGCCTTGGGAAGAAGATAAGGAGCATTGGTCATCGACTCGAGGCCCCCCGCCACGATCACCCGCGCGGTGCCGGCAAGGATCTGGTCGGCACCCAACATCACGGCCCGCATCGCGGAGCCGCACATTTTGTTGACCGTCGTGGCCGGCGTGCTGGTCGGCAGGCCGGCGGCCAGGGCTGCCTGGCGCGCGGGCGCCTGGCCGATGCCCGCAGACAACACGCAGCCCATGATGACTTCGCTGACCTCCGAAGCGGCCAAGCCGGAACCGCTCAACGCCGCCTTGATGGCGACGGCCCCCAACTGCGGAGCAGCAACGCTGGCGAATACGCCTTGGAAGGCACCGACCGGGGTGCGACGCGCGCTCAATATGACGACAGGATCGGATTTCATAAGATGCATTCCCTGTGATGTGCCTCACATTATAGCCGCAGCCTAAGAAGGTTACGGCGCCAGCGGGTCTCCTACGGCGCTGGCGATGAGCTCGCGGCTGCGCTGCCTGGCCACATCCGCGGCCATAACGTCAAGAATTTCCACGCAAATCGGCCCGCGGTGCAACACCATTGAGCCGGGAGGCAGTACATCGCGGGTGCCGCGAATGGCCACAGCGACCACAGGCATCTTCGAGCGCGCGGCGGTGGCGAACGCGCCGTTCAAGAACCTTCCAATCTGGCGCTTTTCGTCGAAGGTGCCTTCCGGGAAGAACATCAGCGACTGGCCTGCGGCAGCTACCCGCAGCACCCGGCGCGCATCGATCGCCCCCTTGTGCCGGTCGAAGCGCTCGACGAACTGCGAACCGAGGCCCCGCAACAAGAGCCCTACCAGCGGAACACGCTCCGTTTCCTTCTTGATGACGAAGGCAAAATCGGGCGGCAAGGCCGCGACGATGACGATGGCGTCGATGTAACTGGCATGGTTGGCCACCACCACGCAGGGTGTTTGTGGCAGGCGCTCCAATCCCTTGACTGTAAAAGGAATACCGGCCACCCGCATGAAGGCGCGCGCCAGGCCACCGGCCACCGCCCGGCGTTGCCGCACCTTCGGCAGGAACAAATTGATGCCCAGCACGGCCAAACCCAGCGCCGTGAAAGACACCAGACAGTAGACGACGTAGGACAAATGTACGATGGCGTACGGTTTGGAATGCCTCGCTTCTGTGATCTGGTTCTCCTTATGTTAATACTTAACTGTACTGTGATTCTGGTCACGCCGACCTCCCAGCACCCCTCGCATACTGGGATCCGATAGCGCGGATGGCACTATTTCGTGCTCAACCCTTCGCGAGAAATTATGGTGACGGCTCTTAAGCGGACGGTTTATACACGCACCTCAGGGACGGCGGTACCTCGCGAAGCGGCGGACCCCGCCTTGCAGCGCTTCCTCGACGCCGTTTGGATGGAACGCGGTTTGTCGGCGAACACCTTGGCGGCCTACCGGGCCGATCTGACCGCTTTGGCACGCTGGCTGGAGGAGCGCGACAGTGCGCTGTTGAAGGCCACGCGCATTGAATTGCTCGGCTTCATTGCCGCTCGCGTGGAAGGCGGCTCGCGGCCCAGATCGACCGCGAGGCAGTTGTCGAGTTTCCGCCGCTTCTTCCGTTTCATGATGCGCGAGGGTTTGATCACGCAGGACCCCACCGCGCAAATCGCCATGCCGAAAATCGGCCGGTCTCTTCCGAAATCGCTGACTGAAGCCGAAGTGGATTCCCTGCTGGAGGCGCCGACGGTGTCCGAGCCGCTGGGTCACCGCGATCGCACCATGCTCGAGGTCCTTTACGCGACCGGCCTGCGGGTGTCCGAACTCGTGAGCCTGAAGCACAACCAGGTCAATCTGAATCAAGGCGTGATGCGTGTCGTCGGCAAGGGCAATCGCGAACGCTTGATCCCCTTGGGCGAAGAAGCCGTGAAGTGGCTGCAACAATTCATGCAGGGCCCGAGAGTCGAAATACTGTTGGAGCGGCAGACCGATTATTTGTTCCCAACGCGCCGCGGCGACCGCATGACGCGCCAGGCGTTCTGGCACATCATCAAGCGCTATTCCAAGAAAGCCGGCGTCGAGAAAGAGCTGTCGCCCCATACCCTGCGGCACGCCTTTGCCACGCATCTGCTGAATCACGGCGCGGATCTGCGCGTGGTGCAAATGCTGTTGGGGCACAGCGATCTGTCGACCACGCAGATCTACACGCATGTCGCCCGCGAACGCCTGAAGGACCTGCACGGCGCGCATCATCCGCGGGGCTGAACGCCCTGCTTAGCGGGGCGGCCCCTGCTAGAATCGCGTGAACCTCTTGGCTCTCGAGAGGTCGAATCAGTCACACCCGATGGAGCTTCACGTGCCGCGAATCCTAGCCCTATTGACGCTGATCCTGTCCGGCGCAGCATTGAACCTGCGCGCGGCGCCCGCAGAGCAGCCGCACGCCGAGCAGCCGCCCGCCGATCCGCGCGCGGCCCTGCTCAAGCTGTTGCCGGCCGGCTCAAAACTCGACGACCTGCGGCCTTCGCCAATTCCGGGCATCTATGAATTCACCCAGGGCGCCGAGGTCAGCTACATGACCGCGGACGGCAAATACTTCATCGACGGCAATCTCTATGACATGAAGTCGCGGGTGAATCTCACCGAAGAGCTGCGCACGCATGCGCGCGTCGCACTGATCAACGCAGTTCCGGAATCGCAAATGGTGATCTTCTCGCCCGCGAACCCGAAGTACACGCTGACCGTGTTTACCGACGTCGACTGCCAGTATTGCAGAAGACTGCACAGCCAGATTGCCGAGCTCAACCGCCTCGGGGTCCGCGTGCGCTATATGTTTTTCCCGCGCTCCGGACCCGGGACCGAGAGCTGGCGCAAAGCCGAGGTGGTCTGGTGCTCGGCGAACCGCAACGAAGCGCTGACGCGCGCAAAAACCGGTGCGCCGTTGGATATGAACAAGACATGCACGCCGACACCGGTGGCACGCGAATACGAGTTGGGCGAGAGCCTCGGAGTTCGCGGCACGCCGGCCATGTTCAGCGAGTACGGCGACTACATCAACGGTTACATTCCGCCGCAGGAACTCGTGCAGCAGCTCAAGGAGATGCAGATGGCGCAGCTGGCGAAGCGCTGAGCGCCTTTGGCGGATTGACCGCCCACATTTATTTATCGCTCTGTTCGATATTGAACGTGAGACCGTAAGGATCGCGGATATAGCAGCGCGGTAGCGCCGGGTCCTCCTCGATCACGGCGCAGCCGGCCGCCAACAGCGCCGCTTTGGCGGCTTGCAGGTCAGACACCAGAAAGTCGAACACCGGCCCATGCGCGGGGCCGCGCTCGACAAACAAACGAAACGCGCCGGTCTCGAAGCCGGCCATTGATTCGCCGTCAAGAAATTTTTTCAAACCGGGAACGGATTCGTAAAATCGCGCGGCTTCGTCGAAGCTTTCGGTTCGAATGATGACATCTCGCGAGGCACGAAAGGAATTCGGCACAACGCATCTCCTTAAACGGAGCAGGCAGCGGCGCTATCGCTCCAGCAGCTTCAATTTGTCCTTCACGGCGTCCCATTGCTTGGCGTCCGCGGGCGCCTCCTTCTTCTCGCTGATCACCGGCCACTTCTTCGCGAGCTCGGCGTTCAGTTGCCTGAATTCCTCCTGGCCGGTGGGAATCTCCTCCTCGGAGTAAATGGCCTCGACCGGACATTCCGGCTCACACAGGGTGCAATCGATGCACTCATCGGGATCGATCACGAGAAAATTCGGACCCTCGTGGAAACAGTCGACGGGGCACACCTCGACGCAGTCCATGTATTTGCACTTGATGCAGCTCTCGGTGACCACAAACGTCATGACTTACCCTTCTTAAGCACAGTTGAACGACACCGCTATTCTGCCAGACCATCTCAAGGTTTAGATCGACTTTTGAGCTCGGTGAAATGATGGTCCTCGCGCCCGGCGCTGCGATCCGCGTAGTATTGCCGCAGCGCATATTCGCCGCTTGCGAATGCCAAATCGGCCCACGGAACCTCGGTTTCATCGTACAGGCCGACCTCCAGACTCTCCGGCCCCGGCGCGAACTTCGGCTCCAGCAGTTTGGCGCGAAACATCACATGCACTTGATGGGCGCGCGTCACGTTCACAACCGCCAGCAGTGAGCCGACCTCAACCTCGGCCGTGGCCTCTTCCCGGCATTCGCGCGCCGCTGCTTGCTGCATGGTTTCGCCGTTTTCCATGAATCCGGCCGGTACCGTCCAGAACCCCCGGCGCGGCTCGATCGCGCGCCGGCACAACAGGATCTTGTTTTGCCATTCCGGGACGCAGCCCAGCACCAGCAGCGGATTCTTGTAGTGCACCATGTGGCAGCTGGGGCATACAAAACGCGGCAGATGATCCCCGGCGGGGATCTTGGATTCGACAGGTGAGCCGCAGTTGCTGCAAAAATTCAAAAGTGGTCCCAAAAAAAATCTGGTGCCCGGAGAGGGAATCGAACCCACACGGTGTCACCACCACCGGATTTTGAGTCCGGCGCGTCTACCAGTTCCGCCATCCGGGCGTGCCAGGCCGGGCAGTATATGCGATCGGCGCGCTTGGTAGAATGCTTAGGCAAATGCAGCGCACGGATTTTCACTTCGATCTACCCAAAGAACTCATTGCGCAGCGGCCCGCGGCGGAGCGTTCCGCGTCTCGACTGTTGACTCTCGACGGCGCCTCGGGATCGTGCCGCGACCGCTGGTTTCGCGATTTCCCGTCGCTGCTTGGCCCTAATGATCTGCTGGTATTCAACGACACTCGCGTGATTCCGGCGCGACTCTTCGGCACGAAGGAAAGCGGCGGGCGCGCCGAAATTCTTCTCGAGCGCGCACTGACGGCAACCACCGCGCTGGCCCATGTGCGCGCCAGCAAGGGTCTCAAGGTGGGCGCGGCGATCCGGCTCGCGGCGGGTCAGAGCGCGCGCATGCTGGGGAGAGACGGCGAGTTATTTCGCCTGGAGTTTTCCTGCGAAGTGCTCGGGTTTTTCGAGCGCTACGGCGAGATTCCGCTGCCTCCCTATATCGACCGCAGCGCCGAACTGGCGGACCGCGAGCGCTATCAGACCGTATATGCGCGCATCGCCGGCGCGATCGCTGCGCCGACGGCCGGCCTGCACTTCGACGCCGCAATTTTTGCCGCGCTCGAATCAAGACGGGTGCGGCTCGCCTTCATCACCCTGCACGTCGGCGCCGGTACATTTGCGCCGGTGCGCGCCGACGACATCGACAGCCATCAGATGCACGAAGAGTACCTCGAGGTGCCCGAGGCCGCGTGCGCCGCGATCAACGAAGTGCGCGCCGCCGGCGGGCGCGTGATTGCCGTGGGCACCACGGTGGTAAGGAGCCTGGAAACGGCAGCGGCCGCAGCGCAACCGCTCAAGCCCTACCGCGGCAGCACGCGGATTTTCATCAAACCAGGCCATGCATTTCGCGTTGTGGATGCCATGCTCACCAATTTTCATCTGCCGGAGTCGACGCTGCTGATGCTGTGCGCGGCCTTCGTCGGCAGGGAAGCGCTGCTGTCCGCTTATGCGCACGCGGTGCAGGCACGTTATCGATTTTTCAGCTACGGTGACGCCATGTTCCTCACCCCTGCCGCATCAGCTAGAGTGCGCAGGTGATGCGTTTCAACGTGCTGGCGCAGGACGGCGCGGCACGGCGCGGCCGTCTCGACTTTGCGCGCGGGCCGGTCGAGACGCCGGCGTTCATGCCCGTGGGCACCTACGGCACAGTCAAGGCGATGACGCCGGAGGATCTCGAAGCCATCGGCGTCGAGATCGTTCTCGGCAACACCTTTCATCTTTACCTGCGGCCCGGACTTGAAGTCATCGAAGCCCATCGGGGGCTGCACCGGTTCATGCATTGGCGGAGGCCGATCCTCACCGACTCCGGCGGCTTCCAGGTGTGGAGTCTGGCGGAGATGCGCAAGATCACCGAGGAAGGCGCGCACTTTCGCTCGCCGGTCGACGGCGCGCAGGTGTTCCTGTCGCCCGAGGAATCCATGCGCATTCAGCGCGCGCTGGGCTCCGATGTGGCCATGAGTTTCGACGAATGCACGCCGTATCCGGCCACCGAAGCCGAAGCGCGTGCCTCCATGGAATTATCGATGCGTTGGGCGCTGCGCGGCTTTCGCGAATATTACGGCAGCGAGCCGCCGGGAACGCTGTTCGGCATCGTGCAAGGCGGGATCCACTTGAATCTGCGCCTTAAGTCCTTGGCCGCTCTCGAAGAGATCGGATTTGAGGGGCTTGCCATCGGCGGCTTGGCGGTCGGGGAGCCTGCGCCGGAGCGCACCAAGGTGCTCGAGGGGTTGGTGCCGCAGATGCCGGCCCGCAAACCGCGCTATCTCATGGGGGTGGGACGGCCCGAGGACATCATCGAAGCGGTGCGGCGCGGCATCGACATGTTCGATTGCGTGATGCCGACCCGGCATGCGCGAAACGCGCATCTATTCACCCGCTCCGGCGTTCTCAACATCCGCAATTCCGCGCACCAGAGTGATACCGGCCCGATCGAAGCGGGCTGCGGCTGCTACACCTGCCAGCACTACAGTCGCAGCTACCTGCGGCACCTCGACAAATGCGGCGAGATTCTCGGCGCGCATTTGAACACCATCCACAACCTCTACTTCTATCAGCGCCTGATGCAGGAGATCCGGGCGGCGATCGTCGCCGGCCGCTTCGAAACCTACGCCGCGGAGTTCTACGCCCTCAAGGGT
>DATMRC010000002.1:0-37611 GCA_035567075.1 Steroidobacteraceae bacterium
CTCCTTGCAGCAGGGCCTCGGTGAACGCCGCCGCGGTCTGCTGGATGAAGAGCAGCGCGGTCGCTTCCAGGGGTTCTATGAATCCCTGCGACAGTCCCACCGCGAGGCAGTTTTTGTTCCAGTGCTTGGTCACGCGTCCGATCTTCATCTTCAGGTGCCGCGCCGCAGTGTCCGAATCGAGCAATCCCAAGCGCTCGCGCAGCTCGTACTCCGCCTGATCCGCCGTACAGAATTGCGAGCTGTAGACGTAGCCATTGCCGAAGCGCTGGGTCAGCGGAATCCTCCAGGCCCAACCATGCTTCATGGCGGTGGACACGGTCTCCGACGGCACTGCCTCGCCGATCGGTGTCGGCATCGCGACCGCGGCGTCGTTGAACAAATTCTCTGCAAAACTGACGAATGGAGTCTTCAAGGCCTGGTTGATCAACAAACCTGCAAAGCCGGTGCAGTCGACGAATATGTCCGCGGAAATCTGCTCACCTTCTTGGGTGCTTATCGATGCGATGTTGCCATGCGCATCGAGATTGGCGTGCGTTACATGCGCGGGCTGGTAACGCACGCCGCGCTGCAAGGCCTTCTTGTGCAGGAACTGCCCCAGCAGGACGGCATCGAAGTGATAGCCATGCCAGATGTCGAACGGGAAATGTTCCGCCGGTTTGGGTGCAAGATTCCTTCTCGCAAGGCGCGTCGCGATGAAGAAGCGGTCCGGATGCGCGCACACATCGGCGCCGTTGACGCGCGCGTCGACATTGTGGACGAATTGCGTCATGGTCAGGTTGTCGAGCATGGAGGCAAACGGATGAAAGTAGCTTTCGAATCCGGGCTTCGTCGACCAACCGTCGAATGTGATGCCGCATTTGTAGGTGGCATGGCATTCGGGCATCCATTCTGATTCCTCGATCCCCAAGCTATCGAAGAATCCGCGCAGCCACGGAGTCGATCCCTCGCCGACGCCGATGATGCCTACCGTGGGGGATTCGACCACAGTGATCTCGACGCCTTGCTCGATGAGCGAACGCGCAAGAATCAGTGCTGTCATCCAGCCCGCCGAGCCGCCGCCCACCACGACGATGCGGCGTATCGCGGTCGGCAAGGCAGAGGTCCGCGCCGGCGCGCGCGCCGATTCCGCGGCCGTACGGTTGTAGACGGTGGCGGTAGCGGTATCGGCAGCTGTATCGGTATCGCTCATGGTGTCCCTCAAGCGGCGGCCAACAATTGACGCAGCGGTTGCAGCCATTCCAGGGCGCTGCCCGGAACCAGCAGTTGGATCGAGGCGCCGCTGCTGCGGGCGATGCCGCGCACGCCGAGCGTTGCGAGGGCGCGCTCGTCGATGATCTCGGGCCGGCCGGTGCGGACCAGCAGACGCCCAGCCAGCGCTTCGACCTCGAGCACATTGTTGCGGCCGCCCAGCGCGGCCAGTATTTGCGATGCATCGCGAGACGCATCGCGAGACGCAGCGGCGATGCTCGGCGCCGGCGGAGCGGCGGCCGGAACATCCGCGCGCAGCGCTTCGCGGATTTCCCCGGCGACCTGGTCTGCGATGGGGCCGAGCACCACCTGCAGGCCCTGCGTGGCCGAGCGCAGAATGCCGCGCGCGCCCAAGCGCTTGAGCGCGCCCTCGTCGATCGCGGCGTTGTCGCTCAACACCAGACGCAGGCGCGTGGTGCATGCCGCGACTTCCGTAAGATTGCCGGCGCCGCCGAGCGCCATCACGAAGGCCCTGGCGCGGGTGGCCGCGGCCATGGGGACGGCCGGCGCCGCATCCGCATCCTCCGCATCGCGTCCCGGCGTCGCCAGGTTCCAGCGTACGATGCACACACGAAACACCGTGTAGTACAGCCCGAAGTACACCGCGCCGATCGGCAGCAGCAGCAGCGGGCGTTGCGCGCGGCTGAAATTCAGAATGTAGTCGAATAGCCCCGCCGAAAAACTGAAGCCGAGACGCACACCGAAGAGATGCATGACCACCATGGACAGCCCGGTCGCGATGGCATGCAGTGCATACAGCACCGGGGCAAGAAACATGAAGGTGAATTCAACCGGCTCGGTGACTCCGGTCAGGAATGAGGTCAGCCCCAGGGACAGAAGCAGGCCTGCGACGCCCGCACGGCGCTTGGGTTCTGCCGTGTGGTACATGGCGAGACAGGCCCCCGGCAGGCCGAACATCATCACGGGAAAGAAACCCGACATGAATGCCCCCGCGGTCGGATCGCCGGCGAAGAAGCGCTTCAAATCGCCGGTGGCTCCATGGTAATCCCCAAGAATGAACCAGGCGAAATTATTGAGAATGTGATGCAGTCCGGTCACGATCAAAATGCGATTCAAGACGCCATAGGCGAACAGGCCGAGCGAACCCGCGCCCAGGATGGCTTGACTGGTGGCGTCCATGCCGCGTTCCAGGTATGGCCAGGCATAGCCCACCAGCGCCGCCAGCAGCAATCCCGCAACTCCACTGACGATCGGCACGAAGCGCCGGCCGCCGAAAAAACTCAGGTAGCTCGGCAATGTGATGTTGCTGTAGCGGTTGTAAGCGACACCCGCGATGACGCCCGACAGCAATCCCACCGGAATGCTGAGCTTGGCGAGGGAGCCCGGGGCCGCGTGCAGCATGGTTTCGACCGCGCGAATGGTGACCAGGTAGCCGACCACGGCGGCGAGACCTGCGGCCCCGTGGTTCTCGCGCGCGAGACCAACGCCCACGCCCACCGCAAACAACAGCCCGAGGTTCGAGAAGATCGCATCTCCGGCGGCGGCCATTGCCGCCCAGTTCAACAAGTCGGGTTGGCCCACGCGCAACAGGAGACCCGCAATGGGCAGCACGGCGATGGGCAGCATCAGCGCGCGTCCCAGTTGTTGCAGGCCTGCAAACCGTAGTTTCATGTCGGTTCTCCCACATTGGCGATCGTCTTCTCGACCAGGGCGCGCACCTCGCCTGCAGAGGCGAGATCGAGGCAGCGCATCGCGAGTTCGCGGCACTCGGGAATCCGCAAGCCGCGGATTTGACGCTTGAGCGCAGGGATGGCCGACGGTATCACCGACAATTCGCGCACCCCCAGGCCCAGCAGAATCGGCACCGCCTGCGCGTCGGCGGCCACTCCGCCGCACACCGCAACCAGCTTTCCTGCCGCGACCCCGGCACTCGCGGCCGACGCGATGAGCTTGAGCACCGCGGGATGCAGCGCATCGGTACGGCGCGCAAGCTCCGCATGGCCGCGATCCATCGCCAGCGTGTACTGGGTCAGATCGTTGCTGCCGATCGACAAGAAATCGACTTCGCGGCCGATGAGCGCCGCCGTCAGTGCGGCTGCCGGCGTCTCGATCATAGCACCCAGTTCGATGCGGCCCTGCCGCTGAAGTTCGCGCGTGATCTCATCGACGATGCCGCGCACGGCGCGGATTTCCGCGGCGTCCGTGATCATGGGTATCAGCAGCCGCACCTTGCCGAATGGAACGACGCGCAGCGCCGCGCGCAGCTGGGTGCGCAGCAAGTCGGGACGCGACAAGGCGGTGCGCACGCCGCGCATGCCGAGCGCCGGGTTCTCCTCGTGCGGCAGCGGCAGGTAGCGCAGGGGTTTGTCGCCGCCGACGTCCATCAGCCTCAAGATCACCGGTACATCGCCGAGCGCATTCGCGATGCCTTGGTACGCGGCGAGCTGTTCGTCCTCGGCGGGCGCGGTCTCGCGGCCTAAGAACAGGAATTCGGTTCGCAGCAACCCACAACCTTCGGCGCCGTTCAGCGCGGCGGCTGCCGCGTCGGCACTGTTGCCCAGATTGGCGAACACCTCGACGCGAACGCCGTCGAGCGCGCGGCACTCGGTCCGCGCAGCGGCGCGCAGCGCGATCCGCGCCAGGCGGCGCGATTCAACCGTGGCGCGCGCCTGCTCGATTTCCTGGGGCCCGGGCTTGATGTGCAGCAGGCCGGCGTCGGCATCGACGATCAAAGTCGAGCCGTCGGCGATCTCCCGCAGTCCGGCGCCGAGGCCGATCAGCATGGGAACTTCCATCGCCGCAGCCAGAATGGCCACATGCGAGGTCGTGCCGCCGGCGCTGAGGCAGATGGCGGCGAGCCGCTGGCGATCGAGCGCGGTGATCTCCGACGGCAGCAGATCATCGGCGATCAGTATCGCCTGCTCCGGCAACGGCATGATCAATGGCCGCGCCTCGCCGGCCAGCGCCAACAGCACGTGCGCTTCGACGTCGAGCAGATCGTCGGCGCGCTCCCGCATGCGTACATCGTCAAGCGCCTCGAGCGCCGCGATCGATTGCCGCACGGCGCTGCGCCAGGCAAAAGCGGCGCTTTTACCCGCGGCAATGAGTTCATGCGCGGCGTCCTGAAGCGTGGAGTCGCGCAGGAATTCGAGATGCGCTTCGATGATTTCGCGGCGCGTTGCCCCGCCCGTGGCGGCCACGCGCTGCAGCCGCAAGCGAACGTTGGCCAGCGCGCGATCGAGTTCGGCGACCTCCTCGGCGGAATTTGCGCCGTGCTCGACCACGTCGATCTGGCGGCGTTCGATCCGGGTCGCCCTTCCCACCTCGAATCCGCCGACGGCCTTGATGCCATTGAGTACACCCGCATGAGTGCTCAGCGCCGGCGCTGCTGCGCCCGGAGCCGGCTGCGCAGCGCCATGACCCGCCGCCGCATCCATGGCCATCGCTTCCTCGATTCCGGCCAGCACGCCAGCAACGGCCTGCGGCGCATCGGCGCCGGTCGCCTTTATGGTCACAGCATCGCCGTGGCGCACGCCGAGGGCCATGATTGCCACGACGCTGCGTGCATTGGCGCTGCGGCCATGCGCATCAAGGGAAACCTGCGCCGCGAACAGTCTGGCGCGATTTGCCAATAGTGCGGCCGGCCGCGCGTGCAGTCCCTGCCGCAACGAGATTGAGACGGTTTCACTGAACATGGGTTGCGCGTCCGATGGCGCGGGCGAGCGGGACAGGCTATCCGCATGCTCCGGGAGCGGGCCGATCTCGAACAGCAGCTCACCCGCGGCTACCGGTCCCGCGGCGCGGCGCTGGCTGATGGTCACGCCGTCCACGGGTGCGATGACGATGGGCGTCATCAGACTCTTGGCGCCCCGCGCCACGACATCGAGGTCGAATCGAATGAGTTCATCGCCGGCGCGCACCATGGCGCCCGGCTGCACACGCGGCTCGAATCCGCGCCCGTGCAGCTCGACCGTGTCGATGCCGATGTGAATCAATACATCGATGCCCTGCGCCGTGCGTATCGATACCGCATGTCCGCTGGCCGGCAGTGTTACGACCTGCCCCGAGCAGGGCGCGACCACGATACCGGTCGTGGGATCAATGGCGAGGCCGTCTCCGAGCATGCGCCCCGCAAATACTTGATCGGGTACCTCGTCGAGACGCGCACACCAACCGGTCAGCGGCGCCATGATCTTCAGAGTGGACAAGCTATTCCCCGATCTCGATCCAATTGAGCGCCCACATGGGATCGAGGCGCGGGCGCGCGAATCGCAGGCAGAGGTCGTGCCGGCCTGGGAGCGGCGGCAGGCGCTGCGCCGGCAGAGTCGTCAGCGCGTTGCTCGCGGCCGCCGGCGCCAGGGGCAGCGTGGCAATCGCCGGCGCATCGCAGCTGTCGGCATGGATTTCAAGTTCACCTTCGGGCGTTCGCGTATTTCCCACCGGGATGGCCGCGGCATCGGCGCCGAGTTCGTAGTTGAAGGGCAGCGGAGCGACCGAGACCATGATGCGAGGCCCGCTCATAAGATCGATGCCGCGATCAATCCAGCACGGGTTCATGATGTCGACCGCAAGCGGCGCACCGGCACTCGCTGGCGCGCCGGCGGGTTCCAGAAGAAGTCCAATCCGATTGCTGCAGAGATCGAGATCGTGGCTGTCGCGCAGCCGTCCGGTGCCGGCGTCGAGATGTTTCTGCAAGGTGCGCGAGACCTGCTGCGCGCCGACGAAGGTGGCCGCGCGAATCTCCGTGCCTGAGGCCAACGTGAGCGGCGCTGTGTATAAGGTGGAACTTGCCGTGGGCTCGCTGCGGTCGAGCGTATAGCGTATCGCCCCAAGTCCGGCATCCTTGAGCTCTGCTTGATTCGACAGCGCAAGCGTGATGCCGGCCGAAGTGCGCTCAAGTTCTGCGTCGATGCCGAAGATGCTGTCGGCGTAGGAGAGCCCAAACGCGCGATAGCGCGCGAACATCGGCACCAGCCGGGCGACAAAGTCCGGCCAGCGACGTTGCTGCGACCAGCCGACTTCAGCGAGTGCCGCCGCGCGCGGGAGCGCCATCCATTCGACGCGCTGGTCCGTTGCAATGTGCTCGGTCCAGATATTGGCCTGCACACCGAGCACATGCCGCCGCTGTGCCGCGTTTAACGTGAGGTCATTGAGATCGAAGCGATACACATCTTCGAGCGATGCGACTTCGAGCCGCCCCGGCGGCTCATCGGCGAGGGTGCTTTGCCGACGGTCGAAATACAGCGTCGGCTGCGGGCTGAGAACGGTGTCATTGCCGGCCAGCGCCGCCTCGTGGGCGCCGGCAACTCCGCGCCACGACATGACGACGGCATCCCTTGGCAGGCCCGGGCTCAAAATCTCGTCCCAACCCACCAGCCGCCGGCCATGCTTGGTAAGGTAGCGGCCGATTCTTTGAGTGAAATACGACTGCAGCGCCGCGGCGTTTTTGATGCCGAGTTCATGGGTGCGCGCCTGAACTTGAGCAGATGCATTCCATTCGTCCTTGACCGCCTCGTCGCCGCCGACGTGCACAAAACGCGAGGGGAACATCTGCATGACTTCGTCGAGCACATCCTCGAGAAACCTGAAGGTTTGCGGCTCCAGGTTGAACAGATGCGTATGCACCCCCCAGTTCGACGACACCTTGAGCGGCCGGTCGCCCGAACCCAGCGCGGGGTACGCGGCAATTGCGGCTTGCGCATGTCCCGGCATTTCGATTTCGGGAACCACCTGCACATGACGCCTGGCGGCGTGCGCGACGATGTCGCGCACCTCGTCCTGGGTGTAGAAGCCGCCATAGTCCGACCGCCACGCGCCTATCGATGTCAGCAGCGGATATTTTTTGATCTGAATGCGCCAACCCTGATCATCGGTCAAATGCCAGTGCAGCACGTTCAACTTGTGCCACGCCATCCAGTCGATCATGGAGTGGATGAACGCCGGCGATTGAAAATGCCGCGCGGAATCCAGCATGAGTCCGCGCCAGGCGTAGCGCGGTGCATCGACGATGGTTTGCGCGGGAATGCGGCGCGCTCCGGGTTCGGGCGGCAGCAGCTGCCACAGGCTCACGGCGCCGTAAAAAAGGCCGGCGTCGGTGGTTGCCGATACCGTGATGCGATGCGGCCGCACCTCCAGCCTGTACTCCTCGAGCCCGAATCCCTGCCCGCGCCGGAACACTATCGTCGATTCAGTTGCGGCGGCGGGAGCCGCTGCGGCTGCCGACACCGGCAACATCAGCGCATTGGAGCGCTGCCACAATTCGACCAGGTAGGCGGCGGCGTTTTCGGCCTGGGCGTCGCCGTGGGGCACCTTGACTGCGGTCGCAGAGTCGATCTCGAAGGAACCATCGCCCGGCACGATCTTGGCGGGAAGGGGAATGATGCCGCCGTGCGCCGGCGCATGCAGCGCCAGGATAAGGACCAGGGCGGCATACGCCGCCCTGGGTTTTGTCACTGTCATCGCCCCATACCGCACGTTCAACACTCTACCCCATTGCCACGCGCGGCGGCCGATTCGCGCTTTACATCTTGAAGCGAACGCTCAGGTAGTACTGCGTGCCGTTCACATAGAACGCGCGCGGTTGTTGCTGGTTCAAGGCGTAGTACTTGAGCGTCGGGTTGTTGAGGTTCTGGCCTTCCAGCGACACCGAGAAGTTATCGGTGATGATGTAATTGAGCGACGCCGACAAGCTACCGATGTTGTACTGCGTGAACGCCGTATTGCGATCGAGACCGCTGTAGAACGACGAGCGGTAGGTGTAGGCGACGCGCCCGCTGAAGTGCTTGTTCTCGTAGTAGGCTTGCAGGTTGTACGTGTTCTTCGAGGTGCCCACCAGCCGATCGTCGCCGTTGATGGTGACGTTCGAGGTCTGCTTGCCGTCGGCGTAGGTGTAATTGCCGATGAAGCCGATGTTCTCGGTGAACGCCTGTTGGTAGGCGAACTCGCTGCCGTAGACCCGGCCCTGCGCATTGATCGGTACGGTCAACAAGTAGGGTAGATAGGCGCCATTGGGGAACACCGTGCTGTAGGTGAAGTAGTTCCTCGTGACCGATCCGTACGCAACGTAGTTGCGCAAGTCCATGAAGAAAGCGGTCGCCGACAGCAGCGACTTCGGCGCGAAGTACCAGTCGAGTCCCGCATCGAGATTGGTGGACAGAATCGGTTTCAAATCCGGATTGCCGCCGGAACCCGTTCCGACCTCGTTGACCGCCCCTGGCGGCGTCAGGCTCACGAAGCCCGCCAGTGACGAGTAGTCGGCGCGGGTCATGGTCTCGGAGGCCGCAAATCGCGCCACCAGATCATGGGTCAGATCGATTTTCAGATTGGCGCTCGGCAGCACGTCGTTGTAAGTGTTGTTGGTGGGCACGCCGATGTAGGTGCCAAAATCCGAGTAGCGCGAGCCGGGAGTGAGCGGGCTCACGCCCGCGTAGGTCACGACGTCCTCGACCGTCTTGACGAAACGCACGCCGACGTTCGCCGCCCAGTTGTCGCCCTTGAAATCGGCCTGCACGTACGCGGCGGTGTCGATCTCGTGCACCTCGAACATGGAGTTCCAATCGGTGCGCGTCGCCGGATTGCGATTGACGTTGGCGGGGCTGTTGTAGGCCGCGAGTTGCTCCGGAGTCCAATACCAGATGCCGGTCGGCATGCCGCCGCCGAAAGTGTTGAAGTTCGAGGGGTAGTTCGAGAAGCCCACCGGGTAGTTGGCGGGGTTTTGGCCGGCGGCCGTCGGCCCCTGACCGATCACGTTCGCCGAGACGCGGCCGTGGTGCTCGTAGCGCACGCCGAATTTCAGGTCCTTCCAGAAATCGTTGTCGATCTTGAAAGCGCCGTCGATCTTTCCGTATGCCTCGGTGTCCTGCACATCGACGTTCTGGTCACCGAAGATCCAGCCGAATGCCACCGGGACGCCGCCCGGGGCCGGTGTCGTGTTATTGGTCGCGCCAAGATTGTAACCAGGTCCCGTGCCGAGGCCCTGCAACGTCCACGCGGCGCCGTTGCCGATGCCGGGATTGGTTTCGGAGACATTCTGGTAGGGCGTCTTGCCGTCGCCCCACGAGTAGCCCACCTGGCCGAAGAACGAGAGCCTATCGCTGGCATCCCATTTGGAATCCAGATTGACGAAATTGGCGGTGGCGACTTCATCCGGCCGGGATATCTGGTCATAGACGCCATAGGCGGTGCCGGCCACCGGCGCGAAGGTTGCCGACGTCAGGGTGTTCTCGGAAATTGTGTAGCCGGGCAGCGGCGCCTGGCCTGCACCCGACGCGAGAAAGTGTGTCGGCCACAACAGGTAATTGCGGTTGAAGTTGCTCGCCGTCAACTTGGATGAAAATCCCGACAGGTCCAGGGTGAGTGAATCGATGGGCTTGAACTCGATGTCGGCCATGCCGCCGTTGCGCTCGCGCTTTTGCGTGAAGTACGCCGCGCCGATGAGGGCCGGATACTGCACGCCGGAGAGGTTCGAATTCGACGTGGCGACCGCGCTGCCCGGCGCAATTGTGTCGTAGCCCAGCACCTCGGTACCGTCGCGCCGCAGGTAGCGTTCCTCCGAGAACAGCTGCACCATGATGCCGAAGTTGTTGGCGTCGTTCTTCCAGTTGCCGAGCGCGCTGAACTGCCCGGCGCCGCGCGAGGGCAGGGTCGAATAGACATCGCCCGCCGACGCATAAATGGTCAACGGCTGCGAGAAGTCGAGCGGCTTGCGGGTGATGATGTCCACCGAGCCCGCGACGCCGCCCTCGACCAACGAGGCGCTGGAACTTTTTTGCACCACCACCTGGCTGACGATTTCGGAGGGCAGCAGCGTGTAGCTCACGCTGCGTCCGACTTGCGTAACCTGGTCGAGCACGAACCAGTCTCCGGCCGCGATGTTGTGGCCATTGATCAGGGTTTGCGTGAGGCTGGGGTTGGTGCCGCGCATGCTGACCCGGTCGTTTTCATCGAAGCCGCCTTCGTTGGCGCCGGCCGAGCTGGTGGTGATGCCGGGCACGCGCGCCAGCGAATCGGCCACGTTCTTGTCGGGCATCTTGCCGATGTCCTCGGCCGTGATGACGTCGATGATGTCGGTCGAGGCGCGCTGCAATTTCAGCGACTCCTCCACCGACTGGCGGATGCCGGTGACGACGATCTCTTCGAGCGGGGTGTCCGCCGCAGTGTCAGCCAGGGCGAGGGTGGGAGGCACGAGGATCACCAATCCCAATGCCGACTTGACCGCCAACGCGATCCGATTCATATAGATATCCCCAGTCCGATTCATATCAATGCCCCCTGTCCGGTCAGTTTTAGATTTGCCGCATCCCGCGTGGTCGTTTGATGCCACACCAATTAAGGCCCAATATAATACCAATTTAGAATATCTGCTAGTGCCACGTAATACCTGCATCCGGGATTTTATTTTCCCATCAAATATAATGGGTTATGAGACAACAAGGGAATTGTTGTTCTACAAGTGGTATGTGTTTGGTATTATTTTGAATGTCCACAGTTCAACGGATCTGACGTTCGACCCATGGCATCACTTGCGAAGATAGTCGGTCCGCTTGATGGACAGGGCAACCTGCCCCTGTATCAGGAATTGCAGCGGGCGCTGCGCAAGGCCATCGACAGCCGCGTTTTGGGGCCCGACGACGCCCTGCCGTCGGAGCGGGATCTGGCGGCGGATTTTGGAATCTCGCGCATCACGGTGAGAAAGGCCCTCGACGGACTCGTGTCCGACGGATTGTTGGTAAGACGCCAGGGGTCGGGCAATTTCGTCTCGGCGCGCGTCGATAAGAACTTCGCGATGCTCACCTCGTTCTCCGAGGACATGCGCGCACGCGGCCGCACGCCGCACAGCGTTTGGTTGAAGCGCGCCGCGGGTACCGTGACTCCCGAAGAAGCGCTGGCGCTGCGCCTGAGTCCGGGCACGCCGGTATTTCGCTTCAATCGGATTCGCTACGCCGACGATGCGCCCATGGCGCTAGAATTCGCCACGGTGGTCGCGACCGCATTGCCGTCGCTCGAAGCGGTCGACGCCTCGCTTTACGAGGCATTGGAGCGTACCGGTCAGCGCCCGGTGCGCGCGCTGCAGCGCCTGCGCGCGGTGCTCCTGACCGGCGATCAAGCCGAACTGTTGAAGGCCAAGCCCGGCGATGCGGGGCTTCTGGTCGAGCGCTTGGGATCATTGCCGGACGGTCGGGCGATCGAGTTTTCGCAATCCTTCTACCGCGGCGACACCTACGACTTCGTCGCCGAACTCTCTGCATGAGCATGATGTTTGAGGAGGCCGCCGGCGCATCGGACGCTGTGAGGGCGCAGCTCGAGCAGGAAGCCGCGATCGCGGCCATTGGCGCCGAGGTGCGCCGGCTCGCGCCGCGCGCGGTGATCACGTGCGCGCGCGGCAGTTCCGATCATGCCGCGACCTATGCGAAGTATCTGATCGAGACACGCACGCGGGTATTGACCGCGTCCGCGGCACCCTCGATCAGCTCGGTGTATGGCGTGACTCAGGATCTTCGCGGCTGTTTGT
This sequence comes from Steroidobacteraceae bacterium, assembly GCA_035567075.1. Classification (GTDB taxonomy): domain Bacteria; phylum Pseudomonadota; class Gammaproteobacteria; order Steroidobacterales; family Steroidobacteraceae; genus Bog-1198. The sequence goes on from DATMRC010000002.1 coordinate 11,720, forward strand.
TCATCGCCATCTCGCAGTCGGGCCGCAGTCCCGATTTGCTGGCGGCGGTGGCCGCGGCAAAGGTTTCCGGCGCCACGATTCTCGCATTGTGCAACAGCCCCGGCGCGCCGTTGATCGCCGCCGCGGATCTCGTCATCGAATTGCGCGCAGGTTCCGAAACCAGCATCGCCGCCACCAAATCCTTCCTCGCGACGCTGGCCGCGCTGGCCGCCCTGGTGGCGGCGTGGACCCGCGACCCCGCGCTCGGCGCCGCACTGCGGACGCTGCCCTCGTTGATGGACGCAAGCTGGGCGCTCGACTGGTCGGGCGCGCTGCCCGTGCTCGGGCCTTCGGGAAATTTGTATGTCATCGGCCGGGGTCTGGGGTTGGGTGCCGCGCAGGAAATCGCCCTGAAGTGCAAGGAGACCTGCCGCCTGCATGCCGAGGCGTTCAGCAGCGCCGAATTGCGCCATGGACCCTACACGTTGCTGGGGCCGGCATTTCCTGCGCTGTTGTTGGCGCAGAACGATGCCTCGCAGGCGGGGGTGGCCGCCCTTGCCGCGGAGCTTACGCAACGCGGCGTCCCGGTGTTGCTCGCCGGCGCCCGCGCCGCGGGCGCGACCGCGCTGCCGACAATCGACGCCGTGCCCGAGCTGTCACCGATCCTCTTGGTGCAGAGCGCTTACCGAATGATCGACGCGCTGGCGGCACGCCGCGGTCTCGATCCGGACCGCCCGCCGCACCTGCGCAAGATTACGGAGACCGTGTAGTGCGCAGCGCGCTGGTGAACGGCCGGATTCTCACCGGCGACGGGTTGGTGAGAGGATCTGCGGTGCTGATTTCGGGAACGCGCATCGAAGCGGTCACTGACCTTAACGATGCGCGCTGCCGCGACGCCGTCGTGGTGGATCTTCAGGGGCGGCTGTTGTTGCCTGGATTCATCGATGTGCAGGTGAACGGCGGCGGCGGCGTGCTGTTCAACGACGACCCCAGTCTCGCCTCGATACGCGCGATCGGCGCCGCGCATCGCCGCTTCGGCACCACCGGATTCATGCCCACCCTCATCAGCGACGATCTGGACACGATTGCCCAGGCGATCGCGGCGGTGCAGAGCGCGCTCGATTCCGGCGTCCCCGGCGTGCTCGGAATTCACATCGAGGGGCCATTCCTCAACTGGGCGCGCCGCGGCGTGCACGACGAGAAACATCTGCGCCTGCTCGAGACCGGCTTGGTATCGCTGCTGTGCGGGCTCAAGTCGGGGCGGACACTGCTGACCTTGGCGCCGGAGATGACCACCACGGACATGATCGCCGCGCTGACGAAGGGCGGCGTGTTGGTATCGGCGGGGCACAGCAATGCGACCTACGCGGAAACCGTCGCAGCGATCGCGCATGGCGTGCGCGGCTTCACGCACCTGTTCAATGCGATGGCGCGCCTCGAGCCCCGACAGCCGGGAATCGTCGGTGCCGCGCTATACGATACCGGTACCTGGTGCGGAATCATCGTCGACGGTCATCATGTGGATCCGGTCATGCTCAAGCTGGCGCTGCGCTGCAAGCGCCATGACCGCTTCATGCTGATCACCGATGCCATGCCGCCGGTGGGATCGGACCTGTCGAGCTTCGTACTGCAGGGCAAGACGATCAGCGTTGCAGGCGGTATATGCAGCGATGAGAGCGGGACCCTGGCGGGAACTGCGCTCGACATGGCCTCTGCCGTACGCAACGCGGTTTCGCTGCTGGATCTCGACATTGCCGAAGCCGCACGCATGGCCAGCGAATATCCGGCGGAATTTCTCGGCTTAGGGCAAGAGCTCGGACGCATAGCCCCGGGATATCGCGCGAATCTGGCGCTGCTCGACGATGATCTTTACGTGCAGCGCACGTGGATCGAGGGCCTGGCGTCGGACTAGTTGCCGGCCTTCGGGAGTTTCACCGTGCCCAGCGCCTCGAACAGACTGCGCTCCGGACGCTTGGCGCATTCCGCCAGCAGCGCCGATGGAAACGCCTCGTAGGCGCCCGGATCGTAAAGATGGCTGCCGGAAGTGCCGACTGCAAAACCAAACAACCACATCATGATGGTTTTCGCGCCCTCGGCATCCTTGCCGGCGAGGTCCACGTGGCGCTTGGAGAATGTGGCACAGTCGAGCGACGACAGATCCATCGGATTCTTGCTGCTGGGTTTCACCACGGCAAGCGCATCCAGCAGGCTCTCGGAAGGATTGTTCTTGCACTCCGCGTCGAGGGCGAATCCGAATCCCGCCAAGGCCTCTCCGTACATGTAGTGCGAGCCGGACTTCGCGACGGAATATCCAAACAACCACATGACGATGTTGATCGGATCCGGCGTGGGAGTCGGAGCGGCGGGCCCGACGATCTCGTTCTGGTACTTCGAGCACGAGGTCGTGACGAGATTGATTTCGGCGGCGCGGCACATGCCGGCCCAAAGGCAGAGAAACAACACACAGCCGCCAAGCAGTTTCATCGCTGGACCTCGTTCAGTCAGGTATCAAATGCGGGACGGCAGCAGCCGCGCCACCCTTGGAAAGAACCGCGCGGATAATACCCAAGAAGCCGCCGCTTCGATATCCGGCGCGAAATAGCGGTCGGCCGCATAAAACGGCACATCCTTGCGGATCGCGGCGTGAACTTCCTCGAGCGCAGCCGACGAGGTCGCCGGCCTGTGAAAATCGATGCCCTGCGCCGCCGCCAGCAATTCAATGCCGACCACCGCCGCCGCATTGTCCACCATGGGACGCAGGCGCCGCGCGGCATGGGTTGCCATGCTGACATGATCTTCCTGATTGGCCGAGGTCGGGATCGAATCGACGCTGGCGGGAGTCGCCAGGGTCTTGTTCTCCGCGACCAGCGCCGCAGCAGTCACCTGCGCGATCATGAAACCGGAATTGAGGCCGCTGTTCTCCACCAAAAAGGGTGGCAGGCCGCTCATCTTGGGATCCACCAGCACCGCGGTGCGCCGCTCCGACAGGCTGCCGATTTCCGCAATCGCCAGCGCCAGAGTGTCGGCGGCGAATGCCACGGGCTCGGCATGAAAGTTTCCGCCCGACAGCACGTCGCCCTCCTCGGTGAACAGCAGCGGGTTGTCCGTCACGGCATTGGCTTCCAGCCCCAAGGTCACGGCGCAGTTGCGGATCAAATCGAGGCAGGCGCCCATCACCTGTGGCTGACAGCGGAAGGAATAAGGATCCTGGACGCGCGCGCAATCGAGGTGCGAGGCTCGAATCTCGCTGCCGGCGATTAATTCGCGATACTCGCGCGCGACCGCAATCTGCCCCGGCTGCCCGCGCACCTGATGAATGCGTGGATCGAAGGGCGAGTCGCTGCCCTTCAGGGCATCGACGGACATGGCGCCGGCGATGACCGCCGCGGCAAACACATCTTCGGCGCCGAACAGCCCCGCCAGCGCCAGCGCGGTGGAGACCTGGGTGCCGTTGATCAGCGCCAGCCCTTCCTTGGCATGCAGCTTGATGGGTTTGAGTCCGGCCACGGCGAGTCCGTCGGCCGCGCTCATCAGGGTCCCGCGCACCCGCACCGATCCCAAGCCGAGCAGCGCCGCGCTCATGTGCGCCAACGGCGCGAGATCCCCGGATGCGCCCACCGATCCCTGCGAGGGGATCACCGGGTAAACGCCGTGCTCGAGCAGCGCGAGCAGCGCATCCATGAGGCCGGAGGTGATGCCGGAATGGCCGCGCGCCAGCGAGTTGATCTTGAGTGCCAGTATCAGGCGCACGACGGCGTCCGGCAGCGCATCGCCCACGCCGGCGGCGTGCGACAGCAGCAGATTTCGTTGCAGCAGCTCGAGTTGCTCGGCGGGTATGCGGGTCTGCGCAAGCAGACCAAATCCCGTGTTGATGCCGTAGGCCGCCTCTCCGGTGGCGACGATCTTCTCGACCAAGGCGCTCGCGAGCTGGATGCGAGCGCGATCATGTGCCGACAATCTCACCACCGTCGGGTGGGCGTAGATCTGCCTCAGGCAGGCCAGCGACAAAGTACCGGCGCGCATCTCCAGCGTGTTGTTCAAGGTCGTTCCATCATCGGCAGATTCAGTCGCTGCTCGCGCGCGCATTCGATGGCGGTCTCATAGCCGGCATCCGCATGGCGCATGACTCCCGTTGCCGGGTCGTTCCACAGCACGCGTCGAATGCGCCGCCCCGCCGCTTCGCTGCCGTCGCAGACGATCACCACGCCGGCGTGCTGCGAGAAGCCCATGCCGACGCCGCCGCCGTGATGAATGGAGACCCAGGTTGCGCCGGAGGCCGTGTTGAGCAGCGCGTTCAGCAACGGCCAGTCGGAAACCGCGTCGGAGCCGTCCCGCATCGCTTCGGTTTCGCGATTCGGACTCGCGACCGAGCCCGAGTCCAGATGGTCGCGGCCGATCACGATGGGCGCGGACAGCTCGCCGCTCCTGACCATTTCGTTGAACGCCAACCCGAGGCGGTGGCGCTGTCCCAGTCCCACCCAGCAAATGCGCGCCGGCAAGCCTTGAAATTGAATTCGCGAGCGCGCCATGTCCAGCCAATGATGCAGATGCGGGTCATCCGGGATCAGTTCCTTCACCTTGGCATCGGTTTTGTAAATGTCCTCGGGATCGCCCGAGAGCGCCACCCAGCGAAAGGGTCCGACGCCGCGGCAGAACAACGGCCGGATGTATTCGGGCACGAACCCGGGAATATCGAAGGCCTGCGCGACGCCGGCATCGAAAGCCACCTGCCGCAAATTGTTGCCATAGTCGAACACCGGCAGACCCATGCGCTTGAAGCGCAGCAGATACTCGACATGCTTGGCCATGGACTTGGCCGCCGCCGCGGCGGTGCCGTCGGGGTCGCCGACGCGCCGCTCGTCCCACTGTTCCACCGACCACCCCTGCGGCAAGTAGCCGTTGACCGGGTCGTGAGCGGAGGTTTGATCCGTCAACGCATCGGGTTTTATTCCGCGTTCGAGCAGTGCCTGCAGCACATCGACGATATTGCCGAGCAGGGCGACTGAAATCGGCTTGCCGCTCTTCTTCGCCGTCCCGATCATTGCCAGCGCTTCGTCCAGGGTGCGCGCTTGCGCGTCGACGTAGCCGGTCTCAACCCGCTTGGTAATGCGGCTTTGGCGGCATTCCACCGCCAGCAGGCTGGCGCCGGCCATGGTGGCTGCGAGCGGCTGCGCGCCGCCCATGCCGCCGAGGCCGGCCGTGAGAATCCAACAACCTAAGAGGTTGCCGCCGAAGTGGTGCCGGCCCATCTCGACAAATGTCTCGTACGTGCCCTGCACGATGCCCTGGCTGCCGATATAAATCCACGAGCCGGCGGTCATCTGACCGTACATCATGAGTCCCTTGCGATCGAGTTCGTGAAAGTGCTCCCACGTCGCCCAGTGCGGTACCAGATTGGAATTGGCGATGAGAACCCGCGGCGCATCCGCATGGGTGGGGAATACGCCCACCGGTTTGCCGGACTGCACCAGCAGGGTTTCCTCCTCCGTCAGGGTCTTGAGCGTCTCGACGATGCGATCGAAGCAATTCCAGTCGCGCGCGGCGCGGCCAATGCCGCCGTACACCACGAGCTCCGCGGGATTTTCCGCCACCTCGGAATCGAGATTGTTCATGAGCATGCGCAGCGGCGCTTCCGTCATCCAGGTGCGCGCACTCAAGCTATTGCCGCGCGGCGCGCGGATTACTCGGGGATTCACGGGGGCAAGCATGGCATTCCTTTAAGGGCGAAAACGCCCGGACATTTCGTAACGGGAACCCGGGTAGTACAGGCGCGCTACCGAGGCGATTTGACCGGCGGTCCAGGTCCGTCGAATGACGACCAGGCAGGGTTCGTCGTGGCGCATGGCCAGCAGCTCGCGGGTGCGATCATTCGGCATCTCAGCACGCAGCAGGTGCTCGGCTTCCTGCAGCGGCGCGACTTTGACCAGGTAGTCGTGCGGAGTGGTCCGCGCGAAGTCCACGTTCATGTAATCCGGCGCGAGCCTGGGCAGAACATACCGATCCTCGAGCTGAATGGGTCGCTCATTCTCGAAGTGCACGATCAGCGAGCAAAACAATTCGCTGCCTTCGCCCACGCAAAAATCATCCGCAAGTTCTGCGGGCGCCAAAACCCGCTGCAGCGAAACGATTTCCGAGCGGTGCACGTGGCCTCTGGCGCGAATCTCATCCGCGATGCCGCGAATCTCGAGAGGATGCGCGCGCGCGTGGCCGTCGGCCACAAAGCTGCCGACCCCGGCGATGCGCACCAGGATGCCTTCATCGCGCAGTTCGCGCAGCGCGCGGTTGGCGGTCATGCGTGAAACGCCGAACGATTTCACGATGTCGTTCTCGGATGGCACGCGGGCCGACGCTCGCCAATTGCCGGAACCGATGTTCTCCAAGATGTGCCGCTTGACCTGCAGATACAGGGGCTGCTGCGAGTCGTTAGTCCTGTTCATGGTGACAATTTAAGCTGTATAGACAGGTACAGTCAACTAATTCGTTCCATGGGAATCAGGGCCGGAATTCACACCAACGGCGCAGCGCCCAGGCGCTGCACCGATTCGGCGAACTGGCGGGCCACGTCGTCTTCGAGACGGTGGCGGCGATTTTTTATCACCCAGCGGCCCGCGACCATGACGTCGCGGATCGCTGCATCGCCTCCGGCGAACAGCAGGTGATCCAACGCAGTGCCGGCTGCCGCGCCCACCATGGATGGATGCGCCGCATCGAGCACCAGCCAGTCCGCGCGGCGACCCGGAGCAATTGCGCCGGCCGGCTGGCCAATGGCCTGCGCGCCGTTCGCCGCGGCGCTGTGCCACAAACGGGTGCCCACATGCTGCTCATCGCGGGTCGCGAGCACGCTGCGCTGCTTCTTGCGCAGCCGCTGTTGGTATTCCAACCAGCGCAGTTCTTCCGCCGGGCTTACCGTCGATTGGCTGTCGGAGCCGATGCAAAGATGTCCGCCTGATTTGAGGAAGCGCGCGGAGTCGAACGAGCCATCGCCGAGATTCGCCTCGGTGCTGATCGATACGCATACGGTTGCGTTGCTGGCCGCGACGCCTTTGAGTTCCGCCGCGGAGGCGTGGGTGGCGTGGACCAGACACCAGTGCTGCGTCAGCAGCGCTTGATCGAGCAGCAACTCGATGGGGCGCCGACCGGTCGCCGCCTCACAGGCGCGCACCTCGCGCAATTGCTCGGCGACGTGGATGTGCAGCGGCATGGCGGCATCGACGCTGCGCAGCGCCTGGGCTGCTTCCCGCAAGACCTCGATCGGAACCGCGCGCAAGCTGTGAAATGCCGCGCCGGTGCGGATGTTGCGCGAACCCCCGCGGCGGTCCGCGTTGACCTGATCCGCGACCGACCTTATGAATACATCGGTGTCCAACGCGAAGCGCGCCTGCTCGGGCTTCAACGCTGCCGCGCCAAAGTCGCTGTACTGGTACAGGGTCGGCAAAAAAGTCAGGCCGATGCCGGCCGCCGCCGCGGCATCGGCGATCGCCTGCCACAACGGATTCGCATGCTGGTACTGCGCGCCGCTGGTTTGCCTGTGCAGGTAGTGGAATTCCGCCACCGAGGTATAGCCCGCCTTGAGCATTTCAATGAACAGCTGGGTCGCGACGATTTGCAGGTCGTAGGGCGCAATGCGATTCGCCAGCCCGTACATGGCTTGCCGCCAGGTCCAAAAACTATCGCGCGCCGAGCGCCGAAATTCGGCATTGCCCGCCATGGCACGCTGAAAGGCGTGGCTGTGCGCGTTGGGCATCCCGGGCACGACGACGCCGTCGATGCGCTCGACGTCGGCCGCGGGGGCAGGCGGCGCCGACGCGGCCGCAGCGTTGATCTCGCTGATGAATCCCTCCGCCGAGACGGTGACGTACACGTCATGAGTCACCCCCTGCGGCAGATACGCGGACTTCAAACGGTAGATTGGCATCCTGCCTGTATCATACTTACTGCGGCAATCAGCGGGCGATCCAGTGCAAGAAACGTGGGAGAACGATTGGGACGAAGTTTGGATAGGCGCGAGCCTGGCGACGATGGCGGCGGGCGCCGGCGGCTATGGCAGTATCGAAGACGCCGCGCTGGCGCTGCGCGGTGAACGCATTGCCTGGATCGGCAGCGCCGCCGAAGGACGGCGCCGGGCCGCCGCGAAAAGTTTCACGGTTCGGGAATGCCGTGGGCTGTGGATTACTCCGGGGCTGATCGATTGCCACACGCACCTGGTCTACGGCGGAAATCGGGTCGCGGAATTCGAGAAACGCTTGTGCGGCGTGTCCTACGAAGACATTGCCCGGGCCGGCGGCGGAATCCTCGGCACGGTGCGGGCCACCCGCGCGGCGAGCACCGCAGAGCTTTACGATTCAGCCCTGGTGAGACTCAAGCGCTTGATGGCCGAAGGCGTCACGACCATCGAGATCAAGTCGGGATATGGGCTCAATTTGGACGCAGAACGGAGATGCCTGGAAGTGGCGCGCGATCTCGGCGAGCATCAGCCGGTCTCCGTCGAAAAGACATATCTCGGTCTGCATTCCCTGGCGCCGGAATATTCCGCGGATCGCAAGGGATTCGTGAATGAGGTCGCGGGACCGTGGCTCGAGTCCCTGGCCGCGGCGGGTTTGGTGAACGCGGTCGACGCCTTCTGCGAAAACATCGCATTCACCGCGGCGGAAACCGAACAACTGCTCAAGGCGGCCAGGAATCTCGGGCTGCGCGCACACGTGCACGCGGGCCAGTTGAGCGACATGGGCGCCGCGCAATTGGCCGCGAAATTTTCCGCCCTGTCGGCGGACCATCTTGAATTCTTGAGTGCGGAAGGCGCGGCTGCGCTGGCGGCCGCGGGCACCGTTGCGGTCATGCTGCCCACCGCGTATTTCACCTTGCGGCAGACTCATCCGCCGCCGGTTGCGCTGCTGCGCGAGGCTCAGGTGCCGCTCGCGGTTGCCACCGACTGCAATCCGGGAACCTCGCCCTGTACCTCCATCCTGATCGCGATGAACATGGCGTGCACGCTGTTTGGCTTGACGCCCGAGGAAGCGCTGGCCGGCGTGACGCGTGAGGCAGCGCGCGCGCTCGGCGTGCTTGACGATGTCGGCACCATTGAAGTGGGCAAGCGGGCGGATCTGGCGCTGTGGCGCATCGAACGGCCCGCCGAGCTTTGTTATGCGCTGGGCGCAAACCCGTGCGTCGCGGTGGCGCATCGGGGAAAAGTCCGCGGGCCCGTGTAGTCCGCCGCGAATCAGTCGCTGGATTCGTTCCGCAACTCGACCGGCATGCCGTGCGGCGTGTGTCGATAGGCTTCCGCCCAGGCTTCCTTTTGTTTCGACAGCGCTTCGCAACTCGATAAATTCTTCGACACCACGAGGCGCTCAAGAGCTGCGAGCCAGCAGTGGTAGTACCGCGAGCCATCATCCGGTTCACCGCGCGCCGCATCCATCTTCAATTCATCGGCGAGCACCGCTGCCCATTCGCTCCATGTGAAGTGGCCGAGCTCCGAGAGCCGCACGGCGAGCGCAAATACTTCAGCCTGCCACGGCTCGGCAAACACCGGCCCATCCTCATCTTGGGGCAGACGCGGCAGCGCCTTCACGGTTTCACCATTCAAGGCCGAATCAATTGGGTTCAATCTAGGCCTCCCACTTGAAGAAGATTACAGCAAATGCTGGCCGTGGGGGCCGGAGCCTGAGGGGGAGGGAAAATGCCCCTGCGAGAGAATAAGATGCGCCATGGCCAGCCGATCTCGCCGCGGGCGACCGCCACACGATGACGTGCTCACGCCGGCGGAATGGCGGACCGTGCACGCCGTCAAGCATGGCATGACCAGCCGTCAGATCGCGCAGCGGCGCGGCATCAGCATCGATGCGGTGAAGTATCACGTCGCCAACGCCGTGGCGAAACTGGGTGTGGCCAATCGGCGGGAATTGCGGCAGTGGCATGTCGCGCCGAAGAACAGTGCTCTCAACGAGGTCGGTATGGATACGCCAATGAAACTCGGACCCCTCGCGCAGATTGCAAGATCGGTACGCGACATAAAACAATCGCAGGACTGGTACGGCAAGGTGCTTGGGCTGCCGCACCTCTATACCTTCGGCAATCTTGCTTTTTTCGATTGCGGCGGAGTGCGGCTGATGTTGAGTCAGGAAGCGGCAGGATCATCCGCGGAATCGATTCTGTACCTGCGGGTCGCCGATATCACCGCCGTTCATGAAACGCTGAAATCCCGCGGCGTTGAATTCATCAATGCTCCGCACATGATACACAGGCATGCCGACGGGACCGAAGAATGGCTGGCGATGTTCAAGGATCCCGAAGGCCGGCCATTGGGGATCATGTCGCAAGCGCGGCCGTCGTAGCCAAATTCGATTGCGGACATTGACCCGGCCGCAGGCCGCGATTCCTCTGTAATATCCGAAGGATGCGCACTGCGGCAGTGAATCTCGTTGCGGCGACAATGTTTGCCGGATGCCTGGCGTCGATCACCAGCCGCGCCGACCAAACATCGCCGCAAGCAATAGAGGAACTGGTGGTGACGAGCGAACGCGCGGGGCCCGGCATGTGGCACGTGCATCGCGGCGCCGCCAATGTATGGATCCTCGGCAGCATCGCGCCCCTGCCCCGGGACATCACCTGGCGATCGAAGCAGGTGGAAACGGTTCTCGAAAGCACCAGCCAGGTGCTGGTGCAAAGGCCGCTCGAGATCAGCATCCCGAGGATTCTGTGGATGCTGATCGCCGATCGGTCGCAGCTCTTCGTGCGCGGCGGCAAGAGACTCAAGGATGTCCTGCCGCCGGATCTGCATGCCCGATTCGCCGCACAGCGCGGCAAGGTCACCGATGATGCCGGCAAATGGGAACGCTACCGCCCGATCATCGCGGCCGCGTTCTTGCAGCAAGCGGCCTTCCATCAGGTGAACCTGTCCATGCGCCTGGACCTCGGCGCGGCGCTGCGAATCCTTGCCAAAAAACATGGCGTGCGCGTCGAGGAGGTCAAGGTTGCAGGGGTGAGCGACATGCTGGATGCGCTGAAGACCATGAGCCCGCCAACGGAGCGCACCTGCGTGGAAGCGTCGCTGACCCTCGTCGAGAGCGGCCTGCCGCGGCTCATCGACCGCGCCCAGGCGTGGGCCGGCGGCAATGTCGAGCGACTGGAAAACCTGCCGGAACTCAAGGAAGTGGATGCATGTCGCGCCGCGCTCGACGCGGGCCGCGGCGCGTCGGACGTGATCGCGCGCATCCGTCAGACCTGGCTCAACGTCATCGAAAAATATCTGCAGAACGCCGGGACCACGATCGCGGTCGTGAATCTGGATCTGCTGCTCGAACGCGGCGGGTTGCTCGATGAGCTTCGCGCCAAGGGCTATGACTATGAAGCGCCCTGAGGTCAGAAAGAGCAGTCTCAAAAATAAGCGCCAACGCCGGCATTTATGCTTGCTGCGCCGCAATATTTACCTTGACACTCGGACGGCTGGTTCCTACAATCGCCGGCCTTTGTCTTTAAGGGCTTAAGGCCGGGCGTAAACGCCCGTAAATCTAAGGAATTGCAGCAACCGATCGCTTGCCACGGGGGAGCGGTCTCTAAAGGTATTTATGGCGACGACCACCCAATTAATTCGAACCGGCCGCAACGAGCCCGCCTGGAAGTCCAAGGTTCCGGCGCTGGCGTCTTCGCCGCAGAAGCGCGGCGTGTGCACTCGCGTGTACACGACCACGCCGAAAAAGCCCAACTCGGCGCTGCGCAAAGTGTGCCGCGTGCGCCTGACAAACGGCTACGAAGTTTCGAGTTATATCGGCGGTGAAGGCCACAACCTGCAAGAACACTCGGTGGTATTGATCCGCGGCGGCCGCGTCAAGGATCTGCCCGGAGTGCGTTATCACACGGTGCGCGGTGCACTGGATTGCGCCGGCGTCAGCGATCGTCGCCAAGGCCGCTCCAAGTACGGCGCCAAACGTCCCAAGAAATAGCCTCCAGGCCAAAGGTTTTCCATGTCCCGCAGAGCAGCAGCCCCCCACCGCACCATTCTTCCGGATCCCAAATTCGGCAACGACATGTTGGCCAAATTCATCAACATGGTGATGGAACGCGGCAAGAAATCCGCCGCCGAGAAGATCGTCTATGGCGCGATTGATCGCATCGGCGACAAGAGCGGCAAACCGGGCGGCGAAGCGATTGCTGTGTTGCAACAGGCTCTGGACAACGTCAAGCCCGTGGTCGAGGTCAAATCCCGCCGCGTCGGCGGCGCCACCTACCAGGTGCCCGTCGAAGTGCGCGCCAACCGCCGTCAGACCCTCGCGATGCGCTGGGTGATCGAAGCGGCAACGGCCCGCAGCGAAAAATCAATGGCGCATCGGCTGGCGGCGGAATTGATGGAGGCCGCGGAAAATCGCGGCGCCGCCGTGCGCAAGCGTGAGGACACTCACCGCATGGCCGATGCCAACAAGGCGTTTGCGCACTATCGCTGGTAGCGAGCGCGGCGGGCAACCGCTTAAGTGGAAATACTCCGGTCCGGCCTTATATAGAGAGTCTCGGACGGGGTCGACGACCCCGTGAAAAGTTGGCGCGCTAGCGCCTGAACAAGGCGCGCAGCGCCTAGGAAGATCTGATCGTGGCACGCACTACGCCCATAGAGCGCTACCGAAACATCGGTATCTCCGCTCATATCGACGCGGGGAAGACCACCGCGACGGAGCGTATTTTGTTTTACACCGGCGTGTCCCACAAGATCGGCGAAGTCCATGACGGCGCAGCCGTCATGGATTACATGGAACAGGAGCAGGAGCGCGGCATCACCATCACGGCGGCAGCGACCACGTGCTTTTGGAAGGGAATGGACAAGGGATTTCCCGAACATCGCATCAACATCATCGATACCCCGGGGCACGTTGACTTCACCATCGAAGTGGAGCGCAGCTTGCGGGTGCTGGATTCCGCGGTTGCCGTTTACTGCGCGGTCTCCGGTGTGCAGCCGCAGTCCGAGACCGTGTGGCGCCAGATGAACAAGTACGGCGTGCCGCGAGTGGCTTTCGTGAACAAGATGGACCGCGCCGGCGCAAATTTTCTGCGCTGCGTCGAGCAGATCCGCACGCGTCTGCGCGGCAACCCGGTGCCCATTCAATTGCCCATCGGCGCCGAGGACGGTTTTGTCGGCGTGGTCGACCTCGTCAAGATGAAGGCGATCTGGTGGGATGACGAGACCCAGGGGATGAAGTTCGAGTACCGCGAGATTCCGGCCGACATGCGCAAGGACTGCGAGACATGGCGCGCCAAGATGATCGAGGCGGCGGCGGAGGGCGACGAGACCCTGCTCACCAAGTACCTGGAGACCGGCTCCCTGAGCGACATCGAGATCAAAAAGGGCCTGCGCGCGCGCGCGCTGAAGAACGAGATCTGCCTGGTGACCTGCGGTTCGGCCTTCAAGAACAAGGGCGTGCAGGCCGTGCTCGATGCCATCGTCGAATACATGCCCTCGCCGACGGAAGTGCCGTCCGTCAAGGGCCAGAGCGAGAGCGGCGAACCCATGACCCGCAAGGCCGATGATGCCGAACCGTTCGCGGCGCTGGCGTTCAAGATATTGAACGATCCGTTCGTGGGCAATCTCACGTTCTTCCGGGTCTATTCGGGCACGCTCAATTCAGGCGATCAAGTGTTCGTTCCCAGTCGCAATCGCAATGAGCGTATCGGCCGCCTGCTGCAGATGCATGCCAGCGATCGCTCGGAAATCAAAGAAGTGCACGCCGGCGACATCGCCGCCGCCGTGGGTTTGAAGGACGTCACCACCGGCGACACTCTTTCGGATCTGAACAAGGTCATCATTTTGGAAAAGATGGAGTTCCCGGAGCCCGTGATCTCCGTGGCCGTAGAACCGAAAACCAAGGTCGACCAGGAAAAAATGGGTTTCGCCCTGCAGCGTCTGGCGAAGGAGGATCCATCCTTTCGCGTGCACACCGATCCTGAGTCCGGGCAGACCATCATCGAAGGCATGGGCGAGCTGCACCTGGAAATCATCGTCGACCGCATGAAGCGCGAGTTCAAGGTGGAAGCGAATGTCGGCAAGCCGCAGGTCGCGTATCGCGAAACCATTCGCAGCACCGTGGAGTCGGAGGGTAAATTCGTGCGCCAATCGGGCGGCCGCGGTCAATACGGCCACGTGTGGCTAAAAATAGAACCGCTGCCCTCGGGCAAGGGCTACGAGTTCGTCAACGGCATCGTCGGCGGCGCGATTCCACGCGAATTCATTCCGGCCGTCGACAAGGGCATCCAGGAAGCGGTGCAAACCGGCGTGATCGCGGGTTACCCCATCGTCGATGTGAAAGTGACGGTTTTCGACGGCTCCTATCACGATGTGGACTCGAACGAGATGGCCTTCAAGATAGCGGGCTCGATAGGCTTCAAGGAAGGCTTCCGCAAGGCCAAGCCGGTGTTGCTCGAGCCCATCATGAAGGTCGAAGTGGTGACGCCGGAGGATTATTACGGCGACATCGTCGGCGATCTGAATCGCCGCCGCGGCCAGATCGTCGGTATGGAGGAATCGCCATCCGGAAAAGTCGTCACCGCCGAGGTGCCGCTCGCCGAAATGTTCCAGTATTCGACCTCGATGCGCTCCATGAGCCAGGGTCGCGCGAACTACACGATGGAGTTCGCGAAGTACATGGAAGTCCCGACCAATGTCGCGGACGTCGTCATGAAGAAAGCGTCTTAAGATCCCAAACGCATTTTAATTTTACGAGGTACTTGCCGTGTCGAAGGGGAAGTTTGAGCGAACGAAGCCGCACGTGAACGTGGGGACGATTGGGCATGTGGATCATGGCAAGACGACCTTGACGGCGGCCTTGACGAAGGTGATGGCGGAGAAGTTTGGCGGGGAGTTCAAGGCGTACGACCAGATTGACAAGGCGCCCGAGGAGCGAGCACGCGGGATCACGATAGCGACGGCGCACGTGGAGTATCAGAGCGAGGCGCGCCACTACGCGCACGTGGACTGTCCGGGGCATGCCGATTATGTGAAGAACATGATCACGGGAGCGGCGCAGATGGACGGGGCGATTCTGGTGGTATCGGCGGCGGATGGTCCGATGCCCCAGACGCGCGAGCACATTCTGCTGGCCCGCCAGGTCGGGGTGCCCTACATCGTGGTGTACATGAACAAGGCGGACATGGTCGATGATGCGGAGCTGCTCGAGCTTGTTGAGCTTGAAGTGCGGGATCTCCTGACGCTGTACAAGTTTCCCGGGGATAAGACCCCGATCATCACCGGATCTGCCTTAAAGGCGCTGGAAGGGGATGCGAGTGAGATCGGCGTGCCCTCGGTGATCAAGCTGGTCAAAGCGCTGGATGAGTACATACCGGTGCCGAAGCGGGCGATCGAGGGGGCATTTTTGATGCCGGTGGAGGATGTGTTTTCGATCGCAGGGCGGGGCACGGTGGTCACGGGGCGCATCGAGCGGGGGATCGTGAAGGTGAACGATGAGGTGGAGATCGTGGGGATCCGCCCGACGCAAAAGACCACCTGCACGGGTGTGGAGATGTTTCGCAAGCTCTTGGATGAGGGGCAGGCGGGGGACAACGTGGGGGTTCTGTTGCGGGGCACGAAGCGCGAGGAAGTGGAGCGCGGGCAGGTTCTGTGCAAGCCCGGCAGCATCAATCCGCACACCAAGTTTGAGGCCGAGGTGTATGTGCTGACCAAGGAGGAGGGCGGCCGGCACACGCCGTTCTTCAAAGGTTACCGGCCGCAGTTCTACTTTCGCACCACCGATGTGACCGGAGCGGTGGAGCTGCCGGAGGGGACCGAGATGGTGATGCCCGGGGACAACATCAAGATCGTGGTCGAGCTGATCGCCCCGATCGCGATGGAACAGGGCCTGAGATTCGCCATCCGCGAGGGCGGCAAAACCGTCGGCGCAGGTGTGGTCGCCAAGGTCATTGCGTAAGAATTTTGCTCATCGAATACAGGGCAGTAGCTCAATTGGCAGAGCGGCGGTCTCCAAAACCGCAGGTTGGGGGTTCGATTCCCTCCTGCCCTGCCATTGATGCGGACTTGTAGGAATGGCGTAAGTACATGGCAGAAGTGCAATCACCCGCGAGCGCGTCGGCGAAAGACACCGCGCTCGCGATGTTGGCCGTAGTTGGCGTGCTCGGCGGGATCGTGGCTTTTTACTGGTTTGACGAGGAGCCGCTGCCGCTTCGAGTCGGCATGGTCGCGATCGGCCTTGCGGCCGCTGCGGGACTCGCGTGGTTCAGCTCCTATGGCAGGGAATTCCTGCAATTTGCGCAGGCCGCGCGCGTCGAATTGCGCAAAGTGGTGTGGCCGCAGCGCGAGGAGACGGTTCAAACCACGGTCGTCGTGTTCATCTTCGCGGCTTTGATGGGTGTATTTTTCTGGGCGCTTGATTGGCTGCTCACGTTGATGACTCGATTTTTGGGCGGCCAGTCCGGCTGACCGACGCGGAGCTTTATATGTCCTTGCGATGGTATGTCGTGCACGCTTACTCGAACTTCGAGCACAAAGTCTCGGAGTCGCTGAAGGAGCGGGTCAAGCGCGCCGGCTTGGAAGCCAAATTCGGCGAAATTCTCGTGCCCACCGAGGAAGTAGTGGAAATGCGCGATGGCCAGAAGCGCAAGTCGGATCGCAAGTTCTTCCCGGGCTATGTGCTCGTGCAGATGGAAATGGACGAGGACACCTGGCATCTCGTGAAAGAAGTGCCGAAAGTATTGGGCTTCATCGGCGGCACCAGCGACAAGCCGGCAGCCATCACCGACAAGGAAGCGATGTCGATTCTGCGCCGGGTCGAGGAAGGCGTGGACAAGCCGAAGCCGAAGGTGCTGTTCGAGCCCGGCGAGGTGGTGCGGGTGACCGACGGCCCGTTCAACGACTTCAACGGCGTGGTCGAGTCCGTGAACTACGAAAAGAACCGGCTGCAGGTGGCGGTGCAGATCCTTGGGCGCTCGACGCCGGTGGAATTGGATTTCTCGCAAGTCGAGAAAGGTTGATTATTTATGGACGGGGTCGCTGCGACCCCGTTGAAAGGTTGGCGCGCAAGCGCCTAGAGAGTTGGCGCGCAAGCGCCTGAACAAGGGGAGCTTTCCGTAAGGAGAGCGCTGGAACCCGCTGGAGTAAGCGACGATGGCGAAGAAAGTCACCGGCTATATCAAGCTGCAGATCCCTGCAGGCCAGGCCAACCCCAGTCCGCCGGTTGGGCCCGCGTTGGGCCAACAGGGCGTGAACATCATGGAGTTCTGCAAGGCGTTCAATGCGCAGACCCAGGCCTTGGAAAAAGGATTACCGACCCCAGTAGTGATCACCGTATACAGCGACCGCAGCTTTACGTTCATCATGAAGACGCCGCCGGCGTCCGTGCTCATTGCCAAGGCGCTCGGCATCCCCAAGGGAAGCGCCACGCCGAACACCGCCAAAGTCGGCAAGGTGTCCCGCAAGCAGCTCGAGGACATTGCGAAGTTGAAAATGCCTGATTTGACCGCGGCCAACCTGGATGCGGCCGTGCGCACGATCGCCGGCAGCGCCCGCAGCATGGGCGTCGACGTGGAGGGAGTGTGACATGCCTGCAGTAGCCAAACGAACCAAGAGCTGGAAGGACAAGCTGCCGCCCGGCAAGTCCTATCCGATCGACGATGCACTCAAGCTGGTCAAGGAATTCGCGACCGCCAAGTTCAATGAATCGGTGGACGTGGCAGTGAATTTAGGCGTGGATGCCACCAAGTCCGACCAGCAGGTGCGCGGCTCCACGGTGATGCCGCATGGCACCGGCAAGACGGTGCGGGTGGCGGTGTTCACCCAGGGGAAGAATGCCGATGCCGCCAAAGCGGCCGGCGCCGACATCGTCGGCTTCGAAGACCTGGCCGAAAAGGTCAAGGCAGGCCAGATCGATTTCGACGTGGTGATCGCGAGCCCCGATGCCATGCGCATCGTCGGTCAGCTCGGGCAAATACTGGGGCCTCGCGGCCTGATGCCGAATCCGAAGGTCGGCACGGTGACGCCCAATGTGGCCGATGCCGTCAAGAACGCGAAGTCCGGCCAGGTGCGCTACCGCACCGATAAGGCGGGCATCGTGCATGCGCAGATCGGCCGCGCGAACTTTGAGCCGGGTGCATTGAAGGAAAATCTGCTGGCGCTGGTGAACGATCTGCAGAAGATCAAACCCGCAACCTCGAAAGGCGTTTTTCTGAAGAAATTGACCGTCTCCTCGACCATGGGACCTGGCGTTACGGTGGACCAGGCCAGTTTGGGACTGGTCAAAATTTAAAGGACGGGGTCGCCTCGACCCCGTTGGAAGTTGCGCGAAGCGAATGGAGAGAATTGATGGAGGGCTGCGTGAAGCCGCTTAAGGCTTTGCGTGCCCATCGTCGAAGACCGCAGGCGAGTCAGGGTTTTGCGACCCGTCGGCTCTTAAAGACTGCCTGCGCAGATGGTGGGACCTAATCAGGAATTGCCTGGTGAAGGTCGCACCGATGAGCGCAACGGCGCTCAAAGGGTGGATACGGGCGGCGGCGCTCGTGTCTGGTGTGTGACGCTTCTCTACGGAGAACTTAGATGGCACTCAAGTTAGAAGAGAAGAAAGTCGTGGTGGCAGAAGTCAACGCGGTCGCGGCGAAAGCCCTGTCCGTGGTGGGCGCGGAGAACCGTGGCTTGACCGTGACGCAGATGACCGACTTGCGCGCCAAGGCGCGCAAGGCAGGCGTGTATCTGCGAGTCGTCAAGAACACGCTTGCGCGCAAGGCCGTTGCCGGCACCGCTTTCGAGTGCATTTCTCCGGCGCTGAAGGGACCCATTGTCCTGGCTTTCTCCAATGACGATCCAGGCGCGGCAGCGCGCATCGTCAAGGCGTTTGCCAAGGACAACGAAAAACTGGTGACGACGCTCGTGTCATTGGGCGGACAGCTGCTCAAACCCGATTCGATCGAGCGGGTGGCTGCATTGCCCACGCGCGCGCAAGCGTTGTCGCAGATGTTGGGTGTACTCAAGGCGCCTATGCAAAAGCTGGTTGGTACGTTGGCTGCCCCCAACTCCAAGTTGGTGCGGACGCTGGCTGCTGTTCTTGAAGCCAAGAAGAGCGCGGCGCAGGCGGCGGCGAAATAATCCTGATTCCAGGGTCTTAAGACCCATAAATATTTGGAGACGATAATGGCTGTTACTAAAGACGAAATCCTCGACGCAATTTCCAAGATGACCGTCATGGATGTGGTGGAGCTGATTGCGGACATGGAGAAGAAGTTCAACGTCACGGCGGCTGCCCCGGTGGCGGCGGCAGCGGCGGCGGGCCCGGGTGCCGCGGCGGCCCCGGCTGCGGAAGCGCAGACCGAGTTCACCGTGACGATGAGCGAGTTCGGCGCCAACAAGGTGGGCGTCATCAAGGTGATTCGCGAGATCACCGGCTTAGGGCTGAAGGAAGCGAAGGATCTGGTCGAGGGCGCGCCTTCGACCGTCAAGGAAGGCATTCCGAAGGCGGATGCCGAAGCGATCAAGGCGAAGCTCGAGGCCGCGGGCGCCAAGGCTGCTATCAAGTAGTGATTATTGCCGATATGCGCAGTTCGACGGTGGCCGCTGATTTGCAGCGGCGGCCGTCGGCTGCGCCTTTGATTTGAAATTTTTTGAGGCGAGGTCGCTTAGACCTCGTTAATTTTGGCGCGCAGCGCCTGTCGATACTGGAAAGGGTGATCATCTCATGGCCTATTCGTTCACCGAAAAGAAGCGCATTCGCAAGAACTTCGGCAAGCGTCCGAGCATTCTCGGCACGCCGTACCTGCTGGCGATCCAATTGGACTCGTATCGGCGGTTCCTGCAGGCTGACGTCGCGGAATCCAAGCGCGAGGAAATCGGCTTGCACGCCGCTTTCGACAGCGTGTTCCCCATCTCGAGCTACTCGGGAAACGCGACTCTCGAGTACGTAAGCTACCGTTTGGGCGAGCCGGTATTCGACGTCAAGGAATGCCAGCTGCGGGGACTGACCTACGCGGCTCCGCTGCGGGTCAAAGTGCGTCTCGTGGTGCTCGACAAGGAGGCCAGCGGCGCCAAGAAGCCCGTCAAGGACGTGCGCGAACAGGAAGTGTACCTGGGCGAGCTGCCCCTCATGACCGAGAACGGCACATTCATCATCAACGGCACCGAGCGAGTCATCGTGTCGCAGCTGCATCGCAGTCCCGGCGTGTTTTTCGATCACGACCGCGGCAAGACCCATTCTTCGGGCAAGCTGCTGTTCTCCGCGCGGATCATTCCGTATCGCGGCTCGTGGCTGGACTTCGAGTTCGATCCCAAGGATTGCGTATTCGCGCGAATCGACCGTCGCCGCAAATTGCCGGTGACCATCATTTTGCGCGCGCTCGGACTCACCGAAGAGCAGGTGCTGGACATCTTCTTCGAGAAGAACGTGTTCCACTTGAGCAAAAAGGAGATCGAGTTCGAGATCATCCCGCAGCGCCTGCGCGGCGAGACGGCCGCCTTCGAGATCCGGGTCGGCAAGAAGGTCATCGTCGAGGAAGGCCGGCGCATCACCGCGCGCCACGTCAAGGAACTCGAGGAGGCCGGCGTCAAGCGCCTGCCGGTGCCCACCGAATACGTGCAGGGCAAGGTCCTGGCGCACGACATCGTCAACACCGAGACCGGCGAGATCCTGGCCAAGGCCAACGAGATCCTCACCGTGCCGACGGTGGCCAAGCTCATTGAGAGCGGCATCACCCAAATCCGCACGCTGTATGTCAACGACCTGGATCGTGGTCCGTACATTTCGGATACGCTGCGCATCGATCCCACCAAGACCCGGCTCGAGGCGCTGGTGGAAATCTATCGCATGATGCGGCCCGGCGAGCCGCCGACCAAGGATGCGGCGGAGAACCTGTTCCAGAACCTTTTCTTCAACGGCGAGCGCTACGATCTGTCGCCGGTGGGCCGCATGAAATTCAACCGCCGTGTCGGCCGCGAAGAGATCACCGGCTCCGGTGTGCTCAGCAAGGAAGACATCATCGAGGTCATGAAGACCTTGATCGACATCCGCAACGGCAACGGCCACGTGGACGACATCGACCATTTGGGCAATCGTCGCGTGCGCAGTGTCGGTGAAATGGCCGAAAACGCCTTTCGTATCGGCCTGGTGCGCGTCGAGCGCGCCGTGAAGGAACGCCTCACCATCGCCGAAAGCGAACCGATCATGCCGCAGGAGATGATCAACGCCAAGCCGGTGGCGGCCGCGGTCAAGGAATTCTTCGGTTCATCGCAGCTGTCGCAGTTCATGGATCAGAACAATCCGCTGTCGGAAGTCACGCACAAGCGCAGGGTTTCCGCATTGGGCCCAGGCGGCCTGACGCGCGAGCGCGCCGGATTCGAAGTGCGCGACGTGCATCCGACACACTACGGCCGGGTGTGCCCGATCGAAACGCCCGAAGGTCCGAACATCGGATTGATCAATTCGCTGGCCGTGTACGCGCGCACCAATGATTACGGCTTCCTGGAAACGCCGTATCGCCGCGTCTCCCACGGCAAGGTCACCGATCAGATCGACTACCTGTCGGCCATCGAGGAAGGCCAGTATGTGATCGCGCAGGCAAATGCGACCTTGAATGAAAAGGGCCAGTTCATTGACGACTTGATCTCGTGCCGTACCCAGAACGAGTTCACCTTGTCGACTCCCGACAAGATCGACTTCATGGACGTGTCGCCGAAGCAGATCGTGTCGGTGGCGGCGTCGCTGATTCCGTTCCTGGAGCACGATGACGCGAACCGCGCGCTGATGGGCTCGAACATGCAGCGCCAGGCTGTACCAACCTTGCGGTCGGAAACGCCGCTGGTGGGTACCGGCATGGAGCGTGCGGTGGCCATCGATTCCGGCGTCACCGTGGTGGCGCGGCGCGGCGGCAGCGTGGACTCGGTCGACGCATCACGCATCGTGGTGCGCGTGAACGACGATGAAACGACCGCCGGCGAACCGGGCGTCGATATCTATTCGCTCACCAAGTACACGCGTTCGAACCAGAACACCTGCATTAATCAGCGGCCGCTGGTGAATGCCGGCGATGCGATCAAGCGCGGCGACGTGCTGGCGGACGGTCCATCGACCGATCTCGGCGAGCTTGCGCTCGGCCAGAATCTGCTGGTCGCGTTCATGCCTTGGAACGGCTACAACTTCGAAGACTCCATCCTGATCTCGGAAAGGGTGGTCGAGGAAGACCGCTTCACGACCATTCACATCGAAGAGCTCACCTGTGTTGCGCGCGACACCAAGCTGGGACCGGAGGAAATCACCGCCGACATCCCCAACGTCGGCGATTCGGCTCTGGCGAAGCTTGACGAAGCGGGTATTGCCTTCATCGGCGCCGAAGTTCGCGCCGGCGACATCCTGGTGGGCAAGGTCACGCCGAAGGGCGAGACCCAGCTGACGCCGGAAGAGAAGCTGCTGCGGGCGATCTTCGGCGAGAAGGCCTCCGACGTCAAAGACACCTCGCTGCGGGTGCCGCCCGGCATGGACGGCACGGTGATCGACGTGCGCGTGTTCACCCGCGACGGGGTCGAGAAGGATTCGCGCGCCCTGGCGATCGAGAAATCGGAGCTCGAGCGTGTGCGCAAGGACTTGGCCGATCAGCAGCGCATCCTGGAGGACGATTTGTTCCAGCGCGTGCGCGGCATGATCGAGGGCAAGGCTGCCGAAGCGGGACCCAAGAAGATCAAGTCGGGTACGCAGATCGACGATGCCTACCTCGCCGATATTCCCCGCGAACAGTGGTTCGAGATCCGCTTCAAGGAAGAAGAGACCAACACGCAGCTCGAGACCGTTTCCGAGCGCTTGAAGGGTCAGCGCAAGGCATTCGAAAAGCGCTTCGAAGAGAAGAAGGCCAAGATTACGGCGGGCGATGATCTCGCTCCGGGCGTGC
Source organism: Steroidobacteraceae bacterium (assembly GCA_035567075.1). Lineage (GTDB taxonomy): Bacteria > Pseudomonadota > Gammaproteobacteria > Steroidobacterales > Steroidobacteraceae > Bog-1198. The sequence goes on from DATMRC010000002.1 coordinate 34,547, forward strand.
TCAAGATGGTCAAGGTGTATCTGGCGGTCAAGCGCCGCGTGCAGCCGGGCGACAAGATGGCGGGACGTCACGGCAACAAGGGCGTGATTTCCTCCATCGTGCCGGTAGAGGACATGCCGTACATGGCCGATGGCACGCCGGTGGATATCGTGCTGAACCCGTTGGGCGTGCCGTCGCGCATGAACATCGGACAGATCCTCGAGACCCACTTGGGCTGGGCTGCCAAGGGCCTGGGCGCCAAGATCGGCAAAATGCTGGAAGCGCAGCAGGCCGTCGTGGAATTGCGCAAATTCCTGGGCCAGGTCTACAACGAGACCGGCGGCCAGAAGGAAGACATCAGGTCGATGAGCGACGCCGAAGTCATCGAATTGGCCAGCAACCTGAAGAAAGGCGTGCCGATGGCGACGCCGGTGTTCGACGGCGCCAGCGAGGAGGAGATCAAGAATCTCCTCACTTTGGCGGACCTGCCGACCTCGGGCCAGACCACGCTGCACGACGGGCGTACCGGCGAGCAGTTCGAACGGCCGGTGACCGTGGGCTACATGTACATGCTGAAGCTCAACCACTTGGTCGACGACAAGATGCATGCGCGTTCCACCGGGCCGTACAGCCTGGTCACGCAGCAACCGCTCGGCGGCAAAGCGCAGTTCGGCGGCCAGCGCTTCGGCGAAATGGAAGTATGGGCGCTGGAGGCGTATGGCGCGGCGTACACCCTGCAGGAAATGCTCACCGTCAAGTCGGACGACGTCAACGGACGCACGCAGATGTACAAGGCGATTGTCGACGGCAACCATGAAATGAAAGCCGGCATGCCGGAATCGTTCAATGTCTTGGTGAAGGAGATCCGCTCCTTGGCCATCAACATCGAACTAGAGAGCGAGGCCTAATCAATGAAAGACTTACTCAAGTTGTTCAAGCAGCAAGTACCGGTCGAGAATTTCGACTCGATCAAGATCGGGCTTGCCTCGCCGGACATGATCCGCTCCTGGTCGTACGGTGAAGTCAAAAAGCCGGAAACCATCAACTACCGCACCTTCAAGCCGGAACGCGACGGCTTGTTCTGCGCGAAGATCTTCGGGCCCGTGAAGGATTACGAGTGCCTGTGCGGCAAGTACAAGCGCCTCAAGCATCGCGGCGTGGTGTGCGAGAAGTGCGGCGTCGAAGTGACCCAGTCCAAGGTGCGCCGCGAGCGCATGGGCCACATCGAGCTGGCGAGCCCCACGGCGCATATCTGGTTCCTGAAGTCGCTGCCGTCGCGCATCGGCTTGATGCTGGATATGACGCTGCGCGAAATCGAGCGGGTGCTGTACTTCGAGGCCTTCGTGGTCGTCGATCCGGGCATGACCTCGCTGCAGCGCGGCCAATTGCTCACGGATGAAATGTATCTCGAATCGATCGAAGAGCACGGCGATGAATTCGATGCGCGCATGGGCGCCGAGGCGGTTCATGAACTGCTCAAGTCCATGGATCTGCCCTCCGAGGTCGTGAAAGTTCGCGAGGACATGGCGAACACGAATTCCGAGACCAAGATCAAGCGCCTGTCGAAGCGCTTGAAGCTGATCGAGGCGTTCATGGAGTCCGGCAACAAGCCGGAATGGATGGTGCTCACCGTATTGCCGGTGCTGCCGCCCGATCTGCGTCCCTTGGTGCCGCTCGATGGCGGCCGCTTCGCGACTTCGGATCTCAATGACCTGTATCGCCGCGTCATCAACCGCAACAACCGCCTGCGCCGTCTGTTGGAATTGAACGCGCCTGACATCATCGTGCGCAACGAAAAGCGCATGCTGCAGGAAGCGGTGGATGCGCTGCTCGACAACGGCCGCCGCGGCCGCGCCATTACGGGCACCAACAAGCGGCCCTTGAAGTCCTTGGCCGACATGATCAAGGGCAAGCAGGGGCGGTTCCGGCAGAACCTGCTCGGCAAGCGGGTCGATTACTCGGGCCGCTCGGTCATCGTCGTGGGCCCGACGCTGCGTCTGCACCAGTGCGGGCTGCCGAAGAAAATGGCCTTGGAACTGTTCAAGCCATTCATTTTCTCCAAACTGCAGCTGCGCGGCGAAGCCTCGACCATCAAGGCGGCAAAGCGCCTGGTGGAGCGCGAAGGGCCGGAAGTCTGGGACATCCTGGAAGAGGTGATCCGCGAACATCCGGTGCTCTTGAATCGCGCGCCAACCCTGCACCGTTTGGGCATTCAAGCATTTGAACCCGTACTGATCGAGGGCAAGGCCATCCAGCTGCATCCGCTGGTTTGCACGGCATTCAACGCCGACTTCGACGGCGACCAGATGGCCGTTCACGTGCCCTTGTCCATCGAGGCGCAGCTCGAAGCGCGCGCCTTGATGATGTCGTCCAACAACATCCTGTCTCCCGCCAACGGCGATCCCATCATTGTCCCGTCGCAGGACGTGGTGCTGGGGCTTTACTACATGACCCGCGAGCGCGTGGGCGCCAAGGGTGAAGGCATGGCATTCAGCGATGTCGCTGAAGTGCATCGTGCCTACGAAAGCCGCAACATCGATCTGCAGGCCAAGGTCAAAGTGCGCCTGTCCGAGTGGACCCGCGCTGAGAAGGGTGCCGAGTTGGTGAAGACCACCCGGGTGGTCGACACCACCGCGGGCCGGGCGTTGCTGTCCGAGATCCTGCCGCACGGCCTGTCCTTCGATGCCATCAACCAGGATATGACCAAGAAGATCATTTCCGCGACGATCAACGCGTGCTATCGCACCGTGGGTCTCAAGGAAACGGTCGTATTTGCCGACCAGCTGATGTACACCGGCTTCCAATATGCGACGCGCGCGGGCGTATCGATCGGCGTCGACGATATGGTCGTACCGCAACAGAAGCTCAAGATCCTGGCCACCGCCGAGAAGGAAGTGAAGGAGATTCAGGAGCAGTACTCCTCGGGTCTCGTCACCAACGGCGAGCGCTACAACAAGGTGGTGGACATCTGGTCGCGTACCAATGACCAAGTGGCCAAGGCCATGATGGAAAAGCTGGGAACCGATGAAGTCACCGACAACAAGGGCAACAAGGTCCGTCAGAAGTCCTTCAACTCCATTTTCATG
>DATMRC010000003.1:0-30128 GCA_035567075.1 Steroidobacteraceae bacterium
GGCAAATGGATGGGGTCGAGCGACAGCGGCGAGGTCTCGAGCTGCGTCAACGGCGCAAACAGGCCGCGCGAGGTTTCGCCCAGGAACACGATCAGGCCGATGACGACGATGAACGCCAGCACATCCCAGCGGGAAGCGAGATCGCTTAAAAAAGCGAAGGGCTCGAATCGTTTCATCGATGCATTCTCGCAGGACAGACGACGATCTAGCTAGTAGTCCGGTGTTCATGCTCTCCATTTCAGCGATGGCCTGTGACTAACATCGGCTAGATGTGGTTCGTCACCGCGACTGAAATCGAACGCTCGTTCCCGCGAACGGACGGGGGACACCTCCCCGCAGACAGGATGTTTTTCGCAGCATTGATATCTCTATCATGAATGCCACCGCATTCGCTGCACGTCCAAATCCTTACATTGAGCATGTCCAGACCTGCGGGTCCCGTTAGTGATCCGCAACCGCTGCATGCTCGCGTTGTGTATTTTTCGCAGACGATTCGAATACTTCTGCCGGCCTGCTGGCCCTTGTACTGCAGTTGCATTTTGAGCGTTCCCCAACCCGAGTCGAGTACGGACTTCGCCATCGGAGTTTTCACAAGTTGGCGGCTGCTCACATCGCCTATGACGATATACTGATACTTATCAACAATTTTCTTCGAAAACTTATGCAAAGCATCCTTGCGTCTTCGCGCTGCCGTCCGATTTAGCCGCTTCGCCTTTCGCTTGTGACCCCGGCGTTGCGCTTGCGCGATCTTCTGCTCCACTTGTCGATAAAAGCGACCCGCCTCGAGCCGCTCCCCATCACTCGCTACTACTGTTCGTTTAAGACCCAAGTCGAGCCCAACCGCCCAGTTGGTTGCCAGGCTGGGTGCCAGCAGAATCTCACGCGGCAGACACAACCACCAATCACCAACAGCGTCCTGAGCGAAGCAGCCGGCCTTCCATTTTGCCTCTTTGAGCAAATGTTGCTCGAACACCCGAAAGGCCTTTCCGGCGAAGCGTAATGATTTGCCTTTGTGCTTAATCTGGTGAGCCTTGAAGGGTATCCACCCCAAAGACCGTTTCGAGCCCCTGCTTATTCGCCATCGCAACTTGGTCTTCTTGAACTGCTTGCGGCGCGCGACGAATTCAGCATTCACCCGCTGAATCGTCTCCGAGCCGATACGATCAAAGTATCTGGCAGAGCCGGCGGTCAGACTATCTAGGTCAAAAGCGCTTAGCCATTTGGCGGGCCCTGCGAATGGCCGTGCCGCCTTGTAAGTTGTCGCGTTCGCGTAGTTCCAGACCGTATTAACTTCGCACGCAGCAGCATTGAGCCACCCATAGGCTTCACTCTTCACTTTCAGGCGTCGCGTTCGAAGACAGTGAGTAGCTTCGGTTGACATGGTCCCTTCAGTTAATTTCTCACTTTACGCTAGAGACGATAAGCTGCTCAATGTTGGTTTCTTGTTATTCTGTTGAGCAATGGGGAATCGTATTATTTGGTGGTGCTTTATATGAAAAGAGCATTTGCGGCAAATCCACCCGCCGACATCGCGGCGATGCAGCCGCGCTTCAATGTGCTGGGCGCGATCAGCTTCTCGCATTTTTTGAACGACATGATGCAGTCCCTCATTATTTCGATCTATCCGCTGCTCAAGGGAGAATTCCACTTGAGCTTCGCGCAGATAGGTGCGATCACGCTGACCTATCAGATTTGCGCCTCGCTGCTGCAGCCGCTCATCGGCGTTTACACCGACAAGCACCCGCAGCCCTACTCGCTCAGCGCGGGTATGTGCTTCACGTTTGTCGGCATGGTGATCCTGGCGTTCGCGCCGAATTACATGAGCGTGCTGGCGGCAGCCGCACTGATCGGTGCGGGTTCTTCAATTTTTCATCCGGAATCCTCGCGCATTGCGCGTCTCGCGTCGGGCGGCCAGCACGGGCTTGCACAGTCGATCTTTCAGGTCGGCGGCAATGCCGGCAGCGCCATGGGGCCGCTGCTCGCGGCCTGGATCATCATCCCGCAGGGGCAAGGCAGCCTGGCCTGGTTTGGGATTGCCGCGCTGGTCGCCATCGGGGTTCTCGCCCGCGTCGGCGCCTGGTACAAGAGCCAGCATATTGACCGGCCGCGCACTGTGCCACACCGGGCGGCCGCGGCCATACTGCTGTCCCGGCGCAAAATCGCGTGGTCGGTGTTCATACTGGTGGTGCTGATCTTCTCGAAATTCTTCTACACCGCCAGCATCTCCAGCTACTACGCCTTCTTTCTGATTGAGAAATTTCATGTTTCGGTGCGCTCCGCGCAATTTCACCTGTTCGTGTTCCTGCTGGCCATGGCGCTCGGCACACTGTTCGGCGGACCCTTGGGCGATCGCATCGGCCGCAAGCGCGTGATCTGGGTGTCGATTTTGGGGACAGCGCCCTTCACCCTGATCCTGCCCCACGTCGATCTCATGTGGGTCAGCATCTTGACCTTCATCATTGGTCTGATACTTTCGTCGGCATTTTCGGCCATTGTGGTATTCGCGCAGGAATTGATGCCGGGCAATGTGGGTGCGGTGTCGGGACTCTTTTTCGGGTTCGCGTTCGGCATCGGGGGAATTGGCGCCGCGGCGCTGGGCAGCCTCGCCGACCGGCACGGCATAGAATACGTCTACCAGGTTTGCGCCTATTTGCCGCTGCTCGGAATGGTGGCAGCATTTCTGCCTAATATCGAACATAGGAAAAATTGACGCAGCAACTCCTTCTGTCGCTCAGCCAGTACGGTCTGTGGGCCGTGCTCCTCAACGTGCTGCTGAATCAAATCGGGCTGCCGCTGCCTGCGGTCCCGACCCTGATCGTCGCCGGCGCGGTCGCCGCCGGCGGGCAACTGCATCTCGCAGCCGTATTCTTCGGATCGATCGCTGCATGTTTGGTCGCAGACTGCGGTTGGTATCTGGTTGGCCAGGTCTACGGAATGCGCGTGTTGAGGACATTGTGCAGAATTTCGCTGGAGCCCGATTATTGCGTCAACCAGACGCAGCTGCGCTTCGAGCGCTGGGGCGTCAACTCGCTGGTCATCGCGAAATTCGTTCCCGGATTGTCGACCATCGCTCCGCCGATGGCTGGCGCGATGCGCATCGGCTGGCCGCGATTCATATTCTTGAGCGCCCTGTCCGCTGCGCTCTGGGTGGGCGCGGGCCTGGTGACCGGCATGTTGTTCAGCTCCCAGATCGAGCGGCTTCTGCGCAACCTCGATCAAATTGGCAGCCTCGCGGTCATGGGCGCCCTGATCCTGCTCGGCGGCTATGTCGGCTTTAAATGGTGGGAACGCAGGCGATTCTTCAAGACCCTGCGCATGGCCAGGATCAGCGTGGCCGAACTTTTTGAACTGATTCGCGCGGGCGCCGAGCCGCTGATCATCGACGTGCGTTCTCCGTCGGCGCGCGCGCTCGAGCCTCAGTGGATTCCCGGAGCGCTGCATATATCCTTGCCGGATGTGGGACCACACCTCAAGGATCTGCCCCGCAACCGCGACATCATCCTCTACTGCACCTGTCCAAATGAAGCCTCCGCTGCGAGCGTCGCCAAAATATTGATGAATCACGGCTTCAAGCGGGTGCGCCCCCTGCACGGTGGGCTCGATGCCTGGCGCGCCGCGGGCTATACCGTGGCCACTTCGTCCGCGGCCGCTTCCGCGTCGGCGTTACACGAAGCTTAAGGTGCTGGGGCTGAAAGCCGCGAGATTGGGCAGCACCGCCGCCAGCGCGGTCGCATCCGCGCCGAACCACGCCGCCAGCGTCGCGGCATACTGATCCACCGCAACGGTGGGGATCCAGCGACCCTCAGTGCCGGCATCGTCCGGGCCGCCGGGCGTCAAGGTCGGCATGGTGCCGTAGATCTGGCCGCCGTGCACCGCCCCGCCGGTGACCAGGTGGTGGCTGCCCCACGCGTGGTCCGAACCGCCGCCGGTGTTGGGCGAATAGGTGCGTGAGAAATCCGACAGCGTGAATGTCGTGACGCTGCTGCCCGCACCGATGGCCGCCATCGCGGCATTGAATGCGGTCAGCGCAGGGTCGAGTTGCGCAAACAGCGCCTGCTGCTGATTCAGCTCGTCCGTATGCGTGTCGAAGGATCCCAGGGTCGCGAGAAATACCTGCCGCTGCGCGCCGATGGTGCTTTGCGCCTCGATCACCTTGGCGATCGCCAGCAGTTGCTGCGCGAAGTTGCTCGTCAAGCCGGTGAAATACTGCGCCACCGTCGCGGTGGTTGCCGTCAGAATGGGGTTAAGGATGGCGCTGCTGCTGAGCGCGCCGTTCATCACGTCCTGCGCCGCACTGATCAGGTTCGCATCCCGGTCAACGCCGAGCAGATTGACCAGCGCCGAGCGGCGCGCCGCATCGGCGCCGCTGCTCGAGAATCCATTGAGTCCGAAGGAACCGCTGGTCGGGATCACCAGCGCCTGAGTGGCCGCGCCGGTCACAAACAAATTGTTGCCGCCGGCGGAGATCATCGGCGGCACGCTGGAATTGGCATTGAGCGCATTGAACTGATCCGAGAGCCTGCCGCCCCAGCCGGTATTCGATGCGGAGGTCGAGATCGAGGACTGCCATTGGTGCTGCTGATCGATGTGCGAAAACAAGGTCGCCGGCTTCTGCGTGGCGTTCGACAGGTATTGCGCCTGGGTCAGGGGCTGCACCAAGGTGCCGACATTGGCGACCACTGCGAGATTCCCCGAGGTCCACAGACTTTGCAACCCGGGTAGCGCCGGGTGAAATCCGTACCTCAGCACGCCGCCGGATTCCTGCAGCGGCAGCAGCCCCGCCTGCGGCAGTGCCAGATTGGCGCGCACCTGGGCATAGTTCGCGTAGCCCGCGGCATCAATGGGCACGACCATGTTGTTGCTGTCGTTGCCGCCATACAGAAACAGGCAGACGAGCGCCTTGTAGTCGTTGGCGACCGCCGCACGCGAAGCCAACACGCCCATCTGCGCGAGAGCCGCGGTGCCCGCGAGCGCTCCGGCATGCATTAGAAATTTACGACGCTGCATTTTAGCGCTCCACTTGGTATTGCGCGGAACTCAACATGAGATAGCTCGCCGTGCGAGCCGCCGCCAGCGGATCGGTCGCGGATTGCGCATTCACCGCCCCGAGGATGACGTTGCTTGCGGAATTCGACAGACTGCCGTGCATCAAGGTTTGATTCAGCTGATTGATCAACCCGATCGCAGAGGTGATGGCAGAAAGCGCGGTCAGATCAATGCTCGTGCCGGTGCTGCCGGTCACGGTTGGGTCCGGCGCGGCCCCGCCCTTCAAGATGACGGTATTGACGAAATTCGCCCGCGCCAACACGGTCGCGGCATCGTCGATTCCAAACTCCGGCGCCAGAGTCTCGGTTCCTGGCAGTACAAAGCTCGGCGGGTAGAAGTTGAATACCGTCTGCGGCGTGAACATGGGCTGGCCCATTGCGGAGATCGCATTGCGCGGCAGCACGCCGTCCGACTGGCCGCCGAGACTTCGCAGCATCGCAGTAATGAACAGCGCCGGCTCGCGCAGCCGCCCGAAATTGGCAGCGGCCGGCGCATCGCCTCGTGCCTCGGGGTCGGTCAAAATGGCTTTTACCACGGCGCCCAGGTCGCCGCGAACGCCGCCGCCGTTGTCCGCGAACACCGCGGAAACACGCGCGATGTAGGCGGGACTTGGGTTGCTCGTCACCAGATGCTGGATCAGCTGCTTGCCGATGAATGGCCCGACATTGGGATGATTGAAAATGGCGTCCAGCGCCATTTGCAGATCCTGCGCCGACGTTTGACCCGCCGGCAGCGTCAATCCATTCAGCAGCAGTTTGGTTCCCGGTTCATGATGGCCATCAAACGCGACCATCACGCCGTCATAGTTGATCGGATTTGTCCAGTTAGAAGTGGCGCCCGCCAAGGGCGCATAAGTCCAGCCGGTGAACACGGAGGAAAATCCTTCGATGACGCTCTGGTCGTAGGTGGGAATCGGCGCACCGGTGCCATCTAGCATTTGCGAGCCATCGGGATTGAGTTGGTACAGGCCGATCGAGAAAAGCTGCATCACCTCGCGCGCATAGTTTTCGTTCGGCGACGTGCCGAGCGCCGCATTGGTCTTGTCGTTATCCGCCATGCTCAGGTAGTGCCCCATCACCGGACTCAACGTCACGTCCTGGAGCAGGGTCCGAAAATTGCCGAAGGCATCGTGCAACAGCATGTTCTGATAGTCGGCCATGCCGTAGGCCTCGTAAATCTCAACGCCCGACACCACATAGATCTGCGACAGCGCAAAGGCCACCCGCTGGCGCAACTGATCGGCATCGCTCAAGGCATGGGTGAAGAACTGGCGCTGCACTTGAAACAAGGAATATTGATCGCGGGCGCAGAGACTGGAGGCGTCGGTCGGATTGGCCGGGTCGTATTTGCAGTTGGCCGGCGCCGTGTGCGGCGTGAAGCTGAATCCGCTGTATTGCGACGGCGCGGCAGCCAACTGTTCGGCAAGAAACGCTTGGAATCCAATAAGTTGCACGTGCCCCACATCGCCCGACGTAACGCCGAAGGTGGCTTGATCGAGGAATCGCGACGTGTCGGCCACGGTGGGTTGGATGGGCACCGGAGCGGGCGGCGTTGTGGGAGAGGACGTCCCCCCGGATCCGCCACCCCCGCCGCAGCCGGCCACCGTGAGCAGCAGCGCACCTAAGCCTGCGAAAATTCGAATGGATATTCCCCGCATGTTCCGCCCCCCTTGCCTTGCCCACCGCTTTAGCAACGGCCCGACCCCAAGAAGGTTGACGTCGTCAAGAATTTGCCGGCGCAGATTATGTCGTCCATGACGACAGCGTCGCCGCGGCGCTTATCTGCCCGGAGGAATTACGAGAACGCCTGAATCCCCGTCTGCGCTCTGCCCAGAATGAGCGCGTGGATATCGTGCGTGCCCTCGTAGGTATTCACCACCTCGAGATTGACGACGTGGCGAATCACGCCGAACTCGTCCGATATGCCGTTGCCGCCCAACATATCGCGCGCCGCGCGCGCGACATCCAACGCCTTGCCGCAGGAGTTGCGCTTCATGATGGACGTGATCTCCACCGTCGCGGTTCCATCGTCCTTCATGCGCCCGAGACGCAGGCACCCCTGCAATCCCAACGTGATTTCGGTCTGCATGTCGACGAGCTTCTTCTGGATCAGCTGATTGGCGGCGAGCGGTCGGCCGAATTGCTTGCGATCGAGCACATATTGCCGCGCGGTATGCCAGCAGGCCTCGGCTGCACCCAGCGCGCCCCAGGAAATGCCGTAGCGCGCGGAGTCCAGGCAGGTGAACGGGCCCTTGAGTCCGTTGACGCCCGGCAGCAGATTCTCTTCGGGAACGAATACATCGTCCATGAGGATTTGTCCGGTGATCGACGCCCGCAATCCCACCTTGCCGTGCAGCGCCGGTGTCGCGAGGCCCTTCCAACCCTTCTCGAGGATGAACCCGCGGATGATATCGTCCTCGGTTTTTGCCCACACCACGAATACATCGGCGATCGGGCTATTGGTGATCCAGGTCTTGGCGCCGGACAGTCGATATCCACCGGCGGCTTTGCGAGCGCGAGTGATCATGCTGCCGGGATCGGATCCATGATCGGGTTCCGTCAGCCCGAAGCAACCGATGGAATCGCCGCGCGCCAGCGGCGGCAGATACTTTTGTTTTTGCGGCTCGGTGCCGAATTTGAATATCGGCAGCATCACCAGCGAGGACTGCACGCTCATCATCGATCGAAATCCCGAGTCGATGCGCTCCACCTCGCGCGCAATGAGTCCGTAGCTGACGTAGTTGAGCCCGCCGCCGCCGTACGCCTCGGGAATGGTGGCGCCCAAAAGTCCCACGCCGCCCATTTCCTTGAAAATAGCCGGATCGGTGTGTTCACGGCGGAATGCCTCCAGCACTCGCGGCGCGAGCTGCCCGTGCGCGTAGTCGCGCGCGGCATCCCGGATCATTTTCTCCTCGGCCGTCAATTGCGCGTCGAGCAACAACGGGTCATCCCAATGAAAAGTTTCGCGTGTCATGGCTGGATCATACTATTTGTCGGCATGATCCTACAGCGGCAGTGCCTCTCGACGCGCAACCAGGTCGGTATTCGCCTATATCTGCCTGGGCATGCGCAGCTCTAAATTTACGGGCGCTTATTGTGAACTGACCGTCTTCATGGACAAGAAAGATCCAACACCACCCACAACGCCCGGCGCGACCAAAGGCCCCACTCATCGGGTGACATCGCTGCGGCTGCTGGTGGCCGGAGCCTTTGGGCTGCTCCTCTATTTCGCTCACGTCGCCTTTATTCCCATCGCCCTGGCGCTGCTTTTTTCATTGATCCTATCAGCGCCGGTGGAAGCCTTGCACGGCGTGCGCGTGCCGCGCAGCATCAGTGCGGCGCTGATCATGGCCGCAATCCTCGGAATCTTGGTTGCCCTGGGCAATTTTGTATCGGAACCGGCGCAGCAATGGTACGCGGCCGCGCCGCACACGGTCAGACTGATTGAGAAAAAGATTCGGCCGTTCGCGCAAGTGATGGCCCACGTCGGCGAACTGCGCAATTCTGCCGGAAACATTGGCGCCATCAGCACTACCGGAGCCGTTCCGGCGACCATCGCTCCCAAGCAGAGCGCCCCGGTCATGCTGCTGGATGCCACCCGCAGCGCGGTTCTGTCCTGCGTGACCGTGGTTATTCTGACATTGTTTTTGCTCGCCGGCGGCCCACCCATGATGGCGCGATTGGCATCCGCCTTGGCCAGCGACCTTGAATCGGCGCACATCATCACCGTCATTGAAAAGGTGCGCAGCGAGGTCGGCCGCTATTATGTGACGACGGCGCTCATCAACATCGGGCTCGGAATTGCCACGGCATGTGTGATGATGCTCTGCGGGATGCCAAACCCATTCCTGTGGGGCACGATGGCCGCGCTGCTCAATTTCATTCCCTATGCGGGCCCGACCGCGACGTTGTTTGTATTGACCGTGGTCGCCATCATCTCATTCGATGGACTCGGCCGCGTCATAGCGGTAGCCGGCGGCTACTTGGCTATTGCCACCATTGAGGGCCAATTTGTGCAACCGCTGCTGGTTGGGCGACGCTTGCAATTGAACCCCATGTTGGTGTTTCTGGCCTTGTGGTTCGGCGGTTTCTTTTGGGGGATCGCGGGAATCATATTGGCAACGCCTACCCTGGTTGCGCTCAAAGTGGTCGCAACGTATTCGACCGGCGGTGAACAGCTGTTGGCTTTCTTGAGCCCCCACGCAAAAGAAGAAAATCACAACAGGGAAACGCCAGAAGTACCTGGCGTGTCCGGCGCCTTGCAGGCGTGCCCACCACTGCCACCCAGCGCCTGATGGTAGAATGCTGGTCGTGAGCACCGGCGTCTCCGAACCCACTGGATATATGAGCGGCTTCGGCAACGAATTCGCGACTGAAGCTTTGGCCGGAGCGCTGCCGCAGGGGCGCAATTCACCGCAGCGTTGTCCGTTCGGGCTCTACGCTGAACAACTTTCGGGCACCGCTTTCACCGCGCCGCGCGCCGCCAATCGCCGCTCTTGGTTGTACCGCATTCGTCCCGCCGTGACCCATCAACCCTTTGCGCGATTCGCGCACCGCCTGATTGACGAGGCCGCGCACGACGACCCGATCGCGCCGAATCAATTGCGCTGGGATCCCTTGCCGCTGCCCGCCGCCCCCACCGACTTCATCGACGGTCTGGTGCCGATGGCCGGCAATGGTTCGCCGGATTCGCAAACGGGCTGCGCCATCTATTTGTTCGCCGCCAACCGATCCATGCGGCGGCGATTCTTCTATGACGCCGACGGCGAAATGCTCATCGTGCCGCAGCAAGGCGCGCTGACTCTCGACACCGAATTCGGGCGCATCGATCTGAAGCCCCTGGAGATCGCGGTCATTCCGCGCGGCATGCGCTTTCGGGTCGGCATTGAGGACGCGGCGCGCGGCTATATCTGCGAGAATTTCGGCGCGCCGTTCAAGCTGCCCGATTTGGGACCGATCGGCGCCAACGGCCTTGCCAATGCCCGCGATTTCCTCACGCCGCGGGCGCGTTACGAGAACATCGAAGCACCTTGCGAGCTGATCGGTAAATTCTTAGGTCACCTGTGGACTGCGAAGATTGATCATTCGCCGCTGGATGTCGTGGCATGGCATGGTAATTACGCGCCTTGCAAGTACGATCTGCGCCGCTTCAACACCATGGGCTCCACCTCCTACGATCATCCGGATCCGTCGATATTTCTCGTGCTGCATTCGCCGAGCGACACGGCGGGCACCAGCAATATCGACTTCGTGATCTTTCCGCCGCGCTGGCTGGCGATGCAGAATACGTTTCGGCCGCCGTGGTTCCATCGCAACGTAGCCAATGAATTCATGGGACTCATATGCGGGGTCTATGATGCGAAGAGCACCGGCTTCGTGCCCGGCGGCTCATCTTTGCACAACTGCATGAGCGGACACGGTCCCGATGCGGCGACCTTTGAAAAGGCTTCGGCGGCGGATACTTCGGTGCCGGTCCATATAGAAGACAGCATGGCCTTCATGTTCGAGACCCGCCGCGTCATCAAACCGACGCGATCTGCATTGCAGGGAGTGCCGCCGCTGCAGGGCGACTATATGAGCCACTGGTTGGGCCTCAAGAAACATTTCGATCCGACCCGTCCGTGACAGACTCGGATCGATTGGACGGAACGCACGATCCTCTGGTTCGCAGCTGGCTTAGCTCGGCGAATCTCCCGGGCTGCGCATTTCCCATCCAAAATCTGCCGTTTGGCGTGTTCCGGCGCGCCAAAACCCAAGAGCCATTTCGCGGCGGCGTGGCGATCGGCGACCAGATCATCGATTTGGCCGCGCTCGCGAAAACGCCGCTGCTCGACGCGGACGCCACGGATGCGATCCGCGCCGGCGCGCTGCCATGCTTGAATGGCTTGATGCAGCTCGGTCCGAATGCGTGGAGTGCGCTGCGCCGCGCACTGTTCGCAGCGCTGTCGCAAGGATCCGCGCTGGAAGCCGCGATGAAGAAATGTTTGGTGGCGCAGGCCGACGCGGAATTTTCACTGCCCGCCCAGATCGGCGATTACACCGACTTCTATACGTCCATTTATCATGCAACCGCGATCGGCCGCTTGTTCAGGCCGGACAATCCGCTGTTGCCGAACTACAAGTGGATTCCCATCGGCTACCACGGCCGCAGTTCATCCATCGCGGTGTCGGGGCAAACTTTCCCGCGGCCGCAGGGACAGACGTTGGCGCCCGGCGCTGCGGTTCCCGCCGTCGGTCCGAGCCGGCGCCTGGATTACGAATTGGAGTTGGGAGTCTTCATCGGCGCCGGCAATTCACCCGGCACGCCCATTCCGTTGGCGGATGCCGAGGATCATATTTTCGGCATGTGCCTGCTCAATGATTGGTCGGCGCGGGATATACAAGCCTGGGAATACCAGCCTCTGGGGCCGTTTCTATCAAAGAGTTTCGCCACGACGATCTCACCCTGGGTGGTCACCCTGCAGGCGCTTGCGCCCTTTCGCGTTCCTTTCGTTCGTCCCGACGGAGATCCAGAGCCCTTGCCGTACTTGGATTCTGAGCGCAACCGTGACACCGGAGCCATCGATATCCGGCTTGAAGCCTGCATTGAATCCGCGAAAATGCGCGACCGCGGCGATCCGCCGCAACGCTTGTCCGCAACGAGCTTCCGCCATTCATATTGGACGGTGTCGCAGCTGGTTGCGCACCACACCGTCAACGGCTGCAACTTAAGGCCCGGCGATTTGTTTGGAACCGGCACACAATCGGGGCCGACTCCCGGCGAGGCCGGCTCACTGGTGGAACTCAGCGTGGGCGGTTCGACGCCCCTGTCCATCGGCAAAGACGAGCAACGCACGTTTCTCGAGGACGGCGACAGCGTGATCTTCCGGGGATGGTGCGAACGCCCAGGCGCGATATCGATCGGATTCGGCGAAGTATCGGGCCGGGTATCGCCCACCCGCATCTGACACGATTATGGGAGTTTTTCCTACACTAGAAGTTTAGGTGCGCAGCCAGAATGGCCACGGACGGCATGCACACCTTCCTTACAATCCTGCTCGTGATTGGCTTTTGCGCGGTACTGCCGCTCGTGCTGCTCTCCGTCGTCTCCGACCTGATCCAGCGTATCGCCCAGCACGGACCCCCATCCCGCAACCACTCGATCATTCAAGACCAGGGCATCGAACACTCCGGGCGCTAGATTTCTATTTGTCTGGCGATCTCGATCACATTGTCGGGCGCCAGATTGAATCGATCGACGATTTTGACCGAATTGCGATAAAGAAACGCGAACAGCGCCAGACGCCAGCCCCTTAAGGAAGGGTTTTCGCGTTTCTGCACCACCAGATCGCGTGTACCGACAAACTTTGCTTTGTCGAAATCGACTGTGTCAGCAAGACCGCGGGTTCGCAGTAGCGCCTGGCGCAAGTCCGGAATCTCGATGAAGCCAAAGCGGGCGACTACATGCCACAATCCTTCGCCGACATTTTCTACGACGCTGCATGCAGGTCCCTCAATGCGAGGGGTGCTTTCGAAAATCACGCTGAGAGCGATGGCGTTGCGCGGCAGCACTCCGACGAAGCGCGCATGCTCCATAATGAGCCGGGATACCTTGTGGGCGCTTCTGGTCAAGAAAACCGTGGTGCCCTCCACCCGGGGAATGATGCCGCTCTTCAGATCCGACAAGAATTGCTCCGCGGCCTGCGGCGCTTCCGCGAGCGTCGCGCGAATCGCATCGACGCCCGCCCGCCAGGTAATCATGATGACGAACAAGACTGCCGCGAAAGTCAGGGGCAGCCATCCGCCCTCTGCAATCTTGAGAAGATTGGCAAGGAAAAAGCTCGTATCGACGACAACAAAGACCCCGGCCACGCCAATCGCAGCTGCCAGTGGCCAGCGCCACACCTCACGCATCGCGCGGTACAGCAGGATCGTGGTCAACAGCATGGTCGTCGACACTGCGGTGCCGTAGGCACCTGCAAGTCGATCCGAACTTCCAAAGCCAATGGTGACCGCAATCGTCGCCACCATCAGCAGCCAATTGACCACCGGAACGTAAATCTGGCCGTAGATTCGATCCGACGTTTGCCGAATCGAAAAGCCCGGCAGCCAGCCTAGTTGCATGGCCTGCCGAGTCATGGAAAAGGAGCCGGTAATGATGGCTTGGCTGGCAATGATGGTCGCCGCCGTTGCCAGCAATACGAGAGGATAGATTGACCAGGACGGCGCAATTTGGAAGAACGGATTACCCGTGACGGTTCCCTTGTCCATCAAAAACGCGATCTGGCCGGCGTAGCTCAAAAGCAGCGAAGGCAGCACCACGCCATACCAGGACCCACGAATGGGCTTCTTGCCGAAGTGGCCCATGTCGGCGTACAACGCCTCCCCGCCGGTGATGCAGAGGAATACGCCGCCCAGTACCAAGAAGCCCGTGCGGCCAGAATCTGCCAGGAAGCGCACCGCATGGCGTGGGTCGATGGCGGCGATGACCCCCGGATGGTGCGAGATGGATGCAATGCCAAGCGCCGCGATCACCAGAAACCATAGGCTCATGACCGGCCCGAAGGCATGGCCTATTTTTTCGGTTCCGAAGCGCTGCGCGGCAAACAGGCCGAAGAGAATGGCCACCGCCACCGGCATGACATAGGGCTTGAACGAATCCGTCACCGCATTCACACCTTCCAACGCGCTCAAGACGGAAATCGCCGGCGTGATCACGCCGTCGCCGTAGATCAACGCCGCGCCGAGCAGTCCCATGCCCGTCAATACTCTGATCCCGGGCGTCAGGGCGTTCGCACCAATGAGCGACATCAAGGCGAGGATGCCGCCCTCCCCATGATTGTCGGCGCGCATCACGATGAGGCAGTACTTGATCGAAACCGTAATGATCAAAGTCCAAAACAGCAGCGACAGTACGCCGAGCGCGCTCTGCGGCGAAAAATGTCCGCCGGTCGCCTGCACCACGGTTTGCAGCGTGTACAAGGGACTGGTGCCAAGATCGCCAAACACAACGCCCAGCGCGCCAAAGGCAGCCCACCCGGACGGTCGCCCCTGGCGCGTCGAGGTCGTCACGCGTTCTGAGCGTTTGTAACAGTCCCGCGCCGGCGAAGGCGCAACGAATGCCGCACTCGCGCCAGGCACAGCGCGCCGAGTCCCAGCAGGGTCGCAAGGCCGAGCGCGCCGCCGCCCGAGTGCGAGCCGGACGATGCGGGCGGAGCGGCCGTAACGGTGAGGGTCACCGTAGTTGTGGGAGAGGTGCCCGCAATGTTGGTGCACGCGAGGGTATAGGGGTAGCTGCCCACCGCGGCGGGCGTGAGATTTTGCATACCCTTAGCAGCCAGTGGGCCGCTCCCGGACCAAGTGCCGGAAGGCGTGCAGCCTTGGTTGTTCGCAGAAGTCCAGGTGATCGTGGTCGAGCTGCCCACGACGATGGAATTCGCACCCAGGGTCAGCGTGGGCGCCGCAGGAAGGGTCGCGGGTATCTTACTTGCGGCCGCATCGGCCTGAATGAATCCATAGCCCGCCGAAACGTTAGGTGCAACGCCATTCATCGCAACCGCGGTCTGGCTCAGCGCGTCGTAAAGCTGCGTAAGTGTCAGCGCCGGATCGGCCTGCAGGAACAGCGCCGCAATGCTGGCGATGTGCGGCGTAGCCGCCGAGGTGCCGAAGAAATTGGGGTAGCTGGCATTGTTCTGGCAGCCGACAATCATGCTGTTATCCAAAATTGGCGGATTTACTTTCGCGAATTGAAAACCGAGAAATGTGTCGCTGCCGCCATCGGGCCCGACGAAATCGGGTTTCTGACGAACCACGCCCGGTGCCGGGAGACGCACTCCATTGACATCGAACAAAATCGGATCGCCGCCCAGGGATGAAAAATATTCCAGAGTGGGCGCCGTGGCTCCGCAGGCCTGAGTGTCCAAGAAAAACGCGGCGCCGATGGCCATGGCGCCGGCGGCACCCGGATGACCTTGGATCGTGGCGCTGTGGGTCGCAAAGTTCGTGATGGTGCTGCCGCCGCCGTCGTCCTCGACCACCACCTTGATGCGGCCTGGTGTGGTGCCAGCCGCCAGCCCCACGACGATGCTGATGGTTTCCACAGCACTGGGATTCGCATTAGTTGCAGGATTGACGATGAGTAGCAACTGCACCGGATCCACGCCCAACTCGTTCGGACCGGTACAGGACGTGGGAACCGTCTGCAGAGTGTCGTCGTAAATCACGTCGGTGCCGCTGACACCGAGCACGCATAGATCCATTTGACTGGTGGCGCCGCCGCTCGTGGGTGCGCCAGTCACGTAGGGCTGATCCCACTCGAGGACTATCGTGAGGAATTGACCCGGCAGCATTGACGGAATGGTCACAGGCAGCGACGTCACGGGATTGCCGCCAGTCGTTCCGAAGGTCAGCAATTGTTCGCCCGCGGTCGGCCCGCTACCAGGGGTTGCAAAGCTCGGCGCCAAGTTGTCGTACGCCAGATTGCTGTTGTTGCCCGCCGCGGAAAAATACGCCACGCCCTGCGCTTGTACAGCATCGATGGCCTGCGCGACGATGCCATCCTGAAAGAACGGCTCATCGAAGTAACCCACATCATCGGCGATCACTTTGGCGCCGGCATTCGCCAGCTTGCCGATTCCGGAGGCAAAATCCGCTTCGCTGTTGTCCGCAGTGTAGAAGGCAAGGCTGGCGCCCGGCGCGACATCATGCACGATCTGCATCATCGCCCGGCCCTCATCGCCGAGCGGCGTCAGGATCGGCTTTCCATAGTTGAAGCAGGGCGCTTCCGCGATCACGTTGACGGCGGAGGGTAAATCGCCGGTTGATGTGTCAGTCGCGGCAGTTGCCGTGAATCCATTGTAGGCGTAACCCGGATAGCCCGAGACCGGCACTCCGCTACCGGGCGCGGCATATTGCGCATAGCAATCGTAGCTGTCTGAAATCACACCGATGGTCACACCGGCGCCGTCGAGCGCGTTGGCCGAGCGCACCGAATCGCTGTGCTGCACGAAATCGCCCTGCGAGGTAACCGCGCCCGTGCGCGTTCGCGACATCGCGGCGCGAACGGCATGTAGTTCGCCCAGCGCAGTCGCCGCGTCCAGTTGTGATACCGGCAGCCATCCGCCGACGTCATTGGAATAGACAGAGGCACGTTGCAGACCCAGTGCACCCAACCCGGCCTTCAATTGCTGAGGGTCACCCAAAGTGACGGCATCGATCGATACCAGCGGCTCGGCGCTGTCCGCCGGCTGAATGAATTTGGCGGCGGGATTCAATGCGTGCAAGTCGGCCAGCGCGTGATCCGGGCGCACGCGGTTCAAGTGGCGCGCAATATCTGCAAGCGCCGCGTCGAATTTGGAACCGTTCGCGCTGGCGCGTTGCTGCGGGCTGCGGCTGCCAAAGGCCTGCAACTTGGCAGTGCCGGGCGGATTTGCGTGGAGTCTGGGCTGTACGGGACCAACCGCGGACACCGCCGTGATCAAGCCCAAGGCGGCCACGATACCAACTGCAAAGAAGCGTGAAGTCATCCCAGTCTCCCTAAACCACCATGGGTGGTCGAGTTGAGACCTGCCCAACGGCAAAAAGTTTGTTCGTCATGGTAACAGCAGCGCAGCGAGCCGCGAAAAAGTCGTGGGTTTGCGACGACGATTGAGCTCGAACGAGGCCTTTTTCGCTTGATTTCCGCCAAAAAACTCGACCTGGATGACTCGCGAGACCGCAAACGCGATAATCTGCTCGTGAGAACAACTACGACCATGCAGCTTCGAACACGAGTCCAGGGCGGCGGTACCCCACGCCTTGAACGCTGGGGAGTCGACAGCGAATACGGCACGTTGCGCGACGTCCTGATCGGGCCGGTCGATCATTTCGCGTGGCAGGGGGGTAATGCGGTTGCACAGCGCGCCGAGCGCGTCGGATTGCAATTCGATTTCAAGGTCGCCCGGCGGCAATACGATGAGATGCTCGATGCCTATCGACGCGCCGGGGTCCAGGTCCACTTCCTCGCGGCGGACCCCGACCTTCCCTATCAGCTCTTCGCGCGCGACAGCAGCGTGATGACCCCCTGGGGCGCTGTCATCATGCAAATGCAAAAGCCCTATCGACGCGGCGAATACGTCGCCTGCCTTAAGTTTTATCTCGCTCAAGGAATTCCGATCTACGATTTGATCACCGCGGGCAATATCGAGGGCGGTGATTTCATGGTGCTCGAGCCCGGCATCGCCGCCTGCGGCTTTTCAGGCGAGCGCTCGATCGAGCCGGCGGTGCGCCAGCTCAAGGGTTGGTTCGAGGCGGAAGGCTGGGAAATGCACACCTATGCCTTCGATCCGCATTTTCTGCACCTGGACGTGCAGATGGGCATGATCGCGGAGGGCCTGGCGGTGGCGTGCGTGGAAGCGGTCGAGCCGGAAATGATCGAATGGCTGCGATCCAAGCGCATTCGCGTCATTCCGATTCCGTACAGCGATGCGATGCAGCTCGGCACCAATGTCGTTGCCTTGGGTGATGGGCGCGTGCTGGTGCCCGCCTCGAGCAAAAATCTCATCGCCGCCTGCCGTGCCGAGGGCCTGACGGTTTATGATCCGGATGTTTCCATGATCGGCAGTGGCGGCGGTGCGGTACATTGCATGTGTCAGGCGCTGAAGAGAGATCCGGCGGCGCGCCGCTAGCGTAAATCCGCCGATTCAAGTTCCACCCAAACATAAGGGCGCCCCGTGACAGCCATTCGTTCTCTGATGTACCTGAATTTGACGCTCAGCTTAGGCGTCGGCAGCTTCTCTGCACCGGTGCGCGCCGCGGCGCCTCTGGAGCTGGAATCAAGCGATGGCATGGTCGTAACCGCCCAGCACACCGCCTCCGAAGTCGGGGCGCAGATTCTGCGCCAGGGCGGCAATGCCATCGATGCGGCGGTTGCCGTCGGCTACGCGCTGGCGGTGACGCACCCCTGCTGCGGCAATCTCGGCGGCGGCGGGTTCATGACGATTCACCTTGCCGACGGCAGAAACACGTTCCTCAATTTTCGCGAGAAGGCGCCGCTGGCCGCGCGCGCCGATATGTTCCTCGATGCGCACGGCAAGGTGCTCAGCGACAAAAGCTTGACCGGATACCTGGCGGTGGGTGTACCCGGCACGGTCATGGGCCTGGAAATGGCACGCGAGAAGTACGGCACCTTGCCGCGCGCGACCCTGATGGCGCCGTCGATTCGCCTGGCCGCGGATGGTTTTATCCTGACCCGGGGCGATGTCGACGTGCTCAACGATGCCACCAAGGCATTTCGCACACAGCCTAATGTCGCCGCGATCTTCCTCAAGAATGGCAGTCCTTTTGCGCCGGGTGACCGGTTGCGACAACTGGATCTCGCCGCGACCTTGCGCGCCATCAGCGATGGCGGCACGGATGTGTTCTATCACGGCGCGATCGCCGCAGCGGTGAGCGCGGCGAGCCAGGCTCATGGCGGCCTGCTGACCCGCGAAGACTTCGCGGCGTACACCGTCACCGAATTGGCGCCGATCACCTGCGCCTACCGCGGCTATACGGTCGTTTCCGCTCCTCCGCCGAGTTCCGGAGGCGTCACGCTGTGCGAGATGCTGCAGGTGCTCGAAGGCTATCCCTTAAGCAAAATGGGTTTTCATTCCAGCGCTTCGGTACATGTGATGACCGAAGCCATGCGCCATGCCTACCGCGACCGCAACACTTATCTCGGTGATCCGGTCTTCGTAGATAACCCGGTTGCGCGTCTGCTGTCGGCGCGCAATGCAGAATCGATCAGGGCACATGTTCTGCGCAATCGAGCCACGCCTTCCGCGAGTCTTCTGGGTGGAGCAGCCTCCAACGAGCATGCGACCACCACCCACTACTCGATCGTCGATCGCTCGGGCAACGTCGCATCGGTCACGTACACGATCAACGACGATTTCGGGGCGAAAGTCATCGCCGGCAACACCGGATTTTTCTTGAACAACGAAATGGATGACTTCACCTCCAAGCCTGGATTCGCCAACTACTACGGCCTGGTGCAGGGCAAGGCCAACGCAATCGCGCCGGGCAAGCGACCCTTGAGTTCCATGACTCCGACCATCGTGCTCAAAGACGGCAAACCGGTGCTGGTGGTGGGAGCACCGGGTGGGTCACGAATAATAACCACGGTGCTGGAAGTCATCGTCAACGTCATCGACCATGGGATGACGCTGCAGCAAGCGGTCGATGCGCCGCGCATTCATCATCAATGGATGCCCGACACGCTCGCCGGCGAGCCATATGCCCTGTCGGCCGACACGGTGAAGGCGTTGACAGGAATGGGCTACAAAGTCGTCGCTCTGGAACCCTGGGGCGCAGGCAACGCTGCCGAAGCCATCGGCATCGCACCCGTCGATGCGGCGGCCGCCAAGGCGTTGGGGTTCGTCAGACCTGGCCGTCTCTACGGCGCCAACGACTCGCGCGCACCGGCGGGATCCGCCGCCGCGCCCTGAGATGAGGGTACATGCCTTATTTCCCACGCTGGTTTATGCGGCCGCCCTGCAGAAGGGCGATTCGCGCGCCTTCAATCGCCAGCTCCTGAAGGAGTGCCGGCAACTGCGCGAAGACGATGCGGCGGGGCGCCGCTGGTCGCTCAAGAACTATGCGGGCGGATATACCTCCTATGGATCCGTGCATCGTCTCCAGGGCATATCGCCGACCTTCGATGCCCTGCGGCGCAAGCTCAATCGTCATGTCGCGGCCTTCGCCCGCGCCGTGGAATGGGATCTTCAGGGCCGCAATCTCGAAATGACCGATTGCTGGATCAATATCATGCCGCGGCACACCGTACACAGCCTGCACCTGCACCCCCACTCGACGTTGAGCGGCACTTATTACCTGCAGGTGCCATCGGGTTCCCCCGGCATCAAATTCGAAGATCCGCGACTGGACCGATTCATGGCCGCGCCGCCGCGCAAACTCAAGGCCCGGCGCGAGGCCAGGGCGTGGATCACGTTCCCCGCCGCGGCCGGCAGGCTGATCCTGTTCGAGAGCTGGCTTCGTCATGAGGTTGTACCGAACCGCGTCGACGCCGAGCGAATCAGCGTAAGCTTCAATTACAACTGGTTCTAAACCAAAGGATTATCAATGCCGGCCACAGCCTCGGATGCCACCATGGCGGTCTTTTTGGATTTGGAGAACATCGCGCTCGGGGCCCGCGATGCCAAATATCCGAGTTTCGATATAGAAAAAGTGCTCGAGCGACTCCTCCTCAAGGGCCACATCGTGGTCAAGAAAGCCTACTGCGACTTCGAACGTTACAAGGACTTCAAACGCGGGCTGCACGAGGCGGCCTTCGAACTCATCGAAATTCCGCACGTCCGGCAGTCCGGCAAGAATTCGGCCGACATCCGTATGGTCGTGGACGCGCTCGATCTCTGCTACACCAAGGGGCATGTCGATACCTTCGTCATCTTGAGCGGCGATTCGGATTTTTCTCCGCTGGTCAGCAAGTTGCGCGAGAACGCCAAAACCGTCATTGGCGTCGGCGTCAAGAATTCCACCTCGGACCTGTTCATCAACAACTGTGATGAATTCATTTACTACGATGACCTGGTCCGCAAGGAGCCGTCCAAGGCCCGTCGCCGCAATGCCGCGGCGACTCGCGCTCCTGCGGTAGCCGCCGAGAACTCGGCCGGCGAAACCAAGGGCCCCGACCTCGGGGCAGCGCTCGACCTCATTGTCGAAACCCTGGAAGCTCTGACCGAAGAGCGCGGCGGCAGCGAACCCATTTGGGGCTCGATGATCAAGCAGGCCATCAAACGCCGCCAGCCGGGATTCAACGAACGCTTCTACGGATTCCGGTCTTTTAATGACATGCTCGGTGACGCCGAAAAGCGCGGTCTGCTCGCGTTGAGGGCGGATGAAAAGTCGGGCGGCTATACCGTGAGTATCCCCGCAAACGCGCAAGATTGAGTGCTTGACCCTCCTCGATGCCGGGGCGCCCCATATAGTTTGACGGCCACTGCTGCGGCGCAAACCTGCGGCCAAGAAAATGGGCTTCGCGAGGCCCCTTGGGCTCCGCCCTCGCCCCTTGAACTTTGATGCGCTGCCCGCATTCAAACCGACATGGATATTTATGGTCGAAAGTCGTGGATGTGGGCGGAAGCCTGTGCACTTCTGGAACAGGCCGAGCGTAAGCATCGCCAATTCTTCGAGTTGCTGGCCGCGCCAAGCGCTCACCCGGTGTGGGAGCCGCCGGCGGATATTTTCGCGGACGGATCCCACCTGACAGTCGTCGTCGCGCTGCCCGGCGCGCGTGCCGACGAGGTGACCGTGCAAATAACCGCCACGGGATTGCAGATCGACACCACCGTGCCGCCCCCGGCCGTGGGCGCCGCCGTGAGCGTGGTGCGCTTGGAAATTCCCTATGGACGAATGCGCAGGCGCATCGACTTGCCTCCGGGACGCTATGCCTTGATCGAGCGGCGCCTCGATCACGGCTGCCTGCACCTGCGTCTGCAGCGGGAGGCAGCATGAGCGAGGACATCCTGATCATCCTCCCGGTGCGCAACGCAGTGCTGTTCCCCGGCGTCGTGTTGCCGGTGGCGATTGCCGGCAAGGCCGCGCTCGCGGCCGCTCAAGAAGCAGTGCGCACTCAGCGTCGTGTCGGATTGCTGCTGCAAACGGACCCGGGCGTTGAAGAGCCGTCTCCCGAGGAATTGCATCGCATCGGTACCTCCGCGTCGATCGTGCGTTTC
This sequence comes from Steroidobacteraceae bacterium, assembly GCA_035567075.1. Classification (GTDB taxonomy): domain Bacteria; phylum Pseudomonadota; class Gammaproteobacteria; order Steroidobacterales; family Steroidobacteraceae; genus Bog-1198. The sequence goes on from DATMRC010000003.1 coordinate 21,737, forward strand.
ATTACCGCCCCGGACGGTTCGCACCATTTGATTTGCCAGGGCGAAGAGCGATTCTCGGTATTGGACTATGTCAGCCGCGAGCCCTTCCTGGTGGCCCGAATCGACAGCCACAAGGAACTGACAGTGCTCGATCGCGAGATCGAGGCCCGTGGTCACACCTTGCGCGAACGGGCGCTGGAAGCAGTGCAGCTATTGCCTCAGGCTCCGGGCGAACTCATCAACGCCATTCGCAGCGTCGAGTCGATCCCGGCGCTTGCCGACATGATCGCGAGCTTCATGGACCTGAAACTCGCCGACAAGCAGGAGATCCTGGCGACGCTTGACCTGAAGACGCGGCTCGATCGCGTGCTGACCCTGCTCGGGCGGCGAATTGAAGTGTTGAAGGTGTCGCGGCAAATCGACGAGAAGACCCGTGAAGCATTCGACGAGCGGCAAAAAGAGGCGGTGCTGCGCGAGCGGCTGCATCAGATCCAAAAGGAGCTGGGCGAGGTTGACGGCTCGAAATCCGAGATTGAGGAACTGAAGCAGGCGATCAAGGATGCCGGGATGCCGCCGGAAGCCCTGGAACAGGCGCAGCGCGAACTCAGCCGGCTGGAACGCATGCCTGAGCAAGCCGCCGAATACTCCATGACTCGAACCTATCTGGATTGGCTGCTCGCCATGCCCTGGTCCAAGCTCGACCCCGAGCAAGTCGACATCGAGCAGGCGCGCAAGATATTGGACGAGGATCATTTCGGCCTGACCAAGGTAAAACGCCGCATCCTGGAATTCCTGGCGGTACGCAAACTCAATCCCGAGGGCCGCAGTCCCATCCTGTGCTTTGTCGGTCCGCCGGGCGTCGGCAAGACTTCGCTCGGCCAAAGCATTGCCAAGGCGATTGGACTCAAGTTCGGACGTGTGAGCCTCGGCGGCGTGCATGATGAGGCGGAAATCCGCGGCCACCGCCGCACCTATATCGGTTCGCTGCCCGGCAACATCGCGCAGGCGGTGCGCAAGGCCGGCCGCCGCAATCCGGTGCTGATGCTGGATGAGGTCGACAAGCTCTCGGCAAGCTATCAGGGCGATCCGTTTTCCGCGCTGCTCGAGGTGCTGGATCCCGAGCAGAACAACACTTTCCGCGACAACTATCTCGGCGTGCCTTTCGATTTATCGAAGGTGTTGTTCATTGGAACCGCTAATGTGCTGGATTCGATCCCTGCGCCGCTTCGTGATCGCATGGAGATCATCGAGCTGACGGGCTATACGGAAGAGGAAAAACTGCAGATCGCGCGACGCTACTTGCTGAAACGCCAATTGCAGGCCAATGGCTTGACCGCAGAGCAGGTGCAAATCTCGGATGAGGCGCTGCGGCGCGTGATCGCCGACTACACCCGCGAGGCGGGCGTTCGAAACCTGGAGCGTCAGATCGGCGGACTGCTGCGCAACTCCGCGGTCACCATCGCCTCGGGGGACGCGCGCAGCGTATCGATCGACGCCGCCGCGGTGGAGCGAATCCTCGGCCCCGCACGCTTCGAAAGCGACGTCGCCCTTCGCACCAGCGTTCCCGGCGTGGCAACCGGCCTCGCCTGGACGCCGGCCGGCGGCGACATTCTATTCATAGAATCGAGCCGCGTGCGGGGCAGCGGCAAACTGATCTTGACCGGACAGCTCGGCGACGTCATGAAGGAAAGTGCCCAGGCGGCCGTCACCCTGGTGAAGTCCCAGGCTGACCGCCTCGGAATCGACCCGACGATTCTGGATAACAGCGACCTGCATATTCACGTGCCTGCCGGCGCCATCCCCAAGGATGGGCCCAGTGCAGGCGTGGCGATTGCCACATCGCTGGCATCGCTGCTCACGCAACGTACCGTCAAGTCCGATATTGCCATGACCGGAGAGATCAGCCTGCGCGGTGTAGTGATGCCGGTGGGCGGCATCAAGGAGAAATGCGTTGCCGCAGCACGCGCCGGAATCCGCACCGTGATTCTGCCGGCGCGCAACCGTCGCGATCTCGAGGATATCCCCGAGAGCGTACGAGGGCGCCTCGAGTTCGTCTGGGCGGAGAGAATCGACGATGTGTTCGCCCGAGCGTTCGAAGCAGTGCCGGCGGAACGAGCCGCGGCTTAAAGTCCGCTGAAGTCGTACTGCTTCTTGTAATCGCGATACCAGTCCTGCGTTTGCCGGTCCTTGGGCAATTGTTCGGACAGGTATTGAAGCTCCGCCAGCATCTTGTCGATTTGCGATGCGTTGAGATAAAGGTCCATCAGCCGCCACCGATATTTGAGCTCGTCCGGAGCCAGCGCGGCGGCCTTCTCGTAGGACGCCATCGCCTTCGACAGCCAATTGACCTCGAACAGGTAGAGATCGCCAAGCGCCGCATGATTCGCCGCATTCTCGGGGGCGCCGCGGATCCTCTCTTGCAGCATCTGTACGGCGGCGGCGAGTGAATAGGGATAGGGGGTCAACGCCGGGGTATCCACATGGTCGCCATAGATGGCGTAGTCCATGTTGGGCACGTTCATTGCGCGCAGTGCGACAAGAAAGGGATTATCAGAATACTTGGCGAAAAAATTGACTTGGTCTTCGAAGCGGTGGAAGTAAGTCCACGCCTTCGCTTCGTCCACATACCAGAGGTTGTCGGTTCCACGGCGCATCACAATCGGTAGATTGGAGTGATCGCGCGGCGGTATCGCCAGCGCGAGGTTGCCCGAGTAGATCAATCGATAGGGGCCGCCGGCGCGGAAGAACTTGGCGATTCTTTCCTGTTGCGCCTCATCGCGGGGGACGATGGCACGGAAAATCCGGCTGCCCTCGGTCAGGAGCGGCAGTCGCGGGTCCCCGACGCCGGCTTCGAGTGATGCCAGATAGCGCTGTACCGTGAGGTCCGCGTCCGGCGCCGGCAGGAACTGCGACAGCTGCGCCGCGGGCAGGCGGCGAATGGCCTCATCGTAGTCCGCCAATGTCTTAGCATAGCCGCGCACCAGCGATCCCCCGCCGCCTGACAGGAATTCGCCGCTCAGCCATTTGGGTCGAGATCCTGGGGCGTCGTCGCGAAGCTCGCCGCTGCCGCGCAAATTGGTCGTGATGATGAGCTCGGAAATGAAATCCTGCGGTATTTCCGAGAGCATGTAGGTTTTTGCCGCTTCCTCCAGACTGCGACAGTAAACATCGGGAATCTCGCCCTCGAGGGCGTAAGACACCTCGATCTTCAGCAGATTTTCCTTGGCGCTGTACACGTAAAGAATGCCGCGGCCGTTGCGCCGCGCGCCGATTTGCAGCTGCGTAAAAAGCGCGGTTGCCGTCTGCTCGATGCTCTGCGACGGCGGCAGCGATGCGAGCAGCACCAGAGCGTTTTCGATGCCGGACTTCCTTTCCGCGAGCTTCAAGCTCATGGTGAAGGCGCGGTCGTATTGGTGCTGCTCCGTCTCGTTGATCAGCACGTAATGCTGACGCGGCGGCTTTGCCGGGTGCCTTAAGGTCCACCAGCCGGCGACGCCGAGCACGGCGATGCCTGCCAGAATCAGTGCGAGTTGCCGATTATTGAGCGCCGAAGACATCGGTTTTCTTGCCGTCGCCGGAATAATTGGTGAGAAACGGCTCCGTTGAGCTTGCGTTGAGCCCATAAATGGAGCGGTCCCGGCCTTGGGCTTTGAGCACCACAACCGGAGTATCGCGGGGACCAAATAAGCGAAATATGCCGGCTGCGTGCTGCGCCGGGTCGTTCAGGACGACAGAAGGAGCTTCGCCTTCGGCAGGAGAATACAGTCCGAGAACCATGCGGTTTCTGCCGGCGCTGTCGTAGAAGAACAATGCCGGACCGCCGTCCAGGGACATTGCCAATTCCGCGCGCACCTTGCCGCCTGCGTCCACGAGCTGGATCCTGCTTGCGGTGATCACGTCAGCCGATCGCGCCGCGGCGATTGCGGGCGATGCCAAGGCGGGCACTTGGATCTGGTGTAGAAGCAAAAACGCGCCGGCGATGCCGCCGATCAATCCTGCCAGAATGCCCGCGAAGAATGTCTTCGTCATGTTCGAATCCTTGTGCCTTATCGGTATCGGTCTCGGTATCGCAAACGAAGTCGCCTAGCTTCTCGCCGCCTGCACCAGTCGATAGCCGACTGCGGTTTCCGTCAAAATATGCTTCGGCTGAGTCGGATCATCCTCGAGCTTGTGGCGCAGGTGCCCCATGTAGACGCGCACATAGTGGCCATCCTCGGAATGCGCAGGCCCCCACACCTCGCGCAAGATCTGCCGATGCGTGAGCACCTTGCCGGCGTTGGCGATCAGGAGGCTGAGCAGCCGGTACTCGATGGGGGTCAGATGGATCGGCTTGCCGCCCTTGTGGGCGGTGCGCAGGCTGAAGTCGACCTTGACATCGCCGAATTCGAACACCGAGCCCACCTCGGCGCCGGCCTCCATGCGCCGCCGCGAAGCGGCGCGCACGCGCGCCAGCAACTCACCGATGCCGAAGGGCTTGGTCAAATAGTCGTCGGCGCCCGCATCCAAGGCCTCGATCTTGTCCTGCTCGTTGACGCGAGCCGACAGCACGATGACCGGCACCTTGGACCAGCCGCGAAGGTCGTGCAGGAACTCCACGCCGTCGCCATCCGGCAGGCCTAAATCGAGAATGATGAGATCCGGCTTGCGTGTTCCGGCGTCGGTGAGTCCCTGCCGCATGGTCTCGGCCTCGTGGACAACCCACCCTTCGGTTTCCAGTGCGGTGCGCACGAATCGCCTGATCTGACGTTCGTCCTCGATGAGAATTGCCACGGGAAGGGGCTCAGCCATCCGCGGCCTGTGCTTCCGCCTCGATCGCGGGTACCGGCGGATTCCCGATCGGCAAGGTAAATGTGAAGATCGCGCCGCCGCCGGGACGTTGCGCCGCGACGATCTTGCCCTGATGCGATTCAATGATGGCGCGACAAATCGACAGTCCCAAGCCCACGCCGGGTGTGGCCGGTTCGCGTTCACCGCGGGTGAATTTTTGAAATACCGCCTCCTCCTGTCCCGCGGGCAGGCCCGGCCCATTGTCCGCTACCGACACGCTGAGCCGATCGCCGATCACCCCGGCTGACAGGGTGACGGTGCTGCCCGGCGGCGTGTATTTGGAGACGTTTTCCAAGAGATTCACCAGAACCCGCTCGATCAACACGGCATCGATCTTCACCAGGGGCAGATCGCGCGGTATGCGCACTTCGACATGGTGTCGCTGCAGCATGCCGCGCGCCGCGTCGAGCGCCGCGCCCACGACTTCTTCGAGAGGCTGCCACTGGAGGTTGAGAGTTACTTCACCGCTTTCAATGCGCGCCATGTCCAGCAGGTTGCTCACCAGGGTACTCATGCGGCGCGCTTCCTCCTGGATCGCCTCTGCGGTCTCCAATTGCACGGTCGACAATTTGGGGGCGGTCAGCGCCAGAGATTCCGCCAGGCCCACGAGCGCCGTCAGCGGCGTGCGCAAATCATGCGACAGCGCCGCCAGCAGCGAATTTCGCAGGCGCTCGGATTCCATCTTCAGCAGCGCGTCCTGTGCGAGGGCGACGTAGTGCACGCGCTCCAGGGCAATCGCGATCAGCGCGGCAAACGTGTCCAGCAGCTGCCGCTGCTCCGGAATGCGCAGCAGGCGCCGATTGTGCGCCTTGACGGCGAGCACCCCGCGAGCCTTGGTCGGCGCGCGCAGGGGAATGTACAGCACCTCGCTGCCCGGCAGAGTGTCGGTGCTGAAGCCCGCCGGCTGGCCCCTGTCGAACGCCCATTGCGCAGTGCCAATCTCCACCGCCAACCCGGCATCGGGGTGCTTTACGTCCAGATTTGGGGTTCTCACAACCAATCGGCCGCTGGCATCCGGCAGCAGCAGCGCGGCGCTGGCGCGAAACGTGCGCTGGATGGATTCATCGCTGATTTTCACCACCTGCTCGACCTGCACGGCAGCCGAGAGATCTCGCGCGATTTCATACAGCGAACCGGCGCGCTCTTCGCGATGCGATGCGACTCGCGCCTGGAAACGCAAGCCCGCCGTCAGCTGGCCGGTGATCAAGCCCACCGCCAACATGATGAAAAACGTCAGGAGATATTGCACATCGCTGACCGCGAATGAAAAGCGCGGCGGCACGAAAAAGAAATCAAAGGCGCCGACGCTCAGTATGGCCGCGAGCGCGGCCGGACCCCGGCCAAATCGAACCGCCACCAACACCACCGTCAATATGAACACGGCCACGATGTTGGAGCGGTCGAAATGCGCTGCCAGCGGGAACGACGCCAGCGTTACGCCAATACAGGCGAGCGCCGCCCACAAATAGCGCAATCCTTTCGCTTTGCGCCGATCGCTCGAGTCCGCCTCTGGCATTGGCGGCGCCGCCGCCACCTCGCGGCTGTCTTTTTGCGCGGCTCCTTCGGCGCGTCCGATCTCGATCAAATCGATGTCGGGAGCGAGCATCGCCAATCGCTGGCCACTGGATCTTTGCCAGGGCCACAGGCGCCTGATCGGATCGCGGCCGATGACGAGCTTTGACAGGTTGTGGCTGCGTGCGTAGGAAATGATGCTCTCGGCGATCTGGGCATTGGCGATCACCGCCGTGGTTGCACCTAGCTGCTGCGCCAGATTCAGCGTTGCCAGGATTTTCTCGCGCCTTGCCGCGGACAGGCGCTGCAAGTCTGGCGTTTCAACGTAGATTGCATGCCAATCGGTGCTCAATTGACTGGCCAAGAGTGCCGCGGCCCGGACCACGCGTTCCGCGCCGGCACCGGGCCCGATACAGGTCAGCAGCGCCGTTGCGGTCTTCCAAACGGACTCGATGGATTGATCGACGCGATACGCTTGAACGTCGCCCTCGACACGGTCGGCGGTACGCCGCAGAGCCAGCTCCCGCAGCGCCATCAAGTTGCCCTTGCGGAAAAAATGATTCACCGCGCGCTCTGCCTGCTGCGCGACGTACACCTTGCCGGCCTTGAGCCGCGCCAGCAGTTCATCCGCGGGAATATCGACCAGCACGACTTCATCGGCCGCGTCGAACACCTTATCGGGCACGGTCTCCCAGACACGCACGTTGGTGATGCCGCCAACCACGTCGTTGAGGCTCTCCAGGTGTTGCACGTTCAGGGTGCTGAACACGTCGATGCCGGCCGCCAGCAATTCGTCCACGTCCTGCCAGCGCTTGGGATGGCGCATTCCCGGTGCATTGGAATGCGCCAACTCATCGACCAAGATGAGATCCGGATGCCGCAGCAATGCCGCGTCCAGATCAAATTCAGTCAGCGTCTTGCCGCGATGACTGACGGCTTTCGACGGCAGGATATCCAAGCCCTCGAGCAGCGCCGCGGTTTCCGCGCGGCCGTGGGTTTCGACCACCCCGACCAGCACGGTGCGTCCCTCGCTCTCGATTTTACGAGCGGCGACGAGCATGGCGTAGGTCTTGCCGACCCCGGCCGACGAGCCGAAATAAATTCGCAGTTTGCCGCGCCGTGCCTGCGCCTCTTGCTGCTTGACCTTGGCCAGCAGCAAGTCCGGATCCGGACGTTGGTTGTTCGATGTCGGCATCGAGCGCTATTGTGCGCGATCTAACTCCAGATTTAGCATTAAAACATTGACGCGCGCCTCGCCAAAAATCCCCCATTGCGGCGCTTCCGTTTGATCAAGTACCAGGCGGCCAAGAGCCGCCGGGTCCAGATTCCTCGCCCGCGCAACCCGCGCGACCTGGTACAGCGCCGCGGCCGGGCTGATATGCGGATCCAAACCGCTGCCGGAGGCAGTCACGAGATCCACGGGGATGGGCAGCGAGTTTCCCGGGTCCGCGGCCTTAAGTTGATCGATGCGTGCCTTGACAGCATCCACGAGCGCAGGGTTGGTGGGTCCTAGGTTCGAGGCGGTGGAGGACGCAGCGTTGTTCGGCATCGGTGTCGTTGCGGAAAGTCTTCCCCAAAAATACTTCGGATCCTGAAAGGACTGCCCGATCAGCGATGAGCCAACGACCTGGTTGTTGCGCATGACCAGGCTGCCGGACGCCTGATTCGCAAACGCCAATTTCCCGATGCCCGCAACGGCCAAGGGGTAAACCACACCCGTCAGCACCGTCAGCACGGCAAACAGCACCAGCAAAGGACGCAATGTCGCGCGCACGTGTACCCCCTAGGTGAAACGCAAAGCCGTCAGTATCAAGTCGATCAACTTGATGCCTACAAATGGCACGGCGATGCCGCCCACCCCATAAATCAGCAGATTCCGCCGCAGCAGCGATGCGGCACCCAACGCGCGGTACTTGACGCCCTTGAGTGCCAGCGGAATGAGCAGCACGATGATCAGCGCATTGAATATCACCGCCGAGAGAATGGCGGAGTTCGGACTCGTCAAGCGCATCACGTCGAGCTGCGCCAGCTGCGGATAGGTGGTCGCGAAGGCGGCGGGAATGATTGCAAAATA
>DATMRC010000004.1:0-29932 GCA_035567075.1 Steroidobacteraceae bacterium
CGACGCGGAAAAAAGCAAGGTCGTGGAGCGCTTTTACCGGGGTGACGCCAGCCGTGGAACTCCCGGCGTGGGTCTCGGTCTCAGCCTGGTGCAAGCGGTGGCAAAACTACACGGCAGTCCGCTCCAGCTCCATGATCAAACGCCGGGTCTGCGCGTGGTGCTGACCATTGCTGCCCTGGAATCGAGCGCCGCGGCGTCCAAGAGCGCCCCGCAGGAACCGGTCCCTACCGCCCTTCCCGCCACTACCGTAGCATCGTCTCCGTAGCGGGTAATCCCTTGTTTCCACGGATACTTAAAGCGCTGGCGCCGCTGGTGGATGTGCTCGTTTTTTGCGCGCTCATCGCCGCCGGCACATCGCTGCGATCAAGCCAGATCATCGCCTTCGCCGCCGGCGTGGGTCTGCAATGGCTGCTGACACTGCGCGCCCGCGCAGCGGCCACGCCGACGCCGTGGCGCGCGCATCTGGATCTATTGCTGGTGGCGCTGATGGCCTTGTTTTTGCGCGGCGGCGCGCTGGCGCTGCTCACGCAACGCTGGGAATGGCCGCCGCAGATTGCGATTTTATTTGCGGTCGCGCTTGGCCTCGCGGTCACGCTGCCGGGATTCTCATACGCCTTATCCGCAGCTTCGAGCCGCGCGGCCTCACAAACCTTTGCGATTGGAATCATCTTCTACTCGGTGGTGCTGCGTCTGCTGTACGCCGGGTCGGTGGAATTGCTCCCCGAGGAAACCTACTACTGGAACTATTCGCAGCATCTGGACATCGGCTATCTCGATCATCCGCCGATGGTGGCATGGCTGATTCGGCTGGGGACGACGATTTTCGGCCAATCCGAATTCGGCGTGCGCGCCGGCGCGCTGTGCTGCGGGGCTATCACATCGCTGTTCGTCTACCGCCTGGCGCGCAACCTTTTCGGCGAAGCCGCGGCCCTCGCCGCCGTGGTTCTGGCGCAATCGTTGCCCTTCTTCTTCCTGTCGGGATTCATCATGACTCCCGACGCGCCGCTGACGGCGGCATGGGCCGCCTCGCTTTATTATCTGGAACGGGCCCTGATCGCTGAGCAGCGCTGGGCGTGGTGGCGCGCAGGGATCTGCCTCGGGTTGGGCATGATTTCCAAATATTCCATCGCGCTGCTCGCGCCGGTCACGCTGGCGTTCATGCTGTGGGATCCGAAATCGCGCCGTTGGTGGCGGCATTTTGAACCCTATGCCGCGGCGCTGCTCGCTGTGGCGGTATTTTCCCCGGTCATCATTTGGAACGCGCAGCACGATTGGGCGTCGTTCGCATTTCAAACCTCGCGGCGCCTGGCGGAAGCGCCGCAATTCGCGCTGCATAAGCTCATCGCGTCGGCGCTGGTATTGATCACACCAACGGGCCTGGTCGCGGTGGCTGCGGCGCTTCTTCAGCGCACCACCGGCGTCGATGGCGACCCTGAAGTCAAGCGCCGCCGGCTCTTGATGAGTCTCGCGATTCTCATTCCGCTGTCGGTTTTCGTCGCTTTCAGCCTGCGTCATGAGGTGAAGCTCGACTGGACGGGTGCGATGTGGACCGCCGCGCTTCCCGCCATCGGCTGCACCATGATCGCGGCAGCCGGTGTGCGCGGGCTTGGCGCATGGATCCGTTCCGCCTGGGCGCCGACCATCGTCACCTTGTTCCTGATCTACGGGGCTGGCCTTCACTACCTCGTGCTGGGACTGCCCGGGGCCGGTTACGGCAAACACATCGAATTGGTGCCCGTCGGTTGGCGGGACCTCACGCGCCAGGTCATTGAGGCGGGCGCCGCATACCGAAAAGAGACCGGCGCCGATGCGCTGATCGTCGGAATGGACCGATACGCCATCGCCAGCGAGGTGGCCTTCTACGGACGCCGGCAGCTGCATGCCGGCATCGCAACGATGAACAGCCATCTGTTCGATGGAATGAGCCTCATGTACGGCCGTTGGACGCCGCCCGAATCGCTTGAGCACCGGGATCTGCTGCTGGTCGCATTCTCCGCGGGTGAACTTCAGGGGCCCGAAGTCGAATCGCATGTGGAACGCTTGGGACCCATCGAGGAAGTGGCGCTGATGCGGGACGGCGGCGTCATCCGTCACTACTATCAACGGCTGGCGCACGATTACCGAAGTGTCGCGAAGCAAATGCCCTAAAATAGATTCATGACCCGATACCGCCTGTGGACCCTGACAATATCGCTGGCGCTCGCCTCGCTCGCGCACAGCCCGATCGGCACCGCGCAAACCCCGGAGCAGCAGAAAGCGTGGGACGCGCAGCGCGCCCAATCGCAGGCCGATGAGAAGGCGCGGGCGGAACGCCTGGCGCAGCAGCGTGCGGCGCGCAAGACCGACCCCATGGCGTGGGTGCGCACACTGAATCCGCTCGAATCGGGCGGCTGGCAATTCCGCGCGGTCGCAGCGGACGGATCATGGGCCGCCTACAGCACCGATCATCAATTGAAGCGCTCGGGGCATCTCATCACCGTGTGGCTGCGGCAGGAGTACCCCGAGCCGCAGCGAAGCGGCGGCGGCGAGATGTACTTGAGCAATGTCGAGAAAATTCAATACGACTGCTCCAACCAGCGGGCCCGCGTGCTGCTGGTCATTTATTATGCGGAAAACAACATCACCGGCAATCAGACCAGCGAAGCGACGGAAATCAAACAAGCGCCCTGGGAACCCATAGTCCCGGGTACCCAAAGCGAATACATCTACCAGTGGGTGTGTGAAAGCGGCGCAGGCAAAGGGCATCCGTAGCCAGCAACCTGGGCAGTCAGTCTCACATCAATCGGACGGTCGCGGCCAGAAGCTGCGCCCGGTCGGCGCAAGGACCCACCAGGATCTCGACATCACCCGGCTCGAACACGGACACAAGATCCACGCCGAGAAAGCGCAGTTCGGAACACTTCAGTGACATCGACACCGTGCCCGATTCCCCGGGCGACAAATTGATCTTCGCGAAGCCTTTGAGTTCGAGCAGTGGCCGCGAGATGCAGGCAAGCGCATCGCGCGTGAACAGGAAGACGGTTTCCTGAGCTTCCCTGGATCCTGAGTTGCTGACATCGACACAAATCTCGAGGGTGTCATGCTCTGCGGCCGTGCCCGAGGATATGCGCAGGTTCGAAAGCACGAATCGCCCGTAGCTCAAGCCAAACCCAAAGGGAAACAGCGGATCGTTGGATACATCGAGATACTTGCTCGTGAATCGGTCCCTGGCATCGAAAGGCCGGCCGCTCGGGCGATCGCCGAAGAAAATCGGCACCTGACCCGCATCTCGCGGCCAGGTCACCGGCGTGCGGCCGCTGGGGCTGACCGTTCCCGTTACAATATCCGCGATCGCATGACCCGCCTCGCAGCCTGGAAACCAAGCGGCGAGTACCGCCTGCGCCTGCTCGATGAGCCATGGCACGGCCAACGGCCGCCCCGAAAACAAGATCACAATGACGGGGAGATGCGCCTGCCGGGCTCGCGCGAAGACGGCCTCGGCAAGCGCGCGCTGAACTCCCGGCAGATCAAGGCGCGCCCGGCTGGCTGCTTCGCCGCTCATGGCGGCGGCTTCACCAAGGCACAGGATGATGTGATCCGCACCATCGCATCGATCGAGCGCCGCGGCGATGCCGGTGCCATCTTCGGTGTCTATCGCAACACCCGCAGCGTGCACAACCTCGGCCTGCGGAAGCGCGCTGCTTAAGCCAGCGAGCACGCTTACCGGGCTCCCCGGCACTGCAGCGCTGGCCCACGGACCCGCCATCTCGGCCGGCGCGTCGGCCAACGGGCCGAGCACGGCGAGGCGCCGTACCGAACTTGCAAGCGGCAAGGCGTCCGCGTCGTTCTTCAACATGACGATAGAGCGCGCCGCGATCGAGCGCGCCAATTGCCGCCGCTGCGCCAGCGCTGCCGCGCATTCCGGCGAAGCACCGCGGGCGAAGGGATCGTCGAACAAACCCAGCCGCTCCTTCAGCGTGAGCACCCGGCGCACGCACTCGTCGATCTCCGCCATGGCCACGAGTCCTTTGTCGAGCGCGAGGGGCAATCCGCGCCGATAGGCGCCGGACATCATGTCGATATCCACGCCCGCCTTGAGCGCGAGCGTCGCCGCCTCGCACAAATCGGCGGCGCATCCATGACGAATGAGTTCTGCGATGGCGTTGAAGTCGCTGATGATTACGCCGTCGAACCCCAGACGCCCGCGCAGCCAGCCGCGCAGCATCTCGTTGTTCGCCGTCATGGGGATTCCGGCAAGATCGGTGAACGACGGCATGACGGCGGCCACGCCGGCGCCCACCGCCGCGGCAAACGGCGGCAGATGCACCTCGCGCAGCGTGCGTTCGGAGATGTCGACGGAGGCGTAGTCGCGGCCGGCCGTCACCGCTCCATAGCCACAGTAGTGTTTGGCCACGGCCGCCAGCGCATCGGCTTGGCGAAGATCCGTCCCCTGAAAGCCGCGCACCTTGGCCTCCGCGAACCGGGTGCCCAGCCAGGGGTCCTCGCCGGGTCCCTCGGCGCCGCGCCCCCAGCGCGGATCGCGCGCGACATCCAGCATCGGTGCAAAGGTCATCGCCAGACCATCGGCGGCCGCCTCCTTGGCCGATTCCCGAGCGCTCTCAAACCAGGCTTCGCAATCGAACAATGAGGCTTCGCCCAGGGGTATGGGAAACAAGATTCGATGGCCGTGGAGAACATCGAGGCCGAAAAGCAGGGGAATTCCCAAGCGCGACTCATTGACCGCCAGCCGCTGCATCTTGAAAATATGGTCCGCCCCAAAAATATTGAGTAGATTGCCGAGCGTGCCGTCCTTGATGGACTCGGTCGAATCGCCGGCAATGAAAGGCCCGGTGACCGCGAATCCTGCCGCCGTCATGGTGAGCTGACCCAGTTTTTCGGCCAGTGTCATGCGGCCGATCAAGCTCTCGACCCGATTCATCAAGTTGCTACCCCTTACAATCCCAACGTGACCGATAATGACGCCATTACAACGCTTGAGAGAACAGCATGACTAACGACAGGCCGGAGCACGCGGCGACTCCCACGGCAGAGGCAGAGGAAATCGAGAATGCGCGCCTCCTGCCGCAGCTCAAGATAATGGCGGCCGCGCTGTGGGCGGCCCGGGTACGCAACATCCTGTTTCTGTTGTGGGGCGCTTTATTTCTTGTCATCGCTGCGACTACCTACGGTCAGATAAAACTGAATGCCTGGAACCAGCCCTTCTATGATGCCCTGTCGCATCGCAATTTTGCGCAATTCCTCGATCAGTTGGGCGTTTTTGGATTGATTGCCGGAATCCTTTTGGTTCTCAATGTGGGCCAGAGATGGCTGGGCGAAACCCTGAAGATCAAGCTGCGCCAGGGGCTGGTACTCGACCTGGTGCAAAATTGGCTGGTGCCCCGCAGGGCGTTCCGTCTGGCCAACGCGGGCCCGATGGGCGTGAATCCCGACCAGCGCATGCATGAGGATGCACGCCACCTGACCGAGCTGTCGACCGATCTGGGGATTGGCCTTCTGCAATCATCGATTCTGCTTGGCAGCTTCGTGGCAGTGCTGTGGAATCTGTCGAATAACTTTAGCTTCCACGTCGCAGGCCGGGTGTTCGCGATTCCGGGATATATGGTTTGGGCGGCCGTGCTGTATTCGGGATCGGCATCGCTCTTGAGCTACTGGGTGGGCAGCAGCCTCGTAGACCGCAATGCGCAGCGCTATGCCAGGGAGGCTGATTTACGTTTTTCGCTGGTGCGCGTGAACGAGCATATCGACGCCATAGCACTCGCCTCCGGCGAGCCGGACGAAGAGCGACGGATCGACATGGATCTTGCGGCTGTGCTCGCGGCAACGGCCCGGCTCGTGACCGGGCTCACCAACCTGACCTGGGTTACGGCCGGCTCCGGTTGGTTGACACTGGTCGCCCCGATTCTCGTCGCAGCGCCGTTGTATTTCGCCGGCAACCTCACCTTCGGCGGTCTCATGCTGGCTTCCGGCGCCTTTGTGCAAGTCCAGTCCTCGCTGCGTTGGTTCGTCGACAATTTCAGCACCATTGCCGATTGGCGCGCCACACTGCTGCGCGTGGCAGGCTTCCGGCGGGCCGTGATCGGCACCGATGTCATGCATGATGTGGAAAGCCGCATCGTCTACAAGGCGGGTGAGGATGGCAAGGTGGAATTCTACGACCTAGAGATCGCTTCGCCGAGCGGCTGCACCATGCTGCAGGAAAAGAGCGTGCAAATTAAGACCGGAGAGCGGCTGCTGGTTGTCGGGGATTCGGGAACGGGCAAGACGCTATTGTTTCGTGCCCTCGCGGGCCTCTGGCCCTGGGGCTCGGGGACCGTCATTCATTCTCCCGGCCAGGAAAGAATGTACATGCCCCGCACTCCCTATCTGCCGCCCGGCACGCTGCGCGAGGTCCTGGCCTATCCATTGACGACCGATAAGTACGAGAGCGATGCGTTTTCCGGTGCGCTGGTTCGACTGAAGTTGGAGCGGCTGGTGCCGATGCTCGATACAGCGCTGCGCTGGGATCGGGAATTGAGCGACGATGAGCAACAGAGCCTGGCGTTTGCGCGCGTGCGGCTGCACGGCCCACCCTGGGTGCTGATCGATGAAGTATTCGATTCACTTGAGGATGACGCGCTCGAACTCGTGATCGACATGTTCACGAAGGATCTCGCGCAAACGGCAGTCCTGCACATCGGCCGCAGCGACGCGCAGCATTTCTTTTCGCGCGTTCTGCACTTGGTCAAGGACCCGCAGGCACGCAAACTCGCCCCGGCGGCGCCCGCCGCGGCCATCCTCGCAGTGAGTACCTAGCATGCCCAAACGCCCAAGTCCCGCCGATCTCGCCGCATTGCCGGACGATGAACTGCTGGAAGCGGTGCAACGACAGACCTTTCGCTTTTTCTGGGAGGGCGCGCATCCGGTCAGCGGCCTGGCGCGGGACCGCTGCAAGACCGGCGCGGTACCGGAGGATGATCTGGTGGCCACCGGCGGATCGGGATTCGGCGTGATGGCGCTGATCGTCGCCGTGGAACGCGCCTGGGTATCGCGGGCCGCGGCGCTGGAGCGACTCGGACGTATGCTGGATCTTCTCGGTCGGGCAACCTGCTACCACGGCGTTTATCCGCATTTCATGAACGGCCGCACCGGCGCCACCATTCCCTTCATGCGCAAGGACGATGGCGGCGATC
Organism: Steroidobacteraceae bacterium; assembly: GCA_035567075.1. GTDB lineage: Bacteria > Pseudomonadota > Gammaproteobacteria > Steroidobacterales > Steroidobacteraceae > Bog-1198. Next base: position 7,170 of record DATMRC010000004.1, read on the forward strand.
TGGTGGAAACTTCCCTTTTGATGATGGGACTGCTCTGTGCCCGCGAATATTTCGATCGCGATTCTTCCGCGGAATCCAAGGTCAGAGGCACGATCAATTATCTGTGGAACGACGTGGAATGGGATTGGTATACGCGCGGCCGATCCGTGCTCAATTGGCATTGGAGCCCCAACAACGGCTGGGCGCTCGGTCTGGAAATCCGCGGCTGGAACGAATGCCTCATAACCTACCTGCTCGCGGCCTCGGCGCCGCGCTATCGCGTTGACCCCGCCGTTTATCATCAAGGCTTTGCCGAAGGTCGCAATTTCGTCAACGGCAGGACTTATTACGACATTACCCTGCCGCTCGGGGCTCCCTTTGGCGGACCGTTGTACTTTGCGCACTACTCCTTTTGCGCCATTGACCCCACGGGCTTGAAGGACCGCTATGCCGATTATTGGGAACAAAACCTGCACCATGTTCGCGTCAATTACGCCCACTGCGAAAAAAATCCGCTGAAGTGGCGGGGATACGGCTCCTCCTGCTGGGGCCTCACCTCGAGCGATGGCGCCGACGGCTACTCAACGCACTCCCCCGACAACGATGACGGCACGATTTCACCCACCGCGGCTTTGTCCAGCATGCCGTACTCGCCGCGGGAGTCGTTGCAAGCCACGCGCCATTTCCTGAAGGTCCACGGCGCCAAAATCTGGGGCCGGTTTGGATTCGTCGACGCATTCTGCGAGGCCAAGGACTGGTACGCCGACACGTTTCTCGCCATCGACCAGGGGCCCATCATCCTCATGATCGAGAATCACCGTACCGGGCTCCTGTGGAAGCTGTTCATGAAGGCACCCGAAATTCAGACTGGGCTTCGCGCGCTGTCCTTTGCCGGTCCGCACATCAACAAGGATCCGTCCGGCTGATGGAATCGCTCGACGGCTGGATAGAGCGTCAGTATCGGCACAGCGCGAGCGCGCTGCAGCGCTCGGTATCGCCGCTGAAGATTGTCAAGCAACGACCGGGATTCGCACAGACCATCGTGCCGCGCAAAGGCGCCATCGTCGCCTCGCCGGTGCTTGGATCCTACGATCCGGATCCGGACTATTTTTTTCACTGGTACCGCGATTCGGCGCTGGCCCTCGAGGCACTGCGCGTGCTTTTCGAGGACCCGCGAGCTGCGCAAGATTCCTTGACGCATTTTGCCGACTTCGTGCACTTCAGCCTGTCGCTGCACGAACTTGATGGGCGCGCCTTGAGCGACTCGCAGGGCTGGCGGGACGCCACCGCGCCGGACTTCCGTAAATTCTTGCGCAGCAACGAGGATCTGGCCGCGGTGCACGGCGATGCCGTCGGCGCCGAGACGCGCGTCAATCCCGACGGCACTCTGGACATTTCGAGCTGGCCGCGTCCGCAGAATGACGGCCCGGCACTGCGCGCCTTGAGCGTTCTGCGTTGGCTGCCGCACATCGGCGCCAACGCCGAGCTCGGCAGCGCTGCCGGCGCCCTGCTTCGGTCAGATCTCACCTTTACCCGCGCGCATTGGCGCGAATCGTGTTTCGACATTTGGGAGGAGGAAAAAGGGCTTCACTACTACACGCTTCGGGTGGCGGCGGCGGCGCTGGAAGGCGGAGCGGAATGGTTTGCGCAGCAAGGCGATGGACCTGCCGCCGCCGCCTGCCGCGCCGACACGTTGCAGATCTTAGGGAAGCTCGATGGCTACTGGCGGCAGGATCAGCAGTTCTACCGCTCGCGAATACTGGACTTGAACGCAACCTCCGCCAAGGAGCTCGATATCTCCGTCATCATGGCCGCGCTGCACAGCGCCGCCAGCGGCGACACTCATTCGGTGCACGATCCTCGAATGCATGCCACGTTGGCGCGGCTTGAAACACTATTCGATGCAGAGTACGCCATCAACCGCGACCGCGTGGCGAACCGCGCGCCGGCCATGGGGCGTTATGCAAAGGATGTCTACTATTCGGGCGGCGCCTATTACTTTTCGACCCTGGCGGCGGCGGAGTTTTGTTTTCGCGCCGCGGCGCGTACCCCGGCCGCCGGCCTGCCCGCGGCGCGTGCTCTGATCGAACACGGCGATGCCTTTCTGGAGACGGTGCGCGCATTTACACCGCCGAGCGGCGACTTGTCCGAACAATTCGACCAGCGGACCGGGGAACAAAGATCCGCTGCGCAGCTCGCCTGGAGCTATGCAGCCTTTATTACCTGCAGCGCCGCGCGCCGTCACGCCATGCGCGGCTAGGGTTTCAGCATCCTGATCATCGCCAGGACCGTGATCAGGGCGGTTAACAACGAGACCAGGATGGTGATCGCCACGCCGACGATGCCATCCTTGTTCTCGCGATACCACAGATCCATACGGCCACGCCGCGTATGCAGGCGTATGGCCCGGTCGGCACCGGCAAACGTGACCGCCGCGTACAGCATACCGTCGCTGCGCCGCGCGTACTTGATCAAGCGGCGGTATTGCAGGTAGCGCAGCGGCAGCTCGAGTTTTGCGGTCAGGAGCTTCGCGCGGATGTCGACGGGAAAATCGGCAGCGTCGAGGGATTGAAGCATGCCGTCTTTCAGCCAGGCTGCGCCATCGCGCAGCGGATGCATTGCCAGCCATAGAAGCTCATTGCTGGACACCTGCACATCCTCGTCGATGCTCTCGCGATAGTAGTACAGGCCGTGCAAGATGCGATCTTCGTCGTCTCTGCTCATTCCATCTGGTACCGGGTCGTGCTAAATGGCAACATGCCCAACATGGGAACCGACATCATCTCGATATTACATCGTGGGCCCGGCCATGCGCAGCGGACCGCCGTGCTCGGGCTGCTGCTGGTTGCGGCCGCTGCGCTCTCGGCCCCAGCGTTCGCCGGCAGCATTCTGTTCATCGGCAACAGCTTCACCTTTGCGTACGGTTCGCCGGTACGCTACTACCGTCCTGACACTATCGCCGATCTCAACGGCAGCGGACAGGGCGGTGTGCCGGCACTGTTCAAGTCATTTGCCGCCCAAGCCGGCCTGTCCTACGACGTATTCATGGAAACGCAACCCGGCGTCGGAATCGACTGGCACCTGGATCACAAGCTCGACGTGATAGGCCAGCGTCCCTGGGACGCCGTGGTGATGCATGGCTTCAGCACCCTGGATCCGAAAAAGCCGGGCGACCCGGCGGTGTTGATCGCCAGCGCGCGGCAGATGACGGAGTTTCTGCGCACCAAGAATCCCGCGGTTGAAATCCGGCTGATGGCAACCTGGCCGCGCGCCGATCAAACGTACGAGCCCAAGGGTGCGTGGTACGGCAAATCCATCGAAGCAATGGCCCGTGACATTCGTGAAGGCTACAACCGTGCGGCGGAGGCGCCCGGCATCAAAGGAGTCATACCCGTGGGCGATGCATGGGTCCGAGCCATGCACGCCGGGATCGCGGACGCCAATCCATACGACGGAATCGACGCCGGCAAAATCAATCTGTGGACCTACGATGGCTATCACGCCAGCACCTACGGCTATTACCTGCAGGCTTTGGTGCTGTTCGGCAGCGTTACCGGCAAAGATCCGCGAACCTTGGGGGCTGCAGAGTGCTCGGGTTTCGAACTGGGCTTATCCGCCGCGCAGGTGGGCGCCTTGCAGCAGGTGGCCTTCGATCAACTGGCCGCAGAGGGCGTTCTGAGCGCCGCCGCCAAGAGACCCGAGAGCGCTGCGTCGATTCCGTCGAAGTGCGCCGCGGCGCGTTAGGCGAACGCGTCGCCTCGAATTATTTCTTCACGCCGGCCAGATACGCCTTGGTCTCATCGCCGACGACCGACAACAAATTCCCCATCGTGAGATTGGCATCGATCAGGTGCAGACCCCAATCCTCGAGCACCTGACCATTGACCACGACGTCGCCGGAAATGTCGTTGGTGCGCGCGCCGCCCGGGGTCGGGTGCAGGGTCACGGCCAGATACGAGCCATGCTCGTCCGCCACGCAGGCCGCACTCAAAAGCCCGGGCACCTTGACGAAGGGCGTGGTCACCGGCTTTTCGGGCGTGGTCCACGCGAAGGGCACGGGCACATCATCCGCCCCGGTGGCAATGCGACTGGGCGATAGGTAGGCGTCAAGCATGCCGGAGCCGCCAGCCAGTGCGGCCGGATTGGTGCACACCGCTTGCATGCCCTCCGGCGCTTTACCAAAACGGGAATTGCCCGGCGGCGGTACGGTGACGCGGAAACTCGCGAAGGCAATGACGCAGCCGGTCTCCCGGTTCGAACGGCACGCCGGTATGTGCTTGAACGCTCCGCCGACGTCGGCGCCCTTCGGCACGGGCAGGCTGGTGCCCATCAGGATGGCCGAAACGAGCTGGGCTTGCACCGGCTTGCCATCGATTTCGTTTTTGATCAACTGCGTCAACACGCCGGAACCTTGGCTGTGGCCGACCAGCACGAAGCCGCGGCCTTTGTTGTCATGCGCGAGATAGTAGTTCCACGCCGCGACCACATCGTTGTAGCCCAATTCGCGGTCTACCGGAATCGGGTTACCCGCAATCATGGCGCGCAGTGCAGTCAGGGTGACTTGCCGATACATCGGCGCGAATAGCCGGCACTTGGCCGCAAAGCGCGCAAATTGCGCATTCACCACGCGCTTTTCCGGGGCATTGATGGTCAGATCCGAATTGCCGGTGGTCTCAACCGAGACCGTGGGGTAGACATAGAAGCAATCGATCGGCGGATTCTTGGCGGCAGCGAATTTCTCGTGGGTGAGTTTCCCATCGGCTGCAATGACCGTCGCCTCTTGGGAAACCGTGCACGCGTCATTGCGGCCGGGGCGGCACAGCCAGATGTCCGGATTGCCATAGTCGTCGCCGCCGCCAGCCTGCGCGTAGGCAGCGTCGAGTGTCAATACGCCGAGCGCCAGCAAACTGATTGCTGCGATGATCCTTACACGCATATTAGAACTCCACGCATTTATAGAACTCCCCGTACCCGTTGTTGTTGCCGGCAGTATAGCGTTAGAGAAATGCGGGGCAAACACTACGCGTGATTCCGCTATGCGGATCGCCATGTGCACTATCGCGGCGTGGGATCACGCGATTCCCGCAGCCAGAGCATGCATCCCCCGACAATGGGCGGAATCAAGAAACACCATACATCCTCTTTGGCATAGATGAGCGCCGCGGCCGCACAGCCGGCCGCGAATGCGGCCACGCTGCCAGACATTCGCGACAATCTCGAGCGGATGGCGCTGCGCGCTTCCGCGGGAACACCCCGCAGCAGATCGGCAAGATCAATCATGATCTGCGTGGTATTTCCCGTCATGATCGTGGTCGGTGGTGCCGTGCTCATGTGAATACGGTGTATCGCATTCTGCGTGGCCATTGCGGCAACCAGCGTCATTCCCGTAAGCAGCGCTGCCCACCCATCGCCGCTTTCGAAGGGTCCGAGGCCAATGGCAAGTCCGGCACCCAACGTCAGCAGTGCCACCTTGATTCCCATCAGAACGCGGAGCGCCAGGGTTCCCGCTTTTGCGCTGCGCGCCGCCAGCGCCACGCTGAGCAGCCGGGTCGCGATCACCACGATGCAGAACATCGGCAGCGCCAATAATTTTGCGACGGCGCCGCTGGTTCCCAGCACCAGGGCGGCGCCAAGGGTCACAAAGTTTCCGGTCACATGCGTGGTGAACAAGCCGTGCAGCGCAAGGTATCCCGCGGTATCGACATATCCGCCGTTGACGCTGAGGAGTACCGGTAGTGAGGCTTTCATGGTGACTCGTGGAGCTTTGGTGGCTGATGTCGGTACTATATATTGAGCTCCATGAAGAAGTACCGATCGAAGGCTGCGTTAACAGCTGGTCTTACGCTCGCGCTGGCCGCGGCCATCGCAAGCTGCACGCGACCCGCGCCATACGATCGCCCCTTCGGCCTCGCATCCCGCATCGAGACGCAGCCCTATTTGCACATGCCGCCGCTCGCCGACGGCCAAGTCCCACGGCTGTTGTCTCAAACCGGAGCCTTTAGCGATACCGAAAAAATGATTCCGAGCGCCGGTCTCATTCCCTATGAACTGATCGTCCCGTTCTGGTCGGATGGTGCCGACAAGTCGCGCTGGGTGGCCATTCCCGGCGGAAAAATAGCGTTTGCGCCCACGGGTGAATGGAGTTTTCCCGCCGGTACCGTGTTCGTGAAGACTTTTGAATTACCGGACGCCGCGATCCCAGGCGCCAGGCGGCGTCTGGAGACCCGCCTGCTGGTACGCGACAGTGCCGGCGGCGTTTACGGCGTGGTTTACAAATGGCGCAAGGACGGCAGCGATGCGGATCTGCTCAGCACTGGCGAGACCGAGGATATTTCCATCAAGTCGGCAACCGGCGCCGTGCGCCGCCAGACTTGGGACTACCCCAGCCGCAAGGACTGTCTGACATGCCACACCGCGCGAGCCGGCGGCGTGCTTGGGGTGAAAACGCGGCAGCTGAATCGCCCCTTCACCTATGCGTCCGGGATCACCGACAATGAACTGCGCGCCTGGAATCACATCGGGCTGTTGACGCCGGCGCTTAAGGACGAAGCGCTGGCCGATTTGCCGACCCTCGCCGCTGCCGATGACTCATCGCGCACCTTGGACGACCGCGCGCGATCGTATCTCGACGCCAATTGCGCGCAATGTCACCGCCCCGGCGGTACGGTGGCGGCTTTCGATGCGCGCTATGACACGCCCCTCGAGCGCCAGGGACTCATCGATGCACCCGTGCTGATCGATGAGGGTATCGACAGGCCGCGAGTGATTTCGCCGCATGATATCTGGCGCTCGATCGCCTACATGCGCATGAACACTTCGGGTGACATCAAGATGCCGCCGCTGGCGCGCGAAACCATTGATCAACGCGGCGTACTGCTGCTGAATGCATGGATTGCGAGCATGCCCGGCCGTTCCGTGTTGGGTCCGCCGGTGATGTCGCCGCCGGGCGGCACGTTTCGTTCGTCCGTGGATGTCGCGCTGAGCGTGACTGAGCCGGGGGCCGAAATTCGCTATACCCTGGACGGCAGCACGCCTGGCAGGTCGGACCCGCTCTACGGATCACCCATCAAACTGACGCAGACCGCGATTCTGCGGGCTCGTGCCTACAAGGATGGCTTCACCCGCAGCATCACCGAGCAGCAGGTATTCGTCATCGCGCAGTGAGGTCCATTCAATTACTGCGGCCGCGCCACGGGCGCACCGGGCACTATGGCGATGCCCCAGGGACTGGCACCGGCTTTGACCCGCGCCACCTCCTTGTTCAGCTTAAGGTCGACAACCGAGACATCGTTGGAAGGGCCATTCGCCGCGAACAGAAATTTTCCATCGGGCGAGAGCGCGATTCCCCAGGGACGCGGTCCCACCTTGATGGTGTCGAGCAGCTGGTAGCTGTGCGTATCGAACACGGAAATCGTTCCGGCGCGCCCGTTGCTGACATACAACTTCTTTTCGTCGCTTGACAGCCTGACCCGCATCGGCCGCGATCCGGCAGGCAGCGCAATGGTACTCACCACCTTGGGCGCAGAGGAGTCGATGATGTTGAGCTCGCCCGCCGACTCGGAAGGAATGAATCCTATTCCACCGCTGGACATGAAGGCGGCGCTGCGCGGCCGGCCGTTCACCTTGAAATGCGCCGCCGCCGTAAAGCCCCTGGTTTCAATCACGTAAATGTCGCCGCCGGCTTCGCAAGTCACATAAAACTGGCCGCCGTCCGGGGTCGTCGTCACACCCTCGGGCTCCTGGCCCACCGGGATGATGTGCTCCAATTTACCGGTGGCGATGTTGATCACACTGGCCGTCTTCGTGTCTTCATTTGAAATATAAATGTGCCGTCCATCTTTGCTCAAGTCGAATTCCTCCGGATCCGAGCCGGCATTGAGCTTGGCCTTGAGACTGCGCGTGGCGACATCCACAACACCGATTCCATCCGCGGTCTTGTCGGCATTCGAATCATCGTCAGCGTCGTCCGCCCCCTTCTTTCTGGCAAATACCGGATTGCCGCTGGCGTCGATCTGGGGCGGCGCTTCGATCGGTGTGCCGCTCAAGGCAACGTACACGGTTTTTCCGTCCGGGCTCACGTGAATGCCGCGCGGGCGCTTGCCGGCCGGTATGGTCGCCGCAACGCTGAAGTCGCCGCCGTTGATCACGGTGAGATCCCCGGATCTCTCGTTGCTCACATAGACCTGGTAGCCTGGCGCTGACCAAGCCCGATCGGGCGCCGCGATCAAAGCGGCGGCGGTGAACATCGGCAGCGGCAGCCACCTTAAGCAAAATCGCAAACTGTTCGGCATCGCGCCGCTCCTATGAGGTCGAGGCTCGAGATCGTGGCGGAGCGACGGCGAAACCGCAACTTTCGAGCAATGAGTCACCCGCGCGATTGCCGGCGAAGGTAAGATTCCCGGATGGATTCCCACAGCGCCGCAAGCCGGCTCACTGACGAACCCTGGTATCTACCTCTTGCCGACGAAGTGCAGATTTTCGAGGCGGCCTACCGGGCCCGCCTGCCGGTGCTGTTGAAAGGGCCCACCGGCTGCGGCAAAACCCGCTTCATCGAGCACATGGCGTGGCGCCTCTACCGGGAGAGCGACAGCGCGCGGCGTAGCCTCGAGCTGCCGCTGCTCACGGTCGCCTGCCATGAAGACCTTACCGCCACCGATCTCGTCGGGCGCTATCTGCTGTCGGGTAACGAGACCGTCTGGATGGATGGGCCGCTGACTCGCGCGGTGCGTAGCGGCGCAATCTGCTATCTCGATGAGATTGTCGAGGCCCGCAAGGACACCGCCGTCGTCATCCATTCGCTGACCGACCACCGGCGGGTGCTGCCGATAGAGAAGACCGGCGAGCTTCTCGATGCCCATGCGGATTTTCTGCTGGTGATTTCCTACAATCCCGGCTATCAGAGCGTGCTGAAGGATCTCAAGCCGTCCACGCGCCAGCGCTTCGTCAGCCTGGTGTTCGACTACCCGGCGATCGAAATCGAAGCGACCATCATCGCACATGAAAGCGGGGTGAACGCCGCGCTCGCGCAGCGCCTCGCGCTGGTCGGTGAAAAAATCCGCAATCTGCGCGAGCATGGTTTCGAGGAAGGCGTGAGCACACGGCTGTTGATTTACGCCGCGCAGCTCACCGCCGGCGGCATCGAGCCACGCCGCGCCTGCGACGCCGCCATTGCGCGCGCCGTCACCGATGATGCCGAGGTGCAGCGGGCGATCGGCGCCATCGTCGACGTCATACTGCCATGACCGCCACCGCGGCGCGGGACCTCGCGGGCCGCGTCTGCTTCACCGACATCCAGCGATTTCTATCCCTGTTTGCGCAGGGGCTGGCCGGAAAATTCCTGCATGTGAAGGTCATCGAATCACAAGCCACGGGCGGCGGCGCCAAGCGATTCATCGATGGCGAAAGCATTCATGTGCCGGCGGACATCGCTTGTTTCTCGGCGCGCGAACACAACCTCGGCGCCTATCGGATCGCGGTGCTCCATCAGATCGGTTATTTGATCGAAGGCACACTCGAATTTGATCTTGCGGGCCTTTTGCAGCAGCACCCAAGACCGGCGCTGCTGCGCCGGGTCTTCGGCACCCTTGAGGACATGCGGATCGAGGCGGCGATGCGGCGTCGTTATCCCGGGGCACGAGTCGATCTAGATCGGGTGCAGGCCCACGCCCTGGCGTTGCGCCCGCAAACCCAGCCCATGCGGCCCGTGCCGGCACTCGTCGAAGCGCTGCTGCAATACTCGCTCGGGGCGGCGCGCGACGCATTGCAGGCCTCAACCCGCGGCGAATTGCTGGCGAAATTGATCGACACCGCCGCCGTCGTGCAACGCCAAGGTGCGCGGGTGGCCGACAGTGCACATGCGGCGCTGCGCATTTGTGCCGAACTCGGGAACCTGTTGCGCCGGTTGCCGCGGCACTTTGTGACGCCGACAACTCCGGAAGAATTCGCCCGGTTGCGCGATTCTATGGAGTCCTTGAACGATGATGAGTTTTCCGCCAGCGATGCCGCCGGGCTCGCGTTCGATTATCGCGGCCAACTGATGACGGACCCTTCAGCCAAGCGACGCACAGGCGGGCAGTTCGCGGCTGCGGGAATGGAGACTCACGCGGCTCCAGGGACAGTGGCGCCCGGCACGAGGGATGCGGCAGATGCCCGCGACGCCCCGCACGCGGCCGCGACGATCGCCCGAGCGCCGGTGGCCGCCGGGCCGCGCAGTTTTTTGTACGATGAGTGGGATTTTCACCGGCAATCCTATCTTTCCGCCTGGTGCCGGGTCTACGAGCAGCGGCTGCGCGGCGATGATTTCGGGTTCATCGGCGGCGTACGCAGCCGCCACCCTGCTCTTGAAAAGGAGGTGCGGCGGCGCTTCGGGTCCATCAAGCCGCTGTCATGGCAGCGTGTTCGGCGCACCAGCGACGGCGATGAGCTCGATCTGGACGGCGTGATTGAGACTGTGATCGACAGAAGAACCGGGCACGATGCGGATTCGCATCTATATGTCAGGCGCGATCGCGCACGGCGGGATGTTTCAGCAGCCTTTCTCGTCGACATGAGCGCATCCACCGATTTTCCGTTGCCCGATCCCGCTGCGGCCATGACCGCCCCCGTGGATGCGCCTGCCGCGCAACCGCCTGACAGCGGTTTGTATTTGTATGGCGGTCATGATGAGTCTCCGGCCGCGGTCTCCACGCCCAAGCGGCGGGTCATTGACGTGGCCAAGGACGCGCTGGCATTGATGTGCGAGGCGCTTCAGACGCTCGGCGACAACTACGCGATCTACGGCTTTTCAGGCGACGGCCGCCATAACGTCGAGTTCCATGTGGCCAAGGATTTTCCCGACAGGCTTAGGTCAAGCACCTGGGCGGCGTTGGGCGCGATGCAGCCGCGGCGTTCCACCCGCATGGGTGCGGCCATCCGTCATTCAATTACCAAGTTGGCCCGCGAGCCGGCCGGCATGAAGGTGCTGATCATCGTCTCGGACGGCTACCCTGAAGACCACGACTACGGTGCCGATCGGACTGACCGGGAATACGGCATTCAGGACACGGCGCGCGCCCTGCAGGAAGCGGAACGCGCGGGCATCGTGGATTTCTGCATCACCATCGACCCGGCCGGCCAGGACTATTTGCGACGCATGTGCGCGCCGAGCCGCTATCTCATCATCGACGATGTAACGGCGCTGCCGCGCGAACTCAGCAAGGTATATCGAACGCTGACCTCGTGAGCGGCCGTCCCGACCGCTAGCGCGCCGCTGCCGGACTTTTTTCGATCACACCGCCCTTCATGACGAAGGCCACGCGCTCGAGCACCGTGATGTCCTCGAGCGGCGAGCCGGGTACCGCGATAATGTCGGCATAGTAGCCGGACCGCAATTCTCCGATCTGGCCGCCCCAGCCAAGCAGTTTCGCGCCGTTGATCATGTCGGCCTGCAGGACTGCAAGTGGCGTCATGCCGTACTTGACCATCAACTCCAGTTCGCGCGCCTGGGTTCCATGAGGAAAGGGACCCACATCCGAACCCACGGCAAAAGGAATGCCGGCCGCGATCTGCTTTTTGAATTCCCTGATCTTGTATTCGAACAGTGGCCCCTCGCGCTCCGCCGCGGCATCGGAACGATGCAGGAAATACTCGAAAATGGCGAAGGTTGGCACGGCCGGAATGCCCTTATCCTTCATGATGCGCATCGTCGCATCGCTCAACTGCGTGGCGTGATCGATCGAGGCCACACCCGCCTGCGCCGCATACAAGGTACCGGGTTCCCCCATTGCATGTACTGCAACGCTGCCGCCCACACGGGCGGCCTCGTCGACCGCGGCTTTGAGCTGCGCAACGGTGTACTGGTACGGGGTCTGCAGGACGCCGTCGCGCATTGCATCCCGACCGGTCTCATAGATTTTTACAAAATCCGCCCCCTGCTTGTGCTGCTCGCGGATCGCGGCAATGATCTCGTCGGCCGTGTTGGCATAGGTTGCGTTCGACAAGACATGCTGCGCGGGATTGAAACGATTGGCGTCCTCATGGCCGCCGAGAATATCGATCGCATTGCCGCTGATCCGCAGTCGTGGTCCCGGAATCGAGCCTCCGTTGATGGCATCGCGCACCGCGGTGTCGGCGGATCCCGCCCCTTCGGTGCCCATGTCGCGTTCCGCGGTAAAACCTGCCAGCAGATCGTCCCTGGCCGCAAGGACTGCGGTAATGGTCCGCTGCGGCACTGATTCCTCGACCGTTTGCAGGTCTTCCGCACCGGGGTGCAGGAACAAATGTACGTGGGCATCGATGAGGCCGGGCAGCAGCGTGGTACTCCCCAGGTCGATGAACTCGGCTCCGGCGGGACGGCGCACCGCCGAGCCTACGGCCGAAATGCGCTCGCCCTCGACGAGAATCTCCCCCGGCGTCAACAACCGGCCGGAGCCGACCTCGAGCAAGTGCGCCGCATGCAGGACGATGGGATGATTCGCCGCCTGCTGCGCCATTGCCGCCGGCCAAGGCGCTGCGAGCGCGCCCACCAACACGCAAAGCCGCCCCGCGAGTACGCGCATGATGCCCATGGTCATCTCCCGAGCCTAAATATTCGTGCGCTAGTATAGGATATCGAAGGCGAACAAGATCGGATCGAGACGTGAGGCGCTAACATGGATTTTGCCGATGCGGTTTCCCTGCATGGCCGCGAGGTTTCTCTGGTGCCGCTCTCGCATGGGCATCATGATGATCTCATCGAAGCGCTGAACGATGGCGAATTGTGGTCGCTGTGGTACACGAGCATTCCCACGCCCGACCAATTGGATGGGGAAATCCGCAGGCGTCTGGCCCTGCACCAGCGTGGCGCCATGGTGCCGTTCACGGTCATCGAGAAATCCTCCAACCAAGCCGTCGGGATGACAACGTTCATGAACATCGATGCCGCCAATCGGCGGCTGGAGATCGGCGCCACCTGGTATCGGAAACGCGTGCAGCGCAGCGCGGTGAATACCGAGTGTAAATTTCTGCTGCTGAGCTACGCGTTCGAACAGCTAAAATGCATCGCGGTCGAATTTCGCACCCATTTTTTCAACCGACAGAGCCGCGCCGGCATTGAAAGGTTGGGTGCCAAGTTGGATGGTGTTCTGCGCCAGCATCAGCTGGGGCGCGATGGCACGCTGCGGGATACCTGCGTATACAGCATCGTGGACGGCGAATGGCCGACGGTCAAGGCGCATCTCTCGTATCAACTCGAGAGGCAAAGATAATCACGATGGCTTCAACACCCGCCTCAGCTCCGCGGCACAGAGCGCCACCGCCGTGTTGGCCTCATCGATCACCTTGCCCATGGTCAGGAAGCCGTGAATCTGCCGCGGAAAATGCACATAGCCGGCCCGATTGCCGGCGGCAGTGAGGCGCTTGGCGTAGTCGGCGCCCTCGTCGCGCAGTGGATCGAAGCCCGCTGTCAGCAGCAGCGCCGGTGGCAGTTTCGACAAATCCGCATGCAGCAGCGGCGAAGCACGCCAGTCGCTCAACTGCGCCGGATTGGGAATGTAGTGGCCCGTGAAATAGTCCATGGTCTCGTGCGTCAGCAGATATCCCTGGCCGTTTTCCGCATGCGAGGGCGCGGTGCGGCGCATGTCCGTCGCAGGATATATCAGCAGCTGGAACTTGATCGACAGATCGCCCTTATCGCGCGCATCGATGCAGACGACGGCTGCCAGATTGCCGCCGGCGCTGTCGCCGCCCACCGCGAGTCGTGCGGCATCGAGCTTGAACTCCGCCGCGCGGTCGCGCACCCAGCGGGTCGCGGCGGCGCAGTCAATCACCGCCGCCGGAAAGCGGTGTTCGGGACCCATCCGGTAATCGACCGCAACAATGGCGCATTCCGCGAGATTCGCAAGTTCACGGCACAGCGTATCGTGGGTGTCGAGATCACCGATCACGAAACCACCCCCATGGTAATAGACGAGCACCGGCAGGATCGCCGCATCGGAACTCGCGATCGGACGGTACAGACGCAGCGGGATCGGCCCATTGGGCCCGTCGGCCAACAGGTCCCGTACCTGCGCCTTCGGCGCCGGAGGCTGGGTGGCGAAGCGGCGCTCGCGGTAGAACTCGCGCGCGTCCGCCGGGGTCAGGGTGTGGGTCGGCGGAACACCGCGCTCCTCGATGAGATCAAGAAGGGCGCGGGCTTGGGGATGCAGCGTGGCAGTTTTGGGCGCAGTCATGTTCCCGAGGATAGCCTAAGATCAGGGCGGCTGGCATGATGCCTCCATGAGCATCACAGTGACCCGTCTGACCCCCGCCCTCGGCGCCATTCTCGAGGGCGTGAGACTGGCCGATGAGTTGCCGCAAGCATCGATTGACCGCCTCGGAGAACTGCTGGTCGAACACCAGGTTCTGTTCTTTCGCAATCAGCCGGTGACTCCGCAGCAGCAATGCCGGTTTGCCAAGCGCTTTGGCGATCTGCACATCCATCCGATCTATCCGGTGCTGCCGGAGCTGCCCGAGATCATGGTCATCGACACGCATGAAGGGTTTCTGCCCGACAATGACAACTGGCATACCGATGTCACCTTCAGTGCAACACCGCCACTCGCCGGAATTCTCGCCGCCAAGCAGTTGCCCAGCGTGGGGGGAGACACGCTGTGGTCGAGCAACCTCGCCGCCTACGAAGCCCTATCCGCCCCGCAGAAAAAGATGCTGGAAGGTCTGACCGCGGAGCACTCGGTGGTCAAGTCGTTCCCGGCAGGCCGTTGGGGCGCGGATCCTGCTTCCAAGGAGCGCTACGAGCGCGCAGTGGCCAAGCATCCGCCCGTGACTCATCCGGTGGTGCGTACGCATCCAGTTTCACGGCGCAAGAGCCTGTTCGTCAACGATGGCTTCACCACCCATATCAATGAACTTGGGATTCGCGAGAGCGATGCACTGCTGGCCTTCCTGTTCGCGCAGGCCGGACGGCCCGAATTCACGATCCGCTGGCGCTGGAGCGTGGATGACGTTGCCTTTTGGGACAACCGGATCACTCAACATTATGCGGTTGCAGACTATCTGCCGGAGCGGCGGATCATGCATCGCGCCACCGTGAACGGCGACCGCCCATTCTAGTTGCCGGCAATCCGTCGCCAACCGGCGGGCTGCGGCACAGCCTGCGCGAGCGGCACATGACGATGATCGCCTTCGGCGGCGTGATCGGCGCCGGTTTATTCGTCGGCAGCGGCGTGGTCATCAAGGCGGCGGGACCCGCGGCCGTGCTTTCCTTCGTGATCACGGGGCTGCTGGTGGTGCTGGTGATGCGCATGCTCGCTGAAATGGCGGCCGCGCTGCCGGCGGTGGGATCCTTCTACGAATATGCGCGCCTGGCGTGGAGCGATCAGCCTCGGTTTGGCGCATTGGCCGGATTCCTAACGGGCTGGATGTACTGGTACTTCTGGGTCATCGTGGTGGCCCTCGAGGCCGTGGCCGGCGCCGGCCTGGTTCGCTTCTGGTTGCCGGGCGAACCGACGTGGCTGATCAGTTTGGTGTTGCTGCTGTTGCTGACCGGGACGAATCTCATTTCGGTGAGATCGTTCGGCGAGTTCGAGTTCTGGTTCGCGTCGATCAAGGTCATGGCCATCGTGGCATTCTTGGTTGTGGCCGGCGTGTATGTCCTTGGCCTATGGCCCGGGGTGTCGGCGAGCGTCGCGAATCTCACCTCGCACGGCGGCTTCGCGCCGAAGGGACCACTGCCCATCTTGACGGGCGCGGTTGCCGCCACCGGATTCTACTTTGGCGCTGAGATCGTCACGATCGCGGCGGCGGAGTCGGCTGAACCCGCAAAAGCGGTCGCCAGAGCGACGAACTCCGTGATCACGCGCGCCCTGCTCTTTTACGTGGGTTCGATCCTGTTGGTGGTGTGCCTGGTGCCCTGGAACTCGGCAGGAATATCCACGCCCTACGTCAGCGCCCTGAATGCCATGCGCATTCCCGGAGCGGCGCACATCATGAACGCGGTGGTTCTCACCGCCGTGCTGTCAGCGTTGAATTCGGGATTGTACGCATCCTCGCGAATGCTGTTCGCGTTGACCGGCCGCGGCGATGCGCCCCGGGGTCTGTCCAAGCTCAGCCGCCGCGGCGTGCCTTACCGCGCCATTCTGCTCGGAACGCTGTTCGGCTATGGCGCGGTCATCATGTCGTTCGTTTCACCCGACACGGTATTCGCATTTCTCGTCAATTCGTATGGCACGGTCGCAATATTCGTCTACGTATCCATCGCCGTTTCGCAACTGCGCCTGAGGGCCAGATTGGAACGCGATGAGCCGGCACGGTTGAAAATACGCATGTGGGCGTATCCGTACTTAACCATGCTGGCGATTGCCGGCATGCTCGGCATCGTGGTTGCGATGGCCTTCATTCCCGAGCAACGAACGCCGCTGCTATTCGGCCTCGTCAGTCTCGCCCTGCTGCTGCTCGGATTCGGCGCACGTATGCGGTTCGGCGCAAAACTGCAGGCCGCGGCGCTGGCCATGGAGCCGCATCACTACGGGGAACTGTAGCGGCCGTTGCCCGCGCGCGATTTTCTCGCAACTGCTATAGAAGGGCGCTCACCATCAGGCCCAGCCCCACGATGCTCACGATCCACACCGCAGTGCGCAGATAAACGATCCCGGCATAGTAGACCAGGATGTAAGCGATACGCGCCCAGAAGAAGGTTTCCGCTCCCGTGACAATCCGCGGATCGGTGTTGCCGGCAACCTGCGCGACCAACGCAATGGCCGCGAACAATACAAAGTTCTCCAAAGTGTTGATCGCGGTACGCTGCGCGCGACCCGCCAGCGGCGTCGCCTCGGGCGGCTTATCACGATTTCCGAGCGCGAAGCGGAATCCCGCCGCTGTCCAGCCTTTGGCTCTGATCAGGCTTGCTGTGAGCAGCGTAAGCCAGGTGACGAACGCCATGCATACGACCAGATCGAGCGTCTTGTTCATTTGGGGGTGTCCTTTTTTGTTTGAATGCTAACTACGCGATCCGTTGATAAGGCTTCACGCCGCCGGCGGCCGGGTTGCGTGCATTGATTCTCGTTTGGCGAAATTCTCGAACCACTGCGCGGTTTTGGGACATTTCTCCCGCCATCCGAACGACGCAAATCGGAAGTCAAGATAGCCCAGCGCGCATCCGATGGCTATCGTGCCGATATCGACGCGGCCGGCAGCAGGGCCGCCGCGCCGCTCAAGTTCCGCGAGTCCGCAACTCACCTTATCGAGCTGTCCGGCGGTCCAATCGGCCCAGCGCAAGGTCTCGGGGCGCGCCGCATTCTCGTACCGGGTGAGCACGGCCGCGTCCATCAGGCCGTCGGCCAGAGCTTGATCGACCAACACCGACCAGCGCAGCGGTCCTTCGTCGGGTAGCAAATGACCATCGCTTAAGCTGTTGAGATACTCGCAAATCACGCGGCTGTCGTACAGCACGGTGCCGCTGTCGGTGATGAGCGTCGGAATCTTGCCGAGCGGATTGTGCGCAACCACCGCGCGGTCGCGGTTGACCGGATGCGCCGCGGCAGGCACGAGTTCCAGGCGCTCGCGCAAGCCCAACTCGTGGGCACACACCAAACACTTGCGCACGAACGGTGAGGTTGCCGCATGAAATAGTTTCATTGATGTCTCACGCGATTGAAAGTGGGGTCGGCATATCACCGCGACGCCGCGACCGGCTCCGATCCTATGAGCGGCCAGACCGGAAGATCGATGCGGCTGGGTGTCGCGGAGCCTGAATACACTCTTTGCATCGCCTTGCGGTAGTCAGCGGGTTTTGCCAGAAAGATATTGTCGACAAAGGTCTGCGGGTTGCGATCATAAAGCGGAAACCACGATGATTGCACCTGCACCATGACGCGGTGACCCGGCAGGAAGACGTGGTTTGCGTTCGGCAAGGCGAATCGGTATTCGAGTACTTTGCCGGTCGGCACCGGCGCGGCGCGCTCGAAACTCTCCCGGTACCGGCCGCGGAGGATATCGGCGGCGACCATCAGCTGGTAGCCACCGAGCGCGGGCTGACTCGACACCTCGTCCGGATATACATCGATCAGCTTGACCACCCAATCAGTATCGGTCCCGCTGGTCGAGGCATGCAGGTGCACGATGGGCTGACCGGCGATGCGCAGCGGTTCGGTCAGTACGGGCGACCTGTAGACCAGGACGTCGGGACGATCCGAGAAGTTTCGCTGATCGTCGACCAACCACTGCCCCCAGCTCGAACCATCCCAATACACGGGCCGGATCGGACGCAGCCGATAGGGCACCGGCTTCGCAGGATCGGACACGAACTCATCGAATACCAACGCGGCCGAGCTTGCCGCCTTGAAGGACAGCGAACCGTCTTTGATGAGATACAGAGGGCGCATCCCCGCGGTGCAGCCGCGCTCGCAACTTTGCGGCCACTGCTGGTAGCGGCGCCAGATGTTGGTGCCGGTTTCGAAGGCGAGCACCGGCGGGGTATTGGCCTTGGGTGCGCCCTCCTTCAAATACTGGTCCAGAAACGGCTGCAGGACGCTGCGGCGAAACCACAGTCCGGTATCGCCATCGAAGCGCAGCGCGCCCAGCGAACTTCCGTCTCGATTGGAGCCGCCGTGATTCCACGGGCCGATCACCAGGAAGTTGCGGTCATTTGCCGAGTCCTTTGTTTCGGTGGCGGCATAGGCGGCGGTTGCGCCGTAGATGTCTTCCTGATCCCACAAGCCATCCACATACATGGTGGGCACGCCCAGAGGCAGCGATGCCAGCAGCCGGTCCACGGCTTGCTGCTGCCAATAGGCATCGTATGCGGGGTGTTGACGCAGGCGCTGCCAGAACGGCAATTGGTCGCTGCCGGTGCGCTGTGCGAGGGCTTCCGGCGAGCCCGCCTCGAGAAAGGTGTCGTAGTCGTCGTACTTGCCGCGCCACAGCTGCTCCTCCGATTTTTTGCTCGCGGTCTGCTCGTAGGCATAGTCCAAGGCGTAAATTTGCCGGAAGGCGCCGTTGTGAAACCAGTCGTCGCCGCGCCAGACATCCACCATCGGCGCAATCGCCACGGCCACCTTCAGCGCCGGATGCGGATTGACCAGCGCCATGAGCACCAGAAACCCGCCATACGAGGTGCCAATCATGCCGACGCGCCCATTGCTTTCTTTGACGTTCTTGGAGAGCCAGTCGAGGGTGTCCCAGGTATCGGTGGCATGGTCGGTGGCGCTGCCGTTCAACGCTCCGCGTAGCGGCCGGTTCATCACGTAGCTGCCTTCCGAGCCGAACTTGCCGCGCACGTCCTGGAACACGAGGATGTAGCCCGATAGGCTGATCACATCGTCCCCCCTCGGCAGCACCGCGGACAGGTGCGAGCTTTCGCTGCGTGAGGCCGCCTTGGATGCGCCGTATGGAGTGCGCTCGAGCATCATCGGTGCCTGTTGAATGCCCCTCGGCACCATGATCACCGTGTGCAGCTTGACGCCGTCGCGCATCGGAATCATCACCTCGCGCTTGCTGAAGTCGAAATCGCCGGACGTCGGCGTGAACTTCTCGGGGATGTCGCTCGGCAGGTCCGGCTGCGGGGCCTGCGCCAGTGCAATTGACACGAGCACCATGCCGATGGCGCCCATTGCGGAACCGCGAATCAACCATTGGCTCAACATGCCCTGCTTCTCCTCTGAACCTGCCGCCTCGAGATGAAGTACGATAAGCCGAATTCACCCGCAGCGCCGCAAAAATTGAAGGTGCACCATGCTCAAGGCCAAATCTACTCCCGACGGTTGGCATACTGTCACGCCTCGGCTGGTAGTTCAGGATCCCAAGCTGCAGGTGCGCTTCCTCAGGAGCACGTTCGATGCGGACGGCGAATATTCGGAGGATTCACCGACGCAAATGAAGATAGGCGACTCGATTGTGATGGTGAGCAGCAGCGGTGCGCGAGACCCCCATTCTGCATTTCTTTATGTCTACGTCGACGACATTGACGCAACCTACCAGCGTGCACTGCAAGCCGGCGCCGCATCCATTGAGAAGCCGCGAGATCTGCCCTATGGAGACAGGCGCGCCATGGTCAGGGATCCCTGCGGCAACGATTGGCAAATCGCGACCCATGAACGCGATCATTGATTCAAGACCACGCCACGGGAGCGACCGGGTCTACGCGCGATTCTCCGCCAGCACGGCGGCGAAGGTCGCGGCGAAGCAATGCGCGTCCCCAGGCCAGCGCGCCGATACGTACTGCCCATCGCGCACCACCCAAGCGGGTCTTGAGTCGTTTGGTCCATCCCGAAACATGCCGCTCGACTTCCTGAAATGATCGGTGCTGCCGATCGGAACATCGCAAAAATCGGAAGGAGATGCCAGCGCGCGGGTGACTTCGGCTTGCACGCTGCGGAATCCTTCCGGTTCCTGGTCGAGTTCCAGGTACGTGCGGTAATAACCAGGATCCCAGACGCGACCGAAGAATTTCATGCTCAACCATGCCGCCTTTTCAAGTTTCCAGGTCAGCGCGGTGGTCTTTCTTCCAAACAGCACGGACCGGCCGGTGCGTATCGACGTGCTGCGTGCGGCAAGCACCACGCCATGGCAGATTGCCGCCACCGGCTTGCCGGCGTCGAAAAAATCGCCGACGAAACGCTGCAGAACGGAATCTTCGAGGTATTGGCGCATGCCGCGCGACCAATGGCCGCCGGGCAACACCAACCCATCATGGTCCGCGACTTGCAGGTCCGCGTATTTGATTGGCCGGAGAAACGCTGGGGAGGTCTGCATTTGCGAGTAGGCGCGCCGCGCCTCGGCATTGGCACGCAGCAGCAGTCCAAGGCACTTGATTTTGCGCACCAGCGGAATTTTTCCCCAAAGATCGAGCCCCTCTCCGCTCAGCATCAATGGATCCGCGGCCGCCGGCTGGCCATCGGGACTCGCGAATGCGACCGTTAAACCCAAGCCGGCAAGGACCCACCAGGTGATGGCGGTTTCGCTCGGGTCGAAGTCGAGCTTCGGTAGCACGATGACAACCCGGCCGGAATGTAGATTGCCGGTGCTCACGCTACCGCTTTCAGCGCGCTAGTCCCTGCCTCGCATCGATTGGATGTCTGGCTCGGCGGCGCGACGATAAGCGGTGGCTCGTTCCCGTACATGGACGCCCCCACTTTGTCCAGGCCCTCACTCATTGCATAGCTCATAGGTTTAGATTGCACCCGTACATTCGGACTATTGCTGCGACCTGTCTGTCGCGGTCCATGATGGGTTCTGCTGGACGGCGCCCTACCGCTAGACACGCACTCGAGGTGCTGCGGGAACGTCGGGGTTTGCCATCCACGGTCTGACCTATTTGCCGTCACTGCGTGATTACCTGAGCAACCTTGGTGGGATCTGTCTCAAAGTCCTAACCTCTCCTGCAGAGCAGTGCCGCTACGCCGCGGCCGGCGCCACCACAAAGGCAGGATCGAACTCCCTGCCGTGCGCCATTAGCGCCCACATAATGCGCGCATTTTTGTTGGCCAATGCCACGGTAGCGATGTTGATATGTCGTCGATCGAGCAACTGTGCCAGCCACGGGAAGTGACTCTTTGCTCTCTTGAGCTTCGCGGCCAATATCACAGAGCGCGCCCCGTGAACCAACAGAGTGCGTAGGTACTTATCACCTCGCTTACTGATTCCTAGCAGCTTAGCCTTCCCGCCGCTCGAGTGCTGCCGTGGTACGAGACCCAGCCAGGCGGCCATCTGCCGGCCGTTCTTGAAGGTGCGAGCATCTGCAACGGTCGCTATCAATGCCGTTGCCGTTAAAGGGCCGACGCCAGGCACTTTTTGTAGCTTCTGGCTCAGCTCGCAGCTGCGGCCCCAAGCAACAATTTGCCGATGGATATCGTCGACCTGGCGGTCGAGGAACTTCAAGTGCTCGGTCAAGCGCTCGATGAGGTTCTTAAAGACCGCGGGCAGATCGCTTCTCGCTTCCAGCAGCGCCGGCACTCGCGGCGCTATTCGCCAAATGCCCTGAGGGATAATTAGTCCCATCTCACCGAGAAGGCCTCGGATCTGGTTGGCCTGCTTGGTGCGTGCCCTGACAAAGCCCTGCCTCACCCGGTGCAGTGCGATCACCGATTGCTGCTCGACGCTCTTCATTGGTACAAAACGCATATGCGGCCGCGCTACCGCCTCGCAGATGGCCTCCGCATCTGCCACATCGTTCTTGTTCGACTTCACGTATGGCTTCACGAACTGTGGTGGTATCAGTCGGACCGTGTGCCCAAACTGCTCCAGGGTCCGACCCCAATAATGCGCGCCGCCACAGGCCTCCATGCCAATCAAGCAGGGGGCCAGATTGGCAAAAAACGCGCTGACCTCGATGCGCTTGAACTGCTTACGCAGCACTGCCTTGCCCCGCGCATCAACCGCATGCACTTGCAGGACATTCTTCGCCAAATCGATGCCGACGGTCGTAATATTCATTGTGGATGCCTCCATTCTCGTTAAGTGGTTGCTTTGACACTTCCACTTTGGCACATCGATGCCGAAAGAGAGTGGGGGCGTCCATCCCATTGCAAACGGACGGGGGACACCTCCCCGCAGATCGGATGTTTCGGCCCGCATTGACGTTCCGATCATGCGTGACACCACACGCACTGCACACCCAGGTCTTTACAACGAGCATGTCCAGACCTGCAGGACCGCTTAAGGCCCAGCAGCTGCTGCATGTTCGCGTCGTGTTGCTCTCATCGACGATAAGGACACACCTGCCGGCCTGCTGGCCCTTGTACTGCAGCTGCGCCTTGAGCATACCCCACCCGGCATCGAGTACGGATTTTGCCATCCGAGTTTTTGCCAGCTTCAGGCTACTCACATCGCCGATT
>DATMRC010000005.1:0-29726 GCA_035567075.1 Steroidobacteraceae bacterium
CGCAGCTACCAGGAAAGCGAATTGCCATCCTTTCAAGCTCAAGGGCGCACCCACGCCCGCGAACAGCCCATCCCACCAGTCGGCCGCCACCCCGCCCAGCACCAAAGATCCGCCCAGTCCCAGGGCGATCGCTGCCGCGATAACGGCCGTCGCGAAGCCGCGCCGCGCCTTGGGGAAATGGTCAAAGACCAGCGAGTAACCTGCCGGACCGGCCGCGCCCTCGCCGATGCCTACCCCTAAGCGCGATACGGCCAGCAACGCAAAACCCTGGGCACCGGCGGCAAGCCCGGTGGCCAGCGACCAGAATGCCAGCGCAATGCCCAGCAGCCGTGTACGGATCCAACCGTCCGCCAACCGTCCGATCGGCAGGGAGAACAATGCGTAGAACAGCGCGAATACCGTGCCGTAGAGCAGGCCCATCTCGGCGTCCCCAATGAGCAGATCCTTCTTGATGCGCGGCGCGAGGATCGCGAGGATATTGCGGTCGAGCAAGCTGATCCCATTGGCCAGCGCGACCAGCGCCAGCGCATACTTCGCGGCCCGCGAGACGCGAGGTGCGCTCACAACTTGAACCATCGCTCCGCGTTCGTTTGCATCAGCTTCTTCTTGACCGGCGGCGGGACGTCCAACAGGTCATGCGTGCGAACTTCATCGGCAACGAATTGGTAGGGATAGTCCATCGCGTACATCACCCGGTCCTCGCCCACCACCGATTGGGTGAACTTGATCGCCGGCGCCCATGCCATCCCGCTGGTAGTGATCAGCACATTGGAGCGAAGGTACTCGAGAATGCTCTTCTTCAAAGGCTTGTTCCGCTCATGGCGCCTCGCACGGACGCCGGCTTGGTGCATGTAATCGAGGCGGTAGGCCCAGAATGGCAGCGCCTCGCCCATATGCCCGACCATGATCTGCAGCTGCGGATAGCGATCGAAAATGCCGATGGTGATCAGGCGCAAGAGATGCAGGCCGGTTTCCACCCCGAAGCCGAAGATCGCGCCGTCGAGGCCCGACTCGAGCATCGGCCCGATCATCGAATCCGGCGGCGGCGCCGGGTGGATGTACAGTGGCTGGCCGGTGTCCGCAAGCGCGCGGAAAATCGGATCGAATCGCGGATGGTCGAGGTACTCGCCCTGGGTATGGCTGTTGATTTGCACGCCTTTGAATCCCAGTTGCTTGGCGCCGCGGATGATCTCGGCCGCCGACCATTCCGGATCCTGCGGCGCCACCGTGGTCATGCCCACATAGCGGTCCGGCCTTGCGGCGACGTGCTCGGCGAGATAGTCGTTGGCGCGTTGCGCGATCTGCTTGGCCTCCTTGAGGTCCAGGATGGCCTGGGCGCCGGGCGAGGTGAGCGCGAGAACCGCCTTGTCGATGCCGGTCTCGTCCATGTGCCGAATGCGCTGCGCGCCAAGATCCAGAAGCCGCTCGATGATCTGGGTGGCCCGTTCGGAAGGACTCGTCGCGTAGAAACCCCACAACGAAACCAACCCCAAGTCGGCGGTGCCGTTCTTCACCATCCGCAAATAGACATCGATCTGCTCGCGCGTGGCGAAGGCTTCCTCAGTGGCGATACGCAGATAGCCGCGGTCGCCGCCGGTTTTCAATACATGAGTCATTGCCTACCCTTGATGAACGGTCTTGAGAACCATACAGGCCATGACGCCCTCGGGTCCATCCTCATGCCCATGGCCCGACCACTTGACGCCGCCGAAAGGAGCGTCCGGACCACCGAGCATCGTGGTGTTGATGCAGAACATACCGGTCTCCACTTCGCGCGCCAGACGCTTTTGTCGCTTCGCATCGTTGGTCCAGCTGTAGGCGGAGAGGCCGTAGGGCAGACGATTGGCCTCGGCGATCATGTCCTCTTCCCGGCGGTACGGATTGATCAGCGCGACCGGTCCGAACGGCTCTTCGTTCATGATGCTGGATTCAATCGGGATTTCCGACAGCACCGACGGCGCGTAGAAGAACCCTTGATTGCCGATACGCCTACCGCCGCAGTGAAGCTTTGCGCCTGCTGCCGCTGCAGCTCCAATCAGCCGGTCCATCGCATCCGGGCGGCGCGCGTTGGCCATCGGCCCCATCTGCACGCCCTCCTCGAGTCCGTTTCCGACACGCAAGCTGCTGGCGCGTTCGGCAAAACCGTCGCGAAAACGGCTGAACACGCCCTCCTGAACGATGAAGCGTGTGGGTGAAACGCACACCTGCCCGGCGTTGCGGAATTTCGATGCGACCATGGTGTTGAGCACCTGATCGACATCGACATCATCGAAGACCAGCACGGCGCCGTGCCCCCCGAGCTCCATGGTGGTGCGCTTGCAATCGTCCGCCGCCAGCTTCAGCAGGTGTTTGCCGACCGCGGTAGAACCGGTGAAGCTCAAGCAGCGGATGATGGGCGATGCGAGCAAATGCCGGGATACCTCGTCGGGAACTCCGAATACCGCCTGTCCGACTTCCTTCGGCAACCCGGCATCCAGCAGACACTGCAGCACCGCGAGCGCCGATGCGGGTGCCTCCTCGGCCGACTTTAGGATCACCGAGCAGCCCGCTGCGATCGGCGCGCCGAGCTTGCGCCCGGGATTGCCTATCGGAAAGTTCCACGGCGCAAACGCCGCGACCGGGCCGACCGGTTCGTAAGTCACGTCTGACTGCATCCCCGCCGGACGCACCAGCTGCCGTCCGTAGAGCCGCTGGCACTCGCCGGCGTAAAAATTGAACAGCCCAACATTCATCATCACTTCGACGCGAGTTTCGGCCAGCGTCTTGCCTTCCTCGAGGGTGGCGATGCGGGCAATGTCTTCCAACCGTTCCTGCATCAGCCGGGCAGCGCCCGACAAGACGGCGGCGCGCTGCGGCGCCGGCGCCACGCGCCACAGGCGAAAGCCCCGCTGTGCCGTCTGCAGCGCACGATCCAGATCCGCGCCATCAGCCAGCGGCAGCGCACCGAGCGTCGCGCCGGTGGCTGGGTTCACCACCGTGTGCGTGCGGCGATGGCCGACCGGGATTTTCTCCCCGTCGATGATCATATGCAGTTGTGGATAGGTCATGGCGCCGCCTCGGCTTCGAGCCGTTCCACCTCCCGTCCATAGGGTTTGATGCCGCGCGATATCGCAAACGCGGCGAGCGGCATGAGTATCGATGCCGTCAACACGATGCTTTTCCATAGGTCGGCATCGGAGTGAAACACCCGCTGGGTTACGCTGCCGATCAGCTGGCCGCCAAGCGCGCCGAATACGATGAACATGAACAGGTAGATGGCGGTGACCTGGCCGCGCATTGCATTCGGTGTGATGCGCTGAATCGCGGCGTTTTGCGGCACGGCCGAAGCCAGCCCACACATTCCGGATACGCTCAAACAGAGCAGCGACAGCACTCCGTTCGGCATCAGCGGGGCAATGATCGAAAACGGCGCCGCGATGGCAAACAGGATGGTCGATGCGCGCACGTTGGCGTCCTTGTAGCGTTTGGAGAGCCACTCGACGAACAGCGTGCCGAACGCAGCGCCGAGCAGCGATGAGACGAGAAACATGAGACTCATCCAGCGGCCGATCTTCGCTTCGTTCCAGCCGTAGGTCCTGATCATGAAAGGTGCGCGCCAGGCCTGCGCGCCAAGCGACTCGGTGGCGCTGAGGGCAAGGCCGATGAAGAGCGGCGCGTAAATTGCCCTGCGCGCCTTGATTTCGCCCAGTACGGCGAACACCGGCAAGCGCTCGCGGTATGCGGCGGCGCCCCGCCGCGCAGGTTCTTTCGCCAGCAGCAACAGACCGGAAATCACCACTCCGGGCGCGCCGACCATCATCAAAATCCATTGCCAGCCATGGATCGTCAGCCCCTGCCAGTGGCTGACGGGCCAGGTGACAGCCGCGGTGATCAGCAACCCGCCCAAAAAAATGCCCAGAGCGTTGCCGCCGATGAAACCCAGCTGCAGAAAACCGATCGCGCGCGGCAGCTTCGCCGGCGGGAACAGGTCGGCCAGCATCGAGTAGGCTCCCGGCGCATGCGCCGAACCTCCGGCACCCACCAGCATCCGGCTCGAAAAAATCTGACCGAAGCTCTGCGCCAGGCCGCCCAATGCCGTGATGCCGCCGATCGCGGCGATGCCGCAGGCGAGCACGATCTTGCGGGAGTAGATGTCGACCAGCCGCGCCATCGGGATCCCGATGAGCACGTAAAATATGACGTTGGCCGGCCCGATCAAAAAGCCCAGCTGTTCATCACTGAGATGGAAATCGACCTTGATGCGCTGTGCCATCATGGTAAACACCGAGGCATCGAAAAAATTCAGCATCGTGGCGAGGATGATCACGAACAGCGCGTAATAGGCGGCGCCTCGCGACGGCCACGGCTGTGCGCCCGGACTCGCATCCGACGCCGCGACCGCCACTGCGACCGCCGGAACCTCCCCCGTCATCATGCTTCTCCTCGTGCAATCCGATTTATAAACCACGGATTGTATGTGTTAGATACAATAGGATTTGTGGCGGGTTGTCCAGCCTTTTGTGGGTGCCGCAAGCGCAAGCGCACAGGCGCGGGGGGTATCGGATCACATGCAGAACCTATCAGGCAAGACCGCGTTCGTCACCGGCGGCGCCAGCGGCATTGGACTCGGCATTGCCAAGGCGCTGCTCGGCGCGGGCATGAATGTAGTCATCGCCGATATCCGCGACGATCATCTTCAGGCCGCGCAGGCCGAGCTGGGCTCGCCGGCGCAGGTGCTGGCGCTCAAGCTGGACGTGACCGACCGGGCCGACTTTGCCCGCGCCGCCGATGCGGCCGAGTCGCGCTTTGGCAAGATTCACGTGCTTTGTAACAATGCCGGGGTCGCCGTTGTCGGGCCGACGGAACTGGCGAGCTTCGCCGACTGGGATTGGGTGATGGGCGTCAACCTGGGCGGCACGATCAACGGCATCGTCTCGATCCTGCCGCGCATCATGCGGCACGGCGAAGGCGGGCATATTGTCAATACCGCGTCCATGTCCGGTCTCGTTCCGCACCCCGGCGCCACCATCTACGGCACCTCCAAGGGCGCCTCGGTGCACATGGTGGAATGCATGCGCGCCGAACTCGAACCGCACGGCATCATCTGCTCAGCCTTCTGTCCCGGCGCCGTGCAATCGAACATTGCCGAAGCGGCCAAGACGCGCCCTGCGGAGCTTTCGGAAACCGGCTACGCCGAAGCCGACAAGCGGCGTCAACAGGGTGGCAACTTTTTTCATCTGTACATGACCAAGGAAGCCGTGGGCCAGCGGGTACTGCAGGGAATCCTCAACGATGAACTATACATTTTGACCCACAGCGAATTCCGTCAAGGCGTCGAGGACCGTGCGCAGGCCATGTGTGCAGCGGTGCCCGAACTGCCGGAGAATCTCGAATACAAGAGTACATTCAGCCGATTGTTTCGCAACCCGATCCACGCGGCGGAGACCGCGCGGCAAAAAGGATTGAAAAAATGAAAGACTTCGCAGGCCGCGCGGCATTTGTCACCGGCGGCGCGAACGGCATCGGCATCGGGCTGGTGCGCGCGCTGCTGGGGCAAGGTTGCAAAGTCGCCATCGCCGACATCCGCCAGGAATCCATAGACGCCGCGTTGAAATCACTGCCTCACGGCACTGTGATGGGCGTGCAGCTCGATGTGTCCTCGCGCGAAGCCATGGCGAAGGCTGCGGACGCGGTCGAGGCAAAGTTCGGACCCGTCAGCCTGCTGTTCAACAACGCCGGCATCAACCTGTTTCAGACCGCCGAGGAGTCGAGCTACGACGACTGGGACTGGGTGATGGGCGTGAACCTGCACGGTCCGATCAACGGTGTCGTGACATTTGCGCCACGCATGATCGCCGCCGGCAAGGGTGGCTATATCGTCAATACGGCTTCCATGGCCGCTTTTCTGGCGGCCGGCAAACCCGGCATCTACAACACGACCAAGTTCGCCGTCCGCGGCATGTCCGAATCGCTGCGGGCGAGTCTCGCGCCGCATGGCATCGGCGTGTCGGTGCTGTGCCCGGGGCTGGTCAAGTCCTACATCTACGCCAGCAACGACATCCGGCCCGAGGATCTCAAGCCCGGGGCCAAACCGGTGGACGCTGAAGGCGTCAAGCGGCTGGCGGAGATCCACGAATTCGGCATGGAGCCCGACGTGATCGCGGCCCGCGTGCTCGAGGCAATGCGCGAGAACCGCTTTCATATATTCACGCATCCGGAGTTCAAAGACGAGCTGCGGACGGTGTTCGATGAGATTTTGCAGGATTTTCGCGACTATCCGCCGGACCCCGGACACGACAAGCGCGTCGGCTTCGAGAAAATGCGCCGCGAGAGCTACGCACAGCAAAGAAAGGGCCTGAAGCCGACCTAGAATTTACCCTGGCGCGGTGCGCTTAGCGGGCGTGGCCGGTCCAGGTGCGCAGCCCCGGCGCGGTGCGGTCCTCGCCGGCGAGCGCTCTGGCCACGGCCGGTCGCGCATTCATGTTCTCGCGCCAGGCAACCAGACGCGGGCAGCGCTTCGTGACCTCAAGTTCCGGAAACATCCGCTCGACCATCATGCCGCACATCGAATAGAAGTTGATGTCGGCCAGGGTGTAGTCATCGCCCGCCAGCCACGTGCTCTTGGCGAGCTGCGCCTCGACCTTGTCGATTGCGTAAGTGATCTTCTCCGTGGCATTGGCGAGGTCGGCCTCGCTGAAGCCCGAGCGCGCCGTCTGCCATTTCTTGCGCTGATCCGGCAGCGGGATGCGCTCCATCAATTTCTCGAACTCGCCGCTCTCGATCTTGCGCGCGATGATGCCGACCATTCGATGCCAGCCATGCATCGAGACATGGTTCATCACGTGCTCATCGACGAACTTGTTCCAGTAGCGCATGCGCGCAGCGCCGACGGGGTTGCGCGGCCGCAGCGGCGTGTCGGGGAACACATCTTCGAGATACTCGTTGATCACGGTCGTGTGAGTGATGAGGGTACCGTCATGATCGAGCACCGGCACCTGGCCCTCCGGATTGATCGCCACGAACCAAGCCGAGTGCTGCTCGAACTTGTGCAAATCCACGTAGTGGCTCTCGAAGGCAAGCCCTTTCTCGATCAACGGGATCATCGACTTGAGAGAGTTCGCCGCAGGTTCGGCGTGATAATACTTGAGTGTCACGGGAGGTCCTATCGTGTGATGTGGGTGCCCAGAATGCCGCCGTCGACGGCGATGGATTGCGCGGTGATATGACTGGCGCGGTCGGAGAGCAGGAAACAGGCCAGCTCCGCAAGCTCTTGCGCAGTCCCGATGCGGCCCATCGGTACTCCCTTGCCAAGCATGGCGCGGATCGAATCGGGACTCGCATTCGGGTCGAGCTGCATCAGCATCGGCGTCTCGATCAGGCCCGGGAGCACGCAATTGACGCGCACGTTATGCGGCGCGGCCTCGACAGCGGCGGCGCGCGCCAGCCCCAATACGCCATGCTTGGAGGCCACATAAGCGGCGTTGTTTCGCATGCCGCGCTCGCTGGCGAGGCTGCCGGTTACCACTATGCTGCCGTGCTTGCGCCCGATCATACCCGGCAGCACGCGCTTGATCGCCCAGAACACGCTGGTGAGGTTGGTGCGCACCACCGCGTCGAACGAGTCCTCGTCGTAATCCCCGAGCGGGGCGAATGTGCCGCCGGTACCGGCATTGGCGAACAGCCCCTCGACCGGGCCGAACCTGTCTTCGGCCTTGGCGATGACCGCAAGCAGTGCTTTTCGATCCGACACGTCGGCGACGCCATGCGCCACCGTGCCGCCCGCGCGCGCGATCGCATCGGCCGCCGCGGCGAGCTTCGCCGCGCTGCGCGCGATGAGAAACACCTGCGCGCCCCGGCGCGCCAGCAGCGCCGCAGTCGCCTGCCCAATGCCGGTGGACCCGCCGGTGACAAGAACATGACGGCCGCCAAATTCGCTCATGACAACATCTTGGGCCCTGTTTTCTTCGCGGCCTCGATTTCCGCCGCGCGATCGCGTTTGATCGGCACATCGCGTCCGGCCTGCACCGCCGGGCGCGCGCCCACCTGCTTAAGCCAGCGCTGCAGATGTGCAAACTCATCGACGCTCACCCCCGACCACTCGTAGCCGGAGACCCACGGCCAAAGCGCCATATCGGCAATCGAATAGCCGCCGGCAATATACTCGTGGGACGAGAGTTGCTTGTCCATGACGCCGAACAGGCGGGTCACCTCACGTTGATAGCGGTCGATTGCCGCCTGGATTTTCTCCGGGAAGTAGCGCAGGAACACATTGGCTTGCCCCATCATGGGACCCACGCCCGACATCTGGAACATCAGCCATTGGATTACCCGGCTGCGGCCTTGGGTGTCCTTCGGCAGAAACTTGCCGGTCTTCTCGGCCAGGTAGATGAGAATGGCGCCTGACTCAAACAGCTCGAAGCCATCGTCGATGAGCGACGGGATGCGTCCATTGGGATTGATCTTCACATACCAGTCGGACTTCTGTTCGTTGCTTGCAAAATCGATGACCCTGACTTCGTACGGCAGGCCCATCTCTTCCAGCGCAATCGAAATCTTCCAGCCGTTCGGTGTGGGCGCTGTGTAGAGCGTGATCGACATTATCGGACTCCCGGCGCCTGTTTCTTTCAGGCGCGCTTGGTATTGGTGACGTTTCGATTCGGTCTGGTGCGCACGCCCCCCATCAGCCCCATCGGTTGATTTCCGGGCCCGGCGCCCAGTAAGCAGCGGGATCTGCCACTCGAGCCAGCGCCAGCACCTTGCGCACTGCAGGCCGCCCCCGGAGGCGTTCCATCCAGGATACTGTGAGCCTTTTACCGGCGAAGCCTTCCGGCACCACCTTCACCATTCCGGCGAGCCAGGCGTAGCTTTCAAGATCGGCGATGCTGAATTCCCCCATCAGCCAATCGCGTCCGGCGAGTTTCGCCTCGATCTTCTCAACCGCGGCAGCTACCTTGGCCTTGCTGTCGGCGAGTTTGTCCTCCGCGAACACACCCGCGCCGATCATCTCCCAACGGGCGCGCAAATCGACGCTGCCGATTTTTGCCAGCAACGCAGGGCTTGGCTTCGGCGGATGTGCATGGCAGCCCAGCAAGGCGGCGGCGGGCGCGGTGCGCTCGATCATCTGGCGGCACCAGCTCATCGTCTCCCAGCGAGCATACGGGTTGGCCGGCCGCAGCGGCGCTCCCGGGCCCACATCATCGAGATAACAGGCAATGAAGACCGAATCGGCCATGGCTTCGCCACCCACCACCAGCACCGGACCTTCACCCTCGACGCTCATGGCAACCTCGGCCTGCTGCGCACAAGACAGTTCGTGCCGCGCGCCCTCTGCAAGACCGATGCGAACGAGCTCAGCTTGAATACCCTTTTCGAAAAGGGCCGCGAGCACGGTAAACGACGGACCGTTGGGCTCGCCGTGATACAGCGTCATGCTCATGCGACATGTTCCCTGCCGATGTGCGGCTGTTCGAGTATGGTGACTCGCTTGACCATGCTGGTCCTGCCCAACGCCCAGCAGGCCTTGGTGGCGGGACGCGCATAAATGGCGCGCAGCCAGCGCAGGATGTTTGGCGTCAGCTCATCGTTGGACAACGATGGCTGCGAGAGCGGCAGTGCGTAGGCGAGGTTGAAACCGTTGGCATCAGCCAGGCTGTACTGATTGCTCGCGAGCCAGGCCCGCTTGGAGAGCGCCTCCTCCAGCATGCGGATGCCGACGGCGACCCGGCGCTGCGACTCCTTCATCTCATCCTCTGCGAACAATCCGTAGATCGCCTTGCGCCAGGCAACGCGACGTTCAGGCAGCGGAATGCGCTCGATTGCGGCCTTCAGTTCCTCCGGGTCCTTGGATTGAACGGCCGGACCTACGAATACTTTCCACCCGATCATCGAGAAGCTTGGCGCGAGCCACTGGTCCATGAACTTCATCCACCAGCGAATGCGCCAGCGGTCCAGCGGGTCGTCCGGCATCAATTTCGGACCCGGAAATGTTTCATCGACATACTCCATCATGGCGGTGGATTCAGTGAGGACGAGATTGCCGTGCTTCATCGCCGGAATCGTCCCCTGGGGATTGATCGAGAGGTAGTCGGGCTTGTGCTGGTCAAAATTGAGCAGGTCCAGATAGTGGCTGTCGAAGGGCACACCTTTTTCCATCAGGGCTAGCATGGGTTTGCCGGAATTGGCGTTCGGCTCCCAGTGGTAAAGCGTGACTTCAGACATTTGGCCTCACCCTTGAATTTGTACGTTGCCTATCGACATCCTTTGGATTCGGCCGCAAACAAAGAGTTCGCCCTGGCCGAGCGATGCCGGCCCGCGGGTTGTGAGCTTGCAACTCCCGTGTCGAAAAACCTCAAGGGCCGCCGTTCGAAACGAACGGCCCTTGAGGCAAGCGGGGTCCGCGCTAAAACTTGTGCTTGATCTCCAACGCGACTTCCAAGGGCGGCCCCGGCGTGCCGGTCGTAAATCCAGCCAAAGCCGAGAGGTCGAACTTGTTCAAGTAGTAGAAATGGTCGGTAAGATTCAGCGCCAGCAACGAGGCCTCCCAGTTGCCCTGCTCGGGCTTCCAGGTGAAGCGCGCATTGTAGAGCGTGTAGCCGCCGATGTGGTTGGTCGCGGTGTTGACCGGACCGGCCCAGATCTCGGTGCGGAAGTCTGCATCCAGACGCGGCGTGATCGAGCCCCAGTTGCCCAGCGGAATGCTGTACTGCACGCCCGCGTGCCCCTGCCACTCCGGCGTGTACGCGGAGGTGTCCTGCGTCGTCACTCCGGTCGGGAAATTGGCGCTCAAGTTCTCGAACTTGAAGTTGAGGTAACTCGCGTTGGCGTCGAATTCCAGGCCCGCGACCGGGTGCGCTTCGATCTCGAGCTCCACGCCCTTGATATTCGCATCGCCGGCGTTGTACGGCAGGGCACAGGGCTGATTGGGCGGGAAGCCGGGAGGATTCAAAAAGTCACAGTTCAGCAGCGCCAGCTGGATGTCCTTGTAGTGGGAATAGTAGACATCCAGGTTCGCCCGCAGGCTGTTGTTGAACCATGCGCTCTTGATCCCCGCCTCGTAGGTGGTCACGGTCTCGGGCTGGAAGGGCACTGCCTGGAACGGGTAGAACGGCCGCGGATTGACGCCCCCGCCCTTGAATCCGGTGGACACCTGCGCATACGTCATCAGTGTGTCAGTCCATTGATACGAGATATCCGCCCGATAGTCGGTCTTGTTCGCGGAATAATGGCTGGTCACTCCATTCAGCGCGCTGACCAGGATGGCGCTGCCCCCGGGTCCGCCCTCGGGATTCGTACGGACGTAGGTGTAGTCCTTGGTCTGGCTGGTGTAGCGCACGCCCGCTGTCAAGTTGAGTTTGTCGGTAAGGTGCCACACAGTATGCAGAAAGCCGGCCTTGTCCTTGGCCGACACCGGGTCGTCGCCGAGAAAATCCAGAGCGCCCGGGAAGATTGCATACCAGAGATCCTGGTGCGTGCCATAGGTGGTGAGTTCGTCGAAGTAGAACGCGCCCAGGGTGTAGTCGAGCAACTTGCCGTAGCTGCCGTTCAGGCGCAACTCCTCGCTGAACTGGTGGTGCTGGAGATATTCCCCGCCCAGGCCCAGCGGCCACTCGGAGACGTCGTTGTCCTCGTACCAGGTCGAGTTGTAGCCGCGAAACCCTGAGATCGACTTGAGCGCCAGCGTATCGGCAATCTTCCAATCGACCGTCATCTGAGTGCCCCAGCTGAGCAAGTACGAGGTATCCGGCGCGGAGTACGCCGGGGCGGCCTGCAAGATATTCCCGGGGAACGGGAACGGAATGCCGCCGGCGAACGCCGGCATGTTGTAGCCGGCGTAGCTCGTCCAGCGGTTCGGCGACAGGATCGACGGCACCAGGGTGCTGCTGTATGGCAGGGCCGCCGTGGCGCCGGTCACCGTGTTGGTTGCCTGTAGAGTGGTCGCAGGGTGGTTCGCGTACAGCAGCGTGGTCGCCGGGTTCTCCTGGTCCTGCTTGGTGATATCGCCGCTGACATTCACTTCCAGGTCATTGCTGAGCAACCAACGGGCCGCGAGGCGCAGTCCCTCGTAGTTCGTGCCGCCCTCCTGGTTCTTGAGGCAGCTCCCCGCATGCGTCACAAAGCCCGGAGGGATGGAGTAGGTGCCCTGCGGTCCATTGGGTACGCCGGTCGCCGGGTTCACCGGCGTCGCCAGGAAGCTCGGATGCGAGCAGCCAAAGTCGAACACGTTCACGTAGCCGTCCTGGTGGTTGTACACCGCGGACATGCGCACGAACAGATCGTCCGGCACCACCACGAATTCGGTGGCGGCGCGCGCCAAGATGTGATTACGGCTGCCGTAGAGCACGTCGAGAAAGGAGCCGCCGTTGCCGTCGGGTTTCTTCGATACCAGCTTGATCGACCCGCCGATCGAATTCATTCCGGACAGTGTGCCCTGCGGACCGCGCAGCACCTCCACCCGCTCGAGGTCCAAAAGGTCCAGTGCCGACCCGGTGAGCGTGGCGTAATAGACGTCGTCAACATAAAGCCCCACTCCCGGCTCGAGCGCGGGGTCGTGGTCGTACTGGCCGATGCCGCGGATGTAAGCGACCATCGAGGGGCCGAAAGCCCCCGAATTCTTCAGCAAGGTCGTGCTCGGCACATCGGCGGCGATGTCCTGCACATTGGTCATGCTGCGATCCTCGATCATCTGCGCGTTGATCGCCGTGATCGCCAGAGGAATGGTCTGCAAGTCCTCCCTGCGAAACTGCGCCGTGACGATGATTTCGGTCAGCTGATTTTGATCGGCCGCCAGCGCCGCCTGGTCGGTAGCGGCAGTGGCCGCCATGGCCACCGCGCCTGCCATGCAACCCGTCAGCGCCGCCAAAAGCGTTGAGATTCTTCGTGAAGTAGCCCCCATGTCACTCCCCTCCTTCTAGTGTGCCGACACAGAATCGCTGGTTAGGCGTTCGTCTTTTTTTGTAAGTAAAACAAACAAATTTGGCGAACGCAAGACCGAAACAATTGTTAGGATCCCGGCCACCCGATTCGCCTAGCCCGCGAGTCCGAGTGCCGCTATCGCGTTGTCCTTCAAAATCAGCTCGTGGACCTCGGGTTTGAAGCCGGCTTCACGAAAATCCTTGATCCAGCGGTCGGGCTTGATCAACGGGAAGTCCGAACCGAACAGCATTTTTCGCTTCAATTGGGTATTCGCGTATTGCACCAGCTGCGGCGGAAAATATTTCGGCGACCAGCCGGACAGGTCGATGTACACATTGGGTTTGTGCAAGCACACCGACAGCGCCTCGTCCTGCCACGGCCAGGATGGGTGCGCAATGATGATCGTCATGTCCGGAAAATCCGCCGCCACATCGTCGACATGCATGGGATTCGAGTACTTCAGGCGCATGCCGCCGCCGCCGCGCATGCCGGTGCCGATCCCTGAATGACCGCTGTGGAATATGGCCGGCAGTTTATGTTCCGCGATCACCTCGTAGAGCCCGTACGCCATCCGGTCGTTCGGGAAGAATCCCTGCACCGTCGGGTGGAACTTGAATCCCTTGACGGCATGTTCCTTGATCAGCTGGCGGGCCTCGCGCACGCCCATTTTGCCCTTGTGCGGATCGATGCTGGCAAAGGCCACCATGATGTCGCTGTTCTCGCGCGCCGCATCGCACACCTCTGAGTTCGGGATGCGCCGCGCGCCGAGTTCGTGCTCCGAGTCCACGGTGAACATCACCAGGCCGATCTTCAGTTCGCGATAGTAGGCGACGGTTTCGGCGATGGTCGGACGCTTGGCGGCCTTGAAATATTTCGACGCTGCATCCTCGTATTCCTGCCAGACCTCATCCGCCGGCTGCCGACATGACACCTCCGCGTGCGTATGCACGTCGATTGCAATCAAATCGTTTACCTTCATTTCGATTCCTTGGGTTCGGTTCAGCCGGCGACTTGCCAATCCTTGGCCGCGGCATGTTCGCTGTCGGGCCGCACTGGGTGTGATCGCGCCGCAATTTTGACCGGCTCGGTCACGGGCAATTGCGCGAGGCGGTGCAGCAATGCCAGCAGGTGCAGCCGTTCCTCCAGGCCGATTTGTCCGATGACGCGCGCCTCATGCTGCGATTGCAGTTCCAGGGCACGCTGCAGCAACGCCCGGCCCCGCGGGGTCAGATTCAGCGAGTAGCTGCGGGCATCGGACTCGGACTTGCGGCGCCGGATCAATGCACGGCCCTCAAGGTCGGCGATCGTCGCCACAAAATTGGCTTTTTGTATTCCAAGAGCCGCGGACACGCAGGACTGGGTGGTCCCCGGGTTTTGATCGATCAACAGCAGCACGGTGAACTGCACGGGCCGCAGAATCAGCGGCGCGAGCGCCTGACTTAGGTCGGCGAAAATGACGCCCTGCGCCCGGCGCAGCGCGTAGCCCACATAGCCGACCAGTGGTGTCATTTTCACGCCTCGGTGCCCCTCTTATTGTGGTCGTATCCGGTCGCTTGCCTGATTTCCGCCAATCTAGCGCCGCGCAACGAATAAAACTCGACGAAGAGTGACATGCGATTGGCTGCATCGAGCAGCGAGGCCCCCGCGCGGCTCCCCGACCTGGCATGCATCGTGCTTAAGCGCGGGAAAATAGTGCTCACACCTAGATAAATAGTTGCGCCAGATAATTATTTGGTATAACTAACTCCTGACAGGGCTTGAGCGAACCAATAAAGATTATTCCCGTTGCCAGCACGGGCGAGTCCGCGACGGGGGGGAGTGATTCAATGGCCCACATCGAGTCGTTTTCAACGGCTGGCCTCGACCCACGCCATAAACTCGCATTCTGGAACGACCGGGCGAGCGAGAGTTTCTCGCCGCTGGTATCCGAACCCGAGGATATACGGGAATTCAACGGCTCCATCGTGCGTGGTTCGCTCGGCGACTTGAGCGTCGCCGAAGTGTATTCCGATGCGCAGATCGTCCGGCATTCGCGCTCGCATGTGGCGCGCACCAAGAATGCGTTGTTCTTTCTGCAGCTGCAATTGGAGGGAGAAAGCACCAGTCGCCAGGATGGCCGTGAGTCCAATCTGCAGGCGGGCGATTTCAATCTGTGCGACAGCACACGCCGCTACGACATCGTCTTCACCGGCCCAAACCGCATGCTGGTGCTCGGCATTCCGAACACCGTCCTGCGTCGTCAAGTGGGCTGTCCCGAGAGCCTCGCCGCCATCTCGATGCCCGGCGAACGCGGCGCGAGCGGCCTGTTGTCGCAGCTGCTGCGCAAGTATTGGCGCGAATATCATCAGGGGCTCGATGAGCAAAGCTGCGGGCGCGTTGCGGTGGCGATCCTCGACCTCATCGGCGCCGCCTATGCGGATCTTCCGCAGTCGCTCGCCGACCGCTCGACCCTGGGAACCGCGCATCGAATTCGCATCATCAACTACATCGAAGCGCACTTGAGCGATCCGGATTTGACGCCAACGCGAATCGCCGAGGCTTGCAGGATGACCACGCGCTACTTGCATCACCTCTTTTCGGATCAGGACGAGACCGTGGCGCGCTACATCCTGCGCCGCCGCTTGGAAGCGTGCTCACGCGCACTGCAATCGGCCTCGCAGCGCGGCCGCACCGTCACCGCCATTGCATTTGACTACGGATTCAATAGTCCAACTCACTTCGGGCGTGTATTTCGCGCCAAGTTCAACGTCACGCCGCGGGAATATCGCCGCGACAACGGCTGCCCACGTTAGCGCCGGCCGGCCGCGTTCTTGTCCTGATTGGCACGGTGAATGATGTAGGCGCGGATGCTCTCCAAATCCTGGGGCGTGATCTCGCTCTTGAACGCCACCATGCCGCGGTCGACGCGGCTGCCCTGACGAACAATCAAATCCAGCGCCGCGGAATCCTTGATGTACGCCGAATAGCGCAGGTCCGGCAGTACGCCCGATCCGGTCGCCGCATCGCCGTGACAGGTGGAACAATAGGTGTGATAGAGCACCTTGCCCGCATCGACGGCGGCCGCGGGCGCATTGTCGGGCGGCGGGTCAAGAACCGCGGGGACCGCGGCCGGTAACGGCGGCAGCGTCCTGGTTGCGCCCAGCTTGAACACCAGCACTCGCGGCAGGTTCGAGGCAATGTGCGAAACCAGCGCCAGCTCGCCCGCAGCCAGTCCAAAGGCGCCTCCCCAGCCGACTTCCACCGCCACGTATTGTTCGCCGTCGACCTCATAGGATATGGGTCCGGCGAGCACGCCGGCCTGGGTCTCGGCGGACCAGAGACGCTCGCCGGTGTCGGCTCGATAGGCAATGAATTCGCCCATGCCCGTCCCCTGAAACACGAGGTTGCCCGCCGTCGATACCACGCCGCCATTCCAGGGGTGTCCGAGTTCAACCCGCCAGGCCTCCTTGCGGGCGACCGGATCCCAGGCCGCGAGGTGACCCTTGAGCCCGCCCTCAATCGCAAGCTTGATCTTGGGATCTTGCGGCAGACTTCCGGAGGTGAACTCATCCCCGGTATTCCATCCCAGTTCGCGGTGCGGCGAATTCCGCTCCGGCGCAAATGGGAATGCCGCCTCCGTGACCGGGAGGTACACCAGCTTGGTGACCGGACTGAACGACATCGGCTGCCAGCTGTGCGCACCGCCGGGGCCGGGCATGGACATGAAGAGCTTGCCGCTCTCGCCATAGCGAGCCTGGTGAACTTCGATCGGGCGGCCGGTTTTCTGATCGACCCCCTGGGCCCAGGTCGTGGTCGCAAATGCGTCGGCGGATAAGAGCTGCCCGGTCGCGCGGTCGAGCACGTAGAAAAATCCGTTCTTGGGCGCCTGCATGAGAACCGCTCGATCGGCGCCGCCGATCTTGAGATCGGCCAATATCATGGGCGAGCAGGCATCGAAGTCCCACTCGTCGCCTGGCGTGGTTTGATAGTGCCACACGTACTCGCCAGTATCGGCCTTCAATGCCACGATCGATGATAAATACAATGCATCGCCATGCATCTTGCCGCGGTTCCACACGCCATTGCCCACACCGATGTAGACAAGATTCAACTGCGGGTCGTACACGATCGAGTCCCATACCGGGCCGCCGCCGCCGAGTTTCCACCACTCGCCGCTCCAGGTTTTTGCCGCCTTTTGCAAGGCGGGGCTTTCGAACGGCTTGGATGGGTCTCCCGGAACCGTGTAGAAGCGCCATACCTGCCTGCCGTCGTTGGCATCATAGGCGGTGACATAGCCGCGCACGCCCATCTCGCCGCCGCCATTGCCGATAAGCACCATGCCCTTGACGATGCGCGGCGCCCCCGTGATGGTGTAGCGCCCGCCATCCGGCACGGTCTTCACCTCCCATACGGGTTTGCCGGATGCAGCGTTGAGCGCAATCAGCCGCCCGTCGAGAGTACCCAGGTACAGGCGCCCGCGCCACGCAGCGACGCCGCGATTCACGACATCGCAGCAGGCATTGATGCCTGCCTGGCCGGGGACCTTTGGATCATAAGTCCACAGCGGCGCGCCGCTCTTGGCATCCAGGGCGAACAGCTTGCTCCAGGCACTGGTCACGTACATGACCCCATCGATGACCAGCGGCGTCGATTCCTGGCCGCGATGCGCAGTGTCCAGATCGTAAAACCAGGCAAGCCCCAATTGCTTGACCGTGGCATCGTTGATCTTCTGCAGGGGGCTGAAACGCTGCTCGTCCAGGGTGCGCCCCGGGCTCATCCAATTCCCGGGTTCGCTGTTCGCTCCGAGAAGGCGCGCATCGTCCACCGCTGCCGCGGGTTTCGGATTAGGGGCGGAATTTGCGGCGGGAGGCGGCGGCTGGCCGCACGCCGCGAGCGCGACACCCCATGCGGCCACAGCGCACAGCCGCAAGGCAACGGCGATCGGGTTCACAGAGAGAGTAGCATTCAAAACAGGTTTCTCCGCGCCCTCGGTTACGCATACGGCAGGTCGAATGAGGCGCCACTGCCTGCGCGGCTACTCGACGGATAAAGAGCTTCGAATCGATCCAGAGCGAACGCCCGTCAGCGGTGCAAGAGGCTAGCATAGAGGTCGGATTTTATTGGAGGACATGCGATGCGCGCCTACGAACTTGTCGCCGGGAGCCAGTCCGTTGATGGGCTGCGCCGCTGCGATCGCCCCGAGCCCAAACCTCTCCCGACGCAAATCCTGGTTCGCATGCTGGCGGCGTCGCTCAACTACCGCGACCTGATGATTGCACGCGGCCATTACGGCGGTACGCTGAGCACAAGCGTCATTCCGCTGTCCGATGGCGCGGGTGAGGTGGTCGCGATCGGCTCCGCCGTCAGCCGATTTCGCGTCGGTGAGCGCGTCGCCGGCACATTCTTTCGCAATTGGATCGACGGTGCCCCGCCTCAAGAGGCGTTGGTCTCGCTCGGCGCGCCGCCGGCCGACGGCATGCTGGCCGAATACGCGGTACTTTCGGAACGGGATGCGGTGGCCGTTCCCGCTCACTTGTCGGCGCAAGCTGCCGCCACGCTGCCATGCGCGGCGGTGACGGCGTGGCGGGCACTGTTCGATCTGGGGCGGCTGGCGCCGGGAGAAACGGTGCTGTTGCAGGGTACCGGCGGCGTCTCCATATTTGCGCTGCAGTTCGCGAAGCTTGCCGGAGCGCGCGTGCTTATCATCTCGTCCAGCGATGACAAGCTGGCTCGCGCACGCACGCTTGGAGCCGATGAGTGCATCAATTACCGCACCAACCCCGAGTGGGAGAGTGAAGTCTTGAAGCTCACCGAAGGGCGCGGCGTCGACCATGTACTGGAGGTCGGCGGATCCGCCACGTTGAGCCGCTCGATCGCCTCGGTGGCGGTTGGCGGACGTATCGCGTTGATCGGAGTTCTGTCAGGTATTGGCGCCGGCGGCAGTCCCTATGGGCTGCTGCGCAAACAAGCGAGCATTCATGGCGTTTTCGTCGGCTCGCGCGGACATTTTGAACGCATGAACGCGGCGATCGCGGCGAATCGCCTCAGCCCGATCGTCGATCGCACCTTCGGCTTCGACGAAGCCGCCGCGGCGTATCGGCATCTCGAGAGCGGCAAGCACTTCGGCAAAGTGGTGGTCAGCATTTGAGCGCCGCACCGACGGTACGGGAGGCTGTGTATTCGCTGTTGCGCGAATTCGGGTTGACCACGGTTTTCGGCAATCCCGGATCCACCGAGTTGCCGATGTACCGCGAATTTCCCGGTGACTTCCGCTACGTGCTCGGTCTGCAGGAATCGGTGGTGGTTGCAATGGCCGATGGTTTCGCGCAAGCGCGCCGCGGCGCCGCGCTCGTCAACCTGCACTCCGCCATCGGTGTCGGTCACGCCATGGGCAGCATTTTCACCGCCTATAGGAACCAAACCCCGCTGGTGATTACCGCGGGCCAGCAGGCGCGTTCCCTGCTGACTCTCGAGCCCTTCCTCTTTTCCGAACAGGCGCCGCAGCTGCCGAAGCCGTACGTCAAATGGAGCTGCGAGCCGGCCCTCGCCGCCGAGGTGCCCGCCGCCATTGCACGCGCCTATTACATCGCGATGCAATCGCCGTGCGGCCCGGCCTTCGTATCGATTCCCGTCGATGACTGGGACCGTCCTGCTCCGGCGCTCGCGCCGCGAACCGTCAGCCGTCGCAGCGCGGGCGATCCGCAGCTGCTCGCCGCCGCTGCGGCCGCGCTGCGCACCGCCCGCCGGCCCGTCATCGTGGTCGGCGCATCCGTGGCTCGCGACGATGCCTGGGATGAGACGATTGCGCTCGCCGAGGAGCATCAAGCGTCTGTGTGGGTGAGCCCGATGTCGGCGCGCAACAGCTTTCCCGAGCGGCATCCATTGTTCGCCGGATTCCTGCCCGCCGATCGCGGCGCGATCGTCGCCCGCCTCGATGGTGCCGATTTGATCCTGGTGCTCGGTGCGCCGGTCTTTACCTATCACGTCGAAGGCAGCGGGCCCTACATTCCAAGCGGCGCGCGCTTGCTGCAACTGACCGACGATCCAGGCGCCGCGGCATGGTGCCCCACCGGAACTTCCATCGTCACGAATTTGAAATTGGGAATTGCAGCGTTGCTGGGCGCTGCTCCGGCCGTGCCGCGCACGCCGGCGCCAACACCGCCGGACGCGCCGCGGCTGGCCGCCGATTCACTCACCGATGCGTACCTCATGCAGCAGATCGCCGCGCTACGCCCGGCCAACAGCATCATCGTCGAAGAGGCGCCGAGCAGCCGCGGCGCCATGCACGATCACCTGCCCATGCTGGAACGCGATACATTCCACACCTGCGCAAGCGGCGGCCTCGGCCATGGTCTTCCCGCCGCCGTCGGCGTCGCCATGGCGCGACCCGCCGCCAAGGTCATCGGACTGCTGGGTGACGGCTCCGCCATGTATTCCATTCAAGGGCTATGGACGGCGGCGGAATTCAAGCTGCCCGTGGCCTTCATCATCGTCAATAATTTAAGCTATCGCGCGCTCGAGGATTTCGGCCGGCACTTCGGCATCGCCGCCCTTCCCGGCCTACGGTTGCCGCACCTGGATTTTTGCGCGCTGGCGCAAAGTCAGGGCGTCCAGGCCACTCGGGTCGAGCGCTGCCAGGACCTCGATGCCGCTTTGCGCGAGTTGTTCGCGGCGCGGGTCCCGATGCTGCTCGAAGTCCTGGTCCAATGATCCTGCGCGCCTAGATGGCGAACTCGCTACAGTCGCGCGCTAAGATCCCACGTCGACGAGAATTTTAAGGCCCTCCTGGCGCCGCAGCCTCTCGAAGCCGCGCTCCACGACCGCCTCGAAGGGAATCGTTTCTACCCAGCCATCCAGCGGGTAGTCGCCGACCGCCATCGCGGCGATGACGCTCGGGAACGCGTGCGCCGAAAGCGCGACTCCGGTGAGCTTGACCTCGGGCATCAGCAAGTCGAAGGGCGGCACCACCACTGGAACGTGGTGGATCGCCACGACTACCGCCGTGCCATCGACTCGCGTGCCGTGCAGCATGGCGTGAAACGAGGCCGGCACGCCGGCCGCGTCCACCGACGCATGCGCGCCGCGGCCGCCGGTCAAGTCGCGAATCGCGGCGATGGGATCGCAGGCGGTCGGATCGATGGTTGCGCGCACGCCAAGGCGCGCGAGCACCAGACGGCGCTGCGGCGAGGGGTCCACGGCGATGACCTCGACACCCCTTTTCCGCAGCGTGAGGCACACGCCGATTCCGATCGGACCCGCACCATGAATTGCGGCGGTCTGCCCGGCCTCGAGTCCGCAGCGGTTCGCCGTGTGCCACGCAATCGCAAGCGGCTCGATGAGCGCGCCTTGCAGCGGCGTAACACCCCGCGGCAGGCGGTGCGCCATCGAGCGGCGCACGACGGTGTACTCGGCCAGCCCGCCATTGCGGTTGTAGCCGTGGATCGCGAGCGCCGGGCAATGATTGTACTGGCCGATGGCGCACCACAGGCAGGCGCCGCAAGTTTCAGAGGGTTCGACTGCGATGAGATCGCCCGGCGCAAGATCCGCAACCGCGGCGCCACAGGCCACCACTT
This sequence comes from Steroidobacteraceae bacterium, assembly GCA_035567075.1. GTDB lineage: Bacteria > Pseudomonadota > Gammaproteobacteria > Steroidobacterales > Steroidobacteraceae > Bog-1198. The sequence continues at coordinate 21,444 of DATMRC010000005.1, forward strand.
CGCCGCACAGCTCGTGACCCAGGACCACCGGATTCTTGACGCCCGTGAGCGGGTGCGGCGTGAGACGCGTTGTTATCGGTCCGTCGTAGTATTCGTGCAGGTCGCTGCCGCAAATTCCGTTGTAGAGCACACGCAGTTTGACCTCACCCGGACCCGGCTCCGGCTCCGCAATGGATTCCAGCCGCAAATCGCGGGGACCGTGGTAAACCGCAGCGCGCATGGTGGGTACTCTACCATCCAGAGACGCGCCGCAATTCTAGATGGCAAGATATGGCCAATCGGTGGTAATCGCTGCATCGCCGCGCGCGCGCCCGGCAGTACGCCACGCCGCGCTCGCCGCAGTATCGGCAGTACCGCCGAGTTCCTGGATCGAGCGGTGCAGCTGCCGTTGCGCGCGGCCGAGAGTGTCGCTCCAGTCTTGATCCCATGTTAGCGCGCGCGTGTCGTCCAGTTCCCGCGCAAGATATTGCAGCTGCGCGGTGTAGGCGCGCAGCATCCGGCTTCGATAGCGTGCCGTCGTGCCGATCACGAAAGCGGCCGCACGATCGAGAAAATATTGCAGGCTGCTCGGACCCTGTTGAAAGGTCAGGTTCGGATGTGCCCGCAGTCGCCCGCTGACCACACGAGCCACGCGCCAGGCGATCATTGCGCTCGGCACAATCGTGGGATGCTGCATGGTGGGCTCTGCACCGAACATCTCGGCAACGGCCCGCACCCGTAATGCCACATTTCGCAACTTCCGCAGTCGCGCTACTTCGGCGTCAATCATTCTTGGCCCTTCTTTCTAACCCCTAAACAACTTGGGTGCTTCGCCCAAGATCGCGTCACTGCCCCCTGGTTTTGGGGCGCTGTCATTATTATCAATGCGAATTGTGACGAGTTCTGTAGGACGTTGGGCCATGCCGCTGCCGGCAAAGTTCCGAATTGAGACCACTGTCAAACAGTGGCCGGCGTTATGGTCAATAGGACGAGAGCGATGCCTTTGTTTTCCAGCGCACCAGCGTGGGGCGCGTTGGCTAACCGAGATTGACCCACACTGATTTGGTCTGCGTGTAGGACAGAAGGCTCTCCAAGCACTTATCGCGGCCCTGTCCTGATTGTTTGTAGCCCCCGAATGGCTGCGTCATGTCGCCGTTGTCAAAACAATTCACCCAGATGACGCCGGCCTCGAGGTCACGCGCGGTATTCAGCGCGACATTCAAATCGCGCGTCCAGACCGATGCCGCAAGTCCATAAATGGAATCGTTGGCTATTTTGAGCGCATCCTTCAGACCGTCCACTTCGATGGCGGCGGCAACCGGGCCGAATATCTCTTCTTGCGCAATGGTCATGCGATTGTCGACGCCCGAGAACAAAGTGGGATTGACGAATTCGCCGGGCAGATCGGGTGTGTTGCCGCCAAATTCCAGCCGTGCCCCTTCGCTCTTACCGCGTGCGATGTAGCGCATGACGCGGGCGCGGTGCTGCGCTGTGACCAGGGGACCCAAATTCGTGGCGGGATCGAGCGGGTCGCCGGCTCGATAAGCGCTTTTGCCGCGCTCGATGAATCGCGCAAGGAATTCCTTGGCAATGGGCTTGTCGAGCAGCAGCCGCGACCCGGCATTGCACACCTCGCCCATGTTGCCGAAGATTCCATTGATGGCGTAGGTCACAGCGCTATCGAGATCCGGCAGGTCGGCCAGGAATATCTGCGGGGTCTTGCCGCCGCATTCCAGGCTGACGCGCTTCATATTCGACTGACCGGCGTAGATCAGCATTTGCTTGCCGATCTCGGTCGATCCGGTAAACGCAATCTTGGCGACGTCCATATGCTGCGCCAGAGCTGCGCCGGCGACTTCGCCCAGGCCGTTGACGACGTTGAACACTCCGGGCGGTCCGCCGGCTTCGACGAACAGCTGTGCCATCAGCAAACCGGACAGCGGTGATTGCTCCGCCGGCTTCAGCACCACCGAGTTGCCGGCGGCCAGTGCCGGCGCAACCTTCCACGCCGCCATCAGCAACGGATAATTCCACGGCACGATGCAGCCCACGACACCAAGCGGTTCACGAAGAATGTAGTGAAACGCGTCGAATGCGGTGGCGGTAACCGATCCGTCGATCTTGTCGATCAATTCCCCGAAATATTCAAAGTTCCTCGCCGCCGCGGGCACGTCGATGGTCACCATGTCATTGATGGGTTTGCCCATGCACAGCGTATCGAGCAGGGAGAATTTCTCGCTGTTCTCGAGAATCAAACGGCTGTAAGCCGCCATGACGGCCATGCGATCGCGCGGCGCCATGCGGCTCCAGACGCGCGCGGCGAAGCTGCGCTTGGCGGCAGCCACGGCCAGATCGATATCCGCGCCGGCGCCGGCACTGACCTCGCACAACGGCTTGCCGGTGGCCGGATTGATCACCGTAAATCGTTCGCGCGCCACCGAGTCGACGAACTTGCCGTCAATGAAGTGGCGTGTTTCATAGTGCAAGCGCGCGGCGCGCGCATGCCAGTCTTGTGTGTCGATCGTTACTGCGTTCATTCAGGTCTCCAAATCATTGTCGCGGGCTGCCGTATAGTATCGCGCAATGAACGACGCCCCGCGCCCCCAGCTGCTTGGTTTTTGGATGTGCGTGGCGTTGGTGGTGGGCAATTCCATCGGCTCGGGCGTGTTTTTGCTTCCCGCGTCGCTCGCTCCTTTTGGCCTCAATAGCGTGGTGGCATGGGGATTCACCGCCAGCGGCGCCATCTTGCTGGCCATCGTTTTCGCACGCCTGAGCCGCGCATACCCGGCCGCGGGCGGTCCGTACGCCTATGTTCACCTGGCCTTCGGCCCGCTTGCCGCGTTCATCGTGTCCTGGGGCTACTGGATTTCAATCTGGGTGGGGAATGCGGCGATCGCAACCGGCGCCGTCAGCTACTTGAGTCCCCTGCTGCCCTGGATTGCCGACGTTCCGGGCGTATCCGCGGCAGTCACATTGTTTTTTCTGTGGCTGCTGACGTTCGTCAATTGGTATGGCATCCGCGCCTCCGGATGGGTGCAAAGCGTGACGACCGTGCTCAAGATTCTGCCTCTGGTTGCGGTCGCTCTGCTGGGATTGCGGATTCTGCGCGGCAGCGATGTGTCCGCGGCAACTGGTATTCCGCTGTCGGTGGGCGGGGTGACCGCGGCGGCCACGCTGACGCTGTGGGCGATGCTGGGTCTGGAATCGGCCACGATTCCCGCGGACAAGGTCGCGAATCCCAGCCGCACCATTCCGCTCGCGACGCTGCTGGGTACGATCATCACCGCGTTTGTTTGTGCCCTTGCCTGTACCACGGTGCTGTTGCTGGTGCCGCCGGCGACTCTGGCCCAATCCAATGCGCCGTTCGTGGATCTGGCGGTTCACTACTGGGGGGCCGGCGCCGGCAAGTTGCTGGCGGTATTCGCCTCGATCAGCGCATTCGGCGCGTTGAATGGTTGGATTTTACTGCAGGGCGAACTGCCCAGTGCGATGGCGAAGCGCGGCGAGTTTCCGCGTATTTTTGCGCGCGAATCCTCGCGCCGTACGCCGGTGTTTGCGCTGTGCTTCGGCAGCGTTCTGGTCACGTTGTTGATTCTGGCGAACTATCAGAAGTCGATGGTAGGCATCTTTACGTTCATGATTTTGCTTTCCACCACGGCCTGTCTGGTGCTGTACGCGGTGTGTTCGCTGGCGCTCCTGCGTTTGCAATGGATGGGTAAACTGGCGGATGCACGCACGGGCACCATCCCGCTCGCGGTTGTCGGCATCCTCGCGTGCGCCTATTCTCTTTGGGCAATCGTCGGTGCCGGCGGCGAAGCGGTGGCATGGGGTGCCGGCTTATTGGCGTTGGGTCTGCCGCTGTATTTCTGGTTCACAAGGAGCCTGCGTTGATCCCGATGTGGCGTTCTTTGGTGGCGGTCACGGTGGGCGGCGCCCTGGGCTGCCTGTTTCGATGGTATCTCGCCATTTATCTCAATCGGTATTTTCCGGCCATTCCACCGGGAACGTTGGCGGCGAATCTCATCGGCTGTTACATCATCGGCGCGGCACTCGCCTTCTTCTTGAGCTATCCGGCCTTCGCTCCCGAGTGGCGGCTTTTTTTGACGACCGGCTTCTGTGGCGGGCTGACGACCTTCTCGACATTCTCCGCCGAGGTGGTGCTGCTGCTGCAGTCGGGGCGTTCGGTCGTCGCCTTGGGTGCCGTGGCGGCACATCTCCTGGGCTCTCTGGCGATGACTTTCGCCGGCATCGCCACGGTGGCGTGGCTCAAAGGCTAGCGTTTAGGCTAAGCGCGGGCCGGTTCGACTCGGCGGTAGTCGCATGATATATTACTTAGATAGCTAACGATTAGAGTACTTGCCAATGCCGGACCTTGAAGAGCGATTCAGCAATGCGTTGCACAGCACGTCCCGATCGTGGCGCCAGGCCGTGGATCGACGCCTGAAGTACCTGGGCGTCAGTCAGGCCAGTTGGATGACCATCGCCTTTGCGGCCAAGGCAGGTGCGCCGCTTTCGCAGTCGGAACTCGCCGATCGACTGGGCGTGGAAGGCGCGACCATGGTTGCCATGGTGGATCGCCTGGTGAAGGCGGGATTGGTGGTGCGTGAGGCATCGACCACGGATCGGCGCATCAAGCGCGTCGTGCTGACCCCCGCCGGTGTGCAGATTTACGAAAAGGTGAAAGCCGAAGCCGCGGCGCTGCGCCGGGAATTACTGGCCAACACCGATCCGAAGAAACTTCTGGCGGCGACCGAACTACTCGAGGGCTTGCAGGGAATCATCGACGCCCAGCCATGACCGGTCCGCTGAATCGGCCCATGATCACGCTGTCGATCATGTTGGCGACGATCATGCAGACGCTCGATAGCACCATCGCCAACGTCGCGTTGCCGCACATGCAGGGCACTTTGTCCGCCTCGCAGGACCAGATCGCGTGGGTCTTGACCGCCTACATCGTGGCTGCCGCCATCGCCACGCCCTTGACCGGCTGGCTTTGCGATCGCTTCGGTCAGAAATTCGTCTTCATGGTGTCCATCGGCGGATTCACCCTGGCCTCGGTACTGTGCGGCGTGGCGAACTCGCTGGCGGAAATTGTCGCCGCGAGGCTTCTGCAGGGCGTCTTCGGCGCAGCCCTGGTGCCGCTCGCACAGGTGGTGGTATTGGATATCAACCCGCGCGAAAAACAAGGCCAGGCGATGGCGGTGTGGGGCATCGGCGTCATGGTGGGACCCATCCTGGGTCCGACGCTGGGAGGATGGCTCACGGATAGTTATAACTGGCGCTGGGTTTTCTTCATCAATGTCCCCATCGGCGCCATCGCTTTGTATGGGATGTGGCGCTACCTGCGTCCCGATCAGGGCCGCAAGGGCGTGCCCTTCGACATGTTTGGATTCGCTACCTTGAGTCTGGCCATCGGCGCGCTGCAATTGCTGCTCGACCGCGGCCAGCAGAACGACTGGTTTTCCTCCGCCGAGTGCTGGATCGAAGCCATCGTCCTGGTCGTGACGTCCACGTTTTTCATCGCGCATACATTGCTCACGCCGGCGCGCAACTCTTTTCTCGATTACCGTCTGCTCAAGAACCAGAACTACGTCACCGGCTTGCTGTTCATCTTCATCGTGGGTTTGGTCTTGTATGCCACGCGCGCCTTGATTCCGACCATGCTGGAGCTGCTGCTCGACTATCCGGTCGCCACCGCCGGTCTGGTCTCGGCGCCGGCCGGCATCGGCACCATGCTCGCGATGCTGCTGGCGGGTCGCATCATTGGTAAGGTCGACCTGCGCCTGACATTGTTTGTCGGATTCCTGGTCACCGCGTTTTCCCTCTGGCAGATGACCGGCTACTCCCTCGATCTCTCGCAGGGCGACATCATCTGGCCGGGAGTGATTCAGGGGTTTGGCACCGGCTTGGTGTTCGTGCCGCTGGCCGCGGCAACCTTCGCGACCTTGAGTCCCGAGATGCGGGCGCAGGGAACCTCGCTGTACAGCCTGGTTCGCAACATCGGCAGCAGCATCGGCATTTCGCTGGTGCAAACCCTGCTGACGCGCAACACCGTGCGCTCGCACGCCGCTCTGGCCGAACACCTGACGATCGCCAATCCGGCGTGGAATAACCCCGCCGTTGCCGCCGCATTTGATGTGCGCAATCCCGGCAGCGCCGCGTTGCTCGATGCCGTGGTCACGCGGCAGGCGGCCATGATCGCCTACATCGATGATTTCTGGTTCATGCTGCTGCTGACGCTGCTCGTGATCCCACTGCTGCTGCTCATTCGGACGCCGAAGCCGGGAGCAACAGGCGACATCGAAGCGCATGTTGCCATGGACTAGCGGCAGGACGTGCTCGAGCTCGCTACAGTTTCGCCGGGTCCGCAGCCAGTGCGGGTATGCCCGCATCGCCGGTTTGCGAACCGGCCAACATTTTCGCCGCCCTGGGTCCCGCCCAGCGCTCGACATCATCGAATAAAGTAAACACCGCCGGCACGATGACCAGCGTCAGCAGGGTCGAGGTGATCAGTCCACCAATCACCGCAATCGCCATGGGTTGTCTGAAATCGCTGGCTTCGCCCAAGCCCGATGCCACCGGCAACATGCCCGCCACCATGGCCACGGTGGTCATGACAATGGGCCGTGCGCGCTTGTGGCCCGCTTCGACAATGGCCTGCAGCCGGGTCTTACCGACGCGCATTTCTTCAATGGCGAAATCCACCAGTAGGATCGAATTCTTGGCCACGATACCCATGAGCATCAGCACACCGATCATGACGGGCAATGAAAACGGCGTATTGGTGAGGAACAAGGCGAGGACCGCACCTCCCAAGGACAGCGGCAATGCCGAAAGGATGGTGATCGGCTGAAACAGGCGCGCAAACAACAGCACCAGCACCGCCAGCACCATCAACACGCCGGCCGCAACGGCAATCGCGAAGTTCGCGACCAGTTCCTTCATGAACTCCGTGTCGCCGGTTTCCACCAGGCGCACACCCTGCGGCAGGTTCTTGAGTGTCGGCAGCGCATAAACCTTGTCTGTCGCCGTGCCCAATTGCACGCCGGGGGCCAGGTCCGCATCCATATACATGCGGCGGCTCTGGTTGTAGCGCCGCACCGCCGAGGGCCCCTCCCCAAAACTCAAGTCGGCAACCGATTTCAAGGGCACGCTGGCCCCGGAGCTCGTGGGAACCGGTAAATTCTCGAGCGTGGTCAGATCGCGCCGCGACCTCTCCGGCAGGCTGACGCGAATTGGAATGGTGCGATCGCTCAAGGCAAATTTAGCGCCGTTTTGCGGCAGATCGCCCATGGTCGCGATGCGGATCGTCTGGCTGATGTTTTGCACGCTCACGCCCAATTGCGCCGCGAGATCCAGCCGCGGATGCACCACGATTTCCGGCCTCGGCAGATCGCCATTGATGCGCGGCGAGCGAATCTCCGCCACGCCGCGCATTTCATCCAGTAGCTTGTGCCCGGTGCGCTCCGTGAGGGCTGGGTCATCGCCCACCAGGAACAGCGTGAGATCACGGCCGCCGCCAAAGCCGAAGTTTTGGAAGTTGATATGCGCATCCGGAACCTGGTTGAGCTGCGGCATCATGCGCTGCTCGAATTCCTTGGCGCTCACCGTGCGCTGGCTGCGCGGTACCATGCTGACGAATACTTGCGCATTGCGTACTTCGGCGGAATCGGAGCCGATGAATTCCACGACGTCGGTCACTTCCGGCTGCTTGCGCAAGATGGCCGTCGCGCTGCCGGACACGCGGGCAGTATCCTCGAGCTTGCCGCCCGGCGGCAGTTCGATTTGCAAAATCGAGGTGGAAAAGTCCTCCGGCGGCACGAACGCCTTTGGCAGCAGCATCCCGCCGCCAAGCGACAGAGCGAAAAACAAGGCGCCGAATCCAATGGTTTTCCAACGATTGGCGACGCACCATTTCAGGACTCTGACATAGGCGGACATGATCGGGCCATCGTCCCGGTGCGGAATCGCATCGCGATGCAGTGCATAGGCGGCGAGCACCGGAGTGATCATGCGCGCCACGAGCAGGGAGATGAACACCGCCGCCGCCACGGTGAGACCGAATTGTTTGAAGTACTGGCCGCTGATGCCGCCCATGAAACTCACCGGCAGGAATACGGCGATGATGGTGAATGAGGTGGCGACCACGGCGAGACCGATTTCATCCGCCGCCTCCATTGCCGCGCGGAATCCGCTCTTGCCCATGCGCATGTGGCGCACGATGTTCTCGATCTCGACGATGGCATCATCCACCAGCACACCGGCCACCAAGGACAACGACAGCAGCGTGATCTCATTGAGGGT
>DATMRC010000006.1:0-68749 GCA_035567075.1 Steroidobacteraceae bacterium
CTTGATAGAAAAGCGCGCCCGGACGGATTCGAACCGCCGACCACCTGGTTCGAAGCCAGGTGCTCTATCCAGCTGAGCTACGGGCGCCCGCGCGCAGTTTAGCGGCCGGGACGCGATTCGGGAAATTCTTGACGCGAGCCCTCGCGCGGCGCGCCGCCGCGCCCTGTACTCAGTGCCCTTGAAGATCCGCGATCCGCGACGCCAGGAAGCGGCGCTCGGGCTCCAGCGTGGCTGTTTTCAGGGCGGTTCGATAGGCCTCGCGCGCTTCGCCAAGACGCCCGAGCTGGTGAAGAAAACGGCCTCGTGCGGCGTGCAGCAGGTGGTAGTCCGTGACCCTTCCCCGCGCCGCCAGCGAATCGACGAGATCCAGTGCGCGCGCTGCGCCGTCGACCATCGAAACGGCCACCGCATGGTTCAATTCGATCACCGGTGAAGGCTTAAGCCTCAGGAGCACTTCATAGAGTCCGACAATTTGCGGCCAATCCTTGGTTGCGTTTTCTCCGGCCTTTGCATGCAATGCGGCAATCGCGGCTTGCACCGTGTAGGCACTCACGGGTCCCGGAAGCCGCAAGGATTTTTCGACCAGTGCCAATCCGGCCGCGATTTCGGATTGATCCCAACGCGAGCGGTCCTGATCATCGAGCAACACAATATCGCCGGCATCGGATACTCGCGATAACCGGCGTGCGTCATGCAGCAGCATGAGCGCCAGCAGACCCATCACCGCCGCATTGTTCGGCAGCAATGCGTCAATCAAGGTTCCTAACCGGATGGCTTCGCTGCACAGCTCGACATCGATGAGCTTAGGTCCCATAGTTGCGGCATAGCCCTCCGTGAACACCCCGTACACCACGGCCAACACGCCATCAATCCGCTGATCGAGCACTGACGCATCGGGGGTCTCGTAAGGAATCGCGGCATCCCGAATTTTCTTTTTGGCGCGCACCAGGCGCTGCGCCATGGTCTCTTCGCTGATGATGAAGGCGCGCGCCACGGCTTGTGTGGTCAGCCCGCATACTTCCCGCAATGTCAGTGCGATCTGTGCCTCGATGTTGAGCGCCGGATGGCAGCAGGTAAATATGAGACGCAGCCGGTCGTCCCCGAATACCGCCTCGTCCTCATCCTCGAGCAGGACTTCATCCGCGGCTGCAGCACTGGCGAGCTCGCGATCAGCCACCTTTGTTCTGAACAGGACATCGCGGCGAATGCGGTCGACCGCCTTGTTGCGGCCGGTATTGATCAGCCAGGCGCACGGATTGGCCGGTACGCCATGCGTCGGCCATTGTGCAAGGGCGGCGGCAAACGCGTCCTGCCGCGCTTCTTCGGCCAGATCGAAATCGCCGAGCAAGCGGATCAAGGTCGCGAGGACCCGACCCGCTTCCCGGCGAAAGATTTCTTCGATCATTGCCCGTTGATCGAATTCTTCAGGTCATCGGCGGCCAAACCGGCCGCACCTCGATGCTGCCGATTCTCGCGCCGGGGATGCGAGCTGCGATTGCGGTGGCCTCGTCAAGATTTTTTGCCTCGATCAGATAGTAGCCTCCCAGCTGTTCTCGGGTCTCCGCAAATGGCCCGTCGGTGATCGCCGCTTTTCCGTTGCGCACCCGTACCGTCGAGGCGGTCGATGCCGGCTTCAATCGGTCGCCCGCCTTGAACTGTCCGGCCTGAACGATCGATTTTGTAAATTCCATGTATTCGTCAGTCATCTTCTTGAGATCTCCTGGGGACAATTTGGCGAACTCTGCTTCGTTGCTGTAAATGAGCAATAGGTAATTCATTGGTCGTGTTCCTAAGGTTGTTGGCGCGATTCGCCGTTAACTAGTCGAACCGAGCGCGATCATTTCGACACTTCAAGGCCGAGATTTCCAAGATTTCCTCGCGGCCCAAGGTCGGGCTTTCGCCCGTGCCGCCGGGAATGGACTCGAAACGGCCGGCATGCGGGAACTATATGACCTCTTCGCGATCAAATAAAGCTGACAAATCATGCGCTTACACTTCGCCCTCGCTGCGCTGGCGGCCCTTCGCCCTTGGCCGTAAGATCATGCTGGATCTGTTTCACTCAATCGAACCGATAACTAGAGGATTCCCGATGAAGGCTTGGATACCGCTTACGCTTGTTTTCGCGCTTGGCTTCGGTGCTCATGCAAGGGCCGATTGTTCATATCCTAAGTCCCCCGAGGCGCCCCCCGACGGCAGTACGGCGACCAAGGATCAAATGGTTGCCGCGGCGAAGGCCTTCAAATCTTACAACACCGAGATGAACGCCTATCTCGATTGCCTGCAGCTTGAAATCGACTCAGCGGCGCCCAAGGATCCCTCAAAGCTGACCAAGGACGAACAGGCCAAGTTGAAGCAACAGCAGGCCCTGTTGACGCAGAAGCACAACGCGGCCGTCGATGAACTGCAGGCGGTTGTGGGACGCTTCAACGAACAGCTGAGGATTTACAAAGCGAAACCGGCGTCATGACGTCGAGTGCGGCGGGTCGCTCCGCCGCCGCTTTCACACTATGCAGGCTGGTACGCTCATTACGCCGCGTCTGGCCGAAGAGGCCATCTACTCTCGGCTGACGTGTTTGCCCATCGAATCACTGCCGTTGACGCAGTGCGTCGGCGGGACGCTGCGCGAGAACGTTTATGCCGAACGTGATCACCCGCCGTTCGACCGCGTCACCATGGACGGCATCGCGGTGGACAGCGAGGCATTGCGTCAGGGTCAGCGGAGCTTTCGAATTCAGGGAGTTCAAGCCGCGGGCGCGCCGCCGCTGAAGCTTCGGGCCAGCGAAGACGCGATCGAAGTGATGACGGGTGCGATTCTCCCCGTCGGGTGCGACAACGTTATCCCGATCGAGCAGCTCGACGTCGTCGACGGCATCGCATCGCTCAAATCGACGGTGGTCAGTTCCCCCTTTCACAACATTCATCGGCGCGGCAGCGACAGCCGGCAGGGCCGCCTGTTGCTGGAGGCCGGTACTCTGCTGCGCGCGCCGGAAATCGCGGTTGCCGCCTCGGCAGGCATGGCACGCGTGCGCGTCAGCAGTCAGCCGGCGATCATGGTGGTCTCGACCGGCGATGAGTTGATTGAACCGGGGGATCCGATCGCGGATTTCCAGGTGCGCCGATCCAACGCCTACGCGGTCGCGGCCACCTTGCGCAAGCGCGGCTTCGGCCGGGTTGGGGATGACCATGTGCCCGATGATGAAAGATTGCTGCACGAGCGCCTCGCGCTGCACCTCACCACCCACGAAGTGGTGGTCTTGAGCGGCGGCGTATCAATGGGCAAGTTCGATCTCGTACCCAAAGTGCTCATGCAGCTGGGCGTGCAAGAAGTATTTCATAACATCGCACAGCGGCCGGGCAAACCCATGTGGTTTGGCATCGGTCCACAGGGCCAGGCGGTATTTGGACTGCCCGGCAATCCGGTCTCCACGCTCGTGTGCCTGATCCGCTATGTCATTCCGGCCATTGCCGAGGCGATGGGCACCAAGCGCGCGCCCACCGAGCGGCTGGCGTTGGCATCGCCGGTAACCTTCAAGCCGGTGTTGACGTATTTCCTGCCCGTCATCATCGAGCACGACGATTGGGGCCGTCCCTGGGCAAATCCGCGGCCGCCGAATGGATCGGGAGACTTCCTGAGCTTGGCAGGCACCGATGGCTTCGTGGAACTGCCGCCGGGACCCAACACCTATCCGAAAGGGTTCGTCACCAGCGTTTACCGCTGGTAACCTGATTTGCATGACATCCATCGTTCACGACATTCGCGGCGCACAGAACCCGCTCGATCGGCTCGGCCGGCCGCTGCATGACCTGCGGATTTCGGTCATGGATCGCTGCAATTTTCGCTGCCCATACTGCATGCCTAAGGAGCAATTTCACGAGAACTATCAGTTCCTGAATTCTCACGAGCGCTTGTCCTTCGATGAAATCGTGCGTTTGTCGAAATTGTTCGCCGCTTTGGGCGTGCGCAAGCTGCGCCTCACCGGCGGAGAGCCCTTGCTGCGCACCAATCTGCCCGATTTGATCGGCGATTTGACCGGAATTCCCGGCATCGAGGATATCGCGCTCACGACCAACGGGGTGTTGCTCGCCAAGCATGCCGTTGATCTTCGCGCCAACGGTCTGAAACGCGTAACGGTCAGCTTGGACACCTTGGACAAGGACATTTTTGCCCGCTTGAGCGGCGGATTCGGCGCGCTGACCCAGGTTCTGGACGGCATCGAGGCCGCCATCGCCGCGGGCCTGACGCCGCTCAAAATCAACGCCGTGATCGAACGGGGCGTCAACGATCACACGGCGCTGGAACTCCTCGAGCGCTTTCGCGGCTCGCCCGTGATCGTACGCTTCATCGAATTCATGGATGTCGGCAATCGCAATCGTTGGCGGCCCGACATGGTCGTTCCTTCCCGCGAGCTGGCCGCCCGCATCAGCGCACGCTGGCCGATGCACCCGGTATCGGAGAACTACCACGGTGAGGTCGCAAAGCGCTGGCGATTCGACGATGGCGCCGGGGAAGTCGGCTTCATATCGTCGGTGTCGCAGCCGTTTTGCGGCGCCTGCAGCCGCGCGCGCTTGTCGTCCGAGGGAAAATTCTACACCTGCCTGTTTGCGACCCAGGGGATCGACTTGCGCACGCCGATGCGCGACGGCACGGATGATGACGAATTGCTGCGGTTGATCCGCGGCGCTTGGAACAGGCGCACCGATCGCTACAGCGAGCTTCGCGAGGAACTGCGCGGCCAGACCTCAGAGACGAAGAAGATCGAGATGTACTACATCGGTGGATAGTCATGAATTTCACCCATTTGGATGCCGATCAGCGTCCCACCATGGTCGACGTCAGCGACAAGACGGCGACGCAACGCACCGCGATCGCCGAGGCGCGGGTGCTGTTTCCGCCCGGGGTCGCCGCCGCGCTGCGCGACAGCGACCTGCGTACGCCGAAAGGCCCGGTGTTCGATACCGCAATCGTCGCGGGCGTCATGGGTGCGAAGCGCACGCACGAACTCATTCCGTTTTGTCATCCTTTGGGACTGGAGAATTGCCACATCGCGATCGATCTGGTCGCCGATTCCGCAGTCATTCGCTGCACGGTGAGTGTGCATCATAAAACCGGCGTCGAGATGGAGGCGCTTACCGGTGCGAGCATCGCGGCGCTGACAATTTACGATATGTGCAAGGCACTATCGCACGGCATCGTCATCAGCGATGTGCGCCTGCTGGCCAAGGACGGCGGCAAGCGCGCTTACGCGGTGCAGGGTGCGCCGTGAACCTAAGCGTCCCGCCCGTATATGGCCTCATCCTCGCGGGCGGCGCAAGCTCGCGCATGCATCGCGATAAGGCCGCGCTCGAGTATCGCGGCAGATCGCAGCTCGATCGAGCCTGCGAGCTCGCCAGCCGGCATGTCCCTGAAGTTTTTGTATCGGTGCGCGCCAATCAGACGACGGATCCGGTGCGCTCGCAACACCGCATGATTGTGGACTGCGTCCCGGGCGAGGGACCGATCGTCGGAATTCGCTCCGCGCTCGCCGCCCATCCGCAGGCCGCATGGCTGGTGCTGGCCTGCGATTTGCCGTTTCTGTCGCATGCAGCGATCGAGCACTTGTTGCGCGAGCGCGATCCGGCCGCCTTTGCCACCGCCTACCGTAGCGCACACGACGGCCTGCCGGAGCCGCTGTGCGCCGTCTGGGAGCCTGCGGCGGGAGCAGCACTCGCCGAGTATCAGGCCGGCGGCGGGCACTGTCCGCGAAAGTTTCTCATCCGTCATGGGGCACCGTTGCTCCAGCCGCTTGACAGGCGTGCACTGGATAACGTCAATACGCCCGAGGAATATGCGCAAGCCTTAATGGCACTGGAATCCGAAGCGCCCATGCAACTGCAAATACGTTATTACGCATTGATGCGCGAACAGGCCGGCCGCTCCGAGGAATCGATCGAGACCTCGGCGGCCACTCCGGCCGATTTGTACGCCGAACTCAAGTCCCGCCATGCCTTCACGCTGTCGCGCGAACAGCTGAAAGTGGCGGTCAACAGTGAGTTCAGCGACTGGTCGCGACAACTCAAGCAGGGCGACGCCGTGGTGTTCATTCCCCCGGTGGCGGGCGGCTGATGCGCTTCCGCTTTACCCAAACCGCCATCGACACCCGGACCGCACGACAGGAACTGCAGAACCTGGCGGCGGGCGGCTACGTCAGCTTCGAGGGCTGGGTACGCGATCATAACGAGGGCCAGGAGGTCACCCGCCTCGAATACGAAGCGTTTCAGGAACTGGCCGTGAAGGAAGGCGATCGCATTGTCGAGGAAGCGCTGCGGCGGTTCCCGGTCGTGAAGGCTTTGTGCATTCATCGCGTGGGTGCGCTTGGTTTGGGCGAAATGGCCGTGTGGGTGGGCGTGAGTTCCGAACACCGCGGCGAAGCCTTCGATGCCTGCCGTTTCATCATCGACGAAGTCAAACACCGGGTTCCCATTTGGAAAAAGGAACACTACCGCAACGGCGACTCCGGTTGGGTGAACTGCGAGCGCTGCGCGGCGCCTGCGCAGCATTCGCACGCCTCGCAGCACGCGCACGCGGAACCGCACAGCCACGCAGCAGAACATCACGACCCCGTTGCTGCTACCTCCGAGTAGCGCGTGCAGCCCGATTACTCACGGCAACTGTTGCTCAAGGAAATCGGCGCGCAGGGCCAAGCGGCACTTGGGCGAGCGCGCGTGCTCATCGTCGGCTTGGGCGGCCTCGGCAGTCCGGTAATTCAATACCTGGCTGGCGCCGGAGTGGGGTGCTTAGGGTTGGTCGACGCCGACGACCTGGACCCCAGCAACTTGCATCGGCAGCCGATTTACGCGCTCGCCGATGTCGGCAGACCCAAAATCGATCTGGCGCGCGCGGCCATCAACGAAATCAATCCCAGCGTGCAGGTCGAAACGCATGCCGAGAGGTTCAATGCCGACAATGCGCTGGAGCTGACCCGCAGCTTCGACCTCATCATCGACTGCACGGATAATTTTCGCACCAAGTACTTGATCAATGATGCCGCGGTGCTGGCGCAGCGGCCCGCGGTGTTCGCCAGCGTCTATCAGTACGAAGGACAGCTTCAGGTCTACAAGCCGCAAGCCGCGCACGCCTGTCTGCGCTGCCTGTGGCCGGACGCCATTGCCGACGGCGTGGTGGGCAATTGTGCGGAAGCGGGGGTGCTGGGTCCGGTGCCCGGGGCATTCGGCGCGCTGCAGGCGCTGCTGGCAATTAAGCTATTGCTCGGGATTTCCGGCCAGCTCGACGGCGAATTGTTGCTGCTGGATTTCATGAATTTTTCCAGCATCAAGCTCAAGGCGCCGCGCCGTGCCGAATGCCGCGCACCCGGATGCGCGCATATCCACGACTTGCCGCGCGATGAGCACGGCATCGAGATCGAGTTGCATTCACTGAGTGAGGCGGCCGAGCGCGGGCTCGAGGTGATCGACATTCGCACCGCGGAAGAATTCGCTGCAGAGCCGTCCGCAGGACGGCACATTCCCATGCCGAAACTGCTGGCGGATCCTGCAGTGCTGAATTCCGGAAGGCCGGTGCTCCTGGTGTGCGCTTCCGGCAAGCGCAGCCTGGCCGCGGCGCGCGAACTGCGCAGGCGCGGAGTCGCCGTGCGGTCGCTGTCCGGTGGGCTTTCGAAGCTGGAGGCTTGAGATGCTCTTCGACAGCAAATTGCCCGATGTCGGCACCACGATTTTCACCGTGATGTCGCGTCGCGCGGTCGAGGAGAACGCCCTGAACATCGGTCAGGGATTTCCGGACTATCCGATCGATCCGCGCCTGGCGCACTCGTTGTCCGAGGCGGTCGCCGCCGGCCGCAATCAATATGCACCGATGGAGGGCGCAATCGAGCTGCGCGAACAGATTTCGAGCAAGCTCCATGCCTGCTATCAGCAGCGGTTTGATCCAGCCGACGAGATTACCGTCACCTGCGGCGCCACCGAGGCTCTGTACGATGCGATACAAGCCGTCGCGGGCGCCGGTGATGAGGTCATAATTTTCGACCCTGCCTACGATGCCTATGAGCCGGCGGTGCGGCTCGCGGGCGCCCGCTGCGTGCGCATTGCGTTGGCGCCTCCGGCGTTCCGATTCGATTGGGAGGAGGTGCGGCGTGCATTGAGCGCGCGCACCCGGCTCATTATCATCAACAGTCCGCAAAACCCCTCCTGTAGCGTGGCGACGCGACAGGACCTGGATGCACTTGCCGCCTGCGTGCGCGATCGGCCTATCACCATCCTTGCCGATGAAGTGTATGAACACGTGCTGTTCGACGGCCGCAAGCACGCATCGGTGCTGGCGCATCCGGAACTGCGCGAACGCAGCTATGCAGTGTTTTCTTTCGGCAAGACGCTGCATGCAACCGGCTGGCGCGTCGGCTACTGCGTCGCGCCGGCCAAGATGACGCGCGAACTGCGCAAGGTGCACCAGTTCAACACTTTCAGCATCGCCGCGCCGCTGCAGCACGCCATCGCCCGATATCTTTCGAGTTATCCGGATGCCTGGCATGGACTGGCGGCATTCTTCGAAGCGAAGCGCGATTTACTCACCGCACTTCTGAGCGGCTCGGGATTCGTACCCGTGCCGGCGGCCGGCACCTATTTCCAACTGATCGATTACGGCGCTTTCAGCGACGCCAGCGACGTCGATTTCGCCGACCGATTGATTCGCGAGGCGAAGATCGCCACGATTCCGCTGTCGCCGTTCTATGCCAATCCGCCTGCGCACACGCTGCTGCGGCTGTGCATCGCCAAGCAGGACGCTACATTGCGGACGGCGGCCGAGCGTCTTTGTGCATTTGCGGGCGCGACGAAACGCCGCGCCGGCTAGGGTCAGGCGTTAGGCCACGCATGACACCCACACTGCCGCTGCCCTCGCTCGACTGGTGTGTGTTCCTCGACGTCGACGGAACCTTGATCGAATTGACCAATACCCCCGCGCACACGATCTCAGATCTCGAGATCAAGGCGCTGTTGCGCGATGTTGCCGAGCGCCTGGGCGGCGCTGTTGCGTTGGTCAGCGGACGAAGGATCCACACTCTCGATCAGCTGTTTGAACCTCTGCGCCTGCCGGCGGCTGGTCTGCATGGAGTCGAGCGGCGCAAAGCCGGCGGCGAATTACAGGGCGCGACCTTTGTGGACTCGCAGCTCGATGGTGCGCGTGTTGCGTTAAAATCCCTGGTTGCAGCGCATCCCGGAACACTCTTCGAGGACAAAGGCCGGATTGTCGGCGTGCATTTCCGGACGGCGCCGCAATTCGAACAGGCGATTCGTCATTCGATAGTCGATATCGCGAGACCGCTCGGCAGCAACTATCACATCCAAGGCGGAGACATGTTGTTTGAAATAAAGCCGCGAGGTTTCACCAAAGCCACCGCCATCAAGGCGTTCATGAAGGAGCCGCCGTTCAGCGGCAGGCTGCCCGTGTTCCTCGGCGATGATCTCACGGATGAGGACGGCTTTGCGATCGTCGAGGCGTACGGCGGCATCTCGATTGCCGTGGGTGATCGGGTGCGCGCGCAGTTTCGCCTGGCCGATGTCGCCGCGGTCCGCGCCTGGTTGCGCGCGATTGCCGCTTTGCAGGATCCGCATCGCGCATGAGCAGACTGATCCTGATCCGCCATGGGGAGAGTTCCGGCAATCGCGAGCGTATCTTCGCAACCCAGCCGCATGAGTTGCCGCTTACCGAAACCGGCTATCGCCAGGCACAAACCGCCGCCCATCATATTGCAAAGATGTTTCTTCCCAAGCTTGTGGTGACCAGTTTCTATGTGCGGGCGAGCGAGACTGCGCGCATCATCGCGGGCGCGCTGGGTGTACCGCTCGAGGTTGAACTCAATCTGCATGAGCGCGAGATCGGCGTGCACCGGGGCCGATCGTATGATTCCTTGCTCGCCGCCCCTGATTACGATCCGAATCGGCCGTGGGCGTGGAAACCCGAGGACGGCGAGAGCTACGAGGAAGTTCAGGCGCGCGCCGGCCCGGTACTGGACCGCTTGGCAAATGCTCATCCGACCAGCGATATCGTCATTGTCAGTCACGGCGGCGTGATGATGACGCTCTGGGCCTATGTCACCGGGGAGTGGGACGGAGCGTATGCGCCGCCTAACTGCGGCATCGTCTTGATCGAGCACGGCCCGGGCGGTTATTCGCGGCCGGTGATCATCGGCGATGCGGGCAGCGCGGCCGACGCCGGGGGATAGCCCCTCGGGCGGCTAGCCTGCTTGCTCCGCCTGCGCCGTACCGTCGTCGGATTCCTCCAACCAACGACGCAGACACTGCTGCAGGTCGCCGCGATCGATGGGTTTCGACAAATAGTCGTCCATCCCTGCCGCCCGGCACTCATTGTCGGCGCCCTTCATGGCATGGGCGGTGAGTGCGATGATCGGGATGCGCGGGCCGGCGGCTTCGCGCTGGCGGATTTTTCGCGTCGTCTCATAGCCATCCATGACCGGCATCTGGCAATCCATCAGAATGAGATCATAGCGGCCGCTTTCCCATGCAGTGAATGCCGCCTGCCCATCGGCGGCGACATCGACCCTGAACCCCAGTTTCTCGAGAATGCGGCACGCGACCTTCTGGTTCACGATGTTGTCTTCCGCGAGCAGGATGTGGAAGCTGTCGCGCGCGCGCTGCGAGCGCAAGGCGTGCCTGGTCACGATTGGCTGCGTGGCCAGGCGCCAGTCTTCAGCTTGCGTGCCGAGCACCATCAGCAGGCAATCCGTGAGATCACGATGCGTCACCGGCTTCAGAAGATAGGCGGCGAAACCAAGCTCGGCGAACAATTGCCCATCGCCGCGTTGACCGGATGAGGTCAGCAGGATGAGCCGCGCCTGGCGCAACTGCGGCTCGGTCAAGATGGTCTTGCCGAGCGTGGCGCCGTCGCAGCCCGGCATCTGATGATCCAGCAGTGCGACCTCGAATGGCCGGCCCGCGGCGGCCGCGTGCCGCATCAAACTCAAGGCTTCATCGGCGGAGCTTGCGGATACCGCATCCATGCCGGAAAGCGACAGCTGCCCCATCAAGACCTTGCGATTGGTCATGTTGTCGTCGACGATGATGATTCGCTGGCTGCGCAGCGACATGGGCGGCGCGGGGCGCGCTTTACCCGTATCGTGAGCCACGCCGAGCCGCGCCGTGAACCAGAAAGTGGAGCCTGCGCCCTCCTCGCTCGACACACCGACTTCACCGCCCATCAAATCAACCAGACGCTTGACGATTGACAATCCAAGCCCGGTGCCGCCGAATCGGCGCGTGGTCGACGAATCCACCTGGGTGAACGGTTTAAACAGCGCATCCAGGCGGCTGGCGGGAATACCCATGCCGGTGTCGCGAACTTCGCAGCGTACGATCACGCCTTGGGCGTCTTTCTCGACCACCTTGCACTCAATGGCCACTTCGCCCTGCTGCGTGAACTTGACGGCGTTGCCGCCCAGGTTGAGCAGTACCTGGCGCAGTCGGCCGGCGTCGCCGCGAACCAAGTCGGGCAGACTGGGATCGAGCAGCGCAATGATCTCGAGCCCTTTCGGATGCGCCTGGATCGCCAGCAGTCGGGCAACGTCCTCGATGGTGTCGCGTACGTCGATGTCGAGGCATTCGAGTTCGAGTTTGCCGGCTTCGACCTTCGAAAAATCCAAAATGTCGTTGATCACCGTCAGCAGCCCGGCCGCGCTGTCGCGCACCGTCTGAGCATAGTCGAGCTGCATCGGATTGAGCGACGTCTCCAGCAACAACTCGATCATGCCGATGACGCCGTTCATCGGCGTGCGTATTTCATGGCTCATGTTGGCGAGGAATTCGCTCTTGGCCCTATTTGCGGCAGCAGCGGTTTCCGTTGCCTCGATCAGCGCCAGCTGATAACGCTGGCGTTGCGTGATGTCGCGCTCGGATCCAGAGACCGTCATCGGCTGTCCGGCGGCATTGCGCTCCAAGGCGGCGCGAATGCGATACCAGCGCCACTCGCCGGCGTGGATCTTTCCACGCACTTCCACGTCCATGAGAATGTCTTCGCGAATGCACCGCTCGATTGCATCGCGCAGCTTGGGCTGGTCTTCGGCGTGTATGACATCGAAGAACATCTGGCTGGCGCCGAGGAATTCGCTCTGCTGATAGCCGAACAGGTCCGCGAAGTGCGGCGAGACCCACATTTCGCGCGTCGCCACATCGAGTTCCCACAGACCGTCATTGGCGCCGCGTATGGCGCGCGTGAGGCGCGCCTGGGTGGTGCGCAATTGCTCCTCCGCGGCCTCACGTTCCGCCTCGCGTTTGAAATTATCCAGCGCAAAGGCAACGTTGTGGCTGAGGTGCAGCAACAGCTTGACGATCTCATCGTCAAAAGCGTGCTTCTCGGCCGAAAACAGCAGCAGTACTCCCATGGTGCGGCCGCGCTGAATGAACGGCAGCGCAGCTCCCGAGGCAATACCCAACGGCGCCGCCCGCGAGTGCCAGTGGGAGGTGCGCTCATCGTTCAAATAGTCATTGCTGATGCACGGCTGTTGCAGCCGAAACGCCGAACCGATCAGTCCGTGTCCTTCCAGGGTCAGACTTTCAATCGGTACGCGCGCATCATGCAGCTTATCCATGCTCACGCCGGCGGCAACGATGTGCACCACCTTCGACTGCTCGTCAGGCACACAGACGCTGGCGCCAAGCAGTTTGCCGTCCCCTACCGCGGCGTCGCACACCCGTTGATATAGCTCCTGCGGCGTCGCGGCGCGCATGATGGCCTCATTGATACCGCTCACGGCCGCAAACATCCGGGCAAAGCGCTGCGCTGCAAGTTCCGCGAGCTTTCGTTCGGTGATGTCGCGTGAAATTGACACTACGGTCCAGCGCCCATCGAGGCGCATGGCATGACGATGCAATTCAACGTAGCTTTGTCGTCCGTCGCGAAATCGGCCCTCGGACTCGGTGCGCATCACTTCCGGAGCTGCGGCAATCAATTCATCGTACTTGGCGATGAGGTCTTCGCGTTTCTCCCTGAGCAGATCCTGCGGGCTCAGTTTCATCAGCTGGTCATAGCGCAGACCCGTCTGGCGCAGCGCGCCGGCGGTGGCATCGATGAACAACAAGGTTTCGCGATCGACCATGTAGATCGGGTCTTCGCAGGCATCCATGGCGGAGCGAAAACGCCGCAATTCCGCCAGAGACTGCCTCGGCAGCGCGGGTTCAGGCGCGCCGCCGCGAGGCACTGGATAGTCGCGCTGTGCGGCACGGGCGCGCGCCAAAACGGCGATCCCCACGATCGCGGCGCCGGCGGCGGCAGCCAGGAAATACGGCAACACGAGGAGCATCGCTAAGTCCTCAAACAATACGGTTGACCGCCTCTCAAAAGGACGGTGCTTTGAAGCATTGCACCAGCCGGACTGGGGGAATTCTGTGCGGCGTCCGACAGTTTTACATAAAGAAGGGTCCCCTAATCGAGGAGCCCAAGGCCCTAAGGTCAGTCGCGAATCTGACCCGTGCCGCGCACCACATACTTGTAGCTGGTCAACTGCGCCACGCCCACGGGGCCGCGCGCATGAAACTTGTCGGTGCTGATGCCGATTTCAGCGCCCATGCCGAATTCGCCGCCGTCGGCAAACTGAGTCGAGGCATTGTGCAGCACGATGGCGCTGTCGACCCGGGTCAGAAATCGTTCGGCGGCTGCGGCATCGTCGGTGACTATGCAATCGGTGTGTTGGGATCCGTATTGCGCGATGTGGGCGATCGCGCAATCCACGTCATCCACGACGCGCACGGCGATGATGGCGTCAAGATACTCCGTGTACCAGTCCTGCTCGGTGGCCGGCTTCACGCGCCAATCGACAGGTATCGTTGCTGCGTCGCCCCGCACCTCGCAGCCGGCATCGAGCAAAGCTCTGACCAGGGGCGCAAGATGCGTCGGCGCGCACTCGCGATCGACCAGAAGTGTTTCCGCCGACCCGCACACGCCGGTGCGCCGCATTTTCGCATTCACGGCGATGCGGTTCGCCATCGCAAGATTGGCGCCGCGGTCGACATACACATGACAGACGCCTTCGAGGTGCCCGATCACCGGCACTCGCGCCTCCTTCTGCACGCGCGCAATCAATTTTTTGCCGCCGCGCGGCACGATGACATCGATGCTGTCGGCCATGTCCGCCAACATATGGCCGACCGCGGCGCGATCGCTGGTCGGCACCCACTGAATCGAGTCTTCCGGCAATTCCGCCGCCTTCAGTCCCCGCACGAGACAGGCATGAATCGCGGCATTGGATCGCGCGCTCTCCGAACCGCCGCGTAGGATGACGGCGTTGGAGGATTTCAGACACAGGGCGCCGGCGTCGGCGGTGACATTGGGCCGGCTCTCGTAAATAATGCCGATGACTCCCAGGGGCACGCAGACTCTCTGGATGCGCATGCCATTCGGCCGCGACCATTCCGCGAGCAGCGCGCCGATGGGATCGTCGAGCCGCGCGATATCCTCGAGTCCGCGAGCCATCGTCTCTGCGCGTATTTCATCAAGGCGCAGCCGATCGAGCAGCGCCGCCGACAGCCCGCGCGCGGCGGCTTCGCGCATGTCGCCCTCATTGGCTTCCAGCAGCTTGGGTCTCGAAGTTCGCAGCGCCGCGGCCGCCGCATGCAGTGCGCGATTTTTTTGTTCCGCAGGCACGAATGCCAGCACCTCGGCAGCCGCACGCGCGGCTCTGCCCATGCTGCGCATCAAATCAGCGACGCCGGCCTCGTGATTCACAACAGCACCAGATCATCCCGATGCACGATTTCGTCCCGTCCTCGAAATCCCAGCAACTGTTCGATCTCGGCGGACTTGCGGCCCATGATGCGCGCGGCATCCGCGTCGGAATAGGCGCAAATGCCGCGTGCGACCTCGACGCCGCCGGGACCGATGATGCTCACGGTGTCGCCGCGATCGAATCGCCCGAGCGCGCGGGTTACGCCGGCGGGCAGCAAGCTCTTGCCGCTCAGCAACGCGCGAACCGCGCCCTCATCGATGGCGATGGCTCCCGCCGGCTTCAAGGTTCCGGCGATCCACTGCTTGCGTGTCGCCAGCGGCGTCGACGAAGGCACGAACCAGGTGCAGCGCGCGCCTTCCTCGATTCGCTGCAGCGGATGTTCAGGCGCGCCTTTGGAAATGCACAAATGACAGCCCGCTGCCACGGCGATCCTGGCAGCCGCGATCTTTGTCTGCATGCCCCCGGTGCCCAACTCGCTGCCCGTCCCACCCGCCATCGCTTCGATGAGCGGCGTGATTTCGAGTACCCGGGCAATGAACTGCGCGTCGGGGTCATCCTTCGGATCCGCGGTATACAAACCATCGATGTCCGACAACAAAATCAGGCAATCCGCGCCCACCATCTGCGCCACGCGCGCGGCCAGGCGATCGTTATCGCCGTAGCGGATTTCCGCAGTCGCCACGGTATCGTTTTCGTTGATGACCGGCACCGCCTTGAGCGCCAGGAGCGTGTTCAGGGTGCCGCGCGCATTCAAGTAGCGGCGCCGTTGTTCGGTATCACCGAGGGTCAGAAGCACTTGCGCCACGGCGATCTCATGCTCATCCAGAAGCTCCTTGTAGGCGTGCGCGAGGCGAATCTGTCCCACTGCCGCCGCCGCCTGGCTTTCCTCGAGCTTCAGTTTTCCCGAACCTAGATTCAGGTGCCGCCTGCCCAAGGCAATGGCACCGGAGGACACCAAAATGACCTCCTGGCCGCGCTTGCGCAACGCCGCGACATCCGCGGCAAGGCTCTCGAGCCAGGAGCGATTCAGGCGCCCCTTGTCGCCATCCACCAACAGGGTCGAGCCCACCTTGACGACAACGCGCTTGGCGTCGGTCAAGCGGCGAGCGGCGGCTTTGCGGTCGGCAATGGTCATAAGAATCCAATATTGCCATTTACTTGAACAAGCGGCCTCCCCTAATATCCCATTGCCGATCCCCCCGCGCCAGATTCAAAGAAGGACGACCAGAAGTGGGTAGAGAGTACGAACCAACCGTCGGACAGTGGTACGAAGATCTGGAAAACGAAGAAACCTTCCAAGTGCTCAAACTTGATGAAGACAAAGAAACGGTTGAAATTCAACACCTCGACGGCGATATCGAGGAACTGGACGTCGATGAGTGGGCGGAACTCGATCTGGAACTCACCGAGGAGCCCGAAGGGTGGTCAGGCTCCAAGGCGGAAAAGGATGCCGAGGACGACGAAGACGACGAGGATTGGGATGAAGACGACGACGACGAGGACGACGACGATTTAGATGAGGACGATGAAGAGGATCGCGAGGAGTACTAGACGCGTTCCAGCCAACCGTGCCGGTCCGGCGCCTCGCCCTGCTGAACCGCGATCAGCGCCGCCCGCAGTGCACGCGTAATCGGCCCCACCTCGCCGTTGCCCACCCGATGTTCCGTGCCGCCATGGATCAGCGTGCCGACCCCCGCAAGCACGGCGGCCGTGCCCGATAGCGCGGCCTCGCCCTTGTGCGCCCAGTCGAGCATCTCCAGGACGTCGAATTTTCGCTCCGCGACCGTGTAGCCTAGATCCCGTCCGAGCGTGAGCAGAGAATCGCGCGTGACGCCGTGCAAGAAGCTCGAATCGAGACTGCGGGTGAGCAGCTCGCCCTCGCGGATCAGGAAGAAATTCGCGGCACCTGTCTCCTGCACCTGGCCATCCGGGCAGAACAACACTTGGTCCGCGTGATATTTCGACCTTGCGGCCAACGTCGGCCCCATCGCAGCGGCATAGTTGCCGCCGGTCTTCACCATGCCCATGTGCCCGGCCGAGCGCGTATTCTGATCGTCGACGAGGATGCGCAGCGGCTTCATGCCGCCGGCAAAATAATCCCACACCGGACTTGCCAGCACGATCAACAAAGCCTCGCTGGCCGGCGTCGCGGCGGCGCCGATATTCGCCGTTGTCCCAAAAAGTATCGGGCGCAGGTACAGCGCACCCGGCGCCTCCGGAACGGCATCGCGGCAGCGATTGATCACGCCGCGCACCATGTCGGCAACCTGGGCTGCGTCCGGCTCAGGCAGCACCAACTGACGGGCGCTCTGTTGCAGACGTAGCATGTGCCGGTTCATGCGGAACACGTGCACGGATCCGTCAGCCCAGCGAAATGCCTTGAATCCCTCGAAACAGGTGCTCGCGTAGTGCAGCACATGCGCCGCCGGACTGATCTCGATCGACGCCACCGGTTTGATCTCGCTCTTGCCCCACTCTCCCTTTTGATAAGCGGCCACCGCCATATGGGAGGTGAGTAAGGTACCGAACGCGGGCCGCGAAGGTGTCGATGTCATGAGGATTTCACCGTGGGAATAAAAATCGTCGCCGGATGCTCGAGAAACTCTTTCAACGCTTGAATCATTGCCGCTGCATCATAACCGTCCACGAATCGATGATCGAACGAGGACGACAGGTTCATGATTCGGCGCACCACCACCCCGCCCTGGTGAACGACAGGCCGCTCGACCGCCTTGTTGAGTCCGATGATGGCGACTTCCGGCGCATTGATGATGGGCGTGGATGCGATGCCGCCGAGCTTGCCCAGGCTGGTTACTGTGATGGTCGATCCGACCAGTTCCTCGCGCGTTGCTTTGTTGGTGCGCGCACGCTCGGCGAGACGGCGGATTTCGGCGGCGATTTCCCAAAGCCCCAGCGCCTGTGCGTTGCGCACCACGGGCACCTTGAGGCCGTCGGGAGTCTGTGTGGCGATGCCGACGTGTACCGCGCGGTGCCGCACCAACACGCCGCGCGCGGCGTCGTACAGGACGTTGCACTGCGGATAGGACTTAAGTACCTGGATCAGCGCCATCACCACCAGAGGCAGATAACTCAAGGAACCGGCACCCTTCGGCGCCGATCCGTTCAAATACAGACGCAAGGATTCGAGTTCGGTCACGTCGACTTCTTCGACGTAGGCGAAGTGCGGAATGTTGCGCTTCGCCTCGCTCATGCGTTCGGCAATCAGCCGTCGCAAGCCGATGACTTTGATTTCCGTGGTTAGCGGCAGAGCGCCGATGTCCGCCGCGATCTTGAGGCCAGCGCTGGGTGCGATCGCCGCTTCGACATCGCTGCGCACGATGCGGCCGCCCGGCCCTGAACCTGCCACGGTCGTGAGGTCGACACCCGCTTCGTGCGCACGACGCCGATTCGCCGGCGATGTCATGACCCGGCCTTGGCGAGTGACTGCTGCCGCCGGCTGAGACCCGGCCGGTTGAAGGGTCGCCGGCTGAGGCGTCGAGGGCTCGGGTGCGGACGGCCGAGGGGGTGCCGCGGCCGGCGCATCGGCGGCATTCGCGCCGTTGGTCAATTCGAACACGATGAGGGGCGAGCCGACGGCGACCTTTTCGCCCGGCGCACCGGTCACTGATACCACCCGGCCGCTCACGGGCGCAGGCACCTCGACCGCCGCCTTGTCGGTCATCACTTCGACGATGATCTGGTCTTCGGTCACTTGATCACCCGGCTTGGCGTGCCAGGCAACGATTTCAGCATCCACGGTCCCTTCACCGAGATCCGGCATTTTGAATATGTACTGGCTCATGCAGGCTCCAGCACGCTTTTCAGCGCTCGGGTGACTCGCGCCTGGCCGGGAAAGTACTCCCACTCGAAGGCATGCGGATAGGGTGTGTCCCAGCCGGTAACGCGCTGTATCGGCGCTTCCAGATCCCAGAAGCATTCCTCTTGGACGATGGAGAGGATTTCCGCGCCGAATCCGGAGAAGCGCGTCGCCTCGTGCGCGATGACGCAGCGGCCGGTCTTCTTCACCGAAGTCGCGATGGTGTCGACGTCCAACGGCACCAGCGATCGCAGGTCGATGATCTCCGCATCAATGTTCATCGCTGCCGCGGCGGCAGCCGCCACGAACACCATGGTGCCGTAGGTGATGATGGTCACCTGGCTGCCTGAGCGCACGATCTCCGCCTTGCCCAGTGCAACCTTGTAGTAGCCCTCGTCGACCTGGCCTTTGGGATGCGTGCTCCACGGCACGGCAGGTTTGTTCGGGTCGCCGTCGAAGGGTCCGTTGTACAGCCGCTTGGGTTCGAAAAATATCACCGGATCATCGTCTTCGATGGCGGTGATGAGCAGGCCCTTGGCATCGTAGGGGTTTGAGGGCATCACGACCTTGATGCCGCTGACATGCGTGAATATTCCTTCGGGACTCTGCGAGTGCGTCTGGCCGCCGCGAATGCCGCCGCCGCAGGGTGTGCGGATCGTCACCGGGGCAAAAAATTCGCCGGCACTGCGGTAGCGGATGCGGGCCAATTCGCTGCAGATCTGATCGAAACCCGGATAAATGTAGTCCGCGAACTGAATTTCCGCCACCGGCCTTAAGCCGTTCACGCTCATGCCGATTGCGCTCGCCACGATGCCGCCCTCGGCAATGGGCGTGTCGAGCACACGATGCTCGCCATACTTGCGCTGCAGACCGTCGGTGGCACGGAACACGCCGCCAAAGTAGCCGATGTCCTCGCCCATCAGCACCACCGCAGGGTCCCTGCCCAGCATGATGTCCATGGCGGAATTCAAGGCTTGGATCATGTTCATGCTGGCCACGAGCTAACCCCGTTCCGCGCGCATCAAGGCTTGTTGCCGCTTGAGATTCTGCGGCATCTCCTTGAACACATCCTCGAACATCAGGTCCGCATTGAGCCGTGGACCCTCGCTCAAGGTGCCGAATGCGGTGGCTTCCTTCCAACTCGATGCGACCAGCGCCTCGAGTTCGGTGCTGAGCGCCTGATGACGCGCTTCCGACCATTCGCCGATTTTCATCAAGTGCTGTTTGAGGCGCTGGATGGGATCGCCCAAGGGCCAGTGCTCGGCATCGTCCTTGGCGCGATAGCGCGCCGGATCATCGCTGGTGGAGTGCGCGGCCGCTCGATAGGTCACCAGTTCAATCAGGGTGGGACCGGCGCCGGTGCGTGCCCGCTCCGCTGCCCACTGCGTCACCGCGTGTATCGCCAGGAAATCGTTGCCGTCGACTCGAATTCCCGCGATGCCGTAGCCGGGTCCGCGGGCCGCGAATGAGCGCTGTTCGCCGCCGGCATAGCCTTGAAACGTCGAGATGGCCCACTGATTGTTCACCACATTCAGAATCACCGGCGCCTGATAAACGGACGCGAACAGCAGGGCATGATGAAAATCCGCCTCGGCGCTGCTGCCCTCCCCGATCCAAGTCGCGGCCAGATGGTCTTCGCCTTTGATGGCCGCAGCCATGGCCCAACCCACCGCCTGGGGAAACTGCGTCGCCAGGTTGCCCGAGATGGAA
The DNA here is from genome assembly GCA_035567075.1 of Steroidobacteraceae bacterium. GTDB lineage: Bacteria > Pseudomonadota > Gammaproteobacteria > Steroidobacterales > Steroidobacteraceae > Bog-1198. The sequence goes on from DATMRC010000006.1 coordinate 20,254, forward strand.
AAGATATTGCCGGGCTTGGAGTGATACATGACCGGCAGCTGGCGTCCTTTGCACATGTCGCGGGTATTGGACAGGAGCTGGCACATGAGATCGAGCAGCGCGATGCCGCGCACGATTTGCAAACCTTGATTGCGATAGGAAGGAAATAGCATGTCGCCCGGCCGCAGCGCCATGCACTGCGCCACCGACACCGCTTCCTCGCCCGATGAGCGGATGTAAAAGGAAATCTTGCCGGCGCGCTGCATGCGCTGCATGCGGTCATCGAAGGTGCGCGTCAGCATCATGTGCCGCAAACCCACTTGCAATTCGCCGGGGTCGAGATGCGGATTCCATGGCCCGACTGCCTCGCCGGCATCGTCGAGCACCCGCACCAATTCGACCGACAATGACATCATGTCGCGCGCGCGCGCATTGATCTCCGGCCGTGGCACCGCGCCCGCGGGCGAGAGTTGCACATAGCTGAAATCCGGAGTCTCGCCGGGACGGGCAGGAACGCGGGGTAGGTGCAGACGCGATTGTTTGGTCATCCGCATAATTTACGTCTCCCACACGGCCGGTGTGGTGTTCATTAGGATGAGCCCTCATATATCGGTATAATCATTCCGAAAAGAGGCTCATCATGGAAAAAATACACCGTCCGGGTATCGATCATCTGGATCTACGCCTCCTCGACATTCTACAGAGGCAGGGTGCGCTGTCGGTGGCCGAGGTGGCATCGAAAACCAAGTTGTCGACCACCACCTGCTGGCGGCGCATCCAACAACTGGAACAGGACGGCGTCATCAAGGCCCGCGTCGCACTGCTCGATCGAAATTCCCTCGGCCTGGATGTGACCATTTTTGCCCACGTCAAACTAGCCAACACCGGACGCGATGCCATCGCCGAATTCGAAGCCGCGATACGCGATCGCGCGGAAGTACTGGAATGCTACACGCTCACCGGCGAATGGGACTTCCTTTTGAAAATCGTCACCAAGAACATCAAGGCCTACGAGGCGTTCTATCTGGATTATCTGTCGCGCATTCCCTGCGTGCGTTCGGTCAATTCGTCGGTGGCAGTCACCGTGATCAAGGAATCGACGGCATTGCCGCTGGGGATCTGAAGGCCTCAAGCCAGCAGCACGGTCGATCCCATGGTCTTGCGGGCCTCGAGATCGCGATGCGCATCCGCGGCATCGCGCAGCGCCACCCGCTTGCCGATATGCGCGGTCACCTCCCCCGAAGCGAGCTTGGCGAAGAGATCGGCGGCGCGTGCCCGCAAGTCCTCGCGGGTCTTGATGTAATCGAACAGCGTCGGCCGGCAGGCATACAGCGATCCTCCCGCCGCGAGATCGGACAACTTGAAGTCGGCGACCGCTCCCGATGACTGCCCGAAACACACGAACATGCCGCGCACCTTCAAACACTTGAGTGAACCCCGCCAGGTATCGTTGCCCACCGAGTCGTAGACCACATCGCAGCCCTTGCCGCCGGTGATCTCCTTGACGCGCGCCGCGAAATCCTCGGTGCGATAGTTGATCACGTGCGCATAGCCGTTGGCCTGGGCCATGGCGACCTTGTCCGCCGAACCCGCGGTGCCGATGGCGGTCGCGCGCAGGACTTTCAGCCATTGACCCATCAACAACCCCACTCCGCCGGCGGCCGCATGCACCAGCACGACATCGCCCGCCTTGACCGGGTAGCAGGAATTCAGCAGAAATTGCGCGGTCATGCCTTTGAGCATGAGCGACGCCGCCGCATCGAAGTCGACTGTATCCGGTATTTTCACCAGCCGATCGGCCGCAACGACACGGTGGGTGCGATAGGCGCCGGACGGCAGCACGTAGGCCACGCGATCGCCAAGCTTGAAGTCCGTGACGCCCTCGCCCACACCCTCGACGATTCCGGAGGCTTCGCCGCCGGGTATCAGGGGTGTCGTCGGCCAGGGATAAATCCCTTTGCGAAAGTACGTATCGATGAAATTCACGCCGATCGCTTTTTGCTGGATGCGCACTTCTCCGCGCCCGGGTGCTGCGGTTTGCAGTTGCGTCCACTCCAGGTTCTCGGGGCCACCCGCGGTCCGCACCACGATTCCCAAATCCGCGTTCTCTGCCGTCATGACTACCTCACCAATGTGCCGACGAAGCGGCGAATGCGCACCACAGCCTCGCTCAAAGTCGCCTCATCGGCGGCGAAGCACAGCCGCACGAAGCCGCGGGTCTCGGCGCCGAAGGCGCCGCCGTCGATCACCGAAAGCCGCTCGGATTCGTAGAGCCCACACATGAAATCGTAGCCCGAAAGACCCGTGCCGCGCACGTCCATCAACGTGAACATGCCGGCGTCGGGAACGCAGCAGCGAATGCCGCGCACGCCGTCGAGTCCCTGCAGCAGCATATCGCGCCGCGCGGTGCACAAGTCGCGAATCCTCGACTCCGCCTGATCGGCAACCTCAAGCGCGGTGATGGTGGCCTCCTGGATGAAACCCGGCAGACCGAACAGCATGCACATCGCGAGCGACTCCGCGTGCTTGATCAGCGGCTCAGGCCCCACCAGCCAGCCCGCCCGGAGGCCCGGCAAGGAATGCGACTTCGATATACTGCTGACGGTGATCACCTGCTCGGGCAAAAGGGCCGCAACACCGGGCACGCGCCCGCCCGGCGCGAGGCCTGCATAGACTTCATCCGCCACCAGCCACAGTGAGTGCCGGCGCGCAATCTCGCCGATCGCGGCCAATTCCTGTTCGCTCAAAATCACGCCGCTGGGATTGTTCGGGGTGGCGAAGAACAGCGCGCGCGTGCGCGGCGTGATCGCCTTCTGAAGCAGATTCAAATCCGGGCGAAACCCTGCCGATGCCGGGGCCGGCACGCGCACCATCCGCGCGCCCGATGCCTGAATGGTCGCAGGATAACTCGGGTACAGGGGTTCCATCGCCAGCACTTCATCACCGGGCCCTGCAATGCACATGGACGCGGCGAACAGCGCATTCTGCGTTCCCGACAGAAAGATGACGTTGTCGGCATTCACCGGCTGCCCGGTACGGTGCATATGCGCCGCCGCGATTGCTTCGCGCACTGCGTGGCGCCCGGCCGCGGGGGTGTAGCGCAGGTCGCCGGCGCGCAACGCTTCGAGCGCGCGCTCGAGCACGGGCGCGGGCGCCGGCAGGTCGGGATCGCCGATGGACAGCACGATCACATCCTCACCACGCTCCTGTGCCGCGCGCGCCTTGTAATGAATCAGCCACGCCTCGGCGCCCTCGCCTGCGATTCGCTCCACCACCGATGAAAATTTCATGCGTTTCCTTGATCTTCTTGCGACTTCAGTGCAGCCCTTGCATACTTTATAATGGCATTCACCCTCGAACACAGCTTGCGCTGTCGCAAAGATTTCCCCGCGCTCTCGCGCCGCGTCCAAGGTCCGGTTCTCGCCTATCTAGACGGTCCCGGCGGCAGTCAGGTGCCGCGCGTGGTCATCGAGGCCATTGCGGACTTCTACGAAACCTGCAACGTCAATACCCACGGCAAGTTCTCGCCTTCGGAAGAAGTCGACCGGCGCATGGCGGCGGCGCGCGGCATTCTCGCCGATTTCCTCGGCGCTGAGGATTCGAATTGCATCTCTTTCGGTCAAAACATGACCACGCTGAATTATGCGCTGAGCGGCGCCATCGCCCGCACCTTGAGGCCGGGCGACGAGGTGGTCATCACCCAGCTCGATCATGAGGCCAATCGCGGACCCTGGCTGCGTCTCGCCGATCAGGGCGTGATCATCCAGGAGGTGCGGTTGCTGGAATCCGGGCGCCTCGATGAATCCGATATGGCCGCCAAGATCACGCCGCGCACCAAGGTGGTGGCATTGGGTGCTTCATCGAACGCTCTCGGCACCGTCAACGACATCGGACTCGCGCGCCGGCTGACGCGCGAAGTGGGCGCGCTGCTGGTGATCGATGCAGTGCATTACGCGCCGCATTTCCCCCTCGACGTCAAGACACTCGGCATGGACTTCCTGCTGTGCTCGGGCTACAAATTCTACGGTCCGCATGTCGGAGTGCTTTATTCGCGGCCCGGCGCGCTCGATCGGCTTCCCACGGACCGCCTGAGCGTCCAGGATCCGGAGGCGCCTTACCGCATCGAAACCGGCACGCTAAACCACGCCGCCATCCACGGGCTGCGCGCCGCGGTGGACTACCTCGCGAGCTGGGGCAGCGGTGCCTCGCTGCGCGAGCGCATCGTCGATGCGATGTCGGGCATTTCCGCTCACGAACACGAACTGGCGAAGTCCTACCACGATTCGGTGCGCAGCATCCCTGGTGTGCGTGTCTGGGGACCGGACTTCAGCAGCCGGGCGCGTGCGCCGACCGTATCGATCACGCTGAAAAATGCCACTGCGGGCGAGGCCGCGGCGGCACTCGGCAAGCAGGGCATTTGCGTTTGGGACGGACACTTCTACGCGGCGCGAGCGGTGCAGGTCCTCAAGCTCGAGGAGCGCGGCGGATTGCTGCGCACCGGCATCTCGATGTACAGCACGCCCGATGACTTGCAGCGCCTGCTGGCGGGCATCGAGCGAGTCACTCTGGCTTCCTAGCCGCCGGAATACGAAGGCTATGCGTAGAGACGGTACTTCCGTTAACATTTGGCCACGTGGTCGAATGGCCCACTCTTAAGAGCGCGGGGCACCGATGACATTCAGCACCAAATTCACCTATTACTCCGATTTCGTGGTGTATCCCATCACGATCGTCGCACTGGTAGGTGCCAATTCACGCCACCTCACGCTGCACAGCGGCGAGACCTGGTTTCTCGCCTGCGTGGCGGGCTTTGTGCTCTGGACGTTCCTGGAGTACGTCATCCATCGCATAGCCCTGCACCGCATGCCGATCTTTTCCCCCATGCACAGCCTGCACCACAACGCGCCGCTGGCGTACATCGCGACGCCGTCGTGGATCAGCGTCTCGGTGTGGCTCGGCATCGTCATGCTGCCCCTGTGGTGGTACGCCGGCTTCAACCTCGCGGATGGCATCACGGTCGGATTGATGACCGGCTACTGGTGGTATGGCTATGTGCATCACGTGATTCATCATCACGCCAACAAGCGCTCATCGGCTTATTTCAGCGAATTGCGTGCCTGGCACATGCGGCATCACCACTCGCCAAAACGCGGCAATTTTGGCGTGACCACGCACCTCTGGGATCATGTATTCGGGACCGTCATAGCTACGCAAGCCAAGGCAGTGCTTTCGTCGTGAACGCGGAGCTTCAGGCGGCAAATCCGATGCGCACCGACGGGTTCGAGTTCGTCGAATATGCGGCGCCCGATCCGGAGCTGCTGCGCAGGTTGTTCGAGAGCATGGGATTGCCCGCCGTTGCGCGTCATCGCTCCAAGAACGTGACGCTGCACAGCCAGGGTGACATCAACTTCATCATCAATGCGGAACATGACAGCTTTGCGCAGAAATTCGCGCGGGCGCATGGACCGTGCGCCTGCGCCATGGCGTTCCGGGTCGCCGATGCGCGCTTCGCCTATGCGCGCGCGCTGCAATTGGGCGCAAAACCCGGGCCCGCCACCGCCGGACCGATGGAGCTGAACATCCCATCGATCGAGGGAATCGGCGGCAGCCTGATCTATCTGGTCGACAGGTACGGTGATCGCACCATCTATGATGTCGATTTCATTCCGGTGACGCCGGCCGTTGCGCCGCCGCCGGTGGGGCTGCTGCGCATCGATCATCTCACGCACAATGTGAAGCGCGGCAACATGAACCTATGGGCCGGCTTCTACGAGCGGCTGTTCAACTTCAGGGAGATTCGCTACTTCAGCATCGAGGGAAAACAAACCGGCTTGTTTTCGCGCGCGCTCACCTCGCCCTGCGGGAAGATCCGCATTCCCATCAACGAGAGCCAGGATGACAAGAGTCAGATCGAAGAATATTTGCACGAGTACAAGGGCGAAGGCATACAGCACATCGCGCTGGGTACCGATGATATCTACAAGACGGTCGATGCCCTGCGCAGTCGCGGCGTGGAATTCCAGGAAACCCCGGCGACTTATTACGAGGGCGTCGCCGCGAGGGTCGCCGGCCATCAGGAATCCGTCGCGGAACTGAAGCGCCGCGGCATACTGATCGACGGCAATGTCGACAGCGGCATCCTGCTTCAAATATTCACCAAGAACGCCATCGGCCCCATTTTCTTCGAAATCATTCAACGCAAGGGCAACGAGGGCTTCGGCGAAGGGAATTTTCAAGCGCTGTTTGAATCCATCGAACTGGACCAGAAGCGCCGCGGCGTCATTTGAGCGTGCGCTGGCGCTGCGTCGGGCTGTTGAACTTTGAGCCCGCCGCCCATATCTAATCCTGCAATCGTCAAATCGACTCACCGGGGGCCTGTTATGCGAAGATTATTACTGGCTGCAACGCTTGGCATGGGCGCATTTTTCGCATACATGTCGCCGGCGTTTGCCGATGCGGCGCCCGCCGCGGCCGATCCGACGATGAATCAGATCTATGAAGCGGCCGGAAGCGGCCATCTCGATCAGGCGCAGAAGATGATCACCCAGGTTCTGGCCGATCATCCGAGCAGCTCCAAGGCCCATTACGTCCAGGCTGAGATCTACGCGAAAGCCGGCAACATTCCGATGGCGCGCGCGGAGCTCGGCATTGCAGAGCGGCTGAATCCCGGCCTGACCTCCTTCAGCCCGCGCTCGGTTCAAGAGCTGAAATCGCAGCTGGGCCTGAGTGCGCGCAGCCAGGGAGTGTTCGTTCCCGCGCGCACAGCCCCGCGCTTTCCTTGGGGCACGGTATTGATACTGGCGGCAGTGGTTGGGGTTCTGATGTTGCTATTCCGCCGACGCACGCCTTACACCCAGTACCCGGCGGGTACAGGTCCGGTGGCGGGCGGTGCGCCGGGCGCATACCCGCCTGGCTACGGGCCGGCGCCGATGGGCGGTGGCGGCTTGGGTTCAGGCATTGCCGGCGGCCTGGCATCGGGTCTCGCGGTCGGTGCGGGAGTGGTTGCCGGCGAAGAATTGGCGCATCATTTCTTGGATGGCGGCCGCGGCGCCGGCGGGGTGATACCCGCTGCGGATGCAGCCGAACCGGGCTTCAGCAACAGCGATATGGGCGGCTCCGACTTCGGCGCGAACGATTCCGGCTCGTGGGATGACGGCGGCGGGGGCGGCGGCAGCGATTGGAGCTGATTTAAGCCCTCGCGATGATTTCCCCATTTGGGCGCCCCTCAAGGGCGCCCTTTTTATTTCCCACTGAGGCCGGATTCCTTCAGGCTCTCTTGAAGCGGAGCAGGCAATTGAGCTGTGCCACCCTGGAGCAGTTCTCGCCAGACGGGGCCTCGCTGAACGGCTTCCTCCCACACGCACTTCAAATCCTCCGGGCGCTTCTGCAGTAGTATTTGCAGGAGCACCGCAGCTTGGCGCAGGTCCTTGTCAGCCTTGGCCTCCGAGGATTTGCGGCGGCGAGATAGGATCAACTTGTGCACGGCAAATCGTTCGGGGCTAGGCACCGTGACCGCGGTGCCACCGCCGTGCAGGAGTACCGCCTTGACCGGCTCGTAAATCAGAAAGTCCAAGAAGCGTAAGGGTTCCGCCGCCGTCTTGAGCGCTGGCAGGTACAGGGGCTCGTCGCTGTCCGCCCCCTGGTTCGGCACCAGGAAATCGACGCGCAGCTGCTGACTCGAGATATACCGGGTAGGCGCGTTGTGACCCAAGCTGGGGATTTTTCGAAAGGTCGGATCAATCTCTTTCAAGACCTTCTCCATGGAATCGGTCTGATCTTGCACGGCGATCGACACGCTCAAGAACTGAGCCACGTCTACATCGGAGGTTTGCGTGAGCGCACCGCGCAGACGCACGCCCAACATCGCCGCATAGGTTTGGTAGGCGATGGTACCTACCAAGACGCCACGCAACCGAAACACCCCCCTCCGGGCCAATCCCTCCATAACCTCTGCCACGGCAGGCAGGGGTGCGGGCAGCCCATAGGAGTGTACGAGTGAGCGGACCAGAGCGCGTTGCGCGCTCTGGCCGCGTTTGGCTTGCCGGTGGTGGGCAATACGCTCGAGGAGCTCTGCCGTCTCGGGGCCCACATACCGCTGGGGTAAGTCAGCTCCGGAGGATGGCCGCGACGGCCGGAAATACCAATATTTGGAACCTTTCACGGTTTTAGCTGAAAACGTACCGGCTTCCTCGAACGCGGTCTCGAATGCGAGCACGCTGCTCAACTCGAGCAGTTCCGCGTACGTGGTTTGCGCCATCAAAGGCAAGTCGTTGGTGTTCATAGGATTTCTATAAAGTTATACCAATTCTGCAGAATTAGTATAACCCGGTTATCCCAACTCTTTAAATTTGGTATAACCACCTTTGACCAGGCTTCAAGCGCACTGAGCGGCGCAGTGGCCGAAATTCAGGCCTGCACGCTGCGCGCCACCGCGTCGTGCAGCGCCTTCATGCCGAAGGAGATGTCCTGCACCGCGCCGTTGAGGAAGAAGGTGGGCGTCGCCCGGATGTGGCTGCGGCGGCCGCCTTCGATGTTTTCGCGCACCTTTTGCAAATAGATGTGATCGTCCATCTCCGCGACATAGCGCGCCATGTCCAATCCCAGTTCGCTCGCGTAGCGCTGCAAATCCGCCGCGTTGAGGTGCAGTTGATTGCGGAACAACAGATCGTACATCGGCCAGAATTTTCCCTGAGCTCCGGCCGCTTCCGCGGCCTCCGCCGCCTGCAGCGCATGAGGGTGGGCCTCCGCGAGCGGAAAATGGCGGAACACGAAGCGCACCTTGTTGGGATAGCGTTCGAGAAGAAGCATCGGCGTGGTCGCGGCGACTTTGCAGCTCGGGCACTCGAAATCACCGTACTCGACCACGGTCACCCGCGCATGCTCGGAGCCCAGGAAATGGTCGGTGTGCTCCGGCGGAACCGCCAAGCTGATCGGATGCGGCGTTGGATTCATTGGGTACTCCTTCATGCTCCTTGAGCTACGGGCGATGCGCGGGCATTTCCAAAGGGGTGATCGTCACCCGGATCAGGCTTGACCTGCGCAGCAGCTGCAATTCACAGGCCCGGCCTATCAAGCTCGCATCGAGCAGGCGCTGCAGGCTGTCGATGCCATCGATCGGTGCCCCATTAAGCGCAATCATGCGATCGCCGGGCTCGATGCCCGCGAGCGCTGCCGGACTGCCGGGCACTCGCTCCGCGACGTGCACCGCCCGGTTGCTGGGCAGGTCGAAGTGCCGAACCACGCGCGTGGCGATCGGCACCGTGGCGCCGGAGACCCCGATATAGGCACGACGCACCCTGCCATGGGCGAACAACTGGCTGATCACCCATTTTGCCGTGTTGATTCCCGTGGCAAAACAGATCGATTGCGCCTGCGGGATCATCGCGGTATTGACCCCGATGACTTTTCCCGCGGAGTCGACCAGCGGGCCGCCCGAATTACCCGGATTGAGCGCGGCGTCGGTTTGAATCACATCGTGCATCAATCTGCCCGACGTTGCGCGCAGCGTGCGCCCGAGCGCCGAGACCACGCCCGTGGTCACGGTCCTGGAATAGCCGAGCGGGTTGCCGATGGCGATCGCCACCTGGCCCACCTTGAGACGCGATGAATCACCGAACTCGGCATAGGGCAGCGCGCTCAAGTGTCCAATGCGCAGCACCGCCAGGTCCGAGTCCGGATCGTTGCCCACCATATCGGCGTCGAAGCGCGTGTCATCGTTCAGGCGCACCGTGATTTCTTCCGAACCCTGAACCACATGACTGTTGGTCAGCAGATAGCCGTCCGGAGTGAACAGAAATCCCGACCCGCTGCCCCGCACCGGACGGCGATTGCCCGCGCGGGCGCCGGTGCGCGCAGCGTGCGTGACTTCGATGAAGGTTACGGCCGGCGCCACCCGTTCCAGGGCGCCGATCACTGCGCCTGAATAGGCATCGAGCAGCGGCGCATCGGGGTTGACCTCGGGCGAGCCGCCCGCGGCGGAGCTCTCGCCCACTGACCCCTGGCCCGCCGCCGGGCTGGGCGCAATGAAATCGTCGGCGTCCCACTGCGATATCAGCATGTCTAACTGAGGATGATTTTCGGCTGCGCGGACAGTCCTTCCACGATGAGCCGGTTTACGCGCCGCACGAAAATCGCGGGATCATCCAGTTCGCCGCCCTCCGCGAGCATCGCCTGGTCATACAGAACATGGGCGAGATCTGCGAACGCAGCATCATCCATCGTGTCGTTGAGACGCAGCGCGAGGGGATGCTTGGGATTCAACTCGAGAATCGGCAGCGTGGCGAATGGATTGTCGTGACCTGCCTGCTTCAAGATGCGCCCCATTCTCAAGCTCACGCCGAATTCTCCCGCAACCAGAACAGCGGGCGAATCGGTGAGACGCGCGGACAGCTGTGCGCTTGCGATCTTGCCGCTCAAGCTCTTGCCGAGCCGCTCGAGGGTGTTCTTGAAGGCGGACTCGGCCGCCGCCTTATCCGGGGTCTCGATGGCGGATGCCACATCGGCGGCCGCGCTCGCGGCATTGGCGAGCGTCTTGCCCTCGAACTCGTGCAAATGGCCGGCAACCCACTCATCGATGCGATCGATGAGCAGCAAGACCTCCAAGCCCTTGTCGCGAAAGCCTTCGAGATGCGGACTGTTGCGCGCCGCAGCCAGGGTGTCGGCGGTCAGGTAGTAGATGGCTTTTTGATCCGGTTTCATCCGGGCTATGTAGGCCTCCAGTGTCACCTTAGGGAAGTCGCCCGCCGCCGCTGTGGAGTGAAAGCGCAGCAGCTTGGCGATGCGGGTCTTTTGTCCCGGATCCTCGATGATCCCTTCCTTCAGCACCGCGCCGAAGGTCTTCCAGAACTCCGCATATTCCTCCGGCTTGTTGGCGGCCAATTCCTCGAGCAGATCCAAGGAACGCTTGACCAGCGCGGCCTTGATCTTCTCCACGGTGCGATTGTTCTGCAGCAGCTCGCGCGACACATTCAGCGGTAAATCCGCCGAGTCGACCAGCCCGCGCATGAAACGCAGGTACGGCGGCAGCAATTCCGCCGCCTTGTCCATGATGAATACCCGCTTTACGTACAGCTGCACACCGCCGCCCTTCGACTCGCGCTCGAACAGGTCGAACGGCGCGCGCTTCGGCAGGTACAGCAGCGAGGTGTATTCGATGTTGCCCTCGACCTTGTTGTGCGCCCAAACGCGCGCCCCCTCCGAATCGTGCGCAATGTGCTGGTAGAAAGCCTGATAATCCTCGTCCTTCAAATCCGCTTTCGGACGCGTCCAGAAAGCTTTCGCCTGATTCAGGGTCTCGTCCTTCTCGCCGCCCTTCAGCACGATCGGAATGCTCAAATGATCGGAGTACTTGCGCACCAATTGGCGCAGGCGCGCTGCCTCGAGGAATTCCTTGTCCTCTTCGCGCAGGTGCAGGATGACTTCAGTGCCGCGATCCTCTTTGTCGCTCGCCTGGATCTGGTACTGGCCCTCGCCGTCCGACTCCCAGTGCACCGCCGGCGCGTCGCTGCGTTTGCTGAGCACCGTGACTTTATCCGCGACGATGAAAGCCGAATAAAACCCGACTCCGAATTGGCCGATCAATTGCGCGTCCTTGGCGGCATCGCCGCTCAAGGTCTCGAGGAATTTCTTGGTGCCGGAGCGGGCGATGGTGCCGAGATTGTCGATCACTTCATCCTCGCTCATGCCGATGCCGTTGTCCTTGACGCTCAAGGTGCGAGCCGTGCTGTCGGGGGTCAGCGTGATCGACAGGGTGTCGCTTCCCATGAGCTCCGGTGTGGCAAGCGCTTCAAAGCGCAGTTTCTCGCAGGCATCGGAGGCGTTGGAGATCAGCTCGCGCAGGAAGATTTCCTTGTGCGAATACAGCGAATGGATGACCAAGCGCAGCACTTGCTTGGTTTCGGCTTGGAACTCTTTGATCTTTGCTTCGGTTTCTAGCGTCATGGCCCTGCAATCTTGTGTTTAAGGACGGATCGGAAAAAGCGCTCCCCGTGGGGAAGTGGGGCCGGGCCTCGCTACTTCAAGCCGGCAAATCGGGCCTCATCAGCAATTTCGGATCGATGGGCAGGCTGCGAATCCTGACGCCGGTCGCCGCAAATAGGGCGTTGCATAGCGCCGGTATCACCGGCGGCAGGGCCGGTTCCCCCAGTCCCGTGGGAGGATGATCGGTCTTCAAGAAATGCACCTCCACCGGGGGCGCCTGATTCATGCGCAGCAGCGGAAAGTCATCGAAATTGCTTTGCACGACCCGGCCGCTGCGCAGCGTAATCACCTGAGCCAATGCTTCGCCGATGCCATCGAGCGCCGCTCCTTGGACCTGGTTCTCGGCACTGGTCGGATTGATGATCTGACTGCCGACATCGCCCACCACCCAGACCTTGTCCACCGTGACCCGGCCGCCGGCGCCCACCGTGGCGTGCACCACCTCCGCGAAGTAGCCGAGATGGCTGTAGTAAAACGCCACGCCCATGCCGGAACCCTTCGCCACCGTGCGCTTGCCCCAGCCGGATTTCTCGCCCGCCAGGGCAAGCACATCGATCATGCGGCCGGAATCGAAGGCGCCGACGACCCGGCGCTCGCCCAGCAAGCCAATCCGATACTGCAGGGGATCCTGACCCGCGGCATGCGCAATCTCGTCGATGAACGACTGGAACACGAACGCCAGGGCATTGCTGCCCGGCGCACGCAACGGCCCGGTGGGGACGCCCAAAGGCATCAGCGTCATGCCCAATTCGAGGTTGGCCACAAATTTCGCGGGAAATTCATTGGCGCCCATGTCGGCGCTGGAAGCGGCCTTGCCGTCCTGCCCAAAGGACACGAAATGATCCTTGAACGCCTGCAGTTTGCCGGCACTGTCCAGGCCCGCCTTGAAGAAATGAAAACCGGCGGGACGATAGAAATCATGCTGAACGTCGTCGGGGCGATTCCACAGCAGCTTGACCGGCGCGCCGATCTCTCTGGATATCCAGGCAGACTCAACCATGTAGTCATTCATCAGGCGCCGGCCGAAGCCGCCGCCGCAACGAATCATGTGAATGGTGATATCGGCATCGGTGAGGCCAAGGGTTTTCGCGACGATTTTGCGGCCGGCGTCCGGGTTCTGCGTGGGCGCCCAGATCTCGACTTTGCCGTCCTTGAAATGCGCGGTGCAATTCTGCGGCTCGAGGGTGGCATGCGCGATGAAGGGATAACTGTACGCGGCTTCGAGCTGCTTGGCCGACGCTGCCAGCGCCTGGGTGGCATCTCCTTCGCTCCACACCTTCGCGGCCGGCGTTTGCGCCTGAAGCTCTAGCGCCTGCTTCGCAAATCCTTCGCTGCTTTGGGCAGCAGTGGCCCCTTCCTCCCACACCACCTGGAGCTGGTCGCGGGCTTTGTTGGCGAGCCACCAAGTGTTCGCAACGATGGCCACGCCGCTCGCCAGTCCATTGAAGGGCCCGCTGCCGGGCACGATGAAGGCATCGCGTATGCCGGGCTGGGACTTGACTGCATCCAGTTTCGCGCTGACGGCGTTGCCGCCAAATACCGGCGATTTCACGAACACCGCATACAGCATGCCCGGCACCGTGACGTCGATGCCGAACAGGGGTTTGCCGGCGACAATGAGCGGGCTGTCGACGCCCGGATGCGACTTGCCAATGATTTTGAAGTCCTTCGGATCCTTGAGCGGCAGCGCGGCGAGATCCGGCGGCGGTATCAGGGCCGCCTTGGAGGCCAGGGATCCGTAACTTAAGGATCGCTTGGTCGGCGCATGAATCACTTTTCCGGATTGCGTTTCGCACTCCGCGGCGGGCACGGACCATGTTTGCGCGGCGGCACTGACGAGCATCTGCCGCGCCGCCGCGCCCACCCGTCGCAGCGCATCCCAATTCAGGGGTGTCGCGCGGCTGCCGCCGGCGAACTGCAGACCATACCGCGCCGGATCACTCATGGCCTGTTCGATGCGCACCGCGCCCCAATCAACGTCGAGTTCCTCGGCGATCAGCATGGGCAGCATGGTCTTGATGCCCTGGCCGATTTCCGGGTTCTTGGAAACAATGGTGACGATGCCCTCGCTCGATATCTGGACGAAGGCGTTGAGCGCGGCGGGGCCCGCCGCCGCGCCTCGTGCGTTGGCGAGGGCTCCGGGTATCGAGAAATCGAGCAGCAGGCCGCCTCCGACCGCCAAACTCGCGCGCAAGAAAGCGCGCCGCATCATAGGAATCTGTCCCGGCTGTCAACCGTGGGCAAACCGGCCGCTTGCTTGATGGCGGCACGGATGCGCGAGTAGGTGGCGCAGCGGCAAATGTTGCCCGACATGGCTTGATCAATGTCGGCATCGTTCGGCTTTGGATTCTTGGCAAGCAGCGCGCTCGCCGACATGATTTGACCGGCCTGGCAGTAACCACACTGCACGACATCGACCGCGAGCCACGCGTTCTGCACCGCGCGGCCCGTTGGCGTACTCGCGACCGCCTCGATGGTGGTGACCGAGGCGGATCCCACCGCCGATATGGGCGTAACGCAGGATCTCGTGGCGACGCCGTTCAAATGCACGGTGCAAGCGCCGCAAAAACTCCTGCCGCAGCCGAATTTGGTGCCCTTCAAATCAAGCACGTCGCGCAGCACCCACAGCAGGGGCATTTGCGGGTCGGCCGAAAGGCTTTGCGCCTTGCCATTGACCTGGATCGTGTACTGCACCACTGCCTCCTAAAACGTTACGGCCAATCGGCGCGCGGATCGAAAGCGAAATCGCGCTTCATCCTTTCATAGGCTTCCTGCGCCGCCTTCGATTTCGCCGCCGGCGTGACCAATTTGATCGTGACCAGCTGATCGCCGCTCGGATTGCCGGGCAAGCCGCGGGATCGCAATCTGAGCTTTTGTCCCGATTGTGCGCCTGCAGGCACGGTCAATTCCACCGTTCCGCCCAATGTAGGAACAGCCACCTTCGCACCCAGGGCAGCCTCCCAGGGCGCCAGCGGCAATTCGATCTGCACATCCTTGCCCACGACTTCGTACAGATGATGCGGGCGCAGCTTGATGCGGAAAATCAGCGATGCGCGGCCGCCCGTCCCCGCAATGCGCAGCGACTGGCCTTCGGCAACTCCCGCAGGGATCTGCACATCGACCTGGCGTTGACGGCCCTGCTCGTTGAGGTTGATGCGACGCTTCGTGCCCGCGTAGGCCTCCTCCACCGTCACATCCAGTTGGCCGGCATCCGCGTCGGCTTGCGCGCCGCCGCCAATGCCGCCGCCGTCAAACCCCGAGCCGCCGAACAAACTGGCGAAAAAATCGCTGAAGCCGTTCAGGTCGGAAAAGCGCTGGCCGCCCGACTGCCCGAAACGCTGCGACCAATCGGGGGGCGGCCTGAATTGCTGGCCGTTGCGAAAATCACGGCCCAGTTGGTCGTACGCGGCGCGCTTGTCCGGATCGCGCAGCACCTCGTATGCCTCCTGCACCTCCTTGAACTTCTCTTCGGCGTTTTTCTCCTTGCTGACATCCGGATGGAATTTTCGCGCCAGCTTGCGGTAGGCGCGCTTCATCTCGTCGGCGTCGCTGCTGCGGGTCACGCCCAGAATTTGATAGTAATCCTTGTACTGCATGCCTCTGACTCTAAACGGTTATTTCTTTATTTTACAGATACTTAAGACGCGCGCGGCTTGAAATCGAACCGCAACGTCCCGACCCTCCGGTTAGGGCTAACATATTGTGATTATTTTCAGCAAAGAAAGGGGCCTATGAAGCGCATTTTCCTTTTTATCGTCACCAACCTTGCCGTACTGGCCTTGCTCAGTTTGGTGCTGTTCATCGTCGAAAATGTTTTCGGCGTGCAGCTGGCGCAGGGCGGAACCGGTGGACTGCTGGTTTTTGCGGCCATCTTCGGCTTCGGCGGTGCGTTGATTTCCTTGGGTCTGTCCAAATGGACCGCCAAGCGCATGATGGGGGTGCGCGTGGTCACCGCCCCGCAATCGGATTTGGAGCGCTGGCTCATCGGCACGGTCAAGCGGCTGGCCGATCAGGCCCACATCGGCATGCCCGAGGTGGGCATATTCGATGCCGAGGAAATGAACGCGTTTGCGACCGGCGCGCGCCGCAACGCCGCTCTGGTCGCGGTCAGCAGCGGACTTCTGCGCAACATGTCGCGCTCCCAGGCCGAAGCGGTGCTGGGTCACGAGATCACCCATGTGGCAAACGGCGACATGGTCACGCTGGCGTTGTTGCAAGGCGTGCTCAATACCTTCGTCATATTCCTGGCGCGAATCATCGGCGGCATCGTTGACCGGGCGGTTCTCAGAAACGACCGGCAGGGTTCGGGCATCGGGTTCTTTGTGACCACGCTGGTGGCGCAGTTCGTGCTGGGAATTTTTGCAAGTATGATCGTGATGTGGTATTCGAGGCGCCGGGAATTTCGCGCCGATCGCGGCGGGGCCAATCTTGCAGGTACCGGCAACATGATCGATGCACTGCAAGTGTTGAAGCGCAGCCAAGGGCAGCCGCTGCCGCCGCAGATGCAGGCCTTCGGCATCAATACCGGAAAATCGGAGGGCATCATGCGGTTATTCATGAGCCACCCGCCGCTGGATGAGCGAATCGCGGCATTGCGCGCCACCACCACCGTCCATGCCCCGCCCGCCTAGCTCCGCAACTCTTGCGGAACTGAAGGCCGCGGTCGGCGCCGGCGCCTGGCTCGAATCGCCGGCGGACATTGCCCCTTTCTTAAGCGATTTTCGCGGCTTGTACCATGGCGCCACTCCCTTGGTGCTGCAGCCGCAAGGGGTCGCTGAAGTCGCGAAGATCCTGACGATCTGCAATCGCGAAGAAACCGCGGTGGTGCCGCATGCCGGCAACACCAGCTACTGCGGCGCCGCCACTCCGGACGAGAGCGGCACGCAGGTCGTGGTCTCGATGCGCCGCTTGAACCGTGTGCGCCAGATCGACGCGGCCAATTATTCGATGATCGTTGAAGCGGGTTGCACTCTGGCGGGCGCGCAGAACGCGGCGCGCGAAGCGAACCGCCTGTTTCCCTTGAGCCTGGGTTCGGAGGGTACCGCGCAGATCGGCGGCAACCTCGCGACGAATGCCGGCGGCACTGCGGTTCTGCGTTATGGAATGATGCGCGACCTGGTGTTGGGACTGGAAGTGGTGCTCGCCGACGGGCGCGTACTCGCGGCATTGAAGAGCTTGCGCAAGGACAATACCGGATACGACGTGAAATCGCTGTTCGTCGGCGCCGAGGGGACACTGGGCATCATCACGGCTGCGTCCTTGAAGCTCTTCCCGCTTAGCATAGATACGGCCACGGCGCTGGTCGGCATCGACTCGCCGCCACAGGCCCTGGAATTGCTGGGGCGGCTGCGCAGCGCCGCCGGCGATCAGGTGACTTCGTTCGAACTGATTCCACGCATCGCGGTTGCAATGACCGTGAAACACGTGCCGGGAGTCGCCAATCCGCTGGATTTCGGCTGCGCCTGGTATTTGCTGATCGAACTCGGTTCGCCGAATCCGCAGCAAAATCTCGGCAGCCTGTTGACCGCGGCACTCGAGGATGCCGCCGCCGCGGGGACCATCAGGGACGCGATGCTGGCAGCCTCGATTGCGCAAGCGCAGGCGATGTGGAAATTGCGCGAATCGGTGCCCGAGGCGCAGCGCCGCCACGGCGTCTCCATCAAGCATGACGTGTCGGTGCCGGTGTCGGCCATCCCTACGCTCATCGAGAGGGGTACGGCATTGGCGCAGATCCTCGCGCCCGAGGGCGACGTCGTTTCATACGGCCACGCGGGCGACGGCAACCTGCACTTCAACCTGAGTCAGAGACCGGGCTCCGACACCGCGAGCTTCATGGCGAGGACCCACGCCCTCGAGGTCGCGATGTTCGATCTGGTCGAAAGTCTCGGCGGCAGCATCAGCGCCGAACACGGCATTGGTCGACTCAAGGCGGCGGAGTTCGCGCGGCGCGCCGACCCGGTGGAATTGAGCGTCATGCGCGCGCTGAAGCGCGCGCTCGACCCCAAAGGCATTTTGAATCCGGGCAAGGTACTGTGCGCAGACTGACGGTGCCGGTTCGCACCGCACGCTTGAATCTGCGCGAATTCGTCACCGCGGATTTGGAGGCGGTCCACGCCTATTCGTCGGATCCGCGCGTCACCCGGTTTCTGTTCTTCGGGCCGCGCGACCAGGAAAGCACGGCTGAGTATCTCGAGGAATTGCTGGCCTCGCAGCAGGAGCGGCCGCGAACGCGATTCGAACTCGCTGTCGAAGAAACCGCGACCGGGCGGCTGATCGGCGCGTGCGATTTGTCCCTGATCGAAAGCAATGTCGTGGATTTGGGTTACATGCTGGAAACGGAGCAGTGGGGCAAGGGCTTCGCCACGGAAATTGCCATGGCTCTGGTCGAGGCGGCATTTTGCGAACTACGCGCCGATCGGGTGATATCGACCGTCGATGTCAACAACAGCGCTTCGATCCGCGTGCTGGAGAAGATCGGCATGCGCTGGGAGGCCGTGTATCGCAAGCATCGGCGCGCCAAAAATCGCTGGTGGGATTGCCACCTGTTCATACTGCCACGCGAGGTGTGGGAAGCATCACGGGCGCCTTAGCGCCGCAAACGCTTGGTCGCGCGCTCAGCTCTTAATCTTTGTCCGGCCTGTCGCGCTCGCGTTTTGCGGCGCGTTTCAGCACCTCATCGCTGGGCATTCCGAGATTCCGGCTGCTGCGCAGCGCCAAGAGACCGCCGGCGATCACCGCGATGACCAGCAGTGCGATGAGCACGCCTTTCACTTAAGGATTCACCCGGATCAAGCCCTCTTGGCAGACGCTTGCGACCAGCCGGCCGTCGCGCGCAAACACGCTGCCGCGCGTGAAGCCCCGGGCTCCCGACGCGCTGGGACTGTCGATGGCATACAAAAGCCAGTCGTCCACACGAACGCTGCGATGAAACCACATCGCATGATCGATGCTGGCGACGGTGAGCTTTCCCGACGCGAAGGTCACTGCGTGGGGCCGCAGCGCGGTATCGAGCAAATGGAAGTCGGAGACGTAAGCGAGCAAGCAGCGGTGCAGAGCCTCATCGTCGGGAAGCTTGTCCACGGCTCGGAACCAGACGTACTTGAGCGGCGGCGATTTTTCGGGCCGATTGAATTCCGGAGGCCGCACCAGCCTGGATTCGAACGGCCGCTTCTGCTGCATGATCTTGCGCATGTTTTCCGGCGCCTTGGCGAGGGCCGCGCGGTACTGCGATTCCATGTCCGGAAGCGTCTCCGGCGCCGGCACGTCCGGCATGGCAATTTGATGATCCAATCCGTTTTCCGGCAGTTGGAAGGACGCCGACAAGTTGAATATCTGCTGTCCGTGCTGGATGGCGATCACGCGGCGCGTGGAAAAATGCTTGCCGTCCCAGGCCCGGTCGACTTCGTAAACGATCGGCGAGTTGCAGTCGCCGCGCCTTAAGAAATACGCGTGCAGCGAATGGACATCACGGCTTTCCACCGTCGCGGTCGCGGCCACCAGCGCCTGCCCCAGCACCTGGCCGCCGAACACCTGCGGACTGCCGATATCGCGGCTTTCGCCGCGGAACAGATTGATCTCGATGCGCTCGAGCGTCATCACCTTGATCAGGTCTTCGAGTAATTGATTCATCGAAGACTCAAGGCGAGTCCGCTTCGGCGGGCGCCACGCCCAGCCGCTTCTGCATGATCGGGCTGGTGGTGGTGTACTGCAGGAATTGGCGCTTTTCGGGAAACAGGTGATGCTGAATTGCAAACGCCGCCAGGGCGGCTTCATGAAAACCGCTGAGGATGAGTTTCTTCTTGCCGGGATAGGTGTTGATGTCGCCGATGGCGAAGATCCCGGGCACGCTGGTCTGAAATCTTTCGGTGTCGACTTTCAACGCTTTCTTCTCGAGTTCCAGGCCCCATTCGGCAATGGGACCCAACTTCGGGTGCAGGCCAAAGAAAGCAAACACATGATCCACCGGAACCCGGATCAATTGCCCGTCCGCGGTCTGCACATCAAGCCCGGTCAATCGCTCATTGTCCTTTTGCAAGGCGACGGCGTTGCCGGTGAGCAATCGCATCTTGCCCGCAGCGACCAGCTCGCGCATGCGTGCAACGGTGGCTGGGGCAGCGCGGAACTCCGCGCGACGGTGCACCAAGGTGAGCGAACGTGCCTTGGCGCACAACGCCACCGTCCAATCCAACGCCGAGTCTCCGCCGCCGCAAATCACCAAGTCCTGCTCGAAAAAATCGCCCGCCGATTTGACCCGGTAGTGCACGCTCCGGCCTTCGAACTGCTCGACGCCCGGTACGCTCAGGCGCCGCGCTTGAAACGAACCCACGCCGCCGGCAATGACCACGGCGCCGGTATGAAGCCGGGTGCCGGCGGATGTCGCCACATGGAACTTGCCGCCTTCCAGCGTGCGCAGCTCGGTGACTTCCTGGCCCAGATGAAAAGTGGCATGGAATGGCTTCGCCTGCTCCAGCAGTCGATCGATCAATTCCTGAGCCCCGCAAATGGGCAGCGCGGGAATATCGTAGATCGGCTTGTCGGGATAGAGCTCAGTGCACTGGCCCCCGGGTGCGCCCAGCGAATCGATGATGTGCGTGCTGATACCCAACAGCCCCAGTTCGAAGATCTGAAACAGTCCCACGGGTCCGGCGCCGATGATCACCGTTTCAACGTATTGTTCCGCCATGGAAAACCTAAATCCTTGATTCCGCGTAAATTGGTCGCGGATTGTAGCCGAATGCGGTTTCGCACGAGCCTAAGAATCTTCAATCCGCAGCCCTTGAAGCAACCAGACTCCCTCCGGAAGGTACATATATTCGAAAGCGACGCTCAAGGAACTCGCGCTGCTTAAGCGCGGGCACGGTCCGCTTACGACTCATTCGCCCTTCTGCACGTAGGTACATGTTTGGTAAGGCAAAATATCATGCACGCAAAAGCTGCCGCGCTGTCGAAACCGCTTTCAGAGGTCAATCTTAGGCTCGCGCGGGATTCGACGCGCCCAATTCGCGCCCTGAACCGCGGGCTCGACGTCCTGA
Organism: Steroidobacteraceae bacterium; assembly: GCA_035567075.1. Lineage (GTDB taxonomy): Bacteria > Pseudomonadota > Gammaproteobacteria > Steroidobacterales > Steroidobacteraceae > Bog-1198. The sequence continues at coordinate 41,244 of DATMRC010000006.1, forward strand.
CGGAATTGAATCGCGTGGAGCGCGCGGCCATCAACACGATGGCCAGCGCCGTGGGTCTGCCGCGGACCACGACGTATCGCATCCTGGAAACACTGCGCCTGGCCGGCTACGTCGAGCGCGACGCGCACGATGATTGTTATCGCCCCACCATCATGGTGCGCGCGCTCTCGGATGGATTCGATGACGAAGCGTTGATCGCGCATATCGCCAAGCCGCTGCTCGCCGCGCTGGGCGCGCAAATCGTCTGGCCGGTGGCCGTGGCCACGCCGGTGGGCGCGACCATGATGATCCGCGAAACCACCGACCGCGACAGTCCTCTCGCCCTGGAGCAATACAGTGCCGGGGTTCGGGTGCCGATGCTGGCCTCCGCGGCCGGGCGCGCCTATCTGGCTTTTTGCCCGGCGCCGCAGCGTGATGCGCTGCTCGAGCTATTGGCCCGCTCGCAGCTGCCGGAGGACCGCATGGCTCGCGATCGAATCGAGGTCGAGCGGCTGCTCAACGAAACCCGCAACCAAGGCTTTGGCATGGCGCATCGGGCCCGGCGCGTCTCCGAGGAAACCAGTCTTGCAATTCCGGTGGGTCATAAGGATCGAGTGCTGGCAACCGTCGCGGTTCGCTACGCGGCCACTGCGGTGCCGCTGCGAACCGCGGTCGAGCAATTTCTGCCGAAGATGCGCGAGGTGGCGCAGAAGATCGAGGCCCAGTTCACCGCGTGAGCGGGCGGCCGCGCATCAACGCTGTGCTCCTTGGGGTCACAGCCGTCAGCCGGTCAAAGGCTGCCTCAAATTGCGGCACCCAATTTTTCTCCACCGAATAGCCATGTCCGACCTTCGGCAGCAGGACTATCTCGCCGCCTGGAACCTTCGCAATGAAGTCCTGCGTTTGCGCGGCCGGGCATACCTGATCGATTTCACCCTGCAGCGATATCCACCTGCCGTGGAGGATCTTCGCGGGCAGTAGATCGACGCCCTGCAGCGCGCCCTTGGGCGAATGTCGCGGCGTCGCTTCGATTCCCGAACCCTTGCACAAGGTTTTCTTGAGATCGAGATCGGGACAAAAACCGATGCTTAAACTCCCTTTGAACACGCCCTGCTGCGCTTCGGCCAAAGCCGCATACACCAGCGTTGCGCCCGATGAATAGCCGACGAGCGTCGGCTGCAGGTTGGGCTTGATCCCCAATTGCGTCTGCAGGTTGCGGCTCAAGTTCTCAAGATCGCTCGCCGGGGCGACGCATGGTTCCGTGGATTTTTCCAGCTCTGCCAGGTAATGCCGGATATCCACGCCCGCCACCACGGCGCCTAAGCCGGCCAGGCGTTCCGCCATCGCAATCACGCCGAGATTCCAGCCGCCGTCCCCCGACACGAACAACACGAGCTCGCGGGGCTCAGGCAGACTGCGATAAACGCTGACCTCGCCAAAGCGGCCGTAGCTTATGGTTTGCGGTCCGGCGACGGCCGCGCCCGCCAGCGCAAAAATTCCCAGGAGAATTGCGCGCACCATGCGCGCGCTATTTCCGCAGCACATTGCGCACCCCGCCTGAAATGAGAGCGGTCACATCCAACAGCGCGCCGGCCATGGCCAGGCCATCGGGCGCAGCCAGATAGCGCGGACGCCACTCCGGGTCGAATTTCTCCTTGAATCTGCGCAGGCCCTCGAAGTGGTAGAAGGTCTCGCCATAGCGCTGCACCATGCGGCCAAGCTTGTGCCATGCGGGCGCCAAGGCATGCTCCTCCAGGCCCGACAGCGGCGCCATCCCCAAATTGAACCATTTGAAGGCCTGCGCTCTGCCCCACAGCATGCATTCGATCAGCATGAAATCGATGACGCCTTTCGGCGCCGCACTGTTGTAACGCATGAGATCCACCGACAATTCGCATCGCCCGCCGCGCCAGATATTGGCAAACGCAACGATGGCCCCCTCGCGCCGCACCACGCCAATGTCGAAGTGCGCGATGTAGCGCTCGTCGAAGAAGCCCAGGGAAAAACGCTTCTCCGCGGTATTTTTCTCCTGCAGCCATGCGTCGGACACCGCGCGCAGTTCCGGCAGTATCGGACCGACGCTGGCGCGCGCGACCAGTTCGAACACCGCTCCCTCGCGCTCCGCACGCCGGTGCGCGTGTCGCAGGTCGGCCCGCGCGGCGCCGGTTAGCGAGAAGTCGGCAAGCGGCACGCGCGCCTCCTCGCCGAGCTTGCTCAAATTCAAGCCAAGATCGATGTACAGGGGCAGGCGCTGCGGCGTCACCTGATAGAACACGGGCACGACCGCCATGCCGTCGCAATCCTCCATAAACTCCCAAGCCAGGGATTCACCGAGCGCCGCCGGCCCGATCGGGTCCCCCATCGCCACCCAGCTGTTGCCGGAGGACTGAAACATGATGCACGCGGTGCGCTCCTTGTTGAACAGCAGGTTCTTGTCGCCGAGCAGCGCAAGATTGGCCGTTGTGTCCTCGCCGCTTTCGATCAACTGCGCGACGCGCTCCACGTCCGCCTCTTGCGGCGCCGAAAACCGCGGCGGCGCCGGCCGCAGCACGCGCCACAATCCATAGGCAGCGGCGATGACCACCGCCAGCAGCGATGCGCGCAGACTGCGCGGCGCCGTGGCCTGAAAGGCGAATTGCCACCACATTTCCTTGCCGTAAGGCACGTGTCGATAGGCAAACAGCACCAACCAACCGGCGGTGCCCAGCACCAGAAAGAAAGCCACGATCCACGCGGTGGAGTATTGCTGGTCGATCAAGGAGGCGCGCCGCCGAAAGCGCTCGCGCGCCGAAACCAGGATGATGATGACCACCGTCAACACCATGGCTTCTTCAAAGTCGAAGCCCTTGAGCAGTGACAACAAGATTCCGGCGCATAGCAGCCAGATCGTCAGCCACCATGCGGTGTGCAAACGCCGATACAGTCCGTGGGCGATGACCAGCAATCCCACGCCGACGGCGCTGCCGAGCAGATGCGACAGCTCCAGCACCGGCAGCGGCACAAATCCTCGCAGCAGCGCCAGGCGATTGCCAAGTCCCGGAGTTGCGCCGGAAAACAGCAGCACGGCGCCGGCGATGAATACGGCGATGGCGCTGGCCTGCGGTGTGACGGCGCTGAGAAAGGTGCGCATCAGCCTGAACAGGCGCACAGCCGGCGCTCGATGCACCCAAACCTCGTGCACCCCGAGCAGCACCAGCGCCACGGCGAACGGCACAAAGTAGTAGATGGCGCGATACGCCACCAGCGCGCCCAGCAGGCGATCCTGGGGAACCCCGGGCAACAGCAACAGCAACACGAATTCGAACACTCCGATGCCGCCGGGGACATTGCTGGCGGCGCCCGCGGTCAGGGCGAGCAAGTAAACGCCGGCAAACGCTGCGAATCCGATCGAGGCCTGCGCCGGCAACAGCACGTACAACACCGCCACGGCGCACAGCAAATCGGCGCATGCGACGCCGATTTGCGCAAATGCAACGCGCGGTCGCGGCACGGGAATTTCGAAACGCCTGAATCGCAACGGCGCGTGCCGTGTGCAGACCAGCCACAAATATGTCGCGATGCCCCCGAGTAGCAGTCCGCCGGCGAGAAGCGCCAGCCAGGCATGCACATGAAGCACGGAGCCCGACATTCCGGCGTTGGAGAGCAGCGATAGTCCGAGCAGAAACCCCGCGCCCAGGAAAAACGTGAAGGTGCCGAAGGCGACAATTGTTGCGATCTGCTTGGCGCTGAGTCCAAGCGCCGAATAGGCGCGATAGCGCACCGCGCCGCCGCTGAAGGTGTTCAATCCGACGTTATGGCCGATGGCATATGCCATGAACGATATGAGTGCAACACGTGGGTATGGCGCTTGCGCGCCGGCGAAGCGTACCGCCAGGGTGTCGTACAAAGTCAGGCAGCCGTATCCGGCAACGGTAAAGAACGCAGCACGCAGGACTTTGGCGTTTGATATGGCGCGAACGTGCTCGAGAATGTCACGCCACGGGTATATACCGAGCAAATGATGACCCCAGAACACCACCGCCGCAAAAAGGGCAATTCCCAAAAGGGCTGTCCAGGCTGGGACCCTGCGCGCTGAAGTGTTGTGTGCCAATGCGGCTATCGTATCAGCCTCCATGACAGGGCTGAAAACTGCTAGGCTTTTGTATCCAAATCGATCACAGGGGCGATTAACGCATGAATTCCGGCAACGAAGGCCGCCAGGCGACCATGGATTCCGCGCAGATATATCGCGAGGAAACGTTTACCGATCGCAAGGTGGGCACGATTCGCAGGCTGACGCCCGTGACGGCCGCCGGGGTGGCGGATTCCGCGCGGCCGGTGTTGTTTGTGGGACAGGCGCAAGTCATGACGCCGATGGGCGCCGTTCCGATCAGTTTCGAAATCGACGCCCTGACGCTCGACGCTGCGATTGAAAAGTTTGGGACCGCGGCGGAGCACGCCGTGCAGCAAACCATGCAGGAGCTTCAGGAGCTGCGTCGCGAGCAAGCATCCTCGTTGGTCATCCCGGATGCGGGCGGCGCGCGGCTGCCGAATCCCAACGACCTGCTCAGGGGCGGCCGGCCGCGCCGCTGAGGCAGCGCACTAGTCTTCCAGCGCATCCCAGCGCGCATAGGCGGTCTCGAGTTCCTTAGCCAGCGCCTGCAAACGTTGCAGCGCGGCGGCGGCTTGGTTCTGGTCGCGGCGGAACAGCTCAGGGTCGCTGACCGCAGATTGCAGCGCCAGCTGTTCTGCTTCCAAATGCTGGATTTTTTCGGGCAATTGCGCAAGTTCGCGCCGTTCGTTGTAGCTGAGGCGCCTTGACTTAGGTAGCGCGGACACCGCAGCCGCCGGCGCGGATGGCTTTGCCGCCGGCAATTCAAGGCTGTCGGGCGAATCCCTGCGCTGACGCAGCCAGTCGGTATAGCCGCCCACATACTCATTCACGCGACCTGCGCCCTCGAACACCAGCGTACTGGTGACGACGTTATCGAGAAACGCCCGGTCGTGACTGACGAGCAGCAGCGTGCCGGCATAGCCGCCGACCATCTCCTCCAGCAGCTCCAAGGTTTCCGCATCCAGATCATTGGTCGGCTCGTCCATGATCAAAAGATTGCTGGGTCGCGCAAACAGGCGCGCCAGCAGCAGGCGATTGCGTTCGCCGCCCGACAACATGCTCACCGGGGCCTTCAGCCGCTCGGGAGGAAATAGGAAATCGCGCAGGTACCCCGATGCGTGCCGGGCTTGGCCATCAATGACGACGGTGTCGCCGCTGCCGCCGGTCACGTTGTCCATGATGGATGCGGAGGCGTCGAGCTGCTCGCGTTGCTGATCGAAATAGGCCGCTTGCAAGTTGGTGCCGCGCTTGATCGATCCCGAGGTGGGTTCCAAATCGCCCACCAGAAGCTTGATCAGGGTGGTTTTGCCGCAGCCGTTCGGCCCAATGATGCCGATGCGATCCTGCCGCATGATGCGCACGGAGAAATCCGTGATGAGAGGCGCCGCGCCGAAGGAGTGATTGACGTGCTCCGCCTCGAACACCAACTTGCCGGACGGCGATGCGTCCTGTGCGCGCAGTTCCACAGTGCCCGGCCGCTCACGCCGTTCGCGGCGCTGGATCCGCAATTGCTCGAGAGCGCGGACCCTTCCTTCGTTGCGCGTGCGCCGCGCTTCCACGCCCTGGCGGATCCACGCCTCCTCCTGTGCCAGCTTCTTGTCGAACAACGCTGCGTGTTTCGCCTCCACTTCGAGCGCCGCCCGCTTTTGCAAAACGTAGTCATCGTAGCCGCCCGGCCAAACCGTCAGCTGCCCGCGATCCAGTTCGACGATTTTGGTGGCCAATCGGCGCACAAAGGAGCGGTCGTGGCTGATGAAGAACAATGCGCCCGCAAACTCTATCATCATGTTTTCGAGCCAGGTGATGGCGTCGATATCCAGGTGATTCGTCGGCTCATCCAATAGCAACACGTCGGGCACAGCGGCGAGCGCTCGGCCCAACATCACCCGCCGGCGCCAACCGCCGGACAGCGCGCTCATCAAGGCATCGCCGTCCAACCCCAAGCGCGCGATCACTTGATCGACCTGCAGCTGCGCCTGCCAATCCTCTTCATGGCTTGGCTCGATGCCGCCGAGCACCATGTCGCGCACCAGCGCGTCGCTGCCGGGCGATACCTCCTGCGCCAAACTGGCGACGCGCGCGCCCGGACGCACCCACACCTCCCCGGCATCGGGCTTGAGCTGGCGGGTGATGAGCTGTAAAAGCGAGGACTTTCCCTCGCCATTGCGGCCCAGCAGGCAAACGCGCTCGCGCCGGCGCAGTTGCAGCGAGACATTGTCCAACAGAGGTTTCAGTCCGAAGCTCAAGGAGACTTTGTCGAGGCGAACGACGGGCATTGAGCGATAGTAGGCGATCGCGGCGCCACATGGAGCCCCGGCGCTGGACAGGCGCTGATTTTGTTCACAAAATGCAGTGTGAACCTCTTCAGCGAAGCACTGGATGAATTGGGCCGGTGGTATGTCGCCATACCGCCGTTTCTGGTCGTGAGCTTCCTGGCCGCGCTGCTGCTCGCGACCGGCGTCGGCCAGGCACGTCTGCATGAGGCCGGCGACCGTCTGCAAAAATCCGCCGCGCGCGAGCAGACCATCGACGATTTGGAGAATGCGCTGGCGCGCTCGGTCGCGGCGGAGCGCGGCTTCCTGCTCACCAGCGATCCAAAATACAACCAGAGCTACGACAAGGCGGTCGCCGAGGTCGAACCGCGCCTGGAAAAGCTGCGGACCACATTTGCCGCAGCCGATGCAAGTCTTGCCAGCGTCCGCGACCTGCAGGTCTTGGTCGGCAAGCGGCTTGCGGACCTTTCGATGATTCTCGCGATACAACAAAAGGACGGAATCATAGCTGCGATCGCGCTCACGAAAACCAGCGTCGGCCGGGATGCCGGCGAGGCGATCGGCGACATCTTGAAGCAGATGCGCGATCGTGAAGCGGCCGAGCATACCGCCGCGGTCGCGCATTGGTCCGCGTCCCTGACCTTGAGCCGTTGGATCACGCTTGCCGGCTTTATTTTCTACACCTTGCTGGTCGGAGTCATTTCGCGTCTGGTGTACCTGGATATGCGCCGCCGCACCTTGCTCACGGCGGAGCTGCGCGATCAGAAACTGCAGCTGGAGCATGAAGTCGAGGAACGGACGCGCGAGCTGGTCGAGCTTTCGACTCATTTGCAAAACGTCGCCGAGCGCGAGAAGGCCAGCCTGGCGCGCGAACTGCACGACGAACTCGGCGGCCTGCTGGTGGGCGCGCGCATGGAAATATCCTGGATCGATCAGCATCTCGCCGACAACGATCCGGACATCCGGTTGCGGCTGAACCGGGTGCTGCAAAACTTGTCGGCCGGCGTCGATTTAAAGCGCCGCATCATCGAGGAGCTGCGGCCCACGCTGCTGGACAATGTCGGATTGTTCGCCGCGTTGCGCTGGCTGTTGAAGGAAACCTGTGCAAGCGCCGGATTGGCGTGCGTCGAGTCCTATCCCGAGGAAGAACCGCGATTCAAATCCGAGGCATCGATCGCGCTGTTTCGCCTTGCGCAGGAGGCCTTCAGCAATATTCTGAAGCATTCCGCGGCGAAATCCGTGGATATCAGTTTGGACATGGATGATGAAACCCTGCTCATGCGCATCGCGGATGACGGCGTCGGAATCCCGGCGGGCCGCTTCAATGCGATCGGCTCGCATGGCCTGGCATCGATGCGCCATCGCGTCCGGGCCCTGGGCGGACGCTTGGACGTGCGCAGCCCGGCATCGGGGGGCACCATGCTGGTCGTGCAAATTCCCACCGCCAATGCGGTGCTCAAGGTCAACGAACCGGAACCCACTTAAACGATGAACGCGCAGCGGCTGACGGCAACGCTTGCAGCGTTCAGCATCGCCGGCATCCTGTTGAGCCCACCCGCGCTGTGTTCAAACCGCGATGCGCTGCGCCAGATCGTGCAGGAGGAATGCGTGGTTCATTGGCAGCAGCAGCACAATGCATCGCCGTGCGAACGCATGGGCTCTGGGTTCGCGGTGCTCGCAGACCGCAAGGGCGGCGCACACTTCCTGCTCATTCCCACCCGGACGCTCGCCGGTATCGAAAGTCCCGAGGTGCTCGAGCCCGGCGCGCCGAACTATTTCGATGCCGCCTGGCAGGCGCGCGACCGCATCGCCGCGGTGGTCGGACACGAGGTCCCGCGCAGCGCCGTCGGGCTGGCCGTCAATCCCAAGCATTCGCGCAGCCAGGATCAAATGCATATTCACATCGAGTGTCTGCGCGCCGATGTTGCCGCCTCATTGCGCGCGGCGTCGACGGGCTTAAGCGGCGCCTGGTCCAGCATCGAGGTTGTGGGCTGGCGCTTCGACGCCCTGCGCATCCTCGGCGAAAACCTGGGTACCTCCAATCCAATCCGACTGCTGGCGGATCGAATGCCCGACTCACCCGCGAGGCGCGAAGAATACAGTTTGCTTGTCGCCGGCATGCAGTACCCGGAGGGACCGGGATTCGTCGTGCTGATGGGTACGGCGCTGCCCGGCGAATTGTTGTTGGATTCGACCTGCGCCGTCGCTTAGGTGAGCCGGGACGGCGGCGCTGCACGCTCTAGATGCGCACCCGGCCGGCCGAGATGGCGGCGAACAGTGACGCGTCGACAAGCTCGTAGCGTTGCGATCGCGGATCATCGAAATACAACGGGCCAGCGGCGCCGTTCGGGTCGAATCCCGCCTGCATCAGCTCCTGCTTGCGCGGCTTGAAGGTTCCGGTTGCCTCGAGCGAGGTTAGAATCCTCAAGAACACCGGGCGCGCGTAAGGCGGCAGGCGCTGCGCGACTTCGGCGCGAAACGCAGTCAGAGCGAATTCGGAATTCACCACCAGCGCGGCGGCACCTGCCCGGCCATCGGCTCCGGGCACCGTCACGCCGTACACGACTCCCTCCCGCACTCCGCGGCACGACGTGAGCGCGGTCAACACCTCGGCCGTCGACACGTTCTCGCCTTTCCAGCGATAGGTCTCGCCGACGCGATCAACAAAATAGAAAAAACCCCGCTCATCGCGGCGCATCAGATCGCCGGTGCGATACCACAAATCACCCGGCTTCAATACATCGCGCAGCACCTTGCGCCCCGAGGCTTCCAAATCTGCGTAGCCCTCGAACCGGCCCGCGCGCTGGCCGTCCCCGGGTATGAACCCCACGGCTTCGCCAATTTCGTTGGGCGCGCACAGCTCGCAGTAACCCGCCTCGTTGCGCCGCGGTTCTGATGCGTCGACGTCGAATCGCAGCAGCGCCACCGGTAGTCGACTCGCTAAAAATGGTGGAATGCGGCCGATGGCTCCCGGTTGTCCCTCGCAGTTGTACAGCGAAAAATTACCTTCGGTGGAGGCGTAGTACTCGAGGATCCGCGGAATGCGGAACCGGTTCTTGAACGATTCCCAGACTTCCGGCCGCAAGCCGTTGCCGCAAGCCAGCCGCAGCGAGTGCTGGGTTTCAATGTCCTGATGCGGCGAGTTGACCAGGTAGCGGCAGAGTTCGCCGATGTATTGAAACAAGGTGCAGCCTTCAGCGCGCACATCGCGCCAGAAGTCCGAGGCGGAGAACCGTGGCCGGATCACCACGGCGCCGCCGCTCACCAAGGTTGCAAAAACCGCGACCACGCCGCCGACGCTGTGATACAGCGGCAAACAATTGAACATGCGGTCTTGAGGCTGCGTATCCATCATGCCGGCAAACCAGTGGCTCCACTGCATGAGCCGGTAATGGCTGACCTTGGCCGCTTTCGGCAAGCCGGTGGTACCCGAGGTATAAATGTACAGCGCGGTGGCGTCGATCGCAGGCGGCGTGCGCTCCGCGGCGTCCAGCCTCTCCCCCGACAATGCGGCGAGCTCGGGTTCGAGGGCCGCAAAATTCTGCGCGCTTGATCCCTGCACGCGACAGGTTAGATCCGGCGCCAGGTGCGCGCGGACGGCGGCAACCCGTGGCGCAAGATCCGCGCCGACGATCAGCGCCTTGGGACGCGCGATGTTGATGGAATGCGCCAGTACCTCACCCGACAGTTGCGAATTGATGAGAGCCACCACGACACCGATGCGCGTCAGGCCCAGCCATACGCCTAAGTACTCGGCGCAATTTCCCATCAGCAGCGATACCACATCGCCGCTCGCAAGGCCTTGCGCAATCCCCCATCGGGCATACTGATTGCAGCGAATGCCCAGTTGGCGATAGCTCATCGAGGCTTCGCTGGAAATCAACGCCGGCGCGGCGCCGAATTCGCCGCCCAGCCGCTCGATCAACGCCGGCAGCGTGATTCCTTGATCGCCGATGTTGGCCGTCTTCCCCAGCGCTCTTAGCCAGGCGTCGCGAGCGAATTTCGAATCGATCTCGCCGGACTTCGTCACGGATTTCTCATTTAACCTATGCCTGCAGAATTGCGAACCATACCACGACTACCTGCATCGTTCGCGATACACTACCGCAACCCAACTTACGAAAAACTGCAGCAATGAAGCGGGAAACCATCGCGATTCATGGAGGCTTCGACTCCGACCCGACCACCAAGTCGGTCGCCGTACCGATCTATCAAACGGCTGCTTACTCCTTCGATAGCGCCGAGCACGGCGCCGCATTGTTCAATCTCGAGGTTCCAGGATACCGGTACACGCGGATCAGCAATCCGACCACCGACGTTCTCGAACAACGCGTCACCGAACTCGAAGGCGGAGTCGGCGCGCTGAGCGTGAGCTCCGGACAGACTGCCCTGTATTACGCCGTGATGAATGCTCTGGAAATGGGCCGCAACATCGTCTCGGTGCCGCAGCTGTACGGCACCACCTACACTTTATTCGCGCACATTCTGCCCAGCATGGGCATCGAAGTCCGTTTCGCAAAGTCCGACCGCGCCGCCGATATCGGGGCGCTGATCGACGATGATACGCGTGCGATATTCTGCGAGACCGTCGGCAATCCCGCCGGCAACGTGTGCGACCTGGAGGCGCTGGCAACCCTGGCGCATCGCCATCAGATGCCGCTGATTGTCGACAACACGGTGGCGACGCCGATGTTGGTGCGTCCGGTCGAATACGGTGCGGACATCATCATTCACTCACTGACCAAATTCATGGGCGGACACGGCACGACGCTCGGCGGCATCGTGGTCGATTGCGGGCGTTTTCCCTGGAAGGATCATGCGGCTCGCTACCCCATGTTCACGCAGCCGGATAAGTCCTATCACGGCTTGGTTTACACCGAGCACTTCGGCGCCAGCGCCTTCATCGGCCGCTGCCGCTGCGTCTATCAGCGCACGATGGGGGCCGTGCTGTCGCCGTTGAGCGCGTTCCTGTTGCTGCAGGGAATCGAGACGGTGGCGCTGCGCATCGATCGCCACGTGGAAAATGCGCGCAAGGTGGCCGAGTTCCTGCGCGCCGACCGGCGGGTCGAATCGGTGAATTTCGCCGGCTTCACGGACAATCCCTATCATGCCTTGGTGCAGAAATACCTCGGCGGCAGGGCGTGTTCCCTCATGACCTTTGAGATTCGCGGCGGATTACCGGGCGGCATACGCTTCTACAACGCGCTCAAGCTGTTCAAGCGCTTGGTGAACCTGGGCGACGCGAAGTCGCTGGCATGTCATCCGGCATCGACCACGCACCGGCAAATGTCGCCCGAGGAGCAACTTGCCGCGGGCGTGACTCCCGGCAGCATCCGGTTGAGCGTGGGCATCGAACATATCGATGACATTCTCGCCGATCTGGATCAGGCCCTCGGCGCGGCGGCTTGAATCAGAAGTCATTGCCGGATGCCATTCCGGCGTTATTTCCGAGCCCTTCGGACCGTGAGCGAATCGGCGGCTGGCTGACGCTCGAGCTGGAAGCGGCGATGAAGCGCGTACAAGCCGGCCCGGTCGCGCCGGCGGGCGACGTGCAGAAGTTCCGCGGCGAGCTGGAACGCTTCGACTTCAACACCCCGCAGCCGCTTCAGGATGCGCTGCGCTGGACCATCGATCGCATGGAACACGGCATTGTGCAAATGTCGAACCCGCGATATTTTGGTCTGTTCAATCCCGGCGCAAATTTTCCCGCGCAGTGCGCCGACCGGATCGCGGGACTGTTCAATCCGCAGCTCGCGAGTTCAGCGTCCTCACCGTTGCCGGTGGCCTTGGAGAGTCATGTGATCCGGGCCGTCGCGCAGCGCGCCGGGATGGATGATGAGGCCACCGGGCATTTCGCCACCGGCGGATCGGAGGCCAATTACACGGCGATGCTGTGCGCGCTTACCGGGGCTCACGCGGGTTTCTCCTCCGACGGCGTCCGCGCCTTTGCAGGACCCGTGAAGTTCTATACCTCCCGCGACTGCCACATCGCGTGGCTGAAAATCGCGCATCAGGCGGGTGCCGGCCGGGCGGCGCTGCATCTCGTCGCCACTGACGGCGCGGGACGGATGGATCCGCAGGCGCTGCTGCGCGCCATTGCCGAGGACCGCGCGGCCGGAGCGGTCCCCGTGATGGTGGTAGCGACCGCCGGGACCACCGGTGGCGGCATGATCGACCCTTTGCATGCCTGCGCCGACATCGCAAGGCAACATGGCCTTTGGCTGCACATCGATGCGGCCTGGGGCGGCGCGGTGCTGGCGTCAAATCGTCTGCGCGGCCTGCTTGAGGGTATCGAACGCGCGGATTCAATCACCATCGATGCCCACAAGTGGCTGGCGACGACCATGGGTTGCGCCATGTTCTTGACCCGGCGTGGCGAGCTGCTGTCCGAAGCGTTTCACGCTTCCACCAGCTTCATGCCATCGAGCGTCTCCGCGGTAGATCCCTATCTCAATACGGTGCAATGGTCGCGCCGCTTCTTGGGCTTGCGTCTGTTCCTTGCGCTGGCTGCGGCCGGTTGGGAGGGTCTCGGCGCGCACGTCGAGCGCGGCGTCGAGGTCATTGACCGCATCAAAGAGAGGCTGCTCGCCCTAGGATGGAGCATCGCCAATGATTCCGCGCTGGCGGTTCTGGCGGCGATTCCACCGGCCGAATTGGGCGATGTTCGGGCCCTGGTGCGCCGAGTGGTGGCCTCCGGCCGCGCCTGGGTCGCGCCGACCACTTTTGAAGGTCGCGATGTGGTGCGGATTTGCGCGACGAATGGGGAAACGAGGATGGAGGACGTGCATGCGCTCATCGCCGTGCTCAATGAGCGCCCTTGAGGCCATGGTTGATCGCCCCTGAGCGGTTCCGAGTCTTTAGGCTCGTTGCCCCAATGTGCGTACCACCAGGCCGGCCACTGAGGACAGCGAGTGGAAGTTCTCCGGTGTGATATCCGACTGGGCGATGGCCAGGTCGAATTCCAATTCGACGGCCAGCATCAAGTTCACCATTTTTAATGAGCTGATTCCAAGATCGCTGAGCTGGGCATCCAGCGGAAAAGGGTCCGGTACGGGGCTGCCCGCCCCCAGAACCTGCTTTACCAGCGCGATCAGTCGCTCGTTCACCACCCCCTGCGTCTGAAGATCCACTCGATGCCTCTCCCGAAAATAACAGGGTCGATGATAACTCGTGGCGCAGGATACGTAATACGCCTATGATTTTACATACTTTCCAGTAAATTGAGCCCAGCGTCACCAAGTGACAATATATGGCAATCCTGTTGTTGTCGGTGTGCGGCAGTCACCGCATAATCGCCAATTACAGGGCTTCAGGGATGGTTAAGAATGGCTACGGACACTCATCGCGCGACCAGCGCCCACAATGTGACCAACTTGCGTCAATCCGATCTGACGGCGCGAGCCCGGGCGGCCGCCGAAATCGCCAGGGTCAATGCCGCAGCGGTTGACGCGGAGGCCCGCTTTCCCGGTGAGGCGTTCGCAGAACTTCGTAAGCAGCGCCTGCTAGGCATCCAGGTTCCGCAGGCCCTGGGCGGTGAAAGCGCCACCATCGCGGAAATTGCCGACATTTGCTACATCCTTGGCCAGGCGTGTTCGTCCACCGCGCTGATTTACGCCATGCACCAGATCAAGATCGCGTGCATCGTGCGTCATTACAAGAACGCTGCCGCGCTCGAGCGCGTGCTTCGCCGCATCGCTGCAGAGCAGCTGCTCATGGCATCGTCGACCACCGAAGGACAGGCTGGCGGCAACGTCCGCTCGAGCGAGGCCCCCGTCGAGCACGACGGCGAGCAGGTCACCCTGGAACGCAAGGCGACTGTAATTTCTTATGCCGTAGAGGCCGACGGAATCGTCACGACGGCGCGCCGTGCCGCCGATGCCGCGGGCAATGATCAGGTGTTGCTGGTGCTGTTGAAGGCCGACTATACCCTGGAGCGATTGCAGGTGTGGGATACCCTCGGGATGCGCGGCACTCATAGCGAAGGATTCACGCTGCGCGCGCGCGCGGCAGCGGGGCAGCTGCTGCCGGAACCCTATGAACGAATTCACGCCCAGACCATGGTGCCATTTGCGCACCTGCTATGGGGTTCTGTGTGGGCGGGCATCGCCGCTGCGGCCGCCGGCAAGGCTCAAGGGTTCATACGCCACGTGGTAAGACAGTCGAACGGCCAAATGCCGCCCGGCGCCGCGCACTTCACACAGGCCGTATCGTCTTTGCGAACTCTTCGCGGTGTGCTCTCGGCCAGCCTGCGCAGCTACGAAGCCATCATGTCGGACGAAAAGGCCATCTCCTCCTTGGAATTTCAGGCGACGATCACCTTGACCAAGGTGCAAGTATCGGAACTGGCGGTGACCACGGTGTTGGGTTCGCTGCGGGCTTGCGGCCTGTCGGGCTATCGCAACGACACTGAATTCACCATCGGCCGGCTGCTGCGCGATGTGCTTTCTGCGCCGCTCATGATCAGCAACGACCGTATATTGACGAATCTCGCCACGACGTCGCTGATGACCCCCCTGCCAACCTCGATCAGCGGTTGAGCCATAGTGTCAGCCGACGGCACCTCGCAATATCCGCTCGCGCATCTGGCCGACGAGCTGTTTCGCCCCATGGGCGTCGATGGCGTGTACGCCCGCACGGCGTTGTATGTGGATCTCGTCGAGCGTCTCGAGGGATACATCACAAAGCAGCGCGGCGCCGACGCGGAAGTCATGCGCTTTCCGCCGGTGATGAGCCGGACGCAGCTGGAGAAATCGGGCTACCTCAAGAGCTTCCCGAATCTTTTGGGCTGCGTGTGCGCATTGCACGGCTCTGAAGGCTCCATCCGGTCGGCCGTCGAACGCCACGACAACGGCGGCGATTGGACCACGTCGCTGACCTCTTCGGATCTGGTGTTGTCTCCAGCCGCCTGTTATCCCGTGTATCCCATCGCGGCGGCACGCGGCAAGCTGCCGCCCGGCGGACTGCAGTTCGATATCGAGGCCGACGTGTTCAGGCATGAGCCCTCCTTGAGCCTCGACCGGCTGCAGTCATTTCGCATGCGCGAATTCGTGAGAATCGGCTCGCCGGATGAGATCGTGGATTTCCGCGAGAAATGGATGGCGAAGGCCCCGATTTTGGCCAACGAGCTCGCGCTGCCTCATTCCATGGATGTTGCCAATGATCCATTTTTCGGCCGCGTGGGCCAGGTCATGGCCGTCAGCCAGCGGCAGCAAGCACTGAAGTTTGAACTGTTGATCCCGTACTATCCAAGCGCATCACCCACCGCCTGCATGAGCTTCAACTATCACCGCGAACACTTCGGCCAGGTCTGGGGGATTCGTGACGACCGGGGCGAATTGGCGCATACCAGCTGCGTCGCCTTCGGAATCGATCGCCTGGCGGTGGCGCTGTTCGCGAATCACGGTCTGGACCTTCGCAAGTGGCCGGCAACGACCAGGCAGGCATTGGCCCTTTAATTATTAGAGCGAAATGCCGCTCGAACGACACGTCAAGCGCTTCCTGGATTTGCTGAGCGCAGGCAATCCGCCCGATGCACGCAGCATCAGCGTCGAGGAACGACGCCAGGGCCTGGCTGCGCTCATGAAACTCGGGGGGCCGGAAATCGCCGTAGGCCGCGTCGAGGATCGGACGCTTCCAGGGCCGGGCGGAGCGCTGCCGGTGCGGATCTATTCTCCGCCGAATGCCGAAGGAACATTGCCGGCGCTCATTTACTTTCATGGCGGCGGACTCGTCGCCGGCAGCGTGGCGACACACGACGCCATCGCACGCGCGCTCGCCAATTCCGGCGCGGTCCGTGTCATCTCGGTCGAATATCGGCTGGCGCCCGAGCATCGCTTTCCAGCCGCGCTGCAGGATGCAATGGCCGCCGTTCAAAATGTGAGCACGCGGCCGGCAGAATTTGCCATCGATGCCTCGCGCGTAGGTGTTTGCGGGGACTCCGCCGGCGGCACTCTGGTAGCCGCAACCTGCCAGGCGCTGGCGCGCTCGGCAGGCCCGCGCCTGGCACTGCAATTGCTGATTTGCCCGATTCTCGACTACAGCCGCGAAACCCCGTCGAAACGCGCCCTGGCGAAAGGCTACTTGATCGATCAGGCCACGCTCGATCACGATCTTCTGCATTACCTGCCTGAAGGTACTGACCCGCGCGATCCGCTCATTTCGCCGCTGCTCGCCGATGAGGTGGCCGGCCTGCCGCGAACCATCATCCACACCGCTGAATTCGATCCGCTGTGCGATGAAGGGCGGTATTATTTTGAACGCCTGCAGCGCGCGAACATCGAAGTGTCCTACACTTGCCATCCGGGTATGATCCATCTTTTCTATGGCTTGGGAGCCGTGATTCCATATGCGCGCAAGGCATTCGAGCAGATCGGCAGCGAAATTCGCGCGGCCCTGGCTTGAGCGCGGGAGAGACTGAAGTGGCGGAGCGCATCGTTGCCCAGCGGCTGATTCAACAACTGCACGCCGCGCGCGTCGGCGGGGATCTTGCGGGAATCTGCCGCGTATTCGCTCCCGACGGAAAGTATGAAATCCTCGGCGCCAGCGCCGATAAGTCGATAGCCATTCGGGCCAAGAATCTGGCCGAGTTTCGCCCCTGGCTCGCAATGATGGTCAAGGTCTTTCGACTCAACAACTATCAACTGCTGAGTCTGACCGTTGAATGGCCGCGGGCCACGGCGCATTGGCGGGCGGACATCTATTCGAAAGTCACCGGGGTCACGGTCCCGACCGAACTCGTCGATGTCGTTGAACTCAACGACGAGCACATCGTGACTTACACCGAATTCTTTGCACCGCGCTGACAGTGAACCGCGATGGCTGTCCATCGCACGCGAATTGCGGGCCATAGCCCAGGTTGGGTTGGCGTTTTCCGCGGATGGCTTCGACCGCCAACGCTACCAGCGATTGCGCGAATTGGCGGCGCTGATGCAGGCGCTTAGGCTCCGCCGCGGACTACCAGACCGTCATCGAGCTGCTGCGCCAGGACCAAGGCTATGCGACGCCGAAGGTGGATGTTCGCGGCGCAGCCTTTGTAGACGGCCGCGTGTTGATGGTGCGCGAAATCAGCGATGGCAAATGGACACTGCCCGGGGGTTGGGCGGATGTGAATCAATCAGCCGCCGAGTGCGTGGTCAGGGAAATTTCCGAGGAATCCGGATTCATCGCCCGGGCGCGCAAGCTCGCGGCTGTTTACGACTACCAAAGGAGCGGCCATCCGCCGCACCACATCGACTCGATTTACAAGATGTTTTTCATCTGCGAGATCAGCGGGGGCAGCGCGCGCGCCAGCGACGAGACCAGCGAAGTGGGGTTTTTCCCGCGCGAGGCTTTGCCGCCGCTGTCGCTGGGGCGAACCACAGCGGCGCAGATCGAGCGCATGTTTCAGCACCACGAGCAGCCGCAACTGGCAACCGAATTCGATTGAGCAAGCGCTTTTATTCCGGCGGCTTCGCTGCTACGTGTAGGTGGTCAGGGTCAAATCGGCGTTTGTGTCCAGGTGCGGTAGCCCGTTGAAGCTCACCAGGTGATGACGCCGCGGCGTCGCCGCGAATTCGGTGAGAGAACTGTTGCGAATACGCAGGTTCAACTCGACGGCGGTTGCGGGCGGCGCCTGCATGACGGCCGCGACCATGGCGGCGATGGGTCCGCCGGAACTGACCACGAGTACGTTGCCGCCCGGAAAACGCTGGCGCGCTGCGACCAGCGCTGCCACGGCGCCTTCTTGGAACGCCTTGAAGGCCGCCATTCCTTCCGGCTGCGTGCGATCCTCGGCCCAGGCCAGCAGCGCCTCCCGCAGCAGCCGAAAATGCTCGCGCACCACGACCGGGTCGCGCCGCGCCGCCGCCGCGGCGGGCGCCGGGAATTCGCCGATGAGCGCCATCATGATGGCTTCAGGCTTGTATTCATCGAGACCCGCAAAGCGCTCTTGCAGGACGTCAGGCCCAAGTTCCGGGTGGCCTTCGAAGATTCCTTGCGCAGTCTCGATCTGGCGCTGCAGTGTGCCGGTGAACACCGCGTCAAAACGAATATTGCGCAAGGCGAAATACGCCCCCAACAAGCGCGACTGCGCAAACCCGATATCGGTCAGCCGATCATAGTGATCGGTGCCGAAAGCCGCCTGACCATGGCGCACGACATAGATGGTTCCCATGTCCTAGGGATAGCCCGTCAGCAGGGGTGCCAGCATCATTCGGGCACTTTAGCATCCGCTGCCGCGCCGCTCCATGGCAGGTCCATCGTGACGCACAGGCCTCCGCCGTCGCGATTCGCCAATTGAATCCGCCCGCCATGCGCCTCGGCGATTTCGCGCACCAGCGCCAACCCCAAACCCGTGCCGCTGCGCTTGGTCGAATAGAAAGGCAACAACGCCTGTGCGAGCACCGTCTGACTCATCCCGGAGCCGCGATCGCGCACTTCGATCCGCTGGTCGCCGCCGCCGCAGATGATCGACAACTCAACTTCCGCGGCGGCGCCGCCGGCCTCGTGGGCGTTTTTCAGCAGGTTGATCAGTGCCTGTTCAACCTGCACGCGATCAAACCAACCCGGCAGCGCAGGCAGCGGCTGGGGAAGGATAAACGGCTGCTGTCCCTTCAAATCCGCGACGAACTGTGGCCAGGGCACGCTCTCCGCGCGCGGCGCGGGCAGCTTGGCGAAGGTTGCATAGCCGCTGACGAAGTGATGCAAGTGCTCGGCGCGCTCGGCGATCGCCGAAAACACCGTTGGCAACGCCGCGTAGTCGCCGCGCCGCGCAATCTCCGCGCCGGAGTGCGCCAGCGAAGACAGCGGACCCAAAGAATTGTTGAGTTCGTGGCTCAAGACGCGGATCAGCTTTTTCCACGTCGACACTTCCTGCCGCGACAACTCCCGGGTGAGCCGCTTGAGCAGGTACAGCCGAAAAGTGCGCCCCTGCAGAATGAAGGAGCGCTGCGACAAATGGAATGTCTCCTCGACACCCTCGATGACGGTCGAAAACAGTGTATCGCCCTGTTCGGCCGCGGCGCCTTGCAATGCCGCCGGAGCCTGCCTCAGTGCGTCGGGAAATTTGAGGCCCTGAAGACTTCGTCCTTCGCTCAACATGTGGCGGGCGGCAATGTTGGCATAGGCGATGCGTTCGTGAGCGTCCACCAGCACCAATGCTACCGGTGAATTCTGCATCACCGTATCCAGCAACAGCTCCCGTTGTACCAGGTGCGCGCGTTGCTGGCGCAGCGCCGCCGCCAGATCGTTATGCGCCGTCATCAATTCGCCGAGTTCATCGTCGCGATCGGCGACCATCGACACGCTGAAGTCGCCTTCGCGGTAGCTGGCGACCGTGCCGGACAGCGCGCGCAGCAATTGTTGAATCGGCCGCATGACCCTAGAAACCAGCCACAGCACTGGAAACAGCGCCGCAGCGATTGTGAGCACAGCGCCCAGCAGCGAGCTGCCTGTGGCTTGCGCGGCCCACGCGCTCGCAGCAGCGATCGCCACAACGATTGCGAGCAACAGCAGCGCCAGCTTGGATCTAAGGCTCATCGTGCGGACTCATACGCCGCTTGCGGGCCGCAGATTGAATCGCTCCAGGCGGCGGTACAACGCCTGCCGCGAAAGCCCCAGGCTCTGCGCCGCACGGCTGATGTTGCCGCCCGCCTCGCGCAGACTGGCCTCCAGTACTTCACGGCTGAAGTGCTCCGTTTCGCGCGGCGCCGTGCGCTGCGGTACCGGCAGGTTGAGGTCGGACGCGGCCACCACATTGTCGTGTGCCAGAAGCTTCGCGCGCTCGATCGAATTGCGCAGCTCGCGCACGTTTCCCGGCCAGTCGTGCTGCTGCAGGATGCCCGCCGCGTCGTCACTTAAGTGCAGATTGGGCCCAAGGAAGTGGCGGGCCAGCGGCAAAATGTCCGCCGGCCGGTCCGAAAGCGCAGGCACCACGATGTCAATGACATTGAGCCGGTAGTACAAATCCTCTCGAAAGCGCCCTTCACGGATGAGCATCGGCAGATCGGCATTGGTGGCACTCAAAATCCGCACCTGGGCGCTGCGGGTCTTGTTCGAGCCCAGCATTTCGAATTGGCCGGTCTCCAGCACGCGCAGCAGCTTGACCTGCCCGGCGAGAGGCAGCTCGCCGATCTCGTCCAGGAACAATGTCCCGCCGTTCGCGGCCTCGAATCGGCCGGTTCGCGCTCGATTCGCGCCGGTATAGGCACCGGCCTCGGCGCCAAACAATTCCGCTTCGATCAGTTCTGAGGGAATGGCACCGCAGTTGACGGTGACGAAGGGCCCGGTACGAATGGCGGAATTTGCATGCACGATCTGCGCAATGCGCTCCTTGCCCGCGCCATTCGGGCCCGTGATCAGCACGCGCACGTCCGAGCGGGCCACGCGACAGGCGAGTTCGACGAGCCGTTCCATGGCATCGGAGGCATACACAATTCCGCAAAGATCGTATTGCTCCGCCAGCCGCTCGCGCCGACGGCGCTGCTCATCCTGCAGGCGCAGCCGCTCGCGGGTGGTCTCGGCCAGTTCCAGCAGATTTTCCACCGTCGCCAGCAGCTTGTCGTTGTCCCAGGGCTTGCCGATGTAGTCCGCCGCGCCCGCCTTGACCAGTTGCACGGCCGACTCCAGGTGGGTCCAAGCCGTGAGCAGTATCACCGGCAGATCGGGCTGCTGCGCCCGCAGCTCGCGAAACAGCGCGGCGCCCTCCTCTCCCGAGGTTGTGTCGGCACTGAAATTCATGTCGGCGATGACCAGGTCGACCCGATCGCGCGCGAGGGTTGCAAGGCCCTTCTGCGGCGTGGCCGCGGTCAGCGTGCGAATGTCATGCAAACCGAACAGCAGATTGAGGGCCTGGGCCACGGCGGGATTGTCATCGATGATCAGTACGGTGCGCATACTTAAGATGTTAGCCGGTGCCGTGGCGAATCACACTCGCCCCTTCATGCCCTACACCGCGCGTGTCGCCAATGCCGGCGGAATCGATGCTGCCCGCAACGCCGGCCACAGGACCGCAGCCTGACCCAGCAGCAGCACGGCGCCGGCCCCAATCAGCGCATAGCCGGTCCGCAGGCGTTGCATCTCGAAGGCAGTCACCATCCAGAGATTCAGCGCCACGGCCAGGACCACACCGATGGCGGCGCCGGCACCCGCGATCAAAAGATTCTCAGTTTGGAAGTACTGAATCACGGCGTTTCGCGTAGCTCCCAAGGCTCGGCGAATGCCGATATGCCGCCGTCGCTGCGCAACCCAGTAGCTGGTGAGACCGACGATCCCGAATGCCGTGACCGCGAGCAATGCTACGCAAACCACGGTCAATATCACCACCAAGCCGCGGTCGTCCTTGTAGGCTTCGTCGCGCGCCGAAACCAGTGTCTCGGTCTTTCTGATCACCCGCGAGCGGCTGACATCGAAGAGTTTCTTCTGCGCCGCCTGCATGAGCGGCACCAGCTGGCCCGGCTTGGCACGTACTATGTAGTAGTAGCGCGGCACCACCAGGTGAAAGGGCTCGAGCACCGAGTTGTCAAAAAAATTGCTGCCCCATCCTTGCACCCACGGTACCTGCATCCTGTCGATCACGCCGATGATGGGAGACTTTTGGCGGCGGGCTTCATCGTAGATGGACTGCCCGACCGCATTGCCGTTCGGGAACAGCTTCTCTGCCAGGACGCGGGTGATGATGAGCCCGGGCGGCTGTATAAAATCGGTGTAACCCGCCTTATCGGCAATCTCGCCGGACGTGAAGTTGCGTCCGGCGATCAATTTGAGGCCCAATCCCTCGAGCGTATGCTCGTCGGCAAAATACAGGGCGGCCAAGGCCGTCGGCGTCTCCTGGTCGGGATTCAGACTAACGCCGGTCGTCGAACCGCCGTCGTTGAGCGGAAAGGAGTTGCTGGCGTATGCATCCACGACCCCTGGCAGTGCTCGTAATGCGGCAAGATCGCCCTGCAGTCGCGCCGACAGGTCCGGAGGATTGCCCACCCACTGGTTACCGATCACGAATACGTTGGCCTCGTCCGCGCCGCTGGGGCGTTTGCTGGATGCCACCCGCTGCTCGATGATGAACAGCGCGTTGCAAAGGATCGCGAGGGTGATCGCGATCTGCACGGCGATCAGAATTGCGCCAACTTTGTTGCGGCTCATGGCCGATAGAATGGGACGAATTTCCATGGATTTTTCCCCTATTGAGCTTTGAGTTGCCAGGCCGGCTGAACTTGCGCGGCGCGCCAGGTGGGATAGAGGCCCGCAAGGGTGGTTGCGACCACTGCCAGCGTCACCCCGATGGCAATGTCGGTGGCGCTGAAATGAGTCACACGGCTCACTTGCTCCGACAACAGCGCCCGCAGACCCATCAGACCCAGCGCCGTTAACAGGAGTCCAAGCAATCCACCGGCAAAACCAATGACGCCGGCCTCGATCAGGCATTGCCCGAAAATCGCGCGGCGGCTGGCGCCAAGAGCGCGCCGCACACCGATATCGCCGGCGCGCCCCATGATCTTCGCCAGCATCAGCCCCATGGCGTTGAGCAGGCAGACCAGCAAGAAACTGAAT
This sequence comes from Steroidobacteraceae bacterium, assembly GCA_035567075.1. Lineage (GTDB taxonomy): Bacteria > Pseudomonadota > Gammaproteobacteria > Steroidobacterales > Steroidobacteraceae > Bog-1198. The sequence goes on from DATMRC010000006.1 coordinate 64,113, forward strand.
GACACCATCACCAGAATCCGCACCTCATCGGAAACCGCGTGTTCGTGGACCAACCACTCGCGCACATCGCGTATCTTGGTGTGCGGCGGCCACGTAAAGCGGCCGCTGCGCTGCTGATCCGCCGCATAGTTGTTGACGAAGAATCGATAGCGCTCGACATCCGCCGCGGTGGGAAGCTCGGCCCAAAACTGCAGCCAGATGCAGTCGGAACGCAGGCGTCCTTCAAACCCCGACCCGGGCAACGCGGCGCCGGAACAATTATTGTTGCCCCAGGTGACCATTTGACCGTCGATCGCGCGCGTGAAGGGCAGAAACACGTCCTCGCTCTTGCCGAACGTGTCGTTGTTGAGATCGTAGAATTTCGGGATCGGCTCCCAACGGTCCATGATGCCGGCCACGCGATACTCGTGATTGTCGAGATTGACCGTCCTGCCGACTGAATTGGCGCCGCCGAAAATCTTGTCATTGAGTTCGCGAGACAGCACCACCACATCGGCGTGCGCCGCATCGTCAGCCGCCGTCCAGGGCGCGCCCATCAGGAACGGCGTGCCGAACATGCCAAAGAAATCCGCATAAGTCGCGCGAATCTGCACCTGGAAGGGCAGCAAGTCCGGATTCGAGGGCGTCAGCGCCGCACCCGTCACATACATTGCGGATTGCCGATGCGCCGCGTGCGCGTTCATGAGACCCAGCGCATCGATATAGCTCAACTGCGTCTGCAGATTCTCCTTGTCGTTGAAGATTTTTCCCTTTGCTTTAGGTCCCCAATTGTCAACCTGCACGGTGAACAGCTGTCGGGATTTTTGCGGGATGGGATCATGATCCATCGCGCGAAACATCGTCAGCATCGTCATGGATGCGCCGATCCCGACGCCGATGGCGGCAATCATCAGCACCGTGAGCACGAGGTTGCGCTTGAGACTGCGCAACGCCAGACCGAGGTAGTAGTAGAACACGGGACCTCCTTTAAGGATGTGCGTTCGCGGCCGTCACCAGGCGCGGCGGCGGCGCCAGGTCGACCACCTGACCATCGACGATATGTACCTCGCGCTGCGCGCGAACCGCGAGCTCCGGATCGTGCGTCACCATCACGATGGTGGCACCGTCGCGATGCAGCTCCTCGAGCAGATCGAGGACGCCGCGGGCCATCTGCGTGTCGAGATTGCCGGTGGGCTCATCCGCCAGCAGCAGGCGCGGCGACCCCGCGAGCGCCCGCGCGATCGCGACGCGCTGTTGCTGCCCGCCCGAGAGCTCCGCAGGGTAGTGGCGGGCACGCGCCGACAATCCGACGCGGCCCAATGACTCCTGAATGCGGCGGCGTCTCTCGGCGGCGTTGAATCCCCGATAACGCAGCGGCACGTCGACGTTGTCCTGCACGTTCAGGTCGGGAATCAAATTAAAGGCCTGGAATATGAAGCCGATTTTTTCATTGCGCAGGCGCGAGCGCTGATTGTCGTTCAAGCCGCGCACATTGGCGCCATCCAACTGGTACTCGCCGCCGCTGAATTCCTCGAGCAGTCCGGCAATCGACAGAAAGGTGGTCTTTCCCGAGCCCGAGGGTCCGGTGACGGCGACGAACTCGCCCTCGCGCACATGTATCGAGAAATCCCGCAGCGCGAAAGTTTCGACGACTTCGGTGCGGTAGGCTTTGGAAAGGTGAGTCATTTTCAGCATGATGTGGCCTCACTGGGCAGGTGGATTTGATTTTCAGTGGCTCAAGATGACGCGCTGTGCGCCGTTGAATGCGTCGGTACCGGAAACGACGATCTGATCGCCTACGCCTAAGCCCTCGAGCACCTCGACCTTGGCGATGCTGGCGGCGCCGAGCCGCACCGGGCGGCGTTCGGCAATATTGCCCTGGATGACGTAGGCGAATCCTCCGCCTTCCTGATCGACGAAGGAGCCGCGATCGACCATCAACACGTTGTCGCGCCGGTCGATGAAGATGCGCACCGACAATCGCTGGCTCTGGCGAAGGCCGGCAGGCTTTTCGTCGCCGAAGCGTAAGCGAGCGGCGACCTGTCCGGCCACGACTTCGGGCGACACGCCGCTCACGCTGCCGTGCCAATGATGTCCGCCGCCGTCGAGATCCGCGCTCATTCCGGGCCGCAGGTCGCGCGCCAGGCTTTCCGTAACCTTTATCTCCACTTCGAGCGCCGATAGATCGACGACGGTGAGCAACGGCGCATCCTTCGCGACGCTGGCGCGATCCGCCACCTGCACCTGGCCGACCTGACCGTCCACCGGGGACTTCACGTTCAGGCCATCGACCTGGCGCTTGAGATCCGTCTCCAGATATTGCTGGCGATCGAGCAGCGCCTTCTTGCTGTCGATATCGAAGTGGTTCTGCTTGGGCTGCGACTCGTAGTTGCTTTTCGCCTGCTCGAACGCGAAGTGCGCTTTCTCCAGCGAATCCTCCGCCTTGAGCGCCTGTAATTCCGAGTAGGAGCCGAGTTCGTAAGCCTTGCGGCTGCGGTCGCGCTCGCGCTGCGCGGTCTTCAGATCGACCTGGGCCTGCTCGAAGGCATCGCGCAGCTGCGCCAATTTGTGATCCGCCTCGAGCGTCGCGCGTTGCCAGTCGAGGCGCAGGCCCACCAATGTCGCGTCTTCCTGCGACAGTTTTGCGTTGAGGTCGGGGCTGTCCACGACGGCCAGTACCTGTCCCTTGACCACGGTATCGCCCGCATGCACTTTGAGCGTGACGGTGCCGAGCGCATTGGCATACAGCGTGGGGCTGACCGCAGCCACGACCTGTCCGTCTGCCGCGATATCGCGCACGAAGTTGCCGCGCTCCACGGTCGCAATGGCCACGCGGGAGCGGTCAATCGAGACCGCGGCGCCCGAATACCGCATCAGATATACGGCAAGGACGACGAGGGCCAAGGCTAGTGCCAGCGCGGCGACGATGACCTTGCGGTGGCGCTTGAGAGGACTCTGCGGGTCGATCACGCGATCCTGAGCCGATGTATCGCGAAGCATGATGGGTTCCTTGGGTAACAGTCGCATGCTCATTTAGCGCTCTCAATGAGTAGATCGTCGATGGCCAGCAGGTCCCGCTCGGTCAAGCGGCCGGCTTGTTGTTTGAGCGTCAACACGTTCGTCAGGTAGTCGTAGCGCGTCTGGCTGTAGGCGCGCCGTTCCGTGTAATAGTTGTTTTGCGCATCGAGCAGCTCGAATTCGGTTCCGGTGCCGAACTCGACGTTGCGGCGCATCGCTTCCACGGCGTGCGCGCTTGATTCGACGGCACGGCGTGTCGCGGCAATGCGCTGAATGCCGCTGACGATGCCGCGAAACGCCGCCCGGGTGTTGCGCTCGGTGTCTCTTTGAGCCGCATCGTAGGCAACCTGCGCCTCGCGATATAGCGCGCGCGATTGGCGAACCGCGGACGCCACCGCGCCGCCCTGGAACAGCGGCCAGCTGAAGGAGACCCCGACGCTGTCCAGCTTTTGATTGCCGCCCAGTACCTGATTTTCCGTGATCCTCGAACTGGAACCGGTGAGGAAGATCGTGGGCAGGCCTCTGCCGCGCTGAACCGAGATGTCGCGCGACGCCGCCTCCATTTTCAGCTGGGCGGTGCGCACGTCGAAGTTGTCCTGCCGCGCCGATGCCACCCAGTCGTCGGCGGACGCAGGCTCAGGAGCCAGCAAGGGAATGTCCTCGCGCAGCGGCGCCACCGCCGACACCCGCTCACCAATGATCTGGGCCATGAGGAGATTTGCATCATCCAGGGCATTCTGCGCATCGATGACGCTTTGCTCCGTCGCATCGTAGAATGCCTGTGCTTGTTCCACGTCGCTGCGCGGACCGACGCCCGTCTGCTCGCGCACCTTGGCTTGGTTTAAGAGCGTCGCGAATGCTTCGCGTTCGCTGCGATTGGTCGCGAGCTGATCGGCAGCCGACAGAATCCCGAAATACGCCACGGCTACTCGCAGCACCAGACTCTCTTGAGCGCCCTGGAAACTGGCCTCGGCCGCGGCTACCTGAAAATTTGCTTCCTTCAATTGACTGAAGGCCTGGAAGCTCCACAGGGTTTGCGTCATGTTGAGTCCGAGGGTGTGCGCGGTACCGTAGCAGTACTGCGTACCGCCAGTGGAACTGATGGCGCAATCCGCAGCCTGGCTCCCCAAAGCCGGCCCGTTGTCGAATCCTGCGCGGATGCGCGCCGCCGTGGCATTAGCCGCAACTTGCGGCAGCCACTGTGCAATCGCCTGCGGCCGCGCTTCAATCAGCGCGTCGCGTTGGAAATGGGCTGATTCCAGGGTCGTGTCGCGGGTCAGGGCGAGCTCGTAGTACTGCTTCAAATCGTTGGCCGGCGCGAACCGCGCCGCCAGCACCATCAGCATCAATGCGCATGAACAACGCCCCATACCGAGGACAGAGCAAGTGCCATGCCAGGCGCATCGCCGCTGTAACTCATTGTTTTCGCCTATCTTATTTTCTTACCGCCCACGCAATGTGTCCGCGGACAGTGTCCGGATTTCTGGTGGACACTATTCCGCCGGTCAGCGGTTGGTGTTGACGACAATCCGACCGCGAATCTGCCCTTGCAGCAATTCGGCGGCGCGCTCGGTGGATTGTGAGAGCGCGATTTCCTCGGTCAAAAGATCGAGCTTCCTGATATCGAGATCTTGAACGAG
>DATMRC010000007.1:0-6836 GCA_035567075.1 Steroidobacteraceae bacterium
TAAATATTTATCCTTAAAATTTCTGGGGTATCGATAGATGAAGACCAAACTTGCTTTAAGCGCCTTTGTCGCTGCATTCATGCTGAGTGCCTGCGGCAGCAAGACCGAGGCTCCTGCCCCGGCCGCTGCTGAGCCTCCTCCGGCCGCCGCGCCGGCCGCGCCCGCTGCTGCTGACTCGGCTACTGCTGCCAGCGCCGCTGCCGATGCAGCTGCCAGTGCTGCATCAGCTGCGAAGCCGTAATTCGCGCTCGCAGTTGAACCCACATGCCCGGGCGGGCTGCCAGCAGGCACGTTCGTCCGGGCTGTGTCTTTTTTAGTATTGAGGATGCACTTTCGTTGCTCGTCAGTATTCGCGATGTCAGACGTTCGAAGCAGGATCGCGAGTGGATCCAAAGTGTCTACGGCGAATACATCGATTCCTTAGCCGACTTGAACACCGGTTTGTTTTCGGTCCTTGATCCGGGCAATCCGCACCAAGACGAGATCTTCGCGAACTGGTTCTCCAACGACCAATCGCATCCGCTGTTGATTCTCAAGGGACGCGATGCCGTGGGTTTCGCGCTGGTGACGCGTCCGCGAATTCCGGCGGCGGGTGAAAAAACCGCAAACTATAGGATGTCGGAATTCTTCGTGCGCAATCAGCATCGCAGAGCGGGCATCGGCCGCGACGCCGCGACCCTGATTTTCGATCGGTTTGCCGGGGAATGGGAAATCGTCGAGTATCTGCGCCATCCCGGCTCGGTGGCATTTTGGCGCGATGTGATAGCACGTTATTGCGCCGGACACTACACGGAGCGGTCGCAGAACGGTGAGGTGCGTCAGCGTTTCAGGAGCCGGGCCGCAAGATAGTCGATTATCACCCTCAAGAATGGCCCGCTGCTGTCGATCTTCCGGGTCTTGTGCAGCCCACATCTCAAGCTGAATTTGATTTCGTTCGCACCCTGGCCGCCGATTTGTCACGCGGCCATGTCGATCTTCCGTCATTTCCTGAGATAGCCGTCAAAGTCAGGCGCGTCCTGGCGGACGCCAAGTCCTCGACGGATCAGGTTTGCCGGGTGGTCGGATCGGAGCCGGCCCTGGCGGCACGGCTGCTGCGTATTGCTAATTCCGCGTCGATCAATCGCAGCGGGCGCGCGGTCACCGATCTGCGCACGGCGATCAACCGCATCGGCTACAACATGGTGCGCAGCGCGTCGATGTCCTTCGCGATGACGCAGATCCGTCTTGGCAATAAATTGGCGAGCTTGGCGCCGCACCTGAACGATCTTTGGGAGCGCAGTACCTATGTGGCCGCGTATGCCTTCATACTGGCGAGGACCTGCAGCAAGGTCAACCCGGATGAGGCGATGCTGACCGGGATGATGCACGGCATCGGCAAGCTTTACATATTGACGCGCGCCGCCGATCACCCGGAGCTGTTTGCCAGCGAGATCGCGTTGAACGACATCGTCAGCGAATGGTATCCGAGCATCGGCAAGGCGATTCTGGAGAACTGGGATTTCGCGGAATCGATGGCGCACGCGGTGGGACAGGAGGATTTCTCCCGACCCGACGGGGACCCGCCGAATTTGACCGACGTGGTCGGCGTCGCCATTCTCATGGTCTCATATGGCACGGACGTCGCCGGCCTCGAACGCGAATTGCAAACCCTGCCCGCCGCGTGGCGGCTTGGCTTGACCGAATCGAAAACCCTGGCGGTGATGCAGGATTCCGCGGCGGAAATCACCGCACTCAGCCAAGCCTTGGCCAGCTAAGACTGCACGGCGCGCGGGTTCAAGACGTGCGCTCCGCCGCGAACGCCGCGGCGACGTAATCCACATTGTGCGGCATGATGCCCGCCAGATTCATGCGACTGTCCGTGGTCATGTAAATGTGATGCCTGTCACGCAGCCGCTCGACGGCTCGCGCGGACACGCCGAGGAGGGAAAACATGCCGCGCTGCGCGCGTATGAATTCGAACGAGCCATCGCCCGTTACCTCCCGTAGCCGCTGCGCCAAGACTGCGCGCATTTCTTGAATCCGCGTGCGCATGGCGTCGAGTTCGCGGAGCCAATCGCGCCGCAGCGCCGGATCCGCGAAGATGCGTGCGGCAACCGCCGCGCCATGATCCGGCGGCATGGAATACATGCCGCGCGCGATTTGCAGCGTATGGCTGAGGACGGCATCGGAGCGGGTTGCGTTTTCGCTGACGACGACAAGGGCGCCGACGCGCTCGCGATACAACCCCAGATTCTTGGAAAATGACACTGCAATCAGCGCTTCCGGCACGAGCTGCGCAACCATGCGCACAGCGGCGACGTCGCCGTCGAGCGAGGAACCAAATCCCTGATACGCCAGGTCCAAAAACGGAATCAGCGCGCGACGCTGCAGCAGCTCTGCCAATGCCTGCCACTGCTCGGGTTGTAGATCCGCGCCGGTTGGATTGTGGCAGCAGGCATGAATCAGAACCACGTCGCCCGCCGGTGCCTTCTCGAGGTTTTGCATCATCGCCTCGAAGCGCAGCTCATGGGCCCGCGGATCGTAGTAAGGATAGCGCTCGAGCCGCAGCCCGGCGCTGCCCAACAGCGGCGAATGATTACCCCAGGTGGGATCGCTCAGGCGCACCGCGGCAGCAGGCGCGGACGCTCGAATCAGCTCCGCACCCAGCCGCAAGGCACCGCATCCGCCCGGCGTCTGCACGGTGCTCACGCGCCGATCACGGCACGCTGCGTGCGCCGCGCCAAGCACCAATTCCTGCACTGCGCTGTTGAATTCCTCGCGGCCTGCGGCGGCCACGTAGGACTTGGTGGTTTGGGCGGCCAAAACCTCCTTTTCCGACCTGCGGACGCAGTCCAGGATGGGTGTATTGCCGCTCAGATCGCGGTACACACCCACCCCAAGGTCGACTTTTTCGGCGTGGGGATCGGCTCGATACTTGGCCATCAATCCGAGAATCGAATCGGCGCTCAGGCGCTCAAGTTGTTGAAACAAAAGTTAATGCCCCTGTCTTGGATTTGAGGTCATTATAGTCCACGGCGCATGCGGGGCCCGGATTCCGTCTCCATTCAAAGACAGGTGTCCGATGACATAGGGCGGCGTTAGCGTGTACGCTTGAGCCTCACATTAGCGGAGAATTATTTTATGGCGCTTTGGAAAGAAAACCCCACGCCCGCCCCCGCGGGTTCATCCGTTCCTCCATCGGCGACGGCGCTGGACAGAGGTGGGCTGGAACGCAGCATCGGCGATTCTGGATTGGCTGTTTCGCCGCGCCGCCCGACCCCCAAAACGGCAGTCGAAGGCGGGGAATCCACGATTGCCTCGGGCCTTTCGATCGAAGGGAAGATCGAGGGTTCGGGCAATGTGCGAATGGCCGGCCGCTTCAAAGGCGACGTGCGCATCGACGGCAACTTCACGATGGATTCCGGCGCGCATCTGACCGGCCAGGTGCTGGCGGGCATCGTCGTGGTCGGCGGCGAATTGCAGGGCAACATCGAATCCGCGAAACGAGTCGACGTGCTCGAGGGCGGCATCATCGTCGGCGACGTGAAGGCAGGATCAATTACCGTTGCCGCCGGTTCGCGCATGCGCGGGCATGTCGAATTTGGCTGGGAAGACGACAAAGGCAAAATCAAAACGGGCTCGGTGAGCAACGGCAGCTAGGAGCCTTTCTGATGAGCGTGGCTCGCCCGAGCACCGTGGGCGCAACCCGGGTATGTCCGCACTGCAAGGCAACGGTCTTGCAGAGCGCCAACATATGTCCGGGATGCCAGCATCACCTGCGCTTCAATACCGTCAATGCCGAGCCGCAGACCAAGTCGGTTTCGGCGATGCGCATCGAGGGCTCGATTCATCACGCCGGGCGCGGCGAACAGTGCGAATACTGCGTGGTGGTGTCGATCAGCAACCAGCAGGGTGAGAAGATCGCCCGTAATGTGGTCGGAGTCGGCGCGCTGCAGCCCGGCGAGAAACACCAGTATAGTTTTTCGGTTGAATTGATGCCGGTTCGCTCCACCCCGAAGGCGCCGCCGCCCGCATCGAAGGCGCCGCCGCCCGCATCGAAGGCGCCGCGAAGCTGATCAGCGGTCGCTGCCACGCTGCCGTAGGCTCGCTGGCCGCGCTGCTTTGCGCGCTTGCGCCGCAATTCTCGCGGCCCGCACAGTCCGACAGCGACGCCGTCGCGCAGAAGATCGGGCACGACATCTTCAAACAGCTCATCGAAATAAACACCACCGATTCTGTCGGCAGCACCACCGTGGCTGCGCAAGCCATGGCGCAGCGGCTGCTGGACGCGGGGTTTGCCGAGGCCGATGTCGTGGTGCTCGGTCCCAATGATCGCAAGGGCAATATGGTCGCGCGATTTCGCGGCAAGGCCGGATCGACACTCAAGCCGATCTTGATCATCGCGCATTTGGACGTCGTCGAGGCGCAACGCCGGGATTGGACCACCGACCCCTTCAAGTTCGTGGAAAAGGACGGCTACTACTACGGCCGCGGCACGCAGGACATGAAGAATAGCGATGCCATTGCCGTCGCGAATTTCATCCGCATGCGCAAGGAAGGCTTCGTCCCCGACCGCGACATCATTCTGGCGCTCACTGCTGACGAAGAAGGCGGCAGATCGAACGGCGTGGATTGGTTGCTCAAGAATCATCGCGATTTGATCGACGCCGAATATGCGCTGAATCCGGATTCCGGCACGGTCAGGACCGACAATCCGCCGGCGGTGGAATTCGAAGCCGCCGAGAAACTCTATGCGGACTACCAAGTGCTCGCGACCAACGCCGGCGGACACAGTTCCTTGCCGACGCCGGACAATGCGATTTACCACGTCGCGGACGCCCTCGCTGTTTTGCAGAAGTCGCCGTTCCCGTTCGAATTGAATGCCGTCACGCGCGAATACTTCAGCCAGATGGCCAAACTCGAGACACATCAGATCGCCGCGGATATGCGCGCCATCTTGACCACGCCGCCCGACCCGGCGGCGATCGAGCGCTTGTCGCAGGATCCGGCCTGGAACTCAACCATGCGCACCACCTGCGTGGCAACCATGTTGAGTGCCGGTCATGCACTCAATGCCCTGCCGCAGCGCGCCGAGGCCAACGTCAACTGCCGCATCTTCCCCGGGCATTCCCAAGAGGAAATTCGCCTGACATTGGTGAAGCTGTTCAATGATCCAAAGCTCAGCGTTCGAACCAGAAACAGCGCCGGAGAAGTAGCCGATCACGGCACGGATCGCAAGCCGATGGCGCCGGCGCCGCTGCGCGACGATGTCATGAACGCGCTGCGCGGCGTCGCGGGAAAACTGTGGCCGGGGGCGGCTGTGATACCGATCATGGAGGTGGGTGCGTCGGACAGCGTGTATACATCGAATGCCGGTATTCCCAGCTACGGAATCTGCGGCGTAGCGATCGATCGGGACGACGAACGCGCGCACGGCAAGGATGAGCGTGTCAGAGTCGACTCGTTTTACAAGGGTCTGGAGTTCTACTATCTGTTCCTCAAGGCTCTTACATCACCTGCAGGCTAGCATGCGGCAATGACGGGCTGCGACGGGGTCAAGGCGCTTTTCTTCGATGTTTTCGGCACCCTGGTTGATTGGCGAACCGGGGTTGCCCGCGGAATTAGCGGCGCAGTGACCACAACGGCTCCTGTGTCGCGCGCCACGCGTCGAGCATCTCGATGCGCCGGTACCATGCGTTGAAGGCCGGGTATTTGTCGAACGGAAAGCCCGCCACAGAAAAATAGGTCACCATTCCGGCCACCGCGAAGTCCGCAATGGTGAGCTCGTCGCCAGCCAGGAAGCGAGACGCGCTCAAAGTCGCGCCGAGCAGGTCCAGCAGCGGCGCCAGCGTATCTGCATCCCAATCCGGCCCCGCGGCGGGCGCTGGAATGACATTCGGCAGCAGGCGATGGCCGACGCAGGGCGACAATAGCACCCCAAGCGTTGGCTGCCAGTGCGCGCTTTCCCAGAACAGCCAGCGTGCTATTCGGGCGCGCAGCTTGGCCTCGCGAGACCACAAGCGGAACCCGCCATGCGCCTCGCAGAGGTACTGCAGTATTGCATTTGACTCAAACAGCGTGAGATCCCCGTCCACCAAGGTTGGAATTTTGCCGCTCGGGTTTATCGCCAGATACTGGGGAGCGCGGCCCTCACCGCGGTACACATTCACTCGACGAACATCGATATCGAGTTCAAGCTGCCCGCCGACCGCCAAGACCTTGCGTCCATTGGCGGACAGCGCAGTGCTATACAGGGTCAGCATCGGCGCGCACCGGTCAAATATGTGAGTATGCCGTATGCGCTGGATGGCACGCGAACACATCTGCCACCGCTTTGCGACCGCGGTGCTCCTTGCTGCCTGTGCCTTGCCCGCATGGGCGCAGGACGCGCAGTCGCTGGCCAGAGAGGCCAAGAACCCTCTCGCGAATCTGATCAATGTGCAGTTTATCTACGATGCCGGCTTGAATGTGGGGCCGGAGAATAAAACGCAGGACACATTGACCATTCAGCCGGTAATTCCGTTTGCCCTGAATGCCGACTGGAGCGTCATTACACGCACCGTCCTGCCGCTCATCTCCCAGCCGGCACTGGCTCCCGGCGCGACCCCGGCCAATGGTGCGGGCGACACGCAGTTTTCCGCATTTCTTTCGCCCGCCCGGACCGGACGTCTCGTGTGGGGTGTCGGACCGGTGTTTCTGATCCCGAGCGCCAGCAACGATGCCTTGGGGCAGGGCAAGTGGGGCGCCGGGCCGACCGCGGCGGCGCAGTGGTCCGGCGATACATGGACCTTTGGCGCGTTGATCAACAATATCTGGTCGTTTGCCGGCAGCGGCAGCCGGCCCGCCGTGAGCCAGAT
>DATMRC010000008.1:0-69256 GCA_035567075.1 Steroidobacteraceae bacterium
AGAATAATCGATGATTGGCCGCATCGAGCGCAAGCCCGGTGGGGTTCGCGCATTCCTTCAACGACCACTTGCTCTTCACGGTGGGGGTTTTGGCATCAATCAGGACCAGGGTGCCCGGTGCAGTGTCGATATTGACAAAGACGTGACCGGCCTCGTCCGTTGCCATGAACTCGGGTGGGCCCGGCAGCGGCACGGTCGCCACGATTTGCAGCGTGGTGGCGTCCAGGATCGAGATATTCGCCGATTCGCGATTGGCGGTATAAATCTGATTCCGCAGCGGCTCGTACAGGATGGCGTCCGGCATCGTTCCCGACACCGGCACCTCATGAGTAACGCGCAGTGTGCCGAGTTCGAACACCGTGACGGTGTTGGCCTCGCCATTGCTGGTGAAGCCGCGCTTCAGCGGCGGCGCGAAAGCTATACCGCGCACTCCCGCGGTGCGCGGAATGGTCCCCGCCAATTTGCCGTTGCCTGTATCCACGACATCGACATGATCGCCCCGGCTGACGAATAGTCTGGCGCCGCCGGCCTGCAATGCCAGGCCATCCCAGCCACCATTGCCGCCCAGCCGCCAGCTTCCAGCCACCGTATAGTTTGCCTGCGGAATGGGCGATGTCTGCGCATGCGCCGAGGGCGCGCGAGTCATCGACAGCGCGCAGGCAGCGAGCAGAGCCAGCTTCCGCAGCATAGAAATCCTGATGGCCAAATCCGCTTAGTTTACGCATGGATCGGCCCTTGGGAAATCATGCGGGACCCAAGGCGCCGGACCCCGCGGCAGGAGCCAAAATTGAAAAAAATACTCGGTGCATCGTGAGCCGCCCGAGCGTGACGCGATCCCGCAATGGAACTGCAATAAATCGGTTATGCCCCTGATGAAGAATGCCAGGCCCTGTCCAACCTCAATCAGGAGCCCTGCAAATGAAACTTATGAGAAAGGCATTGCTCACGCTGGCGGCGACCACGTTGGCCGCCGGCACCGCCGGCGCCGGGGATAAGGATCACCCGAAAAGCGATTTCGGACACCTGGAGCATGTTTTCTTGATCATGATGGAAAATCAGACCAATACCGACATCCTCAACAATCCCAACGCGCCGTTCATAAATCAATACGCCGCGCAGGTGAATCAGGCGACCCAGTATTTCGCGGTCGGCCATCCCAGCGCCCCGAACTATCTAGAGATCGTGGGCGGTTCCAATTTCGGCCTTGCGAACGATTATTGGCCGGTCTGGATCAATGGCTTCGGTTGCCAGGACCATGCACCCAGCAGCGGTTGCGGCCATGCCTTCACGCCGATTTCGGTCGAAGGCCTCGACAATCCGGTGGTCGCAACCGCGAACACATCGACCGATTGCAACGGGCAAATATCATTGGGGGGCAATCCGCCGGCCGCCAACAACTGCGCTCTGCGCAACTATCCGGCCGCGCCGTTCACTCCGCAATCGATTGCCGACCAATTGGTGGCGAAGGGCAAGTCCTGGAAAAGCTATCAAGAAAGCCTGCCGGCCATAGTTCCCGGCGTCTTCGGCGTCAACTACTCGGACGGCGAGTTTTCCAATTTGAGTCCGGCATCGGTGTTTTACGTGAATGGCGGCCCGCCCACGCCGGCGACCAATATTCAGAAGCTGTATGCCGTCAAACACAACCCGTTCGTCTATTTCGAAAACGTCGAGAGTGGCGATGACGCTAACTTGAGCCTCGATCAAGTGGTTGATTTCGACGGCCCGAATGGGCTGTGGGCGGACCTGAACTCGGAGGATGGAACGCCGAATTTCTCCTTCATCGTCCCCAATCAGTGTCACGACATGCATGGCTTCGTGTCCGGGGGCACCACGATTTGCTCCACCAACAACTCAACGGCAACCAACCTGACCGTCCAGCAGGGCGATGCCGAAGTGGCCAAGATCGTCAATGGCATCAAGGCCTCCAAGTCCTGGCGGCATGGGCGCAACGCCATCGTCCTGGTCTGGGACGAAAACGACTACTCGAACGCGGCCAACCGCGTGGTATTCCTCGTCGAAACGAATTACGCGGCCAACGGCGCGGTGAGCAGCGTGCCCTATGATCATTTCTCGCTGCTGCGCACGTTGGAAGCGGGCTTTGGCCTGTCTTGCTTGAACCATGCCTGCGACGCGACCTCTCTGGTCATGAATGACGTGTTCGGCGGCAAGGCCCACTAGTCGCCAGCGGTCCAGATATCAGGCATCTATAAAGCGGAAAGCGGCCATCGTCCAAGGACGGACGGTGGCCCGGCGGGCGGCCGCCCGCCGTCCCAAGCGCAGGGAAGCACGATCACCGGCGCGCTACAATGCGCCCGTGGATACCCAAGATAGCAGCGAATCGACCAGCGAATCGAGCGGCGAATCGAGCAGTGAATCGAGCAGCTGGCTGTGCAGTGAGTCGGCGCGGCTCGCGCGCCTCGCTCTATTCGGCTTCATTATTACTTTCATAGTGGCGCGCACGGCGGTTTTCCTGATCATGTCGCGCCTCATGCCGAACTTGTACTTCTTTCTAAACGGGACGCATGTCCATCATTTGAACTACGGAATTTTCCTGCTCGCCGGGGTAGGTGCGTTTCTTCTGTTCAGCACCCGCGACAAGCGGGAATTGCGCGTTGCCGCATTGGCCTACGGCGTCGCCATGGCACTGACTTTCGATGAATTTGGAATGTGGCTGCACCTGGGAGGCAGCTACTGGCAGCGGGCCAGCGTCGATGCAATCATCGTGGTTGCCGCCGTGCTCGGCCTGATTGCATTCGCATCCGCAATGCGCCGTTTCGAGTCGCGTCACGTAAAAGCGTCTATCGCTTTGCTGATCGCACTGATTGTGTTCGGCGTGGTGCTGTACGACGCGTCGGTACGAATCGGTAGATTGGCCGGACCTCGGTTGGAGGCGCTCGAATTGGCTTCTTCGCCGTGATTCCCATGCCGAAGCTCGCGGCGTGCGACGCTCCGGTATCATCGGCATATGCAGCGAGACCAACTCGGTAACCCGGTCACGGGACAGCGCGAAGACACGCTGCGCGCCATCGATGATTTTGTGGGCGGCTATCTCTCGTACGAGACCCGCGCCGAGAACATCGTGCGGGCCGCGGAGGCGGATCCTGATTCATGCCTGGCCAATACCTATGCAGGAATCCTGTGGATGCTGCTCGAGGCGCCCGAGGCGGGCCGGCGAGCGGCTAAGTACCTGGCCGCAGCGGAGCACTCGGCGCCGCCGGCCACGCGGCGCGAGCAGCTCAACACGGCGCTGCTGCGCGCCTGGGTGGATGACGATGCGCAGCTCGCGATGCGCCTCGGCGATCAGACGGCGGATGAATTCCCGCGGGATCTCGTCGTCGTCAAGACGCAGCAGTACTTTGAATTCAATCGCGGCGATGCGCCGGCGATGCTGCGGACCGCCTTGAAGGTCGCGTCTGCAAATGCCGATATACCCTATTTTCACGGCATGGCGGCGTTCGCTTACGAGCAATGCCATCTGCTCGAAGAAGCCGAATCCGCGGCGTGCACCGCGCTCGCAATGCGCCGCAAGGAGCCGTGGGCACAGCATGCGCTGGCGCATGTGTTGTTGACGCGCGGGCGCGTTGACGAAGGCGCCAGGTTCCTCGAGGAAGCCGCGGACACTTGGACCCAGTTGAACTCCTTCATGCTCACGCATTTGTGGTGGCATGTGGCGCTGTTTTATCTGAGCCAGGGGCGTGATGGCGAAGCTCTCCGACTCTATGATGAGCGTTGTTGGGGTGTCGCCAAGGATTATTCGCAGGATCAGATCGGAGCCGTGTCGCTGTTGGCAAGACTCGAAATTGCCGGCATCGATGTCGGTTCGCGCTGGCAGGATCTCGCCGATCATCTCGAAGCGCGGACCGACGACACGCTGCAGCCATTCCCGACGCTGCAATATCTTTATGGCCTGGCGCGCGCCGGGCGAAGCCAGGCCGAAGCGCTGTTGGAGTCGGTGCGCCGGCGTGCAAGCTGCGCCCCGGATTTCAGCAGAGCGGTCTGGCAGGAAGTCGCGCTACCGGGATGCGAGGGTTTGTACGCCTATGCGCAAGGCGACTACGCCCGAGCCTGGGATCGATTGGCGGTGGCCGTACCGCGGATGCGCGAGGCCGGCGGCAGCCACGCGCAACGCGATCTATTCGAGCAGATCCTGCTCGATGCCGCGATCAGAACCCGGCGGCTTACGGACGCACAACAAATGCTGGAACTGCGGCGCAACGCCGACCCCAACGGCGTGCCGGTAAACGCGGCACTCGCGGCGGTGTACTCGAAGCTTGGGCTCGATGCCTTGGCGGATCAGGCGCGCAGCCGTGCGGCACTGACGCGTTTCCGGCATTCCACTTGAGCAACATGTCGCAAGATCCGCAGCAGCTATTGATTCGGATGATCGACGAGCGGCGCGGCGAATTGATCGAGTTGACGCGCGAGCTGATTCGTTTTCCCACCGTCAATCCGCCCGGCGATGCCTATCGACCCTGTGCGGAATTTATCGGCCGGCGCTTGGGTAAGCGCGGTTTCGCCGTCGAGTATGTGCATGCGGCCGGTACGCCGGGCGATGACGAGCGCCACCCGCGCATCAACGTCGTGGCGCGGCGTGAAGGCGGTGCGCACGGTCCCTGCGTGCACTTCAACAGCCATATTGATGTCGTGCAAACCGGAGCCGGCTGGACCCTGGATCCATTCGCCGGCATCGTCAAGGGCGGCATGGTGTATGGGCGCGGTGCCTGCGACATGAAGGGTGGATTGGCGGCCTCGCTCATCGCGGTCGAATCCTTGATCGACTCGGGACTGAACCTCCCCGGTACTCTGGAAATATCCGGCACTGTCGATGAAGAGACCGGCGGCTACGGCGGTGTCCATTATCTGGCGCAGCGCGGCTGGTTTTCGCCGGGGCGCGTCGATCACGTCATCATTCCGGAGCCGCTCAACGTGGATCGCGTGTGCATCGGACACCGCGGGGTGTGGTGGGCTGAAATCGAAACGCTCGGACGCATGGCGCACGGCTCCATGCCGTTCCTGGGCGACTGTGCGGTGCGCCACATGTATGCCGTCATCGATCGCCTGGAACGCGATCTTTACCCGAAGCTCGCCGCGCGGCGCACGAATATGCCGGTGGTGCCCGTGGCTGCCAGGCACGCGACCATGAACATCAATTCGCTCCACGGCGGAGCGGCGGAATCCAGCGGGTATCCGGCTCCCTGCGTGCCGGACTCCTGCCGCATGGTCATCGATCGCCGCGTGCTCATTGAAGAGGACATGGACGGCGTCAAAGCCGAGGTACGCGGCCTGCTCGACGAGTTGGTGCGCGACCGCGCCGGCTTCGCGTACCGAATTCGCGACATTTTCGAAGTGCGGCCCACAATGGCCGATCGCGACGGCCCGGTGGCGCGCAGCACCGCGGCAGCGATTCGCCGCGTGATCGGCCGCGAGCCGGAATTCATCTGCTCGCCGGGCACGTACGATCAGAAGCACATCGATCGCATCGGCAAGCTGCGCGACTGCATCGCCTACGGCCCTGGAATTCTTGATATCGCACACCAGCCGGATGAGTTCGTGCGGATCGAAGACATGGTGAATTCCGCGAAGGTGATGGCAATCGCCGCCCGATCGCTGCTGCTCGGCGCCGCATGAATTTCAAGCGAGCGGCGATTCTGGCCTGGCTCTCGATGCCGCTGCTCGCGGTGCCGGCTGTGCATGCCGGGGAGCAGGCAATCATCGGCATGCAGCTCGAACCCCCGATTCTTGATCCCACCGCAAATCCAGCCGCCGCCATTTCCGAGGTTCTGTACGGCAACGTGCTCGAAGGATTGGTGCAATTCGCCGCCGATGGTTCGGTGCTGCCGCGGCTCGCCGCCTCCTGGGACATCTCGGACGATGGCCTCACCTATGTATTCCACCTGGTTACCGGCGCCCGCTTTCACGACGGCAGCCCCTTCGATGCTGCCGCGGCAAAATATTCGCTGGACCGCATCACCGCGGCCGGCTCGGTCAATCCGCAGAGATCGCGCTTCGGCGCCATTCGTTCCGTCGAAGTCCTCGGTTCCAACACCGTCAAAGTTGCGCTGCAGCGCCGCTCCGGAGGACTGCTGCAGTCACTCGCGTTTGGAGCGGCCGTGATGGTTTCACCGCAGTCCGCCGCCGGCAACGCCGTCCGGCCCATCGGCACGGGGCCATTTCGATTCGCAAGATGGCGGCGCGGCGATTCGATCACCCTGGAGCGCAATCCGGACTATCGCGGAGTTCGCGCCGGCTTGGACGAGGTCACCTTCAAGTTCATCGCCGACCCGAGTGCGGCTTATGCTGCGTTGATGGCGGGCGATGTGGATGCGTTTGCCAACTATCCGGCGCCGGAGAGTTTTTCGCAGTTTGCCGCCGATCCGCGTTTTGCCGTGTTCGTCGGCAGCACCGAAATGGAAACCGTACTGGCGCTGAATGAGCGGGTCGCGCCGCTGGGCAATTTGCTGGTTCGGCGGGCGATTTCCTACGCACTGGATCGCCGCGCCATCATCGATGGCGCCATGTTCGGTTATGGCACGCCGATCGGCAGCCATTTCCCGCCGCGCAATCCCGCCTACGTCGATCTCACCGGCATGTATCCGCATGATATCGCCAAGGCCAGAGAACTCATGGCGGCGGCCGGATACCCGCAGGGATTTTCCATGACCTTGAAGCTGCCGCCGCCGAGTTACGCCCGCCGCGGCGGGGAAATTGTGGCCTCGCAGCTGGCAACGATCGGCATCCGGCTGCGCATTGAAAATCTCGAGTGGGCGCAGTGGCTGGATCAGGTCTACAGCCGCCATGCCTACGACATGAGCATCGTCGGGCATGCCGAGCCGCTTGACTACGATATCTACGCCCGCGACGACTATTATTTCGGATATTCGAATCCCGATTTCAAAGCACTCATCGCCGCGTTGGACGAAAGCGTCGATCCCGCGAAGCGGCGCGATTTGCTGCAGCAGATCCAGCGCAAGCTGGCCGCAGATGCGGTCAACGGCTTCTTGTTCCAATACCCGCGATTGGACATCTGGAATGCGCATCTGCCGGGAATCGGCTTCGACAATGTGCTCGGCGTCATCGACCTGAGCCGCGCCCACTACCTTGAAGACGGCTACGTGCCGCGCCGCGCCGGCGCCGTGCACGGCGCGCCGGCGGCCCGGCCTTACCAAGGCGCCGGCATCGTGTTTGCGGTGGGCGTTTTGCTGTTGGCGGGTCTGGTATGGCGCCGATTCGGAGGCTCGTATGTCGTTGAGCGGCTCGGCGTGCTTGCGGCAACGCTGCTCGCCGCGACGGCGATCGTATTCGTCATCGTGCAAATCGTGCCCGGCGATCCAGTGCGTTACATGATGGGATTGCAGGCAGATGCGGATACGGTGGGCCTGCTGCGACACCAATTGGGTCTCGATGCCGCGCCCCTGCAGCGCTACCTGCACTGGGTTGCCGGATTGCTGCGCGCAGATTTCGGCTTGAGCTACACGTACCGCGTGCCGGTGAGCGCGCTGGTGGCTGAACGGCTGCAGGTGTCGTTGCCGTTGGCGCTGTACGCCTTGTTGTTGTCCACGGCGCTGGCTTTTCCCATCGGATTGTTGGGCGCGGCGCGGCGCGGGCGCGCCAGCGACGTGGTCTTGAGCGGACTCACGCAAATGGGGCTGGCGATCCCGAATTTCTGGCTGGGTATGTTGCTGGTGCTGCTATTTGCCATTGGCCTGCATTGGGTTTCCGCAGGCGGCTTTCCCGGTTGGGAGGCCGGATTCTGGACGGCGCTGAAGTCGTTGACCCTGCCCGCGATCGCCCTTGCCATGCCGCAAGCGGCGATCCTGGCGCGGGTGATGCGCGGCGCGCTGCTCGACACTCTGCACGAGGATTACATCCGCTCGGCGCGCGCCAAGGGCGCCGGCGAGTGGCGAGTGCTGTGGCGGCACGCCCTGCCCAACGCGCTGATCCCCGTCCTGACCATCCTCGGCATGCAGTTCTCCTTTCTCCTGGCGGGCGGCGTGATCATCGAAAATGTCTTTTTCCTCCCCGGATTGGGACGGTTGGTGTTTCAAGCCATCGTGCAGCGCGATTTGATCGTCGTGCAGAGCGTCGTGGTGATCCTGGTATTCGCCGTGGTGACGGTCACATTCTTGATCGAACTGGCTTACGTGCTGATCAACCCGCAATTGCGCGCGGCGCGCAGCCCATGATCCGCCGGCCGCGCAACTTTGGTTTGATCGCCGGCGCAATCATCACCGCAAGTTTCATCGCCATCGCCGTCATCGCACGATTCTGGACGCCGTACGACCCTGTGATCCTGTCCATAGTCGACAAGCTGCAGGCGCCGGGTGAACATCATTGGTTCGGCACCGATCAACTCGGCCGCGACGTGCTCTCGATGATCATGGCCGGCGCGCAAACTTCCGTCGGAGTGGCGCTGCTGTCGGTGGCGATCGGCTCGTTCGTGGGGGTGCCCGCGGGTTTGCTGGCTGCGGCACATCGCGGTGCGATCGATGAACTCGTGATGCGCGGCAACGATCTGATTTTCGCGTTCCCGGCCCTGTTGCTCGCCATTCTGATCACCGCCGTGTTTGGTCCCGGCGCCGTCAATGCCATCATCGCCATCGGAATATTCAACATCCCGGTGTTTGCGCGGGTCACGCGCGCAGGCGCGCTGCAGCTGTGGGCCCGCGACTATGTGTTGGCCGCACGCGTCGCGGGCAAGGGGCCGCTAAGAATTTCCTGCGAACATATACTGCCCAATCTCATCGGATCGCTCGTGATCCAGGGCACCATACAGTTCTCCCTGGGAGTCATCGCCGAAGCCGGCCTGTCGTATGTCGGCCTGAGCGCGCAACCACCCACAATCAGCTGGGGGCGCATGCTCAACGAGGCGCAGACCTTGACCGCGCTGGCGCCATACCTGGCGCTGTTTCCGGGCCTCGCGGTGCTGATATTCGTATTGGGATTGAATCTCCTCGGTGATGGCCTGCGGCAATCGCTGGCTCGTAAGCAATGAGCGCCGCCAATCTCCTTGAGATCGAGTCCCTGAATGTCGCCGTCGGTGCGGCGCCGGTGATCAAGAATGTGTCGCTCAAGATCGGCGCCGGCGAAATCCTCGGGCTGGTTGGCGCCTCGGGATCCGGAAAATCGATGACGGCGCTGGCGATCATGCGGCTCTTGCCCGCCGCCGCGGCGGCCACGGGCACGGTGCGCCTGCGCGGCGAGCCGCTGAACGGCATGAGCGACGGCAGGATGCAGAGCATCCGCGGCCGCGATATCGGCATGGTTTTCCAGGAACCCATGACCGCTCTGAATCCCTTGATGCGCATCGGCGATCAAGTGGCTGAAACGTTGCGGGTGCACCGCTCGGCGTCAAAGGTCGAGGCTCGCTCGCTGGCGCGCGCGACACTCGACTTGGTGGGTCTGAGCGGCGAGCAGGGCGATCTCGGCAGGCTTCCATATGAACTATCAGGCGGCCAGCGGCAGCGGGCGGCGATCGCGATGGCGGTGATCATGGCGCCGCCGCTGCTGATCGCGGATGAGCCGACCACCGCTCTGGATGTCATCACCCAGGCGCAGGTGTTGCTGCTGCTCAAGGGTCTGGTACGCACACGCAATATGGGGTTGCTGCTGATATCGCACGATCTCGCGGTGATTGCGCAGCTCGCTGACAGGGTCGCCGTCATGCAAGCAGGACAGATCGTCGAGCAGGGGACGACACTCCAGGTTCTGCGCGATCCTGTGCATCCGTATACGGCCTCGCTGCTGGCGGCCGCGAAATTGCCATCCAGGCGCGGCGCGGCCGCCAAGGGCGCCGCGGTTTTGCAGGCTTGCGGCATCGTGCACGAATACCCGCGCAAGCGGCGCTCGCTGTGGCACGCGGCGCCGCCGCTGCGTGCCGTCGACGGTGTCTCCCTCACCGTCCATGCCGGCGAGGCCGTTGGCCTGGTCGGCGAGTCCGGGTCCGGGAAGTCCAGCCTGCTGAGGGTGCTGCTTGCGCTGGAGCGATGCTCATCCGGTCAGGTGCGATTGCTGGGCGATGAATTCTCGAGCGCCAATCGCGCAAGCTTGAGTCGCTTGCGCCGCGCCATACAAGCCGTGTTTCAAGATCCTTACGGCAGTTTCGATCCAAGGTGGCCGGTCGAACGGTTGATTGCGGAGCCCTTCTTTCTGCTGGACACGCCTCCGGATGCCGAGGAGCGCCGGCGCAGAGTGGGCGCCATGCTCGAACAAGTGGGACTGTCGGCAGGCGATGCGCGGCGCTATCCGCACGAGTTCTCGGGCGGCGAACGCCAACGAATCGCCATCGCCCGCGCGCTGATCACGGAACCCAAGGTGATCGCTCTCGACGAAGCGGTATCGGCGCTCGACGTGCTGCTGCGCGATCAGATTCTGACGTTGTTGGCCGAACTCAAGGATCGGCTGAAGGTGGCGTATCTATTCGTCTCTCATGATCTGCACGTGATAAGAGCCCTCGCCGATCGCGTCTATGTGATGCACCGGGGTCGAATCGTGGAAGAGGGACCCACCGAGGAACTGTTTGCAGCTCCCCGGCATGACTATACCCGGGCTCTGATCGCCGCCACGCCCGAGATCGCATGATCGCGTCGTGAGTCGCCGCTCAAGGGCATCGACCCGACAGCATGAGCCACGCCAGAAGCGCGGCCTGCTTTTGGTCCGCACCCCAGGGCGCGCCAACCTGGCGGCCAAGGCCTGCAATCGTATCGCGCAGCTTTTGTACGGGCTGGCGGAGATCGGCGGCGGTCTCGTCTTCAAGCGCACGGGCTTTGATTCGACGCACTGCCAGGCTGTCCTGCTCCGCTGCGGCGGCCAACGCATTTCTAAAGTGATCGCCATCGGCTGCATGTATCGCCGCATGCGAGGCCAGTATCGAGGCGAGCGAGCTTGTCTTGCGGGCCGCAGACTCGAGGATGCCCACGGCTATCAGCCGGTAACCTCGCTTCTCAAGGTTCGCGCGTTCGGCGTGGATGGCTTGGTGTGCCATGGATTTGGCCACCGCCATGTAGCCGTCCAAACGTCCCATCGCTTCCTCGACGCACACCATCTCGACGGCATGGTAGGGCTGCTTGGAATCGGGATCATGTGTGTCGATCAATTCGATCCGCGATCGAGCCAGCACTTCAAGCCCCGCCGCGGATTTGCCGAGCACCACCATCGCCGCCCAGCCTGAGTGGGAAGCGAAGGCCATTGCTGCAGCGGGCGGGGCCATGGCTTCAGCTCAAGTGCACCGCGCGGGGCAAGGGGTCGCCTACCGCGGCTGCGACGCGATGACCGCCAATCCCTGCAGCACCAGATCCGGCACGATCTCGCCGTGGGTACGCATGGATCCTGTGATCATGCTGGCATCGCCCCCCGTGATGAATAGTTTGGGTGTGTGGTTGGTGCTCGCAGCGATCACTTCGGCGGCGCGATCCGCCATGCCGGCGAGCGCGTACACCGCGCCGCGCGACACCCCGGCGATGGTGTTGTTGGCCAGAACACCTGCCAGCGAGGGAGTGCTGTTGAATGCCGCTTTGGCAATGTCGCTGGTCTTGTTCATCAGCGACTCGCGCATCATGTGGATGCCGGGAGCTATGATGCCGCCAAGGTGCAGTCCGTTGCTGTCGACGCCATCGACTTTTACGGCCGTTCCCGCATCGACGACGCACAGAGCCGATCTGGCCCGCATCCAAGCGCCGATCAGCGCCAGCCAGCGATCCGCTCCCAGCAGTGTGGGATCGAGGTAGCCATTGGTGAGTCCGCGAAACTCGCGGGCCGCAGTGACGAACTCGATGTTCACGCGAAACTTCTTCTTCGTCAGGCGGGTGAGCGCCTTTGCCATCAGCGGTCCGGCGACGTTCGACACCAGCACGCGGCTGGGTTTTTGCCCGGATTCGAACAAGGCGGTGGTCCAGATACCCGGCTTGGCGTCGCGATGCACGACGGCTTGTTGATCGGATAGCCCGGTGCTCGTGAGCCAGGCCCACTTGAGGCGAGTATTGCCGACATCGATGACCAAAATCATGCGTGACGTTACCCTGTGTGCCATCAAGTGAGCACGCCCAAGCGCGCAAGGATAGCATCGTAGTGGCGAATCTTGGGTCCCGCCGTGGTTAGCCGGTAAACTCATGTTACATGCCGGTTACGCGCAGCCTCTTCCCAAGGCGACGAGCACTTATGTCCAACTTGAAGCGAGCGATCAGAGACGTGCCGGATTTCCCCCGGCTGGGCGTCCTATTCCGCGATATTGCGCCGCTGTTGCGTGATCACTTCGACGCCACGATTCGCGCGCTGGACGTGCTGCTGACAAACGAAGAGTGGCAGGAACTCGACGCGGTTGCCGGCATCGAATCGCGCGGCTTTATCCTGGGCGCAGCGATGGCGATCCGTCGCGGCAAGGGCTTTGTCTTGGTGCGCAAACAGGGCAAGTTGCCGCCGCCCGTGGTTGATGTGGCCTACGATCTTGAATATGGGTCGGGCGTTTTGGAAATGCAAAGAGGCAACGGCCGACTGCTGCTGGTGGACGATGTTCTGGCGACCGGCGGGACCCTGACCGCGGCGGCGGACCTTTGTGATCGTGCCGGCTACCAGGTCAAGGCGCTGGCCGTGTTGATCGATCTGAATATCGTCGCGGACTTTTCGTGGCGCAATCTGTCGCTGCGCGCGTCGATCGAATACTAGCTTAAGCATGGCCCTGCTACCCGGCACTCTGCTCGTGATCGCCCTGCGCGCGGAGTCGGCAGGCGTATTCGAAGCGGCGGGTGAACCCGTGCTTTATTGCGGCGTCGGCAAGGTCAATGCGGCCATTGCGCTCACCCGCGAATTGACGCGATATGCGTTGCGCGCCCAGGACCCGCCGTTGGTGGTGAATTTCGGTTCGGCGGGAAGCCGGGTGATTGCCGCCGGAACCTTGGTGGGCTGCCATGAATTCGTACAACGCGACATGGATGTCCGCGGCTTAGGGTATGCAGTGGGTGTTACGCCCTACGATGACGCGCCGTCCCGTCTCATATTCGATCCGGTGTTCACGCATCTGCCGGCGGCGGTCTGCGGCAGCGGCGATTCGTTTGCGACTGCCGGAGTCGATCTGGATTGCGGCGTGGTCGATATGGAGGCGTATGCACTCGCGAAGGTTTGCTGGAACGAAAAAGCGCGCTTCGCCTGCGCGAAGTATGTGACGGATGGCGCCGATCACACGGCCGCGACTGACTGGCAGCGCAATGTGCACAAGGCCGCCGAGGAATTCTTGAGCTTGTACCGCAGCTTTTGACGTATGCTGTTTCCATGAAACATCGTCTGGCGCTGTTGGCTTTGTCGGGTTTTGCGTGGTGCTGCGCAGCCGCGGCCGAGGCTGCAGCGGCCGGCGGCGCGGATTCGCCCCTGGTCGTGCTTATTTCGGTGGATGGACTGAAGCCCGAAGCCGTCCTTGACGCGAAAAATCACGGCTTGAAGGCACCGAACATCCGGGCCTTCATGAGCGACGGCGTCTACGCCAGCGCCGTGCGCGGCGTGCTGCCGACGCTGACTTATCCCAGCCACACCACGCTGATGACCGGTGCCTCGCCGGCCAAGCACGGCATATATGCCAACACGACCTTTGATCCGCTGGCTCGCAATGAGAAGGGTTGGTATTGGTATGCCGAGGACGTCAAGGTCCCGACGCTGTGGGATGCCGCGGCCGCCGCTCATCTCAAAACCGCCAGCATCTACTGGCCCGTCAGCGTCGGCGCAAATATCACCTACAACCTGCCGCAGATCTGGCGGACGGGCACCGACGATGACTTGAAGCTGCAGCGGGCGTTGAGCACGCCGGGGCTGGAGCAGGAACTGTCCGCCGAGCTCGGCCGCTACCCGGGAGGCGGGGAAGAGTCGGTGGCGGAGGACGAGGTTCGCGCGCGTTTTGCGATTCGGCTGCTCGAGAAGAAGCATCCCAGCTTCCTCACGATGTATCTGACGGGACTGGACACCGAGCAGCATTTGTCCGGGCCTTTCAGCCAAAAATCGAACCAGACCCTCGAACGCCTCGATGCCGTGATCGGATCGCTGCGCGCAGCCGCGGAAAAGGCGGCACCGGGACGCGCCACGATTTGCGTGGTATCCGACCACGGATTCGCCGCCATCGATCACGACGTCAATCTGTTTGCCGCGTTCAGGGAGGCGGGCCTGATCAGCGCCGATCAAGCCGGCAAGGTCACCGGCTGGAAGGCAACTCCCTGGCCCGCAGGCGGCAGCGCAGCGGTGATGCTGGCGGATCCCGCTGATCAGGTGACTGCCGTGCGGGTGAAGGCGCTGCTCGACAAACTGGCGGCCGATCCTGCCAACGGCATCGAGCGCATCTTGACGCATGAAGAAATCCAGCGCGGGCGGGGCTTTCCAAATGCGGCGTACCTGGTCTCGTTCCGCAGCGGCTACGAGATGGGCTTGGCGCTTTCCCTGCCGCTCGTCACCCCGCCGAGCAATTTGGGCATGCACGGCTTCCTCCCTGACCACCCCGACATGCGCTCGGTGTTTTTCATCGTGGGCCCGCACATTGCGAAGAACAAGTCCGTGGGTGAAATCGATATGCGGCGAATCGCGCCGACGATCGCGGGCGTTCTGGGCGTTCGCCTGGCGGGCGCCGAGATGGATGCGCTCGAGTTGAACTAACGCTGTGGCCGGGCCGGGCTTCGGCCTGGTATTGCACCGCGGATTCCCGCCTCACCAGCCGACGGCTTGCCCATCTTTGCGATGATCCGATCCACCGCGATAAACGCCGTCGAGCAGAGCAATGGCCTGATATCCGCCCATGCCCTCGCCATTGCAGGAGACCGCGTTGTGCCCGAGGTCGCGCAGCGCGGGACCGACCAGATCGTAGAGAGTGGATTCGAGTTGCAGCGTATTGGTGGCCTGGTCGTGAGAAAAGCGCGCGGCGTCGCTTGCCGCTTGCACGTTGGCGCCAAGGTCGAGCAAGTCGATCAGCACCTGCACGTGTCCTTGCGCCTGCTGGGCGGCGCCCATGAGACCAAACGCCATCAGCGGCCGGCCGTCCTGCATGACGAACCCAGGCAGCAGCGTATGAAACGGCCGCTTTCCGGGCGCGATGCGATTGGGACTGCGCGGATCCAATGAAAAGAGCGCGGCGCGATTATTGAGCACGAAGCCGCATCCGGGTACGGTGATGCCGGAGCCGAAACCTTGGTAGATGCTGAAAATGAACGACACCATGTTGCCCCAGCGATCGGCGGTGGCGAGATACACCGTACCACCGGCAGGCTCGTGCACAGTCTTGGGAACCGAAGCCCTGTGCGGGTCGATCTTGCGGCACAGTTCAGCAGCGTGGGATTTGGACACGAGTCTCGCGAGCGGGACTTGCTCGAATAAAGGATCGGCGTTGAACGCATGCAGATCCTCATAGGCCAGCTTCTTGGCTTCCACGAGCAGGTGCCAGTACAGCGGCGACTTGGGTCCAAGGGCTTTAAGATCGAGTCCCAAAATGGGCGCGCAGGCCTCGAGTATGTTGAGCATCTCCAGCACCGCGAAACCCTGGGTGCTCGGCGGGAACTCGTGCACCTCGTATCCGTGGTAAGTCGTGCAAATGGGCGATACCCAATCGGCTCGCGTCTCGTCCAAGTCTCTCTGGTCGAGCGCGCCGCCGAGCGCGCGTGATTTGGCCAGGAGCTTCACGCCGATCTCGCCAGAATAAAATCCGTCGCGGCCCTGTGTCTGCAGTGTACGGAATGTGCGCGCCAGGTCCGGATTGCGAAAAACGCCGTAGACCGGCGGCGGCTTGCCATCCTGAAGATAGGTCTTTATCGAATCCGGGTCGGCCGCGAGTACCGAGGCACCCTGGGCCCATTCGTGGTGAATGCGCTCGGTGACGGCAAATCCTTCGGCTGCGATATCGGCTGCCGGCTGCAACAATTCCTTGAACGTCAAGGTTCCCGCGCGCTTCAGCAGCGCATCCCACGCATCGACCGCGCCCGGCACTACGGCAGAGTCAATCCCCAACTGCGGCATCAGCTCGGCGTGGCCGCGCTGCTTGAGATGCTGCGCCGTTGCCCCGCGGGCGGCGCGACCGCTGCCGTTCAGCGCGATGAGTCTTCCCTCCCTGGCAGCCCAAGCGATGACGAACACGTCGCCGCCGATTCCCGCGCCGCAGGGCTCGACCACGTTCATCACCGCGGCGGTTGCCACGGCCGCGTCGAAGGCGTTGCCGCCGTTCTGCAGCACCTGAAGACCGGCTTGGGCGCCGAGTGGATGGCTGGTTGCCACCATGCCATTGCGCGCCAATACTTCGGAACGGGATTGCGGTAGCCAGCCGCAGGAGCGATCACCGCGGAAAGCTGAAAACTCGGCTGCGTATGTCTGCAAGAGAACCGGTGCGTCGGTGAATTGCTGGGCCCTGCGCAGGAGGATGCCGAAATACGCCGCCGCTGGCAAATGTTGCCTAAGCTCATGCTGCGAGCGCATGATTTTGCCGACGAGGTACCAGAGGCAGGAGAGTTGTGCATGTCGGCATCGAGCGGCGCTGTGGCGACCGAAGCCGCGCTTCCTGAGCGCGCGGCGCTTGCGTTTCTTTATGAGCACCCGCAGTGGTTCGCGCCAATCTTCGCTGAACTGGAGCGGCGCCGGGTGCCATTCGACAGATTTTTCATTCCCGACCACTTTTACGAAGTAGGGCCGCAGCAACCTGCGTTCAAAGTGCTGTTCAATCGGATGAGTCCGTCCGCGAACAGCCGCCAGCACGGCTCCGGCATCTTTCATACCCTGGCTTACTTGGAACACCTGCAGCTGCAGGGCGTGCGCGTCATCAACGGAGCCAAGTCGTTCCGCTACGAGATATCCAAAGCCGCCCAGACCTCGTTGCTGAAATCCTTGGGGCTGAGATTTGTTCCTTCACGCGTCATTCACTCGCCACATCAGGCGGTGGCGGCTGCGGCCGGACTGCGCTATCCCATCATCGTCAAGGCCAACATCGGCGGCAGCGGCAAGGGCATTACACGCTTCAATACCAAGGCGGAACTTGCCGCAGCGGCGGCGGCCGGACAGTTGGACTTGGGGTATGACAGCGTTGCCTTGGTGCAGGAATTCATTCCGGCGCGCGGTGGATTCATCACGCGGGTGGAGACACTGGGCGGCAAACACCTCTATGCCATTAAAGTGCACCTGAGCGGCGAGACTTTTGATTTATGTCCTGCGGACATCTGTCAGACATCGACGGGTCAAAGCCTGGACAATGCCTGCGTGGTCGAGGCATCGAAGGCGGGACTGAAAGTCGAGGGATTCAACGCTCCTGCGGCGGTGATCCAGGATATCGAACGCATCGTGCGGGCAGCCGGCATCGACGTTGGCGGCATCGAGTACATCATCGACGACCGCGACGGCCACAGCTACTACTACGACATCAACGCGCTCTCGAACTTCGTTGCCGACGCGCCGCGCGTGGTGGGCTTCAACCCGGTTGAAAACCTCGCCGACTTTCTTGAAGACGAGGTGCTTCGTGCCCGTTAGCCGGGGCATGCGCTACGGCTACTGGATGCCGGTATTCGGCGGCTGGCTGCGCAACGTGGAAGACGAGAACATGGCGGCCACCTGGGCCTACACCTGCAAGCTGGCGCAGCGTAGCGAGCAGATCGGCTATGATCTTTCGCTCATCGCGGAACTCAACCTCAACGACATCAAGGGCGTCGATTCGCCGAGCCTCGATGCCTGGTCGACCTCCGCCGCGCTGGCCGCCGTCACCAAGACGCTGGAGTTGATGGTCGCCGTGCGGCCGACATTTCATTCACCGGCGCTGTTCGCCAAGCAGGCCGCGAATATCGATCACATCAGCGGCGGGCGCCTGGCGCTCAACGTGGTCTCATCCTGGTGGGAACAGGAAGCACGCATGTACGGGGTCGATTTCGAGCGCCACGATGATCGATATGGCCGGACCGCCGAGTGGCTGGACGTGTTGAATGGCGTATGGACCCAGAAGGCATATAGCCATAAGGGAAAGTATTACCACACGGAAGGCACAGTGCTTGAACCGAAGCCGGTCCGCAGCCCCAGGCCGCCGATCTATGCGGGCGGCGAATCGGAGGCCGCAAAGAATCTCATTGCGCAAAAGTGCGATGCCTACGTGATGCACGGCGATTCTCCGGCCCGCGTGGCCGCCAAGATCGCCGACATGAGCGAGCGGCGCGAAAAATTGGGCTTGAGCCGGATGCAATTCGGTGTCGCGGGGTATGCCTTCACGCGTGACTCCGAGCGCGAGGTGGCGCGCGAGCTTACGCGCATCACCGACGTGAAGCAGAATGCCAAGGGCTACGCGAACTACCAGCAGTGGCTGCAAGGAACGCAGCTGGAACAGGGCATGTCGATCGAGGAGTATTCCGTTTCGAACCGTGGCTTGCGCTCAGGATTGGTGGGTACCCCACCGCAGGTGCAGGAGCAGATCGGCAAATTTTCGGAGGCCGGAGTCGACCTGCTGCTGTTGCAATTCAGTCCGCAACTGGAAGAGATGGAAATATTCAGCGCCAGCGTCATGCGCAATGGTGTCTAAGGTCGAGCGGCCTCTCGCGATTCGCTTCGGGGCATTCGGCGACATGGTGCTGTTGACGGCGCTGATCCGCATTCTACACGCGGAATTTGGCTTGCCGGTCGACATCCTCACCTCGGGTCCGTGGAGCGAGCCGCTGCTGCGCGGACAACCGGGAGTGGGCGAGATCTTCAGGGTGCGAAGCCGCAAGACTCCGTACTGGCTCAGTTGGGATCAGCGGCGGGTGGTCCGGCAGCTGCGGGCGCGCGGCAGCGGTCCGGCCTGGTTCTGCGACGGCGGCGATGTCGGCCGGCTCATCCTGACTCGCGCCGGATATTCAGACGCGCTTATCGTCTATGCCAGGGATCACGCATTGCTACCGGGCGAACACGCCACGGAACAGTGGCGGCGCCTGGCGCAAATCATGCCAAGCGCCTATCAAGGATCCAAGATTGCCGATCCATCGGCCGTGCCCCCCGGCTGTTATCTCGAAGTCGGCGCCGCGCAGCGCGCGGATCTTGAAACATGGCTGGGTGCACGGAATCTTGCCGGCGTGCCGCTGATCCTGGTGCAGATCGGCAACAAGCGCACGATGCGGCGCGGGCTGAAGCGCCTGAGTCCCAACAACAAATACTGGCCAGGCGAACGCTGGGCCGAGGTGCTTCGCAGCCTGCGCGCGCGGCACCCGCTGCACGCGATTGTGTTGCTGGGTACGGGTCCCGAATATGAGCTCAACGCCGAAGTCGCGGCGCAGGCGAATATCGCCGGGCTGCACAATGCCGCCGATGATTTGCCGATTCCCCGCCTGCTGGCCTTGCTCGAGCGCGCCGACGGTCTGATCACGGTCGACTCGGGTCCCGCGCATGCCGCTGCCGCCGTGGGCTGCCCGCAGGTCGTATTGTTCGGCCGGGCGCCACCCTCGCTGTATCGCCCCTGGGGAGTGGCGGGAGCCGACGTGCAGCTGCTGCGCGGTGAGATCGACGGCGAGCCGGATATGCTGGGCATAGAGACCCGCAGCGTGATCGCGGCCTGGGCCAATCTCAAAATGCGCGCCGCCTAAGGCAGCGGCTCGTCAAGCCGGCGGCGTTCCTTGAGGCTGCGGCATGCCTTGGCCGCTCGCCGTCCCTTGCGCGGCATGTGCGGCCGCTGCGCGCGCACGCAGCATATCCGGCGTCACCAACACCACTCCGCGCTTGGTCACGAAAAAATACTTGCCGTCGACAATCGCGTCCTGGCCGATGGTCAGGCCGTCAGGAATCACGCAGTTCTCATCGAGAATGCAGCGTGTGATCTTGCAGCGTCGGCCGATGGTCACCCCCGGCAGCAGCACCGAGCTCTCGATGATGCTGCCGTCCTCGATGCGCACGTCATTCGACAGCAGCGACTGATTGACATAGGCGCCGGAGACGATGCAACCGCCGGCCACCATGGAATTCACCGCCATTCCGCGCCGGCCTTCTTCGTCGAGCACGAATTTCGCGGGTGGCTGCTGCGCCTGATAAGTCCAGATGGGCCATTGATGATCGTAGATATTCAATTCCGGATTGAGCGCCACCAGCTCCATATTGGCTTCGTAAAGCGCATCGACGTTGCCCACGTCGCGCCAGTAATTCTGCGCGCGCGTCTCGACGTCCTGAAAGGGGTAGGCGAATACCCGCATCGACCTGATGGCCGGAGGAATGATGTTCCGGCCGAAGTCGTGGTTGCTCGCCGGATTGACCGCATCGTCCGCCAGCAGCTTCTCCAGTCTGTCCATCGCGATGACATAAATGCCCATCGACGCGCGCGCCAGATTTTCCTGACCCGGAATCGGATCCGGCTGTTGCGGCTTCTCGGCGAACTTGATCACGCGGTTGGTGTCATCGGTGGTCAAGATGCCGAATTCGTTGGCGCGCTCGATCGGCACGTCCACCACGCCCACGGTGACGGCGGCCTCGCATTCGTCGTGGTAGGCGATCATCGGGCCATAATCCATCTTGTAGATATGGTCGCCGGCCAGTATCAGCACGTGCGTGGGGTTGTGCGAGCGGATGAACTCGAGATTTTGAAACACCGAATCCGCCGTGCCGCGATACCAGTGGGAGCCAATTTGTTGCTGCGCTGGAATCAGCTCCACGAACTCGCCCAATTCCCCCCGCAGATAACTCCAGCCCCGCTGAATGTGCTGGATCAACGATTGCGACTTGTACTGGGTCAGCACCGCGATCTGGCGGATGCCGGAATTGACGCAATTCGAGAGCACAAAATCAATGATGCGGAACTTGCCGCCGAACGGAGTCGCCGGTTTGCAGCGATGTTGCGTGAGGGCTTTGAGGCGTTCGCCGCGGCCGCCCGCCATGATCACCGCCAGAGTCCCGCTGGTCAGCCGGCTGACGTAGCGTCCGGTGTTGTTGCGGGCGGCGTGGCGCATCATTATCCGAAGCCTGACACACTCGGCAAACGGCTGCATCTTTTCTCGCGGCCCTTTTTAACGTGTTTGTTACACTGCGATTAATGCCGCCATTGAAGCTGTGTATCTTGAGTTCGGAGTTCGTGCCGTACGCAAAAACCGGCGGACTTGCCGATGTGGCGAGTGCATTGGTACGCCAGTTGCGGGCGCTGAACCACGAGGTTCGCGCCTTCATGCCCCTGTACCCTATCGTAGGGCGCACCCGATCCGAGCTGCAACCCGTCGAGGAGGTTCGGCAGGCCGCGCTTTCCATCGGTATCGAGTATCGATACTCGTTGCTGCGGGCCAACTTCCCCGGTACCGATGCCGCGATGTACTTCGTGGATTGCCCCGCGTTGTTCGACCGCCCCAGCCTCTACACCAATGACCCGGACGAACATCGGCGCTTTCTGTTCTTTACCCGCGCGGTTCTCGATAGTTGCCAGCGCTTGCGGTGGGCACCCGATGTTTTCCATTGCAACGATTGGCACACCGCGTTCCTGCCGCTGTTCTTGAAGACGCTGTTTGCATCGGATGAATCGCTGTCGCGGTCGAAATCGCTGATGACGATTCACAACATCGGCTACCAGGGCATCATGCCGAGCTCCGCCGTCCCGGACTTGGGGACGGTTCGCGCGTCGGCGCTGTTGGATCAGGAAGATCTATCGCACGGCATCATCAATTCGCTGAAGACCGGAATCAAGTTCGCCCACCGCGTCAGCACGGTCAGTCCCACCTATGCGCGCGAAATTTGCGATTCACCGCTGGGAATGGGCCTGCAAAGAGCGCTGCGCTCGCGCCGCGATGGGGTGGTCGGGATCTTGAACGGCGTCGACTACCTCGAATGGGACCCGCAGCGCGACCCTTATTTGACCGCGCATTTCGGGCCGGACGATTTGCGCGGCAAGTCGACCAACAAGGAGACACTGATTGCGGCGCTCAAGCTGACCATGCAGAAGTCATCGCCGCTGATCGGCATGGTGACCCGGCTCGCCGAACAAAAAGGCATTGATCTCCTGCTCGAGGTCCTGCCGGCGTTGCTGCAAACGCGCGATTTTTCCCTGGTGGTACTCGGCAGTGGCGAGGCGAGGTACGAGGCATTTTTTGCCGGCCTCGCGCGGCGCTTCGCGGGCCGGGTGTCCTACTCGTCCGGATTCAATGAACCGCTCGCCCATCTGATCGAGGCCGGCAGCGATATGTTCCTCATGCCTTCGCGCTATGAGCCCTGCGGTCTGAATCAAATGTACAGTCTGCGCTACGGGACCATCCCCATTGTGCGCAATACCGGCGGACTCGCGGATTCGGTCCAGCATTTCGACTCGAGCACAGGCAGCGGCACGGGCTGCGTATTCAATGACTACGATGTCCAAGCCGTGCGCTGGGCGGTGGAAACGACGCTGGGCTGGCACGCCAGTCCGCAAAGCCGGCGACAGTTGATGCAGAATGCGATGCGCAAGGATTTTTCCTGGGGTCGACAGATCAACGAATACGTTTCGCTGTACCAAAGCCTGCGCGCCGGAGCTTGAACGCTAAGGCTGAGGCTAGCGCCTAAGGTATGATCCTGAGCAGCGCGTAGCGCCGGCCATGGGGTACGGAATAGTACTTCGCAACCTCAAGCCCCGCTGTTTGCATCCAAGGGAGCACTGCCTCGGAGGGTTCGTGCCCCGAATGTAAATTTAGACCTCGATCGCCGCCGGGCAAAAGTACGAGAAAGAGACTCTCCGGCGCGGCTGCCGACTGCGCGCGTATTCGCGCGATTGCGGCCGCATCCATCGGGCCGGGAACCCGGTCGACAGAGCTCCTCGCGTACATATCGATGATGGCGCGGGTGGTTTCATCCGGGGCAAGCAAAATCAACGGCCTGCCGACCGCATCGTGTTTTATGGCGACGCTGACTTTCGCCAGGTCCTGCCACCGGTCCACTTGCCGGTATGCCTGCGAGGCGGGTCCCACGAGTAGTGCGCAATACGCAAGAAACAGGGCCCCCAGGGCATGCGCCGCCCGATCGCGCGCTGCCGCCCAGGCCTCGAGCGCCAGCCAAACGGCAGCTGCCGCGCCCAGCGCAGAAATTACGACGTACGCGGCGCGATTGTCCAGGCTCGACCAGGCGTCGACACCGGTCAACGCCAACGCCGCGATGGAAACGGCAGCGGCAGCGAGCAGCAGCGCGGCGGTAAGCCGCAACGAGAGAACATCGGAGCGGCCAAGCCCGTGCAGAATTTCCTGCCCCCACACGGCAACCAGCAGTGCAATGCCGGGAAGCGCCGGCGCAAGATAAACATTGCGCGCCGTCGCAGCCACCGAAAGCACCAACAAAGGCGGCAAGGATGCGGCCAGCGCAAAGCGAATGCCGCGCTTGTCACGGTCGACATTTCGCCGCCGCCACGCGCGCGCCACCGCGGCAATCACAAGCAGCGTCCACGGGAACAAATATATCGGCAATTCGAGCAGGTACTTTCCCGGAAAATTGCGATGCGCGGATGCGTACTGCAACTCGGGAGGCGCATCGATTGCCGCGAAGCGGCCGACGAGGTTGTTCCAGAAAAACACCCTCAAATGTGCCGGGCCGTCGGCCCCCGCATACACGAACCACACCCAGGTGAGAATCATCGCCGCCTGCAGCAGCAATCCCACGTACAGCTCCCAGCGCAGCAGCTCGCGCCAGCGCTTCTCCCAGATGCTCAAGCTGAGAATGGCCAGCGCCGGCACCATCCACGCAACGGCGCTTTTGCACAAAAAACCGAGGCCGAGTGCGGCATGCATCAGCAAGTAGCCGCGCAGTCGTTCATTCCTGCCCGCGGCATAGAAGCCGATGTAGCCGCCGAGCAGCGCCGCGGAAACGCAGGCCAGCAGCGGCGCATCGGTCGCCAGCCATATAGCCACTTGGTATGCGAGCAGGAATGTGCTGATGCATCCGGCGCCCACCATTCCTGCGAATCGGCCCGCGCTGCGCGCCGCCAACATTCCCACACTGAGCGCGGTGATCAATGCGTACAGAAGATTCGGCAACCGCGCAGCCCATGCCGACGCCCCAAAAAATTTTACCGGCAGCGCGGCGAGCCAGTAAGTCAGCGGTGGTTTTTCGCAAAAGGCCTCGCCCGCCAGCAACGGGACCGCCTTGTCGGCCTGCCAGCTCATGCGCCAGGTGATGTCGGCTTCACGGGGTTCGTCCGGCGTCCAGTAGCCTCGACCGAACATGCCGACGCCCCATGCCAGGAGCAATGCGCAGATCAGCCACGCCAGCGGCGTGCGGAGGGCCGAATCGCTAATTTTCTGCGTCGACATTCAAGCGCATCGTCAGCCAAGCAAGGCGGGTAGATGCTTGCTCGACCAGCTGGTTGCCGTGTCGTATCCGAAAGCCAGCTGTAGACAAGAGAGTTCGCTGTGCATCGGCCCCACGATTTGAATCCCAACCGGCAACCCGCCGTTGCCGAATCCGGCGGGGGCGGCGAGGGCGGGGCAACCGCTCATGGTGATGGGCAGTACGCATTTCATCCACTCGTGATAGGTCTCCATCTTGATTCCCGCGATTTCATGCGGCCAATGCAGGTTGACATCGAATGGAAACAATTGCGCCGTCGGAACTATGAAGTAATCATAGGTTTCGAAAAACCGCCGCACCGCCTGATACCACTCCGTTCGCACCGCCGTGGCCGCGGAAACATCGAAGGCGGTGAGTTTCAGTCCGCTTTCCACCTCGAAAATTGCCTCCGGTTTCAACAGCGCACGCTTCCGTGGATCCTTGTAGTACGCGAGCAGGCCACCACCGGACTGCCACGCGCGCAGCGTCAACCATGCACGCCAGACAGAATCGATCGAATAAT
Organism: Steroidobacteraceae bacterium; assembly: GCA_035567075.1. Classification (GTDB taxonomy): domain Bacteria; phylum Pseudomonadota; class Gammaproteobacteria; order Steroidobacterales; family Steroidobacteraceae; genus Bog-1198. The sequence continues at coordinate 24,728 of DATMRC010000008.1, forward strand.
CGGGCTGAGCTTCCTCAACGGTGCACCCCATCGCTTCGAAGACCTTGAGCGCATTCCTGCAAACATCCAGCACTCCCGGCTCAAACGGCAGATAACCGCGAAAGTCCCCCGACCACGCAATCCGCTTATGTTTAAGATCGGATTCCAATCGCCGCTGAAACACGCTCCCATCGCCAACCGAGGACTGCGGTACCCGGGAGTCGTAACCCGCCTGCACTGATAGCAGCATCGCCAGGTCCGGAATGTTGCGCGCCATTGGACCCACGACACTCATGGATGGAAAGAATCCATCCTGCTCGTTCGCCGGCACCACGCCGCTGCTGGTGCGGAAACCAAAGACGTTGTTCCAGCCGGCAGGGTTACGCAGACTCCCGCCGAAGTCGCTGCCATCCGCGACCGGAAGCATGCGAAGAGCCAGCGAGACCGCGGCACCGCCGCTGCTGCCCCCGGCCGATCGGGATTGATCGTATGCATTGCGCGTAGGCCCATAGACCGGGTTATAGGTATGCGAGCCCAAGCCGAATTCCGGGGTATTCGTCTTGCCGATAAATACCGCGCCGGCGTTTCGCAAGCGTTCCACCATGATGCCGTCCGCAGCGGGCACGAAATCCTTGTAAATCGGCGATCCCATGGTCGTGCGAATCCCTTTGACGGGTTCTAAATCCTTTACCGCGTGCGGGAAGCCATGCAGCGGGCCCAGTAACTCGCCGCGCTTGACCTGCCGATCGCGCTCCTCGGACTGCGCCAGCAACGCCGGTCGATCTTGCAGCGCGACGATGGCGTTGACCCGTGGATTTATTTTTTCAATGTGATCGAGATAGGCAGTCATGACTTCCACGCAGGAAATCTGCCGCGACCTGATTGCATCGGCAAGCGTCAAGGCGTCCAACATCACAATACCGGACGGCCGCAGCGATGCGGGAGCCGCCTGCACAAACGATGGCGCTACGGCGCTCAAGGTCGCGCCCAAACCTGCGCCAAGCAGCGAGCGACGATCAAGCTTGGGATCATCCGGGTCGGCGGTCATCGGCGACGAAATGCTCCGGTCTTGCGATGATGAAAGCACATAGCATGATCCCTTTTTTGGTGGATGCACATAATTCCAGCCGCCGCGGATATCATCTAACATCCTGGGTGGGTAGGCTCAATATTCGCACTATCAATCGGAGAATCCGTCATGAGAAAGATCCTTGCGACGTCGATGTTGATTACTGCGCTGACGCTGCCGTCTTTGCCCGCGCTGGCCGACAGTTACAGCGACACCAGCGCGCTTTTCAAGAACGCCGGCGCGAGCGCCAATTTTTTCAATTCCAGTTACGGGTATGCGGTTTTTCCGACCATCGGCAAGGGCGGACTCGTGGTCGGCGCCGCTCACGGCACCGGCCGTGTCTATCAGCAAGGCAAATACATCGGCGATACATCGATGACGCAGCTGAGCGTCGGTTTCCAGGCGGGCGGCCAGGCCTACAGCGAGATCATCTTCTTCGAGGACAAGCGGGCGCTCGACGAATTTACCTCTGGAAACTTCACTTTTAGCGGAGACGTTAGCGCGGTCGCCATCACCGCGGGCGCCTCGGCGAGCGCCGGCACGGGGGGGTCTACAGCGGGCGCGAGCGGCGGCAAGAAGGACGCAACGACTTCAGGGCAGTACCAGAAGGGAGTGGCGGTATTCACCATTGCCAAGGGTGGCCTAATGTATCAGGCGGCTGTTGCCGGCCAGAAGTTCTCTTACAAGGAAGCGGCTAAATAGCAGTGGCTAAAACATCTTGATTGCGCGTGGACGTCGGTGTGCCGCATGCAACTAAGGTGGTATATGCTTCCCACACGGCAAGCGGCGCGTGTCCATGCCCGCCGTCGCTGCGGAATAAAGGCAAACAAAATGACCGTGAACATGAAATCCTTGCTTGTGATCGCCGCGGTTGGACTTGCGTCCCTTGCCGCTGCGGAAGCGCCGCCCGCCGCGGCGCCGGTGCCGCCGCCGTTGGCGCCGGAGGTCAGTGATGTCGCGACCTTGGCGCCGAGCACGCCGCATCGGTTTTTCACGGGCCGTTTCCGGGCGGGGAGTTTTGTCATATTCGACGGCGATAACGGCAAGCTGGAAGGGCATATTCCCGCGGGCTACATTGCGAATCTGGCGCTCGCCCCCGACAACAGCCAATTCTACGTGGCCGAGACCTACTGGTCCCATGGTGCTCGCGGCCAGCGTCAGGATCTCGTATCGGTCTACGACTCGAAAACTCTCAATCTGCTGAAGGAAATTTCCCTCCCCGGGCGCGCGCTGGTGCTCAAAGTGCAAAACTTCGATATCAGTGCGTCCGGCTCGCGCGCCTATGTCTACATCATGCTGCCGGCCTCGTCAGTGGTCTGGGTCGATCTCAAGAAACAGGCGGTGGGAGGTACGGTCGAGATTCCGGGCTGCGCGCTGGTATTTCCGTGGGGCGAGCAGGGATTCTCCTCATTGTGCGGCGATGGCTCTCTCGCCAACGTGACCATCCCGGACTCAGGACCTCCAAAAATAACCCACACCAAGCCGTTCTTCGACGCCAACAATGATCCGATCTTTGAAAACAGCTTCGTCGATCGCGTGACCGGAAAGGCGATTTTCTTGTCGTATACCGGTTTGGTTTACGAGGCAAAACTTGGCTCCGACAGCGTGGTGGAAAAGCCCTGGTCCATACAGAAGGCGGGCGGTTTTCCTGTGGCGGGCACCGGCGTGCAGGAATTGGCATGGCGGCCGGGAGGGGGACAGCTCGCGGCCTATCACAAGGCCAGCGGCAAACTGTTCGTGCTGATGCATCCAGGGAACTATTGGACCCACCGGCAGGGCGGAAGTGAAATATGGGTCCTCGATACCAAGACCCATTCGCTGGTGTCGCGTTTCCAGCTGCAGCCGGTTCCGACCAGCGGCCTGGCAGACGAACGAGTTCCCTTCTACGAGGACATCGGCGTCTCGCAAGATGCCAAGCCGGTGCTGTATCTCTTGAATCCCGACGGCAATGACGTGGTCCTCGACGCCAACACGGGAGAACAGCTGCGCAAAATCGAATTCGCTGGCGGCAATTCGGTAGTGGTCCCCGGATATTGACCCCATGAGTCCGGCGTTTTCGGAAGTGCAGATTGCAGTACGAACCTTGATCGCGCTGGTGTACCTGGCGGCGGCGATCGGAAAAATGCGCCACTGGGCGGTTTTCCAGGGTGTCGTGGCAAATTATCGTCTGCTGCCCGAAGTTCTGGTGGCGCCATTCGCGTACCTCTTGCCGCCATTCGAGGCGCTGCTCGGCGCGATGCTGCTCCTCGGACTGCTTTCTCCGTGGGCGGAAGCGGTGGCGGCAGCGTTGTTGCTGCTATTTGCGGCCGCCATGGCCATCAATATCATGCGCGGCCGGCGTCATATCGATTGCGGTTGCTTTCAAAGCGCCTTGAAGCAGACATTGAGCTGGATCCTGGTTGCCCGCAACTGCGTCCTGGCGCTGCTGTTGGGATTGGCATTGTTGACCCAGGGACCCAGGGATTTGCGCATGACGATTGATGGCCTGTTGGTCGGCGGCGTTCTTTTTGTCATCTTGCAGAGTCTCAATATATTGTGGGCCATCGTTCCCGCCTGGCGCCGGCCGCGTGGCCTTGATGCGGGGGCCGCTCCGTGACTCCCATGACCATCAGTCTCGTCCTGCTGTGGGTGGTCGTGATAGTTCTCAGTCTGGCGGTTCTGGCTCTCGCCCGGCAGGTCGGAATTTTGCACGAACGCGTCGCTCCCGCGGGAGCGCTGCTCCATGGGGCAGGCCCTGGAGTTGGCGAACAATCGCCGCGTCTCGAGGTGCATGCCCTGGCCGGCAATGCCGTCACAATCGGTAATCATCTACCCGCCGGCAAGGCGCTGTTGATGCTGTTCGTCTCCCAGACCTGTCCGATCTGCAAGAAGCTGATTCCAATCGCAAAGGATTTCTCCAAGAGCGAGCGCTTGGATGTGTTGTTCGTCGGCGATGCGGAATTGAGCGAGCAGCGGAAATTGATCGATCAATTCGGCATCGACAATCATTGCTTCGTCAATGGATCCGAGATCGGCATGGCCTATCGGGTCGACAAACTTCCCTTTGCAGTGCTGCTCGATGACCTGGGCGTGATCGCCGCCAAGGGGCTGGTGAACAGCCGCGAACATCTCGAGAGCCTGGTGGTCGCCAAGGAGACCGGCTTCGCTTCCATCCAATCCTATCTCAAGGCCCGCGCCGAGCCCGTTGAATGAAATAAGGAATACGTTCGTGCCGAAATCTCCTATTGATGAACTGAGTGAGCGGCTGACCCGCAGACTGGCCGGCTACTCATCGCGCCGCGGCTTCATCGCGAGGCTTGGCATGGCATTGGCCGCAACACCACTGTTCCCGTTGTTGCCGGTTGCCCGCGCATCTGCCGCCGAGCAGCCCAAAACAGACTTCGAGCGCAATGCTCAGGTCAAGGACGAGACCAAATGCAGCTATTGGAAATATTGCGGATCCGACGGCGTGCTGTGCAGTTGTTGCGGCGGCGGATCGCATACTTGTCCGCCCGGGGCAGAGCCATCGCCGATCTCCTGGATAGGCACCTGCGTCAATCCTGAGGACAAGCGGTCCTATGTCATCGCCTATCGCGATTGCTGCGGAAAACCCGCCTGTACGGCCGGCAAGTCGTGCTGGTGCGACGGCACCGATCGTGATCTGCCGACCTATCGCTCCTCGCTCAACAACGACATCATTTGGTGCTTCGGGAATGCCTCGGCGACCTATCACTGCTCGACTGCCGCGCTGGTGGGATTGGCCGGCTGATCGGCGATGGCGCGGCCGCGGTGCGTTGATGTTTTTACCCAACTGCAATGGACGGCACCGCTGGCAGCGGTTGTTTGCGGCATATTTCTGACGGCGGACCTCAAGTCCGAGCCGATCGAGCAGTTCCGCGGCGCCCGGGGCGACTATCTTCTGAATTGCGGCGGCTGCCACGGTCTCCACGGCGTCTCCAACGCCAAGCTGGTTCCAAGCTTGAAGGATCTGGTTGGCTATTACCTGCGCACACCCGAGGGCCGCGCATATTTGCCGCGGCTCCCCAATGTTGCATTTTCCACACTGAGCGATCAGAAACTGGCCGCCGTGCTCAACTACGTGGTATTCGAGATCGGCGGAAACAGTGCTCCGGCCGGAGCCAAGCCGTACGGCGCGGCGGAGGTCGGCAGGTGGCGCAAACAGCCTCTCAATGAAGTCGTACTGTCACAGTACCGGCTGCAATTGGTGGAAACTCTGATCAGCCGGCACGAAGCGCCGGCCGAGTTGCGGGACTACACCGGAGGCCCGGGCGGCAACTGAAGCCTCCCTCCGGGCGGCCGCGATTGGCCCCCGGTGCAGCAGTTTCCACTAAGAATGTGCTGTAAACACTCCGCCGCACTGGCGCTGTGTTTATAATCAAGAAATCGCTGTAGGGGGCCCCCCGTGAAGACCTTGCCTAGACCTGGAAACTGGGCATCGGCGCCACCCAATTGGGTGCCGATGCTGATGTTCGTACTGACCTTAGCGGTCGCGCTAACCGTTGTGCCATGGTATGGCCTGACCCGGGGCTTCCATGCCGGCGCATGGGTGTGGTTTGTCGTGATCTTAAGTGCCAATGAACTGGCGATCACCTGTGGCTATCACCGGCTGTTCGCGCATGACACTTATGAAGCGCGTCCGGCGCTCAAGATCGTTTATCTGCTGTTCGGCGCCATGGCCCTGCAGAACAGCGCGCTCCTGTGGAGCGCCGGCCACCGCACGCACCACCGCTACATCGACGATCCCGAGCGTGATCCGTATTGCGCGCGCCTGGGTTTTTGGTTTTCGCACATCGGCTGGATGCTGCACAATTATCCGAGCGGCGATCCCGACCTGAGCGCGGTACGCGATTTGCAGCGCGATCCTTTGGTCATGTGGCAGCACCGTCACTATGTGCCGGTGACGCTCGCCATGAACTTCGGCCTGCCGCTGTTGATTGGTTGGGCGAGCGGCGACCTTGTTGGCGTCTTTTTACTGGCCGGGATATTGCGTCTCGTCGTCAGCCATCATCTGACGTTCTGCATCAACTCCTTGGCGCACATCGTGGGCATTCAACCCTACACGGATGAGAACACCGCGCGCGATAACGGGATCGTGGCGATGCTGACTTTCGGCGAGGGCTATCACAACTTTCATCATATGTTTGCGCACGATTATCGCAATGGCGTGCGCTGGTGGCAGTGGGATCCGTCCAAGTGGCTGATCTTTGGCATGCAGTTTACCGGGCTGACCAAGCGTCTAAAGCGCGTTCCCTGGTTCAAAATCCAAAGGGCCATGCTCGACAACCAATTCCGGCGCGCCGAGCGCCAATTGGCCCGCCAGAGCGGCGGCGTCCACATCGAGCAATTGCGCAGGCGGATCACCGAAGAATATGAATCTTTTCGCGAGGCAGTGGCCGCCTGGACCCAGGTTCGCGAACAGTGGCTGCAGGAGGCCAAGCGCACGATGAGCGAACGCTGTGCGCTGCTGCAGACGCGTCTCAAAGAACTCGAATATGATCTGCGGTTGCAATCGCGTCGGATGCGGGTGCTGAGCGCGCAACTCGGGTAGCGGCGCGAGCGAATTTCACCTTTTCGTTTTGATGTGTCGGTGTGGTGATGCGCTGGCTGTTACTGCTGCATCGCTATCTCGGGATCGCCGTTGGCGCGCTGATGGTCATGTGGTGCGTATCCGGCGTGGTCATGATGTATGTCAGCTATCCCGCCTTGGACGCGAACGCGCGCAACCAGAGACTTGTGCCCATCGAGTGGAGCGGCTGCTGCAAGATCCCTGATGCGCTGCTGGCCGGTTCAGATCCAATCGAGAATGCCCAGATCGAGATGTTGGCAGGGCGGCCCGTGTTATATCTGGGCGATTCAACGCCTACGCGCCTCATAGATCTGATCGCCGGAGCTGCGATCGATCCTGTCTCGCCTGCGCAGGCGGCCACCGTTGCCGCGGGCTACGCCACCGGACGGCGGTTGGCTCCACCGCGGTTCGCTGAGATCGATTTCGACCAATGGACCGTAGCCGGTGATTTTGACGCGGACCGGCCCCTGTATCGGTTCGCATTGAATGATGAAGTCGGCACCGAACTCTATGTGTCGAGCACCAGCGGCCAGGCAGTGCAGATCACAAGTGGCCGCCAGCGAATCTGGAATTGGCTGGGTTCGGTCCCACATTGGCTGTATTTCGCGGAGCTGCGTCGCAGAGCATGGCTATGGAGCCAGCTCGTGATCTATACATCGCTCATTGGCTGCTTTCTCGCCGGCACCGGGATCTATATCGGAGTGCGCCAGATGCTGGCGCAGCCGGCCGGGCGTTGGTCACCTTACCGCGGGTTTAACTTCTGGCACCATCTCGCGGGACTCATATTCGGAGTGCTTGCGTTGACCTGGGTGTTGAGCGGCCTCTTGTCGATGAATCCTTGGGGATGGCTAGAAGGAGCGAGCCCGCGGTCGGAGCGCGCGCGTCTGCGCGGACCGGCCACTTCAGGCGCGCAGCTTTTTGGCGCGTTGCAGGCGTTCGTACATGCGCCTCGGTCCGATGTGGTTTCTCTCAAGCTCGCGCCCCTCGATGGACGGCTGTACTTCATTGCAACCACCAGCCACGGCGACAGACTTCGGTTCAACGCCGGCGGCGCACTTGCGCCGCTCAACGACGCAGAATTGTCCTATCTCGCGGCTATTTTAAGCGGCACGCAGCCGCCGACCGCTCCTTGGTTAATGAAACGGGAGGATCCCTATTACTTCAGTCACCACGGTGCGGCGCCTCCCTTGCCGGTTCTTCGAATAGCGCGTCGCGATGAATCGGGCACGCGCTATTACGTTGATCCGGTGTCGGGCATGCTGATTGCCAAATTTGATCGCGCGGCGCAAGGCTATCGATGGTGGCATGGGGGATTGCACCGGATGGACTTTACGACCGCCATGCGAAGCCGTCCGCTGTGGGATGTATTCATGCTTCTGCTGACATCAGGCGTTACCTTCGTGTGCGTGACCGGCGCGTATCTTGGATACCGAAGGGCGATAGGCGCTGCACCTCACCCGGCTGTTCGTTCACGGTCGTGATTGCAACCGCGTGAAGCCCGGGGCTGGGAGCCGCTCGTGGCGTGTACAATATCCTCAACACCAAGACGTACACATCCATCCACTCGAATGAACGACACGCACATGATTGCGGACACCACGCGGCGCATCTTCCGCGAGCTCGGGGATCCCCAATCGTTGCGGGGCGATGCCGATCGGCAGCGATTGTGGGACGCGCTCGAAACAGCGGGACTCACTCGAACCTGGATACCAGAGTCGCTCAATGGCTCCGGCGCGACGCTGGCCGACGGCTTCGAGGTCATGCGGGTCGCCGGCGAATTCGCAGTAAACGTGCCGCTCGCCGAATCGATGCTCGGCGGCTGGCTGCTGCAGCAGGGCAGCATAGCGACGCCGGTTGGATCCGGCAGCGTCGCACCAGTCGATGTTCGCGACCACATCACGGCAGGCGCCAACGATGTGCTATCGGGAACGGCGCGCTCGGTACCGTTCGCCCGGGATGCGGCGTGGATTGCCGTCATGGGCCTTCACGCCAAGCGCGCGTTCGTAGCGCTGGTTGACCGCAGCCTGTGCCGCATCCGCGAGCACGCCAACGTGGCAGGCGATGCGCGCGATGCGGTTGGCTTGCTCGATGTTCCGCCAAGAGCCATCGCGCAAGCCGCGATCGACGCCCACGCGCTGCTCCTGATCGGGGCTGCGGTGCGTGCCATGCAAATGGCCGGAGCGCTGCAGGCGGTTCTCGATATCTCCGTCGCCTATGCAAACCAGCGCGTTGCCTTCGAGAAGCCCATCGGCAAGTTTCAGGCGATACAGCACAGCCTCGCGAAGCTCGCCGGTGAGGCCGCCGCAGCGCTTGCGGCGGCCGGCTCCGCGGCGGATGCCATCGCCTCGGCAAAGGAATTCGACGCCGGGATATTCCTGGAAGTGGCGGCCGCCAAGATCCGGGTTGGCGAGGCGGCCGCGACCGGCGCGGCGATCGCACACCAGGTGCACGGCGCCATTGGATTTTCGCGGGAGCACGTTCTGCACCGCTATACACATCGACTATGGGCCTGGCGGGATGACTTCGGCGGCGAAAGCTATTGGGCGGTGAGACTTGGGCAGATGGTCGCCGGCAACGGCGCCGATGCGCTGTGGCCGATGTTGGCGGCGCGCTAGGAGGCTCCACGTGACCGCCATCCAGATCGATCCCATTCGTCTTTCTGCCGAAGCGCAGGCACTGCGCAGCGAAGTGCGGGCGTTCTTGCAACAGGAATTCGAGGCCGGCGCCTTCGATCCGCTCCAGGGTGCGATGCAGGCGCGATCAAATCCGGAGTTCAGCCGCAAAGTAGGCGCCAGGGGATGGATTGGAATGACCTGGCCGAAGCGCTACGGCGGACGCGAGCGCAGTTACCTGGAGCGCTACGTCGTCACCGAGGAATTTCGCGTCGCCAATGCCCCCGTCGGCCTGCATTTCACCGCCGACCGCCAAAGCGGCCCGATGCTGCTCAAGTATGCGAGCGAGCGCATCAAGATGGAGATCCTGCCGCGCATCAGCCGCGGCGAATGCTGCTTTTGCATCGGCATGAGTGAACCGAATTCGGGATCTGACTTGTTCGCCGCGAAGACGCGGGCGGTGCGCTGCGACGGCGGCTGGAGGGTACGCGGAACCAAAGTCTGGACCACCGGCGCGCACCACGCGGACTATATGATCGGGCTGTTTCGCACCTCGGCGCCCACCAAGGAAAATCGGCGCCACGGGCTGACGCAATTCTTGGTTGATATGACGGCGCCGGGCATTGCGGTGCATCCCATCCTCAATACCTTGGGCCAGCACGAGTTCAACGAAGTGGTGTTCGATGACATGTTCGTTCCCGAAGAACACGCGCTGGGCGAGATCGACTTGGCGTGGAAGCAGGCGACCAGCGAGCTTGGCTTTGAGCGCAGCGGCCCGGAGCGGTTTCTGGAAATCTCCTACGTACTATTCGAGCTGGTCCGAGTGCTTGGACGCTCACCCGATGTGCGTGGCGCCGAGGGGATCGGCCGCCTTGTGGCGCAGCTGCACACGCTGCGGCGCATGTCCGTGTCGGTCAATGGCATGCTGCAGGCCGGCAAGGATCCGATGCTCGAGGGCTCGATCGTCAAGGACATGGGCACCGTCTGGCAGCAGCAGCTGCCGCACAAGGCCCGGGACCTTGCGGCCTTCGTCGACGGTGATGCACACGATCGCCAGCGCTTTGATGAGTTGCTCGCACACGCCACGGCCATTGTTCCCAAGCTCACGATTCAGGGCGGCACCAGTGAAGTGCTGCGGGGAATCATTGCGCGCGGACTGGGACTGCGCTGAAACCCATGCCGATACCAGGAACGTTTCAAGATATAGGCGTTGAACTCAACGACCATGTCGCCACGGTTGAACTGCGGCGGCCGCCGCACAATTTTTTCGATGTGAAGCTGATCGGCGAGATCGCATCGGCCTGCGAGGCGCTGGACGCCGATGCCGATTGCCGCGCGATAGTGCTGTGCGCGCAGGGAAAATCGTTCTGCGCGGGCGCGAACTTCGGCGGCAATGATGCCTCGGCGGATGCCGGCAGTCGCGACGCCAGCACTGCGCAGTTGTATCGCGCGGCGGTGCGCCTGTTTCGCACCGGCAAGCCCATCATTGCCGCCGTGCACGGTCCGGCGATAGGCGGTGGATTGGGACTTGCGCTGGTCGCGGATTTTCGTGTGACCTGCGCCGAGGCGACTTTCAGCGCGAACTTCACCAAGCTCGGATTCCATCCGGGATTCGGTCTCACGGTGACGCTGCCGGAGCTCATCGGCAAGAATGCCGCGGCGCTGCTGTTTCTCACCAGCCGGCGCATCAAAGGGGAGGAGGCGCATCGCATCGGTCTGGCGGATGTTCTGGCGGCTCAAAACGAGGTGGGTGGCGCTGCGCTATCGCTTGCCCGCGAGATTGCAGCATGCGCGCCCTTGGGGGTGGTGGCGACGCGTGCGACCATGCGCCAAGGATTTGCCGATAAGATCGCCGCGGCCACCGAACGCGAACTGTCGGAACAAAGCCGCTTGCGCAGCACGCAGGATTTTCAAGAGGGCATTCGTGCCAGCATTGAGCGCAGGGAGCCAAAGTTTGAAGGGCGATGAATGAATAAAGTGACGCTGCCGGCAATTAACCCTACACTGACTGATGAATAGGGATTGGATAATGAGCGGCGCTCTTTTGCTGCTGCTGGGCGCGATGTTCCTGATCTCCCTCCTGGCCGGCCGCGTTTGGCTGCCCGCCGCGGAGGTGTGGCATGGACTGTGGTCGCCGCATGAAAATCTCGCCTCGACCATCGTCACGCAGCTGCGTCTGCCACGCGCCGTTCTGGCGCTCGAGGTCGGCGCGGCTCTCGGTCTTTCTGGCGCGGTGCTGCAGGGCGTGACGCGGAATCCTTTGGCCGAACCCGGGCTGCTCGGGGTTTCGGCAGGAGCCGCGCTGGGCGCGGTGATCGCCGTATATTTCGGCTTGGCGACGCACTTCATGGCCGCCGCGCCGCTGCTTGGGCTCATCGGCGCGCTGCTTGCCAGCATGCTGACTTTCGCCTTGGGGCGTGGCGGCGGAACCATAACCCTGGTTCTCGCGGGCGCGGCGGTGTCCGCGCTTGCCGCGGCGGGCATATCCCTGGCGCTCAACCTCGCGCCCAACCCGTACGCGGCCTACGAGATCATGACCTGGCTCATGGGTTCGCTGGCGGATCGCAGCTGGGTACATGTGCTGCTCGTGACGCCATTCATTCTATTGGGAGCGGCAATGCTGTCATTCACCGCCCGCGCCCTGGATGCACTGGCGTTGGGTGAAACTCAGGCGCAGAGTCTCGGAATCAACCTGCAACGGCTGTACGTTTTGGCGGTATTCGGCACAGCGTTAGCCATCGGCGCCGCCACCGCAGTGACGGGGATCATCGGTTTCATCGGACTCGTGGCACCTCACGTGGTGCGTCCGCTGGTGGGCCATCAGCCGAGCCGCGTGCTGCTGCCCGCCGCGATGTCCGGTGCCCTGCTATTGCTGTTTGCCGATGTCGCCACTCGCTTGATTCATGTCGGCGGCGAAATGAAACTTGGGGTGCTGACCAGTTTGATCGGCACGCCATTCTTTTTTTGGCTTGTCGTGCGGCTGCGCAAGTTGGCACCGTGACGGTCGGGTGGCGGGTTGGCGACGTGGATTTGGCCAGCGAAATTAGTCAAGGAGATACTTTGTGACAGAGCATGTCCTGGTGGAGAAGGCGGGGAAACTTCTGGTACTTACTCTGAACCGTCCGGAGAAAAAGAATGCGCTGACGAAAGCCATGTACAAGACACTGGCGACGGAGATTACGAACGCGGATACCGACTCTGATGTCCGCTGCATTTTGATCATGGCCCACGGGGACATGTTCACGGCGGGAAACGACCTGGCGGATTTTGCCGCCATCGGCGCCGCTTCTGCACCTAAGCCGGAGGATGGAAATCCGCTGCTGCCCGCACTGGCCCGCTCCCGCACACCGATTGTCGCGGCCGTCAACGGCCGCGCGGTCGGCATCGGCACAACCATGCTTCTGCATTGCGATATGGTTTTCGTGGCAGACGACGCTTCCTTGATCACTCCATTTGTCAATCTTGCTCTGGTACCCGAGGCGGCTTCCAGTCTGCTGATGCCGCTGCGCATCGGGCATGTGCGGGCGTTTGAAATGTTCGTGCTCGGCGAGCCGGTGAGCGCCGAGAATGCGGTGAGCTGGGGAATTGCGAACCGCGCGGTGCCGTCGGCCGATCTGCACCGAATTGCGCGGGCAGCCGCCGTTTCCATCGCGGCCCGCGCGCCCGCGGCGGTCGTGCTGACGAAGTCGCTGATGCGTGATGAGAAGATCTTGCTGGCGCGCATGCAAGAAGAGGGCGCGCATTTCGGGCGCCAGCTCAAAACCGCGGAATTCAAAGAGGCGTTCACGGCGTTTTCAGAACGGCGGGCGCCGGATTTCAGCAAGTTCGGCTGATGCACCGTGCTTAGGATCCGACGGTCGACCTTGAGTGCGGCGCTGTGCATGGCGCTGACCGCGGCGTGTCCTGCGCCTGCCGCAGCCTCAGGTCCTCAGCATGTGATGTCGCTCAGCATGTGCACCGATGATCTGCTGCTCGATCTTCTTCCGCCGGAACGCATCGCATCGGTTACTTATTATGCTCGGGATCCGAGCATTTCCTACGTGTGGCCGCAGGCGGCGAAGGTGGCGATAAATTCGGGCACAGTCGAGGAAGTTCTCGCGGAAAGGCCCGATCTCGTGCTTGCCGGCACCTACACGACGCCCGCGACCCGTTCGCTGCTCAAGAAATTGCGGATGCCGCTGCTGGAAGTGGCGCCCGCCGTTGATTTCGATGAGATCCGGGCGGTTACCCGCAATGTGGCGCATGCTCTGGAGCGGGATGCGATTGGCGAAGCACTGATTGCCAAGATGGATGCGACCCTGCAGCAACTGGCCGCGAGCCGTCCCTCGAAGCTCATTCGTGTCGCCCCTTGGGGCGAGGGCGGATCGGTCCCGGCGAAAGGCACGCTTTTCGACGCCATCCTCAGGGCCGCGGGAGGGGTGAATGTCGCGGCCTCTGGCGAGGGCGGGCCCTTCGTGTCGTTCGGCATGGAGCAGTTGATCTTGGCGCATCCGGACGTCATTGCCTATGCCAGCAATACCACCGATACACCCGGACTCAATGCCGACTTGGCGCAGCATCCTCTCATTCTCAAGCTCTACTCCGGGCGCAGAGTCACCTACCCCAGCGCGCTCTACAGTTGCGGTGTGGTTGAAAGCGCGAATGCCGCCGCGGCGCTGCGCGCCGATCTGCTGCATGCGGTGGGCGGATCATGACCATTCTCGATGCTTCGCAGGTTTCCGTGCAGCGTGGACGGCGCACGATTCTCGATAAGGTTTCGCTGCATGCCGAGTCCGGAGAATTCATCGCGATCATCGGCGCCAACGGCGCCGGCAAGTCGACCCTGCTGTCGCTGCTCGCTGGGCTGCTCAAGCCGGATACTGGAACGGTGACGCTCGACGGCACATCCATTCATCAACTTTCCGGGATGAAATTGGCCCGCCGCCGGGCTTACTTGCCGCAAAATCCCCGCTGCGAATGGCCCATCGCGGTGGAACGGCTGGTGGCGCTCGGGCTCACTCCGACCCTGCCGGCATTCGGCGGTCTGCCGCCCAGCTTCGACCCTCTCATCACGCGGGCGCTGCAGGCCTGCGATCTGCTTGACCATCGCCATCAACCCGTGACCACACTTTCGGGCGGAGAACTTGCGCGCGCCATGCTGGCTCGAGCCCTGGTCGGGGATCCGAACGTGCTGATCGTGGACGAACCCATCTCGGGGCTCGATCCGAAGCACGCACTCGACACCGCGCAGCGGCTGCAAGGCTTGGCGCAGGACGGCAAGCTGGTGATTGCATCGCTTCATGATTTGACTCTCGCGGGCCGCTATGCGAGCCGCATCTTTGCGCTGGTCGATGGCTGCGTGCAGGGCGACGGACCCACGGTGACGACGCTGACACCCGCCTTGATACGCTCGGCATTCGATGTGGACGCCTGTATATCCGGAAGTCATGGGAGTGTTTATGTGGACTATGTTGGAGCTTCGCGGACCTGACACCGCACCGCAGTCAATGCGGCGGACCGGTAATGCTGGTGAATGTTGCCGTGATCAACATCACCAAGCCGCCCAAGATCATTTCCGCCCTGATTGATCGCTTGAGACCTTCGACGGCACGCGCATCGCCCTTCAACAATCTGGGCGTGAAGTACAGCTTGTTCAATGCGGCGATGCCCAATAGAGCTGCGACAACGACCAGCTTGGCCGCCAGCATCCAACCATAGTTGCTGCTCCAGAATTTCGAGGCGTCGCGGATCAAAATCCACAGCAGGATCGCGCCCGCAGCGACGAGCGTTCCCACAACGCCGAGCGCCGCTTTCCCGAACCGGGAGGCGACCAGGCCGATCTGCGCGCCGTTGCCGTATCGGGTGACGGCCAACAATGGCGCCAGCGCGCCGAGCCAAAAAGCCGCGCCCAGGAGATGCAGACACAACACCAGAGTGGGCAAGGTGTTCGGCCGCAACGCATGGATGTGTCCGGACCAGGCAAATGACGTAGCCGCCAGGATCGCTCCAATGAGCGCCGGCGCTTGGAAGTGCCGAGGCCGCAAGATCGCGAGGAAGACGCAGGCCAAACCGAATATCCGGACCCCGCTCGCGCGGCCTTCGCCGCCGCGGAGCAGCATGCCGATGAATGCACTGTCGAACATCCCCGCAATATCCCCGCTCATCGACGCCGCGAGCAGCAGCGTGGTCGCGACGCTGGCGATTGCCGCGGCGGCCAATGAGGCGACCAGCAATCGCCGAATGCGGGTGCGCTCGGGGTTTTGCAGAAGCCCATCGCTGTAGGCGACGAAAAAAACATTGCCGGCGGCGGACAGGGTGGCGGCGTAGGTAGCCGCCTTGGTGAGCAGTGCCGCGAGGTCCCATCCACTTATCGGCACAATCGACGCCTCGGTGATTGCTTTACCCGGCGATCGAGAAGACGAAAGAGCCCCTGGTAATATGACCGTCGTCAGCCGCGACTGCGGTCCAATGCACCGTGTACTTACCCGGGGCGAGCTCGGGCAGAGTCACAGTAAATGATTGGCTTGCCTTGGCCGTTTTGTCGACGGGGATCGAGATCTCCTTGCCGCCAATCACTACGAGCCGCGCAAGCTGCGCCGCTTCACTGAAGTTGAGCGTCAGCGTTTTGGGCGCTTGCGACAGCTGTGCATTGTCCGAGGGCGTTGAGCTTTGTAATTTTGCATGCGACCAGCTGGGGCTGGCTGCAAGGGCACCGCTCAAGGCAAACGCCAGGCACGCATTCTTGAACATAAATGGCAATCCTCGTCGGAATTCGATTGTCCGCAATATACGCCGATTGCTCCCACGTCCCCGATGAAATTATAGTGGTACATATGATCCTGTATGGCTACGGACTCAGCTCGGCATCCTACAGGGTGCGCATCGCCTTGAACCTCAAGAAGGTGCCATACGCATCGGTGCTCAAGAATCTGCGCGCCGGCGAACACCGCCTGTCGGACTTCCTGCGAATCAACATTCAAGGTTTTGTGCCGGCATTGGGATTGGACGATGGCGCGGTGCTGACGCAGTCGGTGGCCATCATGGAATATCTCGATGAAATCTACCCCGACCCGCCGCTGCTGCCTGCCGAGCCGTTGGCCCGCGCGCGAGTACGTGCGCTGACTCAGGCGATTACCAGCGATCTGCATCCGCTGAACAACCTGCGGGTGCTGCGCTATTTGGAAGAAAAGTTTACTCTGGACAAGGCGTCCCGCGATTCCTGGTATCGCCACTGGGTAGAGGTGGGATTCGATGCGCTGGAGCGCTGGCTGGTTCGGGACGCAGCCACCGGACTGTTCTGCCACGGCAACACCCCGACGCTGGCCGACATTTGTCTCATCCCGCAGGTGTTCAATGCGCGGCGATTCGCCGTGGATATGAATCCTTTTCCGCGACTCACGGCCATCGACGCCGTCTGCAGGGAATTACCGGAATTTCGCAGCGCCGCGCCGGACCAAAATGGGGCTTAGCCGGCCAAGGACTTGTAGTGACGCCTGAGATCCGCGCATTTGAGTTCGCACTCGGCTTGTTTGCCGTGCTCATCGGACTTGCGGTGGCGGATGTCGCCACGAGCTTTCATAAACTCATGCGCAGCCGATCGAAGGTGAAATGGGACCCGCTGGTTCTTTTGGCGGCACTCTATTCGCTGCTGCTGGCAGTTGGCATGTGGTTCGACATCTGGGGCGTTCGCAAATTCGAAGTGGTCAGGCACTTCGTATTTTATCTTGCGATTGTCGCCCAACTATTCGTGCTCTTCCTGATTGCTGCGGCAAGCTTGCCGGACGATACCGAAGCATCGATCGATCTGCGCGAATATTACGCCGCGAACCGCCGCTACTTCTGGTTTCTGGTGTCCCTGAACCAGCTGATCTATCTCGGACTGGGCATCTATTTTACAGGCTCGATTTTCTCCCAGCTGCCGCCTCTACAAATGGTTCAGATGGCCATTACCTTGGGGGGAGCCTTCCTCGTCTCGACGGTGCTCCTGTTTGCAAAGTCGCGGGGCGCGCACTACGTCGGGCTGATGCTGTTGTTCCTGATCACGCTGTTCCACTATTGGTCCATGAAGATCAATTGACGCGATCATGAACCCCTGGCCGCTGAAAATGCACAACGCAGAAACAGCAGTCGGCTGCCGCGCCGCGCGTCGATGAGTGTGCCCCAGAGAGGATCGCGCGGCGCAAATCTCTTCCCCATCACCAGTCCAGGCCGATTCGCGCCGCCGTCCCGACCCGCAATTTGCGGCGCCAGCGTCAAAAACTGCTCGTCCACGAGGTGTTCGCTGTAGAAGGTGCCCAGCAATCGCGGGCCTCCTTCGATCAGGATTCGCTTGCCCGGATTCTCGCGGCGCAGTGCTTCGAGAATGGCGCCCGCCGGAATTTCGCCGGCGCGTGGCCGCAACGTGCGGATGCGCACCGAATGCGGCACTTTGTGTCTGTTGAGGCGCTTGGCGCCGGCCGCCGTGGTCATGACCATCGCGGGTACAAGCCCGGAAGCGAACACGGGCAGCCGGAGGTTGACTGAACCGCTGGCGCTGACGACCACATTGAGCGCTGGTTGGCGTTTCCGCAGCGCCTCCTCCAGGCGATGGTAATCATCCGCTAACTCCGGACAGATTGCCTGTGGCGTCCATACGTGGCGAGGGTCGGCGGCGAGCGTGCCGGACCCGACAATCACCACGTCGGCAACGGCACGCAGCAGCCCCATCAGCATGCGATCCTGAGCGCTGAATCCGCTGATGTCGCCGCCGCCGCTGTGTCCCTTGGCTTGCAGCGACACGACGCCGTCCAAGGTGCTGACAAAATTACTGAAGACGTGAAACCGCGACCGCGGCAGCGGCATGCGGAAGCTCCCGTACAAGCGCGCGAGATTGGGCGGCAGCGGCAGTTTGGGCCCGCGCACTGACTCAAACAGTGTTTCCAGCGCGGCAAATTGCGCGTGTTGATCTCTTCGCGTCATCGCTGCTTCCGGTCGTCGGCGCCCCTTGGATACGCTATCGTAACAATATCCGTGATGGCCGCGGGCCGACGAACATGTATTTGGGACGAATGATGACGATGAAATGCCTCCGCCAACTATTTGGCATCGAAATGCGGCGCGGACTGCGGATTGCGCTCGCGGTCTTGGTACTCGGAGCATCGTTTGCCCGTGCGGAGGAACCTGTAGCTGCGCCCGTGCTGCCCGACGCGACCGCCGAACTGGCGGACTCCGCGGGCTTGCGCGCGACCGTTTTCGGCACCCCGCCGCAGGACATGGCCACGCTGCCTGCCAAGGTGCCGCTCTCCGAAATCAACATCACGCTGCCCTGGAGACTTCCGGTCCCCGATGTCCTTTGGTTCGATGGCAAACTGCGCGTTTGGCTCTCCGCGCAAAAGAAGCCGGCGCCATTGGCCATCGTCGTCTCCGGCACCGGCAGCGATGGCAATACCGGCAAACTCGGGGTGCTGCGCGCCGTCCTGTACGAGGCGGGCTATCACGTCCTCACCATGCCGTCGCCGACCTTTCCTGGATTCATCGTGTCGACATCCAGCACCGGCGTAGCCGGCGATTTGATGCAGGACGGCCATGATCTGTACGCCGCCATTGTGGAGATTCTGGCGCATTTGCCGCGCAAGATTCGAATCACCGACATCGATGTGCTGGGTTACAGCTTGGGAGGCGCCAACGCCGCCATCATCAAATCGATCGATGCCGCGGAAGGAAGGCTCAAAGTCCACCGCGTGGTCATGATCAATCCCCCGGTCAGCCTGTTCTCGTCCGTCGGGCGCCTCGACAAGCTTTTTGCATTGACCATCGGCAATAGCGATGCGGACATCGAGCTCCTGTATCGCAAGCTGTACGCACAGCTCGCGAATCTCTACCGCGCATCGGATCGGCTCGAGATAGACGAGGACTTCCTGCTGACTGCGGCTGCGACGACGCTAAAAACGGATGCCGAGTTCTCCGCCGCGATCGCGCTGTCCTTTCGCATCGACCTGATCGACATGTTCTTCGTCGGCGACCTATACGCCAAGACCGGAGTCGTTATCGATCCCGAGCATCCTCCGCAGGTGGGCGATTCGCTCGACGACATCCAGCGCATGCTGCGCGATCAACCATTCGCCGATTACTTCACCAAGGTTTTCGCGCCTTACTATCTGAAGCGCTGCCCCGATGCGACCAGCGCCTCATTGATCGCCGCCAACCGTCTCGACATCATCGGCGATGCCCTGCGCGCCGACGGCGACTACTATGCGCAAACCAGCAGCGATGATTTGATTCTCGACAAGCGCGAGCTCGCATGGCTGCAAGATACCCTGGGTTCGCGAATCGTGGTCTACGATCACGGCGGACATCTCGGCAACCTGGGGGATCGGCAGCAGGTCGCCGACATGCTGGATATGCTGGGCGGGCGTTGGCCCAGGGGTGGAAAATGAAGCCCGCGGCTTTCATGATCGCGGGCATGCTCATCCTCGGCGGCTGCGCCTCGCCGCTGGCCACCATTCGCACCGTCCCGGACGATACGCCGGCGGCCGACAATGCCGCGGCCACCGCCAACGCGACTGCCTTTGCCGAGGCCATCGCGACGGAGTCTGTAATTGCCTCTGCGCGGAACCCGCGACAGGCGCTGCCGCTGCTGACGCCCGAGGATGCGCCGCCCATGACCACCTATGATCCCTGGGAGCGCATGAATCGATTCACTTACCGCTTCAACGCGCGCTTTGACGAGGCGGTTTTTTTACCGGTGGCGAACACCTATCGCCGGGCGCCGGCGCCGGTTCGCGAGGGCGTCCACAATTTCTTCGGCAATCTTTCCGAAATCGACAGCATGATCAACCACACCCTGCAGGGGCGGCTTAAGTATGTGATGCGCAGTTTGGAACGCTTTGTGATCAACAGCACCATCGGCTTCGGCGGTCTGATCGATGCCGCCGCCAAGCTCAAACTGCCAGCGGCCCCCACCGGCTTTGCCACGACTCTCGCCAAGTGGGGCATGCATCCCGGTCCGTACCTGGTGATCCCGTTTCTCGGACCGTCGACGCTGCGCGGCGGCGTCGGCTTTGTGGCGGACTACGGCACTTCGTATGAAATCAATGTGGCCGGTTTTTATCGCGGCGATGTGTCCTGGGGCCTCGGCGTGACCAATGCCGTTGATCAGCGTGCTAATGTCGGGTTTCGCTACTATTCCAGCGGCTCACCGTTCGAGTACGAAAGGATTCGTTTTTTGTACGTCCGCAAGCTTTTGATTGAGGATGCCGGCCTGCACTCCCATGCGCCGGGTAATAAAACGCAGGCCGAGGAACCGGCCGGAAAGTGAAGTCGAGTGGTCCGGCCGCTACCGGCCTCCGGACACATCGAGAATGGCTCCCGTGGTATACGAAGCGCCATCGCTCAACAGCCACAGGATCGCCGCGGCGACCTCTTCGGGACGGCCGGCGCGGCCCATCGGGGTGGTGGCGCCGAGACGTTTCGCGCGGTCCGGCTGTCCGCCGCTGGCGTGGATGTCCGTTTCGATCAGTCCTGGACGTACGGCGTTGACGCGGACGCCTTGCGGCGCCAGTTCCTTGGCCAAGCCGATGGTCAATGTGTCCACAGCCGCTTTCGAACCGGCGTAGTCGACGTATTCGAAGGGCGAACCCAGGCGGCTCGCCGCAGAAGACACGAGAACCACGGCGCCGCCGTTGCCGCCGCGATCCATGGACAGGCGGCGCGCGCTTTCCCGGGCGCAGAGGTACGCTCCGTAGACATTGACCTCGAACATCCGCTGCAATCGCGCGCTGTCCATCGCCGCGAGCGGCAAGGATGGCGCCACGATGCCGGCATTGATCACCACACCATCGAGCCGGCCAAACCTCAAGATCGCGGCGTCGAAGACTGCGACGACATCCGCCTCGACGGTCACATCGCCCCGTAACGGCGCCGCATTTCCGCCGGCGGCCTGTACATCGCGAACGCACTGCTCTGCGGCAGCTTGGTCCCGTACATAGTTGAGTGCCACCGACCAGCCATTTTTGGCGCATTGAAGCGCCGTCGCTCGGCCGATGCCGCGGGTGCCGCCGGTTATCAGGATGGTCTTCATCGATTGATCTTGCGCATAGTACCGGAGCCGTCGCGGGTTGCCATAGCGGTACTCGTATCCAACAAAGGGCCGGCGTGGGAAAATGCGCCATGCGCATCACCCGCATTGACCACGTGCAACTGGCCATGCCGGCCGGCGGCGAAGCACTTGCCCGTGCCTTCTATCTGGGTGCACTGGGCATTCCGGAGATTCCGAAGCCGCCGCATCTCGCCCGGCGAGGCGGTTGCTGGTTCGAGCGCGGGGATCTCAAGATTCACCTCGGCGTCGAGGCCGAGTTCCGTCCGGCGCGCAAAGCGCACCCGGCCCTTCTGGTCGAGGATCTGTCCGCGCTAACGGAGAGGCTGAGAGCCTTTGGATACTACCCTACGGACGACGAACCGCTGGAGGGGTACCAGCGAATCTACGTCGACGATCCCTTCGGCAACCGCATCGAGCTGATGGAGCCGTCCTAGTCGACTCCGCGCTGCGCGAGAAACCCGGCCAGAACTCTGGCGGTATGACTTTTGCCGGCATTGCGCACGATGGATTCGGGCGCGCCTTGCGCGACGATGCGGCCGCCGCCCGAGCCGCCTTCGGGACCCAGATCGACGATCCAGTCCGCCTCCGCCATGATGTCGAGATTGTGCTCGATGACGATGAGCGTATTGCCGGCGTCGACCAGGCGATGCAGCACGCGCAGGAGTTTTTCGACGTCGGCCATGTGCAGGCCAACCGTCGGCTCGTCGAGCACGTACAAGGAATGCTGTCCCTCGCGACGCGCGATGTCCTGGCCGAGCGCATCCGTGCGTACCTTGGCAAGTTCGGTCACCAGCTTGATGCGCTGGCTCTCGCCGCCCGACAACGTCGGACTGGCCTGGCCCAAACACAGGTAACCGAGCCCGACTTCGGCCATCAGCTCCACCGGATGGTGCACGCTGCGCTGCGCGGCAAAAAAGTCCTGCGCGTCCTCGACGCTCATCGCCAGCGTCTCGCCGATGTTTTTGCCCTTGAACAAAATGTTCAGCGTTTCCGGATTGAAACGTCTGCCGCCGCAGACGTCGCAAAGCACTTGAACGTCCGGCAAGAAGCTCATCTCGATGCGCTGCATTCCCTGCCCTTCGCAGGCCTCGCAGCGGCCGCCCGCG
Organism: Steroidobacteraceae bacterium; assembly: GCA_035567075.1. GTDB lineage: Bacteria > Pseudomonadota > Gammaproteobacteria > Steroidobacterales > Steroidobacteraceae > Bog-1198. The sequence continues at coordinate 47,115 of DATMRC010000008.1, forward strand.
GTATTGAATGAAAAGCGGCTGGCGGTGAATCCACGCATGCGCGCCTCGGTGGTGTCGGCGTAGAGGCGCCGAATCGAATCCCAAAACCCAATATAGGTTGCCGGGCAGGAGCGCGGGGTCTTGCCGATCGGCGTCTGATCGACCTCGAGGACGCGGCTCAAGCGTTCCCAACCGGAGAGGGCGTCGCAGCCTTGAAGAGTCCCGCCGGTGTTGCGCCCGCCGTCGGCGCGGGCCTTAAGGGCCAAAAGATTCTTGAGGTTGCCGAGCAGCACGTCACGCGCCAGCGAGGATTTGCCGGATCCCGACACGCCGGTGATCACTGTCAATCGTCCCAGCGGGATGCGCGCGTCGATGTCGCGAAGATTGTGCAGGGCCGCGCCGCGGATCTCGATCATGGGTGTCGCCCGATCGATGGCGCGGCGCCGCGATCGGGAATGCTTGAGCGGCGTGGCAAGACATAAGCCGGTGGCGGAGTTGCCCAGGCGCGCAAGCTGGGCGGCGGTGCCTTGCGCGACCAATTGCCCGCCGCGGGTTCCCGCTCCCGGACCCAAGTCGATCACATGATCGGCGCGTCGAATGGTGTCTTCATCGTGTTCGACCACCACCAGAGTGTTGCCCTTGGCCCGCAGCCGATCCAGAGTATCGAGCAGTACCAGGTTGTCGCGCGGATGCAATCCAATCGTGGGCTCATCCAGCACGTAGCAGACCCCCTGCAAATTGGACCCGAGCTGCGCCGCCAGACGAATGCGCTGCGCCTCGCCGCCCGAGAGGCTCGGAGCGGCGCGATTCAGCTGCAGATAGCCCAAGCCGACGTCGCACAGAAAAGTCGTGCGCGCGCTAAGTTCGGCCAACAAATCGCGAGCAATCTCCCGCTCGCGGCCGACCAATTTGAGCTTGCCAAGACGTGCGCAAAAATCCTGCACCGGCAATTCCGTGAGCGCGTCGATCGATTGGCCGCGGAACAGCACGTGCAGCGCCACCCGATTGAGCCGGCGACCATCGCACGCCGGACAATCGTCAGCCGACGCTTCCGTGTCTTCGCGCCACGCCGATTCCTCGCCGCTTTGCTCCGCGTCGAATTGCGGCAGTTGCACCCCGGTGCCGAAGCAGCTGCCGCACCAGCCATGCTTGGAATTGAACGAAAACAAGCGCGGGTCGAGTTCCGGAAAGCCGGTGCCGCAGTTTGGACAGGCACGCTTGGTCGAGTAAGTGTTTGCAGCGGATCCGCACTGCACGTGAACCACCCCGCGGCCATGCTCCAGCGCCGTCTCCAGCAGGTGGCGCAACGGACCTTCCGATGCACCGACCTTCACCTCGCCGACCGGCAGCTCGATGCTGTGTTCGGTGAAGCGGTCGAGGCGCGGCCACTTTGCCGTGGGCAGGAGCTCGCCGTCAACGCGCAGGTGCGTATAGCCTTTGACGCGCGCCCACTTGGCGAGCGCCGTATACAGGCCCTTGCGCGCGACGATCAGCGGCGCCAACAGCGTGATGTTCTTGCCACGATAGTTCTTGAGGAGGGTGGCCGCGATCGCATCGGCAGATTGCGGCTCGATGCGTGATTCGCAAACCGGGCAGTATTGCGTTCCCAGCTTCACGTACAGCAGGCGCAGGAAATGATAAATCTCTGTAAGGGTCGCCACCGTGCTCTTGCGCCCGCCGCGGCTGGTTCGCTGTTCGATCGCGACCGTGGGCGGGATGCCGAATATGGCGTCAACATCCGGCCGCGAAGAAGGCTGCACGAACTGCCGCGCGTAGGCGTTCAAGGACTCAAGGTAGCGCCGTTGACCTTCGGCGAATAAAATATCGAAGGCCAGCGTGCTCTTGCCGCTGCCCGATACGCCGGTGATCACCGTGAATTTGTTGATCCCCAGGCCTACATCGATGTTCTTTAGATTGTGTTCGCGAGCGCCGCGAATCTCTATCATCGTCGGTGCGGCCGCATATCGATGGGCTCCGGCCGCATCGCGAACGGCGTCTTCCCCCGCATCCATCGCGGCGAGTGCGCGTCCGGTGTGCGAGGCGGCGGCGTGCATGACCTCTGCGGGCGTGCCGGCGCACACGATACGGCCGCCGGCGGCGCCGCCCTCCGGACCCAGGTCGATGATCCAATCGGCCGCCCGCACCACATCCAGGTTGTGTTCGATCACCAGCAGCGAATTCCCGGCGTCGATCAGCTTGCGAAACGCGCGCAGCAGCTTTGCGACATCATCGAAATGCAGTCCGGTCGTGGGTTCATCGAATAGGAACAGCGATCCGCGGCCGGCAGCGGCGCCGGCTGCAGCGTTCGCCGCCTGCCTGGCCGCTGATTTCTTGGACGCAGCCAGGCGGGCCGCGCTGTCGGCGAGATGACCGGCGAGTTTGAGGCGCTGTGCTTCTCCGCCGGAAAGGGTCGGGACCGGCTGTCCCAGCCGCAGATAATCGAGTCCAACCTCCTCGAGCGGTGCCAAGCGCTGACACACCTCCAGATCCGCGGCAAAGAACGCCAGCGCCTCGGACACCGTCAGGTCGAGCACGTCAGCGATGCTCTTCGGCGCGGAGTTTCCACGGGATATTTTGACTTCGAGGACTTCGGCTCGATAGCGGCGCCCGTCGCAATCCGGACATCGCAAGTACACATCCGATAGGAATTGCATCTCGACGTGTTCGAAGCCGTTGCCGCCGCATCCCGGGCAGCGGCCATTGCCGGCATTGAAACTAAAAGTGCCTGCGGTGTACTTGCGTTCGCGGGCCTGCGGCAATCGGCCAAACAGGTTGCGGATGGCGTCGAAGGCGCCGACGTAACTCGCGGAATTCGAGCGCGTGGTGCGGCCGATGCGGCTCTGATCCACCATGATCACGGCGTCGATCAGCTCCGCGCCCTTCAAGTCCCGGTAGGCGCCCGGGTTTTCGGTGGGCTTTCCCTTGGCACGCAGCAGCGCCGGGAACACCACGTCGTGCACGAGCGTGGATTTGCCCGAGCCGCTGACGCCGGTGACGCACACCAGCCGCTCGAGCGGAATCGCGACATCGATGTTTTTCAGATTATGTTCGGCCGCGCCCTCGAGACGCAACACGCGGGCGGCCGTCTGGCGCGCGGCCACGACTCGCGGCGCCTCGACTCGCTTGCGGCGGAACAGGTAGTCGGCGGTCAGGGATCTTCGGGCGTCCTTGAGCTCCCGAATCGGGCCGTAGAAGACGATCTCGCCGCCGTGCTCGCCGGGTCCGGGACCGATATCGAGGACGCGGTCCGCGGCTTGTATCACTTTCGGATCATGCTCAACCACCACCAGCGTGTTGCCGGCGTCGCGCAGTCGATGCATGACGCCGACGATGCGATCGACATCGCGGGGATGCAGTCCGATCGACGGTTCATCGAGCACGAATAGCGTGTTGACCAGCGAGGTGCCCAATGCCGTGGTCAGATTGATGCGCTGCACCTCGCCGCCGGAGAGTGTGCGCGACTGGCGGTCGAGGTTCAAATATCCCAAACCCACGTCGGTCAGATATTTGAGCCGGGCGCGAATCTCCCGCAGCAGCAGATCCATCGCCTCGTCGAGCAGTCCCCGCAGTTCCAGAGACGCGAAAAATTGCTGCAGCTCCTCGATGGGCAGCAGCATCAACCGGCGAATGTCGGCGCCGGGAGTGCCCACGCGCCACAACAGCGCCTCGGGTTTCAAGCGCGAGCCTTGACAGGCCGTGCACTCGGTATAGGAGCGGTACCGCGAGAGCAACACGCGGATGTGCATTTTGTACGCTTTGGTTTCCAGCCACGCGAAAAAGCGCCGCACGCCATACCAGACCTTCCGGGTCCACTCGCCTTCGCCTTCGATCACCCAGGCGCGCTGCGCATCCGTCAAGTCGCGCCATGCGGTATCGAGCGGAATGTCGCGCTTGCGCGCAAATTTCAGGAGATCCGTTTGGCATTCTTCGTAGGAATCGGTCTGCCAGGGCTTTACGGCCCCCTGGCGCAGACTCAATGTGGTATCCGGAATGACCAAGCCGTAGTCGACGCCGATGCTGCGGCCGAACCCGCGGCAAGTCTCGCACGCGCCAATCGGGGAATTGAAACTGAAGGTGCTGGGACTGGGATCTTTATAAGTGATGTCGCAATCCGGGCAATGCAGTCCGGTTGAAAAGCGCCACGGCGGAGCTGCATGGTCCGGGTCGCTGCCTCCCGCCACCGGATAAACATCGAGACGGCCCTGGCCGATCTTCAGTGCCGCTTCGATGGCATCGCCGGCGCGGGCGGCGTCGACCGCGGACCAGCGAAACCGATCCTGGATCACCTGCAGTGTATTGCCGCGCTTTTCATGAATGCGGGTGTATCCCTGCCGCTCCAGCAAGTGCGTGATTTCCGCTTCGGTGAAATTCGCGGGGATGGGGACCGGAAAGGTGAGCCAGAGCTGCGGATCGCCGTGCGCGCGGGCGCGCGGCCCCAACTGATCTTGAATGCCGGCTGGCGTGTCGCGGCGCACCGTTTGTCCGCATCCCCGGCAATGCAGCACCGCAGCGCGCGCAAACAGCAGCTTCAGATGATCGTTGAGTTCGGTCATGGTGCCGACGGTGGAGCGCGAAGTGCGCACCGGATTGGTTTGATCGATGGCGATCGCGGGCGGAATGCCTTCGATCCGATCAACCTGGGGTTTGTCCATGCGATCCAAAAATTGGCGCGCGTACGGCGAGAAGGTTTCGACATAGCGGCGCTGGCCCTCCGCGTAGAGCGTGTCGAAGACCAGCGAACTCTTCCCGGACCCGCTGACGCCGGTCACAACGATCAATTCGTTGAGCGGCAGGTCCAGGTCGAGATTTTTGAGATTGTTCTGGCGCGCGCCGCGGATGCGGATTGCATCCGGGCGTGGAGCATCGAAGGGTGGCATTCCTGTAAGTTTACAGGATGTGTCAAGTTCAGCGGCCTGCGAACTGCTCCATCATGAGGCCGGTGCCGCCGCGGGTTACATGCGCGACGATGGCAGTGCGGCGATGGATCTTGGTCACCAATCCCAGGTTGATCGCAAAAGCCAACTGCACCTGTTGCCCTTTGCGCAGCCCGAGATTTTCAGTCTCGACGAACACGCCATTCGCGCTCAAGTTCTTCGCTTTGCAGATCCGGCTCTTTCGTCCAGACATCACCACGTAGACCGTTGTCCGTGCGCGGTGGCGGGTGTGCAAGCGACGCTCCATCCGGACTTTTACCTTCGGGTTGAATCGTAGTGAGGCCTGCCATTATGCACATCGCCGCGGCGTTAGCGAAGCGTCCCCAATCCGCCCGCGCCATATGTCAGGGGTCCGAAAGATATGTAAAATCAAGACGCTACGAGCGCGCAAGCGGCAAGAAAATCATCGACCGCAGGGCGGACAATTAGCCGGCGTCTTTGCGGCGGATGGAAAGTTCTGCTGGGGCGTCGATTCCCATTTTCACGCGGCGGCCGGTTCCGCCCAATAGAGTGATTTGAATGGGGCCATTGGCGAACAGCTGCGCCATGGTGATGTTCTCATCGACGCCGTCGGCGGGCTGGATGACGATGGATTCATCGGCGCGGCGGCTGAGGACCAGCATAAATCAGGCTCGGGCCAGCGCGCGCAGCGCCTTGGCGAAGGTCTTGCCGTGGCTGTCGTAAGTGACGGCAGGACCGCCGCGCACGATCTCGATCAGCTGGCGGATTTGGTGCTGCCGAACATGAATGATGTGGCCGTTGATATCGTTCGCGGTCCGGCAGCCTGCCATGAGCGCCATCAATGCGCGCCAGCGCTCCATGACGGTTGCACCGAGACCGGAGTTCACGGGACCGGCGTAGAGCGCGCGGCGTTCCTCTTCGAGTTTCTCGATGCTTTGCAGAACCCGAATCTTGTCGGCGGCATTCTGTTCGACCGCCTGCGGCGAGTCGCCGGTCAGCGAGGTCCGTTCGGCGGCCAGCGTTGCCCCCAGGGCGCGCGCAAGCTCGATCTCGCGATCCAACAAATCTTCGAGACGGAGGCGGGCGTCCTGCTGCATGGGGTTACTTCAGTCCGCGCTCGAACTGCAATAGCTTGTCGGCGACTCTGGGGCCATCGACCTTGTACGTGCCCGAAGTAACCGCCTGCTTCACGGCCGCCACTTTCTGCGAGTTCACGACCGGAGCTTTGGCCACCGCCTCTTCGATCTTTTGCAACGCTCGCGCCGAGTCGGTCAAGGTGACGTGGTCGCCGGTGTGCGCGGTGGTTCCAGCCGATGTCGATTCGCCCTGCGGTTTTTCAGTTACCGCACCGCTGCTGTTCGAGCCCTTGACGGGCGCGACCGGCTCGGGTGTTGGAAAGCCACTGATTTTGTCGGTCACCGAAATCTCCTGGGGCGCTTAATTACCCATGCCATGTTGTCGTCAGGGTTTGGATGAACTTTAGCGAATTCGCCCAAGTCCGCCTGCTAAATTCGTTATCGGCTGTGACGGGGATCACTTAAGGGCTATTGTAAAATTATTTCGACCACTTGCTCGGACCGGGCAATCCCCTCGACGATCTTCCCTGACGACAGATTCTGCACCCTAACCCGCTGATTCATCAGGCCATCGCTCAATGCCTTGCCGGCCATCCGCACGCTGATGCCCCCCGCGTCGGCGATCAAGGTCACCGATTGGCCGCGCTGCACCGCCTTGGCCGTCACCAGCTGCTGGTTGGTGAGATAGGCGCCGCCCGGGATGGGCCGGCTGGCGGTCAGCCCAACGGCAATGCTCGGGTCGTCCAAAAAGCCCGGAGGCAGGTCGGACAAATCGTGCTCCTCGACCTTGAGGTCGGCGGCCTTGAGCACGGTGCCCGCCACGATGGCATGCGCCGCCACCGCGGCGGGGGAAGTGCCGATGATCCGCACCGGCACGTAAATGCGCCAGGATTTTGTCTCCTCGCAGATCAGTTCGATCGTCACTCGATCGCGCATGTGCACGGCCGATGCGACCACGGGTCGGATCGGGCGTTGGCACTTCTGCAGCTGCGTGTGAGGATCGATGGGACCCACCAAGAAGCGCTGCCGCTCGGTCAGGGCCGGAAATTGCAGTGCCGCCTCGGTCCTGGCCAGGGCTTCGAGTTGCTTCAAGTCCTGCGGATTCGAGACTTCGGCGGCCGCCAGCAGCGGCAGAAGCAGCGCGAGGCACAAGCCCAGCGATTGACGGCGACACCGAGACGCGCGACAGAATTTTGGCGCTGATTGCATGATGCTACTAACAAGCAAGCGCCGTGCCATGGCGCCCTTTTTACGTATACTGAATCATCGAGGGCTCAATGCGTCAGTGAAGCCCGGATTTTCGAGGAAGCGCATATGGCAGGGCGGTTGATCTCCGTGGTTGGCTGTCACGCGGAAGGCGAGGTCGGCGACGTGATTGTCGGGGGCGTGCTTCCGCCGGCCGGGAAAACCATGTTCGACAAGATGCGAACCATGGAACGCGAACACGATCACATACGCCGCATTCTCCTGTGCGAGCCGCGCGGCAGCGTAGTACGGCACGTCAATCTGCTGGTGCCGGCGACGCGAACCGACTGCGATGTGGGCGCCATCATCATGGAGCCGACTGAGTACGTGCCGATGTCCGGCTCGAACACGATCTGCATCGTGACGGTGCTGCTCGAAACAGGAATCGTCGCCATGCGCGAACCGCAAACGATCGTGATGCTCGACATGCCCGGCGGCGTGGTTCGCGCGACTGCGAATTGCTCGGCAGGCAAGTGCGTATCGGTCGAATTCGAAAATGTTCCCTGCTTTGTCGACCGTCTCGACGCGGAAATAGAGGTTGCGGGCGTCGGGCGCGTGCCGATCGATGTGGCCTATGGCGGCATGTTTTTCGGCATTGTTGATGCCGAGAAACTGGGATTCGCCATCGTGCCTTCGGAAGCGCGCGCACTCGCTGAACTGGGCGAGAAGATCAGGCTGGCGGCGCGCGCGCAGCTCGATGTCGTGCACCCGGAAAACCCGGAAATTAGCGGTGTTTCAATCGTGCAATTCGCGCAGCCCTTCCAAGGTCCGGGCAAGGTCACGCGCAACACCTGCATCGTCTCGCCGGGCCGCTCCGACCGCAGTCCGACCGGCACAGGTACCTGCGCGCGGCTGGCGGTTCTGTATGCGCGCGGCATGATCCGAATCGGCGAGCAATTGACGCACAGTTCCATCATCGGATCGGAGTTTCATGGACGGATCCTGGCCGCAACAAAGGTGGCGGGACGGCCGGCAATTCTTCCGGCGATCCGCGGGCGCGCCTGGATCACGGGGTACCATACTTACCGGGTGGACAGCCAAGACCCCTACCCGCAGGGCTACCTGGTCTCCGACACCTGGGGCGTGAGCGGAAACATCTCGCAAACCAAACAACCTGCGCTCGCGGGCGGTCGCGGGGAAAAATCATGACGGGTATCGGTGGATCGACGGCGGCAATCGAACTCGCGAACTTGCAGCGCTGGCCGGCGCCGGCGCCGCCGATCAAGCGCGAGGAGCATCTGTGCAGAGTTGAGCGGGCGCAACGGCTGATGCTGGAATCCGGCGCCGATGCCCTGTTGGTGGGCGCAGGGGCAAGCCTGCGGTATTTCACGGGAGTCGCCTGGGGGGCGACCGAGCGGCTGGTCGCCGCGCTGATCCCGAAGTCCGGCGGCCCGATCATGGTCTGTCCGGCGTTCGAATACGATTCGCTGCGCGCCAGCATCGCCATAGACACAGAAATCCACGTATGGGAAGAGGACGAGAGCCCGTTTCGCCTTGTGAAGCAATTGCTGGCGGCGCGCGGTACGGAAACCCTGGCGCTCGATCCCGCGCTGCCTTTTTCCGTGTTCGACGGCTTCAGAAGCGAGGCGGCGACGCGCTCGTTGGTCACGGGCACATCGATCATCGATGGCTGTCGAATGATCAAGTCCAATTCCGAACTCGCATTGATGCGCCAGGCCAAAGCCATGACGCTGGAGGTGCAGCGCCGGGCCGCCCGCATTCTGGCGCCCGGCATCAAGGCGAGCGAGGTCAAACATTTCATCGACCTGGCGCACCGGCAACTCGGAGCTGACGGCGGCAGTTATTTCTGCGCGGTTCAATTCGCGGAGGCCTCCTCGTATCCGCATGGCGTTCCCGGAGATCAGACCTTGAGCGAAGGCGATGTGGTGCTCATCGATACCGGCTGCCAAATTGGTGGGTACCATTCGGATATCACCCGCACCTATGTCTTCGGCGAGCCGACGGCCGAGATCAAGCGGGTCTGGAGCATCGAAAAAAGCGCGCAGCGCGCGGCCTTCGACGCCGTCCGCCCGGGGGTCGCATGCGAAGACATCGACGTCGCCGCGCGCGGGTTTCTCGAGCGCAGCGGTTTTGGTCCAGGCTACCGGTTGCCGGGCCTGCCGCATCGCACCGGGCATGGTATTGGACTCAGCATCCACGAACCGCCCTATCTGGTACGGGGAGACCGGACGCCCTTGCGGCCGGGCATGTGCTTCAGCAACGAACCCATGATCGTAATTCCGGGCGCTTTTGGCATTCGCCTCGAAGATCATTTCCACGTTACTGAAGACGGGGCGGCCTGGTTCACGCGGCCGCAGCATTCCCTGGAAGAGCCGTTTGCCGCCGGCTAGGCGGCCAGCGGCAATTTCTTGCCGCCCGCGGGTGCTGCGCCCTCGGCCGATTGCTTAGGTTCCCCCGGGTTTAGGCCCCCGCGGACCGCATTTCGCGCTGCAACCCCCGGTTGGCACACCTCTTGCTGCTTCCTCCCGCAAGAGGAGATTCGCATGTTCGAGAATATTTTTGGAATCCATGAGCAAGCGCTGCTGCTGCACGGGCAGCGGGTCGGCGTGCTGGCGACCAATCTCGCCAACGCGGATACGCCGAACTACAAGGCGCGCGACATCGATTTCACCGCCGTTCTCGCGCACACCGACGCGGCGCCGTTGCCGATGAGCGCAACCCGGGCGGCGCACATCACGCTGAATGACAGCGAAGCGCCGGCCGCCGACTTGAAGTATCGCAATCCGTATCAGGCTTCCCTGGACGGCAACACGGTGGAAATGCCGGTTGAGCAGGCGGCCTTCTCGGAGAACAACGTGCGCTATCAAGCGAGCTTGATGTTCATCAATCTGAGAATCGCCGAGATGCAGCTCGCGATCAATGGATCGTAAGGAGAGAACATGTCCCTGTTCAATGTATTCAACACCGCCGGCAGCGCGCTGAACGCCGAGACGATCCGGCTCAACACCACGGCCAGCAACCTTGCGAATGCCGAGAGCGTCAACGGCGATGCCAGCAAGATTTACCGCGCGCGGCATCCGGTGTTCCAAACGATGATGGATACGGAAAACGCCAGTTTCGACGGCCAGGACGCGGGCGTCGGCGTACGTGTGCTCGGCGTGGTGGAAAGCACGGCGCCGCCCTTGATGCGCTACCAGCCGGACAATCCGCTGGCGAACAAGGACGGCTATGTCTACAGCTCGAACGTCAATTCGATCGAAGAGATGACCAACATGATTTCGGCAAATCGCAGCTTCGCCACCAACGTCGAAGCCATCAACACTGCTCGCGATCTGCTGCTCAAAACCATATCGATGGGCCGCTAGGCCTAGGAACGCACCATGCTAATCAACGGAACACACGCCGCCAATCCGACGGGTACAGGCACCGGCACAACCGGCACCGGAACGACCGGCAACACCGGCGCCGCGGGCAGCTCGGGCGCCGCAAGCGGTGCCGGAGTCGCTGGAGCCACCCTCGGCGGCGCCAACTTTCTCACCCTCATGCTGGCGCAGCTGAAAAATCAGGATCCGACCAGTCCGGTGGACAGCAACACCTTCTTGACGCAGCTCGCCCAACTCAGCGAAGTGCAGGGCATTACCTCACTCAACACCTCGTTCAGCGCTCTATCGAGTTCTCTGACCTCCAATCAGGCGCTGCAGGCGTCCTCGCTGCTCGGTCACCAAGCTTTGGTCAGCACGGGAACGGCGACATTGGCGGCCAACGGCACGGTTACCGGCGCCGTCAACGTGCCGCAAACCACATCGCAGGTGGTGCTGAACATCAGCGACAGCAGCGGCGCGCTGGTGGGGCAGATCAATTTGGGCGCGCAGTCGGCCGGACTTGCGAGTTTTACGTGGAACGGCACGGAAGGCAACGGCTCACAAGCCCCCCCGGGCCAGTACACCTTGAGCGCGCAGTATGCCGGCGCCACTTCCGGCAGCACGGCGGCGACCACCCTGGTCAACGGCACGATCGAGAGCGTCAGCATGGGCGCCGGATCGACGGGACTGACGCTGAACGTGGCGGGGATTGGCAGCGTGCCGTTCAGCAGCGTCCAGCAAATTTCCAACTAATTCTTTCAGGAGTACACACATGGCTGCATTCAGCATTGCATTATCGGGATTGACCGCGGCGAGCTCTGACCTGGACGTAACCGCCAACAACGTTGCCAACGCGAATACGGTCGGATTCAAGCAATCTCGCGCCGAATTCGCCGATGTGTTCGCCGCCGGCGCGGTGAACTTGAATACTTCCGCGATCGGCGAAGGCGTGCGGCTCGCCGCAACGGCCCAGCAGTTCACCCAGGGCAACATCAGCACGTCGGGTTCAAACCTTGATCTGGCAATCAGCGGCGATGGCTTCTTCACGCTGCAGGACCCGAGCAACGGCACCGTCTATACGCGCAATGGCCAGTTTTCCGAAGATAAGAACGGCAATGTGGTGACCGCCACCGGACAGGCCCTGCAGGTCTATCCGCCGACCGCCAACGGTGGATTCAATACCGGTGCGTTAAGCGACCTCAATTTGCAAACCGCACAAAGCCAGCCGCTGGCGACCAATGCGGGCACGGTGATCTTGAATCTGCCGGCGGGCTCCACGCCGCCGGCGGTCGCGCCCTTCAATCCCGCAAATCCGGCTACATTCAATCAATCCACATCGACCACGGTGTACGACTCGCTCGGTAATTCCTTTCCGGCGACATTCTATTTCACGCAAACCGCCGTGCCCGGTACGTGGAACGTCAACATGACGGTCAATGGCGTATTGAATGCAACCACCAACCAGCTGACGTTTTCTGCTACCGGCGCGGTGACGCCCCCGGCCAGCGGCGCGCTGAATTTCCCGGGCTTCACGCCGACCGACGGCGCCGCACCCATGAACATGACATTCAATTTTGCCCAAAGCACGCAATTCGGCGGCGGCTTCGGCGTGACGTCGATTACTCAGAACGGTTTCACTACCGGCCAGTTGAGTACGGTCTCGATCGACCCGACCGGCGTGGTCTCCGCCGTATACACCAACGGGCGTTCGACTGAGCTCGGGCAGCTGGCGCTGGCGAACTTTCCGAATGCACAAGGCCTGAAGCAGCTGGGCAACACCAACTGGTCCGAGACATTCACCTCGGGTACGCATATATCGGGCACCGCCGGCTCGGCAGGCTTCGGCTCCATCCAATCGGGCGCGCTCGAGGCCTCGAACGTCGATCTGACCACGGAACTGGTGAACATGATCACCGCCCAGCGCGCCTTCCAGGCGAACGCGCAGGTCATCACCACGGCCAACCAGCTGTCCCAGACCGTCATCAACATCGCCCACTAGGCAAGGGACAAATAGAGGCCAGCCATGGACAGAGGACTTTATGTAGCGATGACCGGCGCCAAGCAGATCATGCAGGCGCAGGCGGTGAACAATCACAACATCGCCAACTTGAGCACCATCGGCTTTCGCGCCGACGCGGTGTCCTTTGCCAGCCAACCGATCTATGGACCGGGCTACGCCACGCGCGTCAACGCCGTGGCCGGCGATGCCGGCACGGATTTTTCCGCCGGGGTCATGGAGAGCACGGGTCGCGATTTGGACGTCGCCGTCAACGGCAAAGGCTTCATTGCAGTTCAGGGCAGCGACGGCAAGGAAGCGTACACGCGGGCCGGCGATTTGCGGGTCACGTCTACTGGCGCCATCACCACGGCCAGCGGCCTGCCGGTGTTGTCGGAGTCCGGACCCTTGAACATACCGCCATCCACCGTGGTGAGCATCGGCGGCGATGGCACCGTGTCGGTGGTGCCGCAGGGCTCCGCGCCGTTTGCGGTCACACAGGTCGATCGGATCAAGCTGGTGAATCCTGCGACCGCCGATCTGCAAAAGGGCGACGACGGACTCCTGCGGCTGAAGTCCGGCGGCAAGGCGAAGACCGACGATACGGTGTCGGTGACCTCGGGAATGCTGGAATCCAGCAATGTCAACGCCGCGCAATCGCTGATCAGCATGATCGAGCTGCAGCGCCTGTATGAATTTCAAATCAAAAGCATCAACTCAACCGATACGAACGAACAAAGCGCCGAGCGCATGATGTTGACTTCGTAGCGTTAAGGACAAATCCATGAATCTTGCATTATGGGCAGCAAAAACCGGTCTCGACGCGCAGAACACCCGCATGGCGGTGATTGCCAACAATCTGGCGAACACCAACACCACGGGATTCAAGGCAGGGCGCGCGGCATTTCAGGACCTGATGTACCAGAATATCCGCCAAGTCGGCGCGCAGAGCACGCAGAACACGCAGTACGCCACCGGCCTCACGCTCGGCACCGGTGTGCGCATCGTCGCCACGGAAAAGGACTACACCCAGGGCAGCGTCAACCAGACCAATGCCCCGCTGGATTTATCGGTGACGGGGCGCGGATTCCTGCAAATCACGCTGCCTGACGGCACCATCGCCTACACGCGCGACGGCACTTTTTCGTTGGACAATCAGGGCAATGTGGTGACGGCGAGCGGTTATCCGCTGCAACCGGCCATCAACATCCCGGCGGGCACGCAGTCGGTGACCATCGGCAACGACGGCACCGTGACCGCGACCTCCGCGAGCAACCCCAACGGCACCAAGATCGGCCAGATCCAATTGGCGGATTTCATCAATGAGCAAGGACTGCAACCCACCGGCAACAACTTGCTGGTGGAATCCGCCGCCAGCGGCGCGCCGCAGGTGGGCACCGCGGGAACCAACGGTCTCGGCACGATCACGCAGGGCACCCTCGAAACCTCGAATGTGAACTCGGTGACCGAGCTGGTCTCGATGATCGAGTGCCAGCGATCCTACGAGATGAATTCCAAGGCCATCAGCACCACCGATCAAATGCTGCAGTACCTCACGACCAATCTCGTATGAAGCGCCTACTGGCAGTTCTTCTTTTTAGCGCAGTGTCGGCCTGCGGCCTCATTCCGGCGATGCATCAGAAGCCGGATCCGGTGGTGGCGCGCGTGTTGCCGCCGCCGACGCCGCGCACCGATGGTGCAATCTATCAGGCCGGCCAGCAGGTCGAGCTGTTCGCGGATCTCAAAGCGCGCCGCGTCGGCGACGTGCTGACGGTTCGCCTCACCGAGGCGACCACATCCAGCAAGAGCGCGGTCACCAAGACGGCGAAAACTACTGCGGTAAACAACACCGGGCCGACGGTGCTCGGCAGGACCATCACGACGTCGGGCGTGCCGATTTTCACCACGACCCTGTCGGGGCAGGGTAGCTTTGACGGCGAGGGTTCGAGTACCCAGGGCAACAGCCTGGCCGGCAGCCTGACGGTGACGGTGATGGAGGTGCAGTCCAACGGCAACCTGGTGGTGCAGGGCGACAAGACCTTGAAACTCAACCAGGGTGATGAGTTCGTGCATGTCTCGGGAGTGGTCCGCCGCGCCGACATCCAGGCGGACAACACCGTTACCTCCGACAAGGTCGCGGATGCGCACATAAGCTACTCCGGTAAAGGCGTCATCGATAGTTCCAACCGCATGGGTTGGCTCGCCCGGTTCTTCAACTCCAAATATGCACCGTACTGACATGCGAACAAAAATCTTGACACTGTGGTGCGCGGCACTCCTGATGCTCGTATGCGCGCCGCTTGCCCAGGGTGAGCGAATCAAGGACATGGCGCAGATACAGGGCGTGCGTACCAATCAACTCGTGGGCTACGGGCTGGTTGTGGGCCTCGACAGCACCGGCGATCAAACCAGCCAGGCGCCCTTCACGGTGCAGTCCCTCAATAACATGCTGGCGCAACTCGGAATCACGGTGCCGGCCAATGTCACCCCGCAGCTCAAGAATGTGGCGGCGGTGGCGGTGCACGCGGTGCTGCCGGCATTCGTCAAGCCCGGACAGACCATCGACATCACCGTGAACTCCATCGCCAATGCGAAGAGCTTGCGCGGCGGTTCGCTTCTGGTAACTCCGTTGCACGGACTCGACGGACAGATCTACGCGATTGCTCAGGGAAATCTCATCGTCAGCGGCTTCGGCGTCGAAGGCACCGACGGATCGAAGCTTACGGTGAACGTGCCGAGCTCGGGCCGCATACCGAACGGCGCGACGGTGGAGAAGGCGGTCACCTCGCAGTTTTCGCAGGGCGATTCGATTACCCTGAATTTGAACGATCCTGACTTCACCACCGCCACCCGTTTGGTGGCGAGCGTGAACAAGGGAATGGGCGATGACATCGCCACCATCATGGACGGCGGCTCCGTGCGGGTGCGCGCGCCGCTCGACATCACCCAGCGGGTGGCCTTTGTATCGGCCGTGGAAAATCTCGAGGTGGAGCCGGGAGCCGCATCGGCGAAAGTCATCATCAATTCGCGCACCGGCACCGTGGTGATCAGCAGCCATGTGATCGTGACTCCGGCAGCCGTATCGCATGGCTCGCTGTCGGTGACCATCAAAGAAGAGCAGAGCGTGAGTCAGCCGGCACCATTCTCCAAGCTCGGTCAGACGGTGGTGGTCAACAATTCGACCATCAAGGTCGATCAGGGCTCGAGCCGCATGTTCCTGTTCAAGCCCGGGGTGGAACTGGAGCAGATCGTGCGCGCCGTCAACGATGTCGGCGCGGCCCCGGGCGACCTGGTGGCCATTCTGGAAGCGTTGCGGGAGGCCGGTGCGCTGCAGGCCGAGCTCATCGTCATTTAAATGACCACGCTGCCGCCAATCATGAGCACCATGACATCGCCTGCCGATGCGAAGGGCTTCGGCGTGCCCGGCGCCTCGGTGTTGGACACCTCCGCCGCCAGCACCTACACCGACATCAACGGTTTGGCGGCACTGAAAAAAGACCCGAACTCGCCGCAGGCAATCGGCGCGGTCGCGGAACAGGTTGAGGCATTGTTCCTGCAAATGATGCTGAAAAGCATGCGCGATGCCACGGCAGCTCTCGAAACCGACAGCAACGAAATGGGCATGTATCAGGATATGTTCGACAAGCAGGTGGCGTTGAGCATCAGCCAGCATGCGGATTTGGGGATAGGCAGATTGCTCAAACGGCAGCTCGAGCAAAAAACCGCGCCGGCCGCTGCCGCGGATTCGCCGCGCGGCACGCACGCGGGCGCGGCGGCGGTGGCGGCATCGCCTGCGGAGTTCGTCGATCGCATGATGCCGCCGATACGCCGCGCCGCGAATGCCTTAGGGCTGGACCCAAGGGGCCTGCTGGCACAAGCGGCGCTCGAGACTGGGTGGGGGCAGCGCATGCCGCGCAATGCCGACGGCTCGCCGAGCTTCAATATGTTCGGCATCAAAGCCGGCGGCGAGTGGCAGGGAGCACGCGCCACCGCCGACAGCATGGAGGTCAGCAACGGCGTTGCCAAGCTCTCCCGCACGGCGTTTCGGGCATACGGCTCGATCGAGGAAAGCGTCAACGACTTCGTGAACCTGCTGAAGAATTCCCCGCGCTACCGGGACGCGGTGGCAGCGGGCGCCGACGCTCAGGCCTACATCGACGGCATCGGAAGATCCGGCTACGCGACGGATCCGGATTACGCGAATAAGTTAACAGAGATCCTGCACGGCGACACCCTCAAGGCGGCGCTCGGCGTTCGCGTTGCAGCACTTTAGAAACGCCGCTTGATGCCGATATTTCGACAGCATTAGTGGATTCGAACGGGCGAGGCGCGGAGAACAATCGTGTCAGATGTGTTTGGAATCAGTGTCCCGGCGCTGCAGGCGTTTCAAAAGGCAATCAGCGTCACCAGCAATAACGTTGCCAATGCCAGCACTCCCGGCTACGACCGGGAAACGGTGAACCTCACCGAAGCGATTCCGCAATCCAACGGTACCGCGACCGTCGGCGCCGGCGTGCTCGTCGCGGGAGTCAGCCGCGCTTATAGCCAGGCAGCCTCCAACCAGCTGAACGCCTCGCAAAGCAGCCTGGGCCAGCTGAACGCGCTGCAGAACTACAGCACCCAAATCGATAACCTGTTCGGCACCACCGTAGGCGGGTTGAGCACCACGCTGCAGAGTTTCTACAGCGGCTTCTCCGATGTCGCCAATAACCCGACGTCCACCGCGTCGCGCCAGGCATTGCTGGGTCAGGCGCAAAACGTCGCTAACAGCTTTCAGAATGCCAGTTCGCAGCTGAACTCGCTCAACAACGATGTCAACTCGCGCATCACCGCGGATGTGCAGCAGATCAATTCCATCGCTTCGGCGATTTCGACGCTGAACCAGCAGATCGTGGTGGGAACGGCACAGGACGCCAACCAGCCGCCCAATGAACTCCTCGACCAGCGCGATAAACTGGTGTCGAACCTGTCGCAATTGGTCGGCATCTCCACGACCACCGACAGCAACGGCGCCTTGAATGTATTCGTGGGCAATGCGCAGCCGCTGGTGTTGCAGGGTCAGACCACCCCTTTGACCACGGTGGGCAACCAGTTCAACGCCTCGCAACTGGAAATAGGTAATTCGGCAGGCATCCAAATCAGCAGCAGCATCACCTCGGGAGACCTGGGTGGTCTATTGGCGGCGCGCAGCCAGGTAATCAACCCCGCCTTGAATCAACTGGGACAAATCGCGACGGCGCTGAGTCAGACGGTCAATTCACAGCAAGGCGATGGTCTCGACTTGAGCGGAAAACTAGGCGCCAATATTTTCTCGGTGGGTACTCCGCTCGCCATCGGGTCCGCGAGGAACACGGACGCCGTTACCGCCGGCGTCAGCATCAACGCCAACGGCTTGGGCGCGCTGACGCCGGACAGCTATATCCTGTCGTTCCAGGGTGGCTCGCCGACCCTGACTGATACCACAACGAACGCCAGCGTGACTCCGGCGGGCGCCGGTACCCTCGCCAGCCCTTACACGGCCAATGGCATATCCATTGTTTTATCGGCAGCGCCCGCGGCCGGCGATCAGTTCCTGATCCAGCCTACGGCCACGGCGGCTGCCAGCCTCAAGGCGGTGCTGACCGATCCTTCGAAGATCGCGGCGGCCGGCGCGATTGTGACCGCGGCCTCCGGCACCAACACCGGCGGGGCGACCATCAGTTCGGGTACCGTGCTGAATTCCGCCGACCCCAATTTGCTCGCGCCCGTCAGCATTCAATTCACCACTCCGCCCACCACTTACTCGGTGAACGGCGCGCCTGGCGTTGCCTATGTCAACGGCGGCAATATCGACGTGAACGGCTGGCAGGTACAGATCAGCGGTACGCCGGCCAACGGTGATGTGTTCACCGTCACCAGCAACGCCGGCGGCAGCGGCGATAATCGCAATGCCCTGGCAGCGGCCAACCTGCAAAACGCAGGTGTTTTGCAAAACGGCACCACCAGCATCACGGCCGGCGTCAGCGCGCTGATCACCGGCATCGGCAGCCAGGCGCAACAGATCAACACCGCGCAAACTGCGCAATCCGCCGTGAACAGCCAGGCGCAGAACAGCGTGCAGTCGATCAGCGGTGTCAATCTCGATGAAGAGGCGGCGAGCCTGTTGCAGTGGCAGCAGGCCTACCAGGCCGCGGCGCAAGCCTTGGCCATCGGCAACACCTTGTTCACGACTCTTATCAATTCCGTGAACGGCACCTACACCTAGGAGAAGCCCTTGCGCGTTACACAAGGCCTCGATCAGAGCCAATTCCTGGCAGCGATCCAGACGCTGGAGTCCGGCATCAACCTAACCCAGAACCAGATGTCGAGCGGCAAGCAGTTCACCACCGCCTCGCAGAATCCCACCGCGGCCGGAAGCGTGAACAACTACACCCAGGCTCTGGCGCAGAGCCAGCAATACGCCACCAACGCCAACAGTGCGCAGACGAATTTGAATACCGAGGACAACGCGCTCACGCAGTTCCAAAACGAATTGCAGAGCCTGAGGGGCCTGGCACTCGAAGCCGGCAACGGCGTCTTGTCAAACACCGACCGCGCCGCCATCGCGACGCAGGCGGTGCAGATTCAGAACAGTTTGTTGTCGCTGGCCAATACGACCAATGGCAACGGTGAGTACATATTCAGCGGCTTCGCGGCGCAAACCCAGCCCTTCACTCTGAGCGCGGCGGGCGCAACCTACAATGGCGATCAGGGCCAGCGGCAAATACAAATTGCGGCCGGTCAGACCGTCGCCGACGGCGATAACGGCAGTACGGTTTTCAATCAGATCAAAACGGGCAATGGCACTTTCACGGTGTCTGCCAACGCCGGCAACACAGGGTCTGGAATAATCGGCGCGACGACGGTGTCGAATCCCGCGGCCTATGACGGCGGCACCTACTCAATCAATTTCACGGCGCCCGGCACCTACCAGGTGAAGGAGGGCGCAACCCTGGTAACTTCAGGCACCTACACCGACGGCAGCACCATTGCGTTTAATGGCGTGCAAGTGACCTTGAGCGGACAGCCGGTGACCGGGGACTCGTTCAGCCTCGCGCCCAGCGGCTATCAAAGCGTATTCACGACCGTGCAGAACCTGGTGACCGCGCTGCAAACCGGCGTGACCACGCCAGCCTCCGCGACCAGCCTGAACAATTCGCTCAATGGCGCGATCAACAACATCGATCAGGCGCTTGCCAATACATCCGATGTGCAAGCCAGCGTCGGCGGGCGCCTCAATGCCATTACCACCCAGCAGTCGGTGGCCACCAGCCAGCAGACGCAATTGCAGCAATCCATCTCGAAATTGCAAAGTCTGGATTTCGCGAGTGCGATCACCAATCTGGATCAGCAGAACACCACATTGAGCGCCGCCCTGCAGGCCTACACGCTGACCCAGGGTCTGTCCCTGTTCAAATATATATAAGAGCGAGACTCGCCCTAGTGGTGGTGGCCGCCGGCGCCATGCACGTGGCCGTGTTCGAGCTCTTCCGTGGTAGCCTCGCGAACGCTCACCACCTGCACGTCGAAATGCAACGTCTTGTCGGCCAGCGGGTGATTGCCATCGAGCGTGACCATGTCGCCGATGACGGCGGTGACCGTGAACAGCCGCATGCCGTCGTCGGTCCGACCCTGAAACTGCATGCCCTTCTTGATGGCGCCCGAGCCTTGCAAGCTGCGCTTTGGCACCCGTTGTATCAAGCTGGAATCATGCTTGCCGTAGCCCTCTTCAGGCGTCACGGAAACCGCGACATTACTGCCGTGTTGTTTACCCTCGAGCGCCTTCTCGAGACCCGCCACCAGATTGCCGTGCCCTTGGATATAGGCCAGCGGCTCACCGCCGGCCGAAGTGTCGATCACGGCACCGGCATCGTCCTTGAGCGTGTAGTGAATGAGTACGACTCGGTCTGCAGCGATTTCCACGGGCGATTCTCCGAAAGTTTCGTGTCAGCTCAACAGGCGTGCATCGAGATCGTACTGCCCTGCACCGGTGATTTGCACGTCGGCCATGGTACCCACAGCAAGGCGCCCGACGGACGCCTTATCGCCCGCGATTCGCACCGTGCCGTCGATTTCCGGGGCATCGCTGCTGGAGCGCGCGATGGCAACGTGGCCGCCAGCCTCGCCGGGGCCGATGCTGTCGATGAGCACCTGCATCCTGCGGCCGACCTTTTGCTTGAGGCGCGCGGCGCTGATCTCACCGGCGAGTTCCATGAAGCGCGCACGCCGTTCGGCCTTGAGCTCCGCGGGCACTGGGGGCTCGTCAAGCGCGTTGGCCGCCGCGCCTTGAACCGGCGAGTATTCGAAACACCCGACGCGATCGAGCTGTGCAACGCGCAGCCAGTTGAGCAACTCTTCGAAGTCTTCGCTGCTTTCGCCGGGAAAACCGACGATGAAGGTACTGCGAATGGTCATGTCCGGCACCAAGCGCCGCCACGCGGCAATCCGCTGTAAGGTGTTGGTCGCCGCGGCGGGACGCTTCATCAATTTCAAGATGCGGGCGCTGGCGTGCTGGAAGGGGATGTCCAGGTAGGGCAGGATTTTGCCCTCCGCCATCAGTTCGACGACCTGATCGACGTGTGGATAGGGATACACATAGTGCAGGCGGATCCACACGCCCAGTTCGCCCAATGCCGCGCTTAGGTCGTAAAAGCGGGCGCGGCGCTCCTTGTTGCGCCACGGCTGGGCCGCGTACTTCAAATCGACGCCGTAGGCGCTGGTGTCCTGGGAAATCACCAGGATTTCCTTGACGCCGGCGCGCACCAGTTGCTCGGCTTCGCGCAGCACATCGCCGACGGGCCTGCTGACGAGATCACCGCGCATCGAGGGAATGATGCAGAAGCTGCAGCGATGGTTGCAGCCTTCGGAGATCTTAAGATACGCATAGTGACGCGGAGTCAGTTTGACGCCCTGCTCCGGCACCAGATCAATGAAGGGCTCGTGCTTCGGAGGCAGGTGTTCGTGCACCGATGCGACCACTTCCTCGTAGCGCTGCGGGCCGGTGATCTTGAGCACTTGTGGATGCCGGGCGAGAATTTTCTGCGGCTGCGCCCCGAGACAGCCGGTGACGATCACTTTGCCGTTCTCGGCCAGCGCTTCGCCGATGGCGTCCAAGGATTCGTCCACGGCGGCGTCGATGAAGCCGCAGGTGTTGACCACCACGAGGTCGGCCTCGCGATAGGTGGGCACGACCTCATAGCCCTCGGCGCGCAAGCGCGTCAGGATACGTTCGGAATCGACCAGTGCTTTGGGGCAGCCCAAGCTGACAAAGCCCACTTTAGGGCTCGTGCGGTTGACGGATTTCACGCTTTTCGGAAGGTGGCGGGTTGAAAACGAGATTGTACTCCAAATAGGCATTTGCCTGCCGATAACAGGCGTAACGGGTCAACGCGGCCACGGTCCGGCAATTGCACCACTGTCAAATACGACCCGCAAATTCTGCGACGCAGCGCTCTAAAGAACCTTAGGACCCTTCCGATAAACACTTTGAATGTGTCACCGGTCCGCCCAAGTGGGTGAAGTGCACACATGGGGCCTAAGAGGGGCCGGTGGTTAAACTTTCAGGAGCACATCAATGTCATTAGTACTCGATACCAATATCAATTCGCTG
>DATMRC010000009.1:0-95994 GCA_035567075.1 Steroidobacteraceae bacterium
GCCCGCATCGCCGAATCGCATGCCGTCCGCGAATGGCACGCGCTCGATGATTTCCACCCGCTGCACGGCGGCCGCCGCCGGCATGCCGATCACCGCAAGCGCCGCAACCAACGTCAGACATTTCGCCCGGATCCGCAATGGGCGCATCGCTCGAAGCAATCTCATCCCGACATACTCCACGATGTCGGCCTTGCGCTCAAGGCGAGCCCAAAAGGAGTACGCTGACATGAGCCGGCGTCGAAATGCCGACTCACGGCGCTTGCGGATCCACACCCGGATGCCGGCGCTGGCCACCAACGCGCAGCCTCGGGCTTGACGCGGGAGCCGCCGGGCGAACGCCGCGCCGCCGCCGCGCTACATCAATGGCCGGCGCGATGCAAACAGCATGAGATATTGGCGGTCATCCAGGACTTCGACCCGCACCGGCCGCGGCTGCGATCCATGCCGCAGGCGGAACACCGCGCGTTTTATCTTCGAGGCATGTCGCGACATGCGCGGGCGTTCGCAGGAATACAGATGGATGAAGCCAAGCTTGCGCAAGAACTCGACGGTCGCCTCGGCAGCGGCACGGTCGACTTCCGGATGCGCCTCGAACATCACCACCGGGTCCTGACTGCCCAGGGTTCGCTTGAGTCCCTCGAGCACCGCCAACTCCAGGCCCTCGACGTCGATTTTGATCAAGCCGAGACGTGAAATGCCGAGCGACTCGACCGCCTCATCCCCGATGCGGATCTCAAGTTGCTGATGGTCACTCGCAGGCGCGGCAGCCGCGGCCGCGGCGATGAAGTGGGATGCCCCGAGATTCGCGGCGCTCGCCTGCTGGTAGGCAAGCCACCCCGCCTCGGCTCCGAAACCGCATTCCAGTAGCTCGACATTGGCCAATCCATTGAGCGCCATCGTTGCACGGAAGGCCATGCAGAAAATGGGATTGGGCTCCACCGCGACGACCCGCGCAAAGCGGTCGGCGAAAAATACCGAGTGATTTCCTATATTCGCGCCGACATCGAGGCATGCGGACTCGGCGAACTGCCGCGCGAATCCGCCCAGCAACGTGGAAAAAGCGCTTTGCAACAGCGCGCCTTCGTACAAACCATCGACGAATATGGAATCGCCGATGTGATCGCCGGGCACGCAAAAAATGGGCCTGCCGCCATAGCGGCGCAGCCGTGGCAACGACCTCCTGACAATGGACCGAAGCAGTGTTGTGGGCATTTTGCTATTGCGCCTGACTCTGGCCAGCGGTGATACATTAGCGATACTACTGGACCTGAGGGGATTGTGAATGAACGAGTGGAAGATCGAACACTTGAATCGCCGCGGCCTGTTGCTGATGAGCGCGGCCGCCGGCGCCACGCTGGTAATGCCGCGCTTGCTGTCTGCGGCCGCGAACGCCTCGGATCGCGAGTTCGGCGGCGATCTCACCGCCGTCAAAGCCGCGATCGAGAAGCAGCGTCCGCAAGCCATCAAACGCCTGCAGAATTGGATCGCCCTGCCGTCGATTGCCGCTGAAAACCGCAATATGAAGGAAGGCGTTCAATTGATGATCGAGCTCTTGAAGGAGGCCGGATTCCAGACTGCGAAGGTGATGCCGACGGATGGGCAGCCGGGCGTATTCGCCACGCTGGACGCCGGCGCGAAGCGCACCGTGGGCATGTATTTCATGTATGACGTCAAGCAATTCGACCCGAAGGAATGGAGCTCGCCGCCACTGGAAGCCGCGATCGTCGAACGGGCACCGTTCGGCAAGGTGATGATCGGGCGCGGCGCGATCAATCAGAAAGGGCCGGAGGCCACCTTTCTCGCAGCGCTGCACGCGCTCAAGGAGGCCGGCCGCAAGCCGCCGGTGAACATCGTGCTGGTGGCCGAAGGCGAGGAAGAAATTGCGTCACCGCATTTCGCGCAGGTGGTACATCAGCCTGAGGTCCTCGCGGCTCTGGGCAAATGCCATGAAGTCTTCATGCCGTTCGCTTCGCAATCCCCGCAGGGTGGGGTTCAGGTCGCGCTCGGCGCCAAGGGAGCGGTCGAGGTCGAATTGGTGTGCTCCACCGAGAGATGGGGCCGGGGCGCCAAGGACGACATCCATTCCAGCTACAAGGCGGAATTGGACAGCGCGGTGTGGCGCATGTTGAAGGCGCTGTCGACGCTGGTGTCGGAGGACGGCAATGATCCGGCAATCGACGGCTGGTTCGAGCACGTAAAGCCGCTGACCGAGCGCCAAAAGCAGATCATCGCCGAGCATGCCGCGAGCACCAGCGAAGCGGACGTCAAAAAGCTTCTTGGCGTGCAGCACTGGGTGCATGATCTTTCCTACCGCGACGCGCTCGAACGCCTGGCCTCGCAGCCGACCGTCAACATCGAAGGCATGTACGCGGGCTACACGGGCCCTGGCGGCAAGACCGTGCTGCCGGCAAAGGCGACCGTCAAACTCGATCTGCGTCTGGTGCCGGATCAGACCGCCGCCGAAGCCGAACAGAAACTGCGTGCGCACCTCGACAAGCGCGGCTACGGCGATATCGAAGTCAAAGTCACCGGCGGCTACGATCCCACACAAACGGATGAGAATTCATCGTTGATCAAGGCCTCGATCGCGGTGTACAAGCATGAGGGCATGCCGGTCAGCCTGTCGCCGCGGCTCGCCGGGTCGTGGCCGGGCTTCATCTTCACCGGACCTCCGGTCAGCCTGCCCGCGGGGCATTTCGGCACGGGTCACGGCAGCCGCGCGCATGCGCCGGACGAATACTACGTCATCGAATCGGGTAACCCCAAGGTCCAAGGCATGGCGGACGCGACCCTGTCCTATGTGATGCATCTTTATGCATTGGCCGCGGTTTAAGGACATGCACTCCTATTTCGGCGCCTCGAAGCGGATGGCATTCAGGAATTCGCTGCGGCGATTGAGTTCCTTCTGTCCCGCAGGATAGCCATTGGATTTCAGAATGAAGGACAGAATGTCGGCATATTGATCGCGGCTCAAGCCGGCAGGATTATTGAGCGGCATCGTGGTGCGGATGCGGTCGAACAAATCGCCGACGGTGAGTCCGTTGAAATCCGAGATGAACTGCGCGCCGGCGAGTGCCGGCGCCTCGCCGAGACCGCCCAGCGATGCGCCGTGACATGCCGCGCAATGCTGCGGATAGGCGGCGGCGCCGCGCGCCGCCTGTGCGTCGGTGTAGATGCCATCGAGCACCGAGCTCGTGATCTCCTGCGTCCAACCCTCACGATCGGCCATGCAAATCATCGCGGCCGCGCCCAGCAGAGCGGCGGCCAGCGGCAATGCCATTCGCCGCCTCAGCCGAGCGCCTTGATTTCGACGAGCGCCTTGTTGAGCGCTACTTTCTGCGCTTCGCTGACGTCGCTGTAGGGCGGACGTTGATAGGTCTGCGGCGTGCCCATCTGCACGCTGAGTGCGTACTTCATCGGGCCATAGCCGCTGACGCCGGTCTGCATATCCTTCATCACCTTGGTCATCGCCACATACCTGGCGTATGCGGCGTGATAGTCCTTGCCGGCGCGAAATGCGGCGAACACATCGGCGATCGGTCGCGTATAGACGTTGCCATCCATGCAGATCGCGCCCATGCCGTGCTCGAGCGCGTACACGAGATTGTTTTCAGTGCCGGTGCGCATGTTGAGTTCCGGGAAGGCCCTGACGAACTCGGCGTACTCCTCCGCCGGGCCGTTCGAATCCTTGATTCCCGCGAGATTTGGATAGTGCTGCAGGCTGCGCAGCAGTTCGTGGCTGATCGGCACGCCGCTGGTCCCGGGGATGTGATACAGATTGATCGGAATCCGGACTTGATCGAACAGCATCGAATAGTAGCGGACCAATCCGTCCGTGGGCGGTTTCTTGTAATAGAACGGCGGGACCACTAGCAGCCCATCCGCCCCGTTGTCCTCGGCATGCTTGGACAGCTCGAGAGTCTCGGGAAAATTCGAGGTGCCGGGACCCACGATGATGTTCATGCCCAGCTTGTTCTTTAGGGCAACCTCGGCGATCTGCTTGCGTTCGGCGACCGAGAAGGACGGAAATTCTCCGGTCGTGCCCAGCACGACGATGCCGTCGGCACCACTGTGCTTGAACCATGCGAGCACATCCTTGAAGGCACCCGGATCGAATTTCAGATTCTTGTCGCAGGGCGTGACACTGGCGACCCAGAAGAGGGTTTTGGACGAACTGCCCAGATTCGGCGCGGCCACCGCCGGACTTAACTTCGCCATCATCGCCGCGGCAGCGGTGGCGCCCATCATGCTGATTAGGTCTCTACGAGTCGTTTCCATAGAAATTCTCCTCAGCTACTTCTTTTCGTATTTTACAACATCCTTCGGCCCGACTTCCGCGCCGTAGATGTTGCCGTGAACGTCCGCCGTGATGCCCTCGGCGCCCGTGGTGCTCTTGGTCTCCGCATCATGATCGGGGTCCGGGATGAAGGCCGTGACCACGCCATCCTTGGTGCTGCCGATGCGAATCCCCCGCGTCCAACCCGGATGGTGCCCATAGCCCTCGGCGTTGCGCGACTCCGAATCGGTGACATACAGGACATCGTTCTGGTCGATGAACAGGCCGCTCGGCCTGCTGAACTGGGTCCATGTATCCAGCAGCTTGCCGTCCTGGCTGAAAATCTGAATGCGGCTGTTGCCGCGATCGCCCACGAACAGCCTGCCGCGGGAATCCATCGCCAGCGTGTGCGGTACTTCGATCTGGCCGGGACCGCTGCCGTGTGAACCCCACTGCCTGAGAAACACGCCGTTCTTGTCCAATTTCACGATGCGCGCATTGCCCTTGCCCTCCTCGTGGCCATCACCCACGAAGATATCACCGTTCGGCGCCACCAAAACGGCGCTGGGTTCATTGAATGAGTCGGGCCCGTTGCCGGCAATCCCCGGTTTGCCGAGCGTGCGCAGCAGTTTGCCATTTTGGTCAAATTCGAGGACATCGTCGCCCTTGCCGTCGCCAGCCTGAGCATCGGTCACCCAGATATGGTCGGCCATGTCGATGAAGAAGCCGTGGGGGAACACCATCATGCCGCCGCCGAATGCCTTGATGAAATTTCCGCCGGCATCGAATTCCATGATGGGATCGATCTTGCTGTTCGCGCAGCTGTTGGCGCCGCAGCGTTCGGCGACCCAGATATGGCCCTGATGATCCACGCCCACCGCGCTGCTCGAACCCATGGTCCGGCCGGGAGGCATCTTGAAGAAATTATCGATGCGGCGGTACGGATTGGGCTGCGAATTGGGTGCATTGGTCGTTGCGGCAACAGCAGAAAGGACGCAGGCGCCGACGAGGGCGGCTCCCAGGAACGATACCGATCGGGCAGCTATTTTCATTGGCTCGCTCCCGAATAGGTGTCGGGCGATTTGGGATTTATCGTCCCGGCCGTTTCATCCGCCGGCAGCGAGAAGCAGATGTATTCGCCTGAATAATTACCGCCGCTGACCGCGATGATGATGTATTGCTTGCCATTGACCATGAAGGTCATGGGCGAGCCGCTTTGCTGCGCCGGCATCCAAACAGCGCCGACCTCCTTGCCGGTGTTCTGATCGTAGGCGCGCAGCATGGCGCCGCGCGGATGATCTTGCGTGGTCGTGACCATGCCGTCGCCGGCGATCACCAGCGTCTTGGTAACCAGCGTTCCAATGTTGAAAGTGGTCTGTCCGGTGCGCGGAATATCCAAACCCTTCAGTGCCGGATTGTTCCTGACATAGTCGGGTGTCTCGCCGTGCGCAATCTGCCATTTGATCTCGCCCGTGTCCAAGTTGATCGCGCTGATCGTGCTGTACGGGGGCTTGATGATCGAAAGACCGCTCACGCTCAAGGGCCGGAACCCATCGTCCCCGCCTCCGCCGGCCGGCGCCTTGACCTTCGGCAGCGGCGCGTCCGCCGATGAGTTTGTGCCCGCCGCGCTTATCATGGTCGGCGTCTGTCCCGCCTTGCCGACCACATAGCGCGCGTCGGAGAGATCCGGCGGCGGCGGTACCAGACCCAGCGGCTCCAGACAGGAATTGCAGGCATACACATACACGGTATGGTTTTCCGGATTGAAGGATCCGCCCGGCCAGTTGGTGCCGCCGTTTGCCGGGCCCAACATGAGCGTTCCAAGCGGACCCGGCAGACGGCTCACGACCGGCGGCGTGTAGATTGGGCCCATCTTGTAGTTCTTCACCAGATCCAGGGCTTGTTGGTGCATCGCCGGAGTGAAGTCGATGAGTACGTCCGGCGTGACTCCGGTCCGCGCGTAGGCGGGGGGTTTGGTGGGAAAGGGCTGGGTCGGAGCGTACCATTCACCCGGTACATCGCCCTTCGGCACCGGTCTCTCGACGATGGGCCAAACCGGCTTGCCGGTGATCCGGTCAAAAACATAGAGATAGCCCTGTTTGGACGGCAGCGCCACGGCCTTGATGGGCTTTCCGGCAACGGTGATATCCATCAGCAGCGGTATCGCGGAGAGGTCATAGTCCCAGATCTCGTGATGAATGGTCTGGTAGTACCATTTCATCTTGCCGGTCTTAAGATCCACCGCCACCAAGGCATTGCCATACAACCCATTGCCGGGGCGATGACCGCCGTAGAAGTCCGAGGTCGGAGACTCGACCGGCAAGTAGGCAAGGCCGGCTTCCGGATCGGCGCTGATCTCGGTCCATACGCCGGTGTTGCCGGTATATTCCGCCGAACCGTTGAGCCAGGTCTCATAGCCGGGTTCGCCCTTTTGTGGAATGGTGTGAAATTCCCAAAGCTTCCTGCCGCTGCGCACGTCATAGGCGCGGGCCGAGCCCTTGTTGTTGCGATAGCTCGCCGGCGTGAAACCCTCGCGGAACGCCGTGCCGACCAGCACGATGTCTCCGGTGACAGTGGGCGCCGATTGCCAACCGATCTCGCCGGTCGTCAAGTCCGGCTCAATTTTTTGATCATCGTCCGCCTTCATATCCACGGCGCCGTTATCGCCGAAGGTACTGATGCGCTGGCCGGTCTTGGCGTCCAGCGCAATGAGCCGAAAGCCCGGAGTCACATACAGGATGCGTGCTTCCTTGCCGTCACTCCAATAACTCAGGCCGCGTCCCGACAGTTGCCTGGGTGCGGCGGCGCCGCGCGCGCCCTCGCGCTCTCCGTGCACCCAGAGCAGCTCGCCGGTGACGGCGTCCAACGCGATCACTCCGCGCCGCGAACCGGCGGTCGTATAGACCACGCCGCCCACCTCCAGCGGCGTCCCTTCCAGCTTGAACTCGGGTCGATTGCCGATGTGATCGGTCTTGAACCGCCAGACGATCTCGAGCTTGCTGAAGTTGGATGCGTTGATCTGATCCAGCGGCTTGTACTTGCTGGCATCCCAATTGCCGGCATAGGTCGGCCAGTCCACGTTGCGACCGGCGGTGGAACCGCCGGATTGCGCCGCGGCCATCGAGCTCAGCAGCAGCAGCACCCACGCACCGCGGCCATGGCGGAGGTTGTTCACATGACGCAGCATTTTTTGCTTCCTCTTTATAGCTTTCCATCGATCCCCGCCGCCGATAGTACGCGCCGATGCATTATTTGCCAGCGGTTCATGAAATTTGAAGCCAGGGCGGCGCCACGCTGCCTCAATCGGGATCCCCCTTAACGGGTCGCTGAAATGAAACGGCCCCCGGGGCTTGCGCGCCGGGGGCCGTTCCTCTAGCCGCTGCTTACTTAGCGGGAATAACCGTTCCCGTCTTCACCCTGGTCCTTGAGCATCCAGCCCTGGATGCCGCCGAAGTTGGGAGTGCCCCACCCGGTGGAGAGGTCATACCCTGGCGTCGCCGGATATCCCGTGACTGTTACCGTGGCGCTTTCGGCGACCGAGTTGTCGCCCTTGGTGACATCGTGGGTCACATGCTTCAGGAATCCCGCGCCGCCCAGGTTGTAGAGCTGCGGATTAATGAATCCCAGATTCCCGCCCAGCCCTTGCGCCAGGTCCGCGATGATGCCCGACATTTGCGGCGAACCGGAGCTGGTACCGCCGAAGATGTAGAAGAACCCAGGACCGTTTGGAATCGCCCACGCCGTGATGACGCCGCCGACAACTCCGGCGTTGTACGCGACATCGGGCACGCCGCGGTAGCCGTGCAGTGTCTGGTTCACCGCCTTCGAGACATTGTTGCTCTGATAGTTCGGCTCCGACAGGAGGATGCTCATGCCGCCGCCGCCTGCGCCGAAGCCATCGTTCCACACCATCTCGTTCTGGTAGGTACCGGTCGGCGGCGGTGCCGCGTTCGTCGCGGTGCCAAACTGCAGGTTGGTGCCGCCAACGCTGGTCACGAGCGGCGAGGAGGCCGGGAACGACACGTTGGGGCCGACGCCCAGGAACGCGGTGTCAACGCCATTGTCGCCCGAGGAGACGAACAGCGTGACATGCTGGCGACGCGCCTGCTGGAAGGCAGCCTGCCAGGCATTCACATCGTCCAACCCTGACGGGTTGGAGAGATCGGTTTCGCTCTCGCCGAAGCTCATGGATACCACGGTGGGGTGGTAGGTATTGAGCGCATAGATCAGCGCCGCGGTGAGATCCGAATCAAAGTCGCTCTTCGCCGCGATCAAGACGATTTTCGCATCCGGCGCCATGGCATGCGACCACTGGGTGTCGAGAGCGATTTCGCCGGTCCAGTTGACCATGTCGCCATTGGTGGGATCGAAGGGCGGCGGATTCAGCGAGGTGTCCTGGATGAAGACGGGGTCGTTGAGTCCGTACACCTTATCGAACAGCTGCAGATCCGACCAAGCCGAAGGGCTGCCGAACGCATCGATGATGACGATGGTCTGGCCTTTGCCGGTCAGGTGAGCGGCTTGCAGAGCATCTACTCCGTAGGCGGCGCGGATTGCCGCCGGTCCGTAGCAGTACAGGCCGAGGCTCAAATCAAACGGCCGGTTCTCGCATTTGAACAGCGCTTTCGCGCTGGGGTCGACATCGGCTTTCGGACCCGGAATTGCGAACGGCTTTTGCTGGCCGGCGTTCGCTGCCGCACCCAACAAGAGCGCAGCCGCTGCCGCTACAAAACTGAATTGCATCGAGAGTTTCATACATTCCCCACTGTTATTGGTGATTCTTGACGCGTCCGTATCGAGACAGGCGACCCACGCACAGCCCAATCAAAGGCGCTGCGAAGGCTTGCCAGTCTGAGGGATTCCCTTCAAATCCACCTTAATCCAAAGCCAAATCTCAAGTCAACAAAACGCGCGCGCGAAAACTCCGCGATTTCGAATTGCATTTTGCATAATGCAATTGAGCGCGGGCAACACGCGTGTCATATAGACGGTGTATCAGCATGTTGGCGCTAGCCGCGCGCCGCGATCGCCGCCTCAGTGAGTATCGGCACCTCGACCGAGGCTGATTGGTCGTCGCTGGTCCGCGCCGCCATCCATGCCGTGAATTCCTGCGCGGGCAAAGGCTTGGACACGTAGTAGCCCTGGATGAGATCGCAACCGAGGCGGCGCAGCGCCTTCCAGCTCGATGCGACCTCCACGCCTTCCGCCACCACTTTGAGATTCAGCGCGTGGCCCAGGTTGATCGTCGATCTCACGATCACATCATCGTCGCGATGCGCTTCGAGTTCCTTGATGAAGGATCGATCGATCTTGACCTCGTTCACGGGAAGCCGCTTGAGGTGCGCGAGCGAGGAATAGCCGGTGCCGAAATCATCGATCGAGAAGCGAATGCCGAGGACACGGAGCTGCTCCATCATCCGCAGCGTGGACGGCAGGTCCTTCATGGCGCCGCTCTCGGTGACCTCCAGCACGACACGGCTGGCATCCGCGCCGGTCTGCACCAGCAGATTCGCAATGTTGTCGGCAAATCCAGCGTCTGCAAGATCCACGGGCGACACGTTGATCGATACGTCGATTTCGAATCCCGCTTCTTTCCAGCGCCGCAGATCCTTGAGCGCGGTCAAGGCAACCCACGACGTGAGTACGCGAATGGCACCGGTACGTTCCGCATGGGGGATGAAGTCGCCCGGCGGGATATATCCTTGCTGCGGGTGCCGCCATCGGACCAGGGCCTCGCATCCGGCCACGCGGCCGGTGGCGGCATCGACCTTCGGCTGATAGTGAAGTTCGAGCTCATTCGCGGCAATGGCGCGACGCAGTTCGCCAAGTATCGAGAGCCGGTGCCGGTGACTGCTGTCATCTCCCTTGAGATACATGCCCACGGCGACGCCGGCCTCCTTGGCGCGATACAAAGCGAGGTCGGCGCGCTGCAAGAGCTCGGCCGCGCGGCTGCCATCGGTGGGAAACACCACCACGCCGACACGCATTTCTAGCTGGAAGGACACGCCGGCGTAGTCGAAGGTGCCGCGCAGCCTCTCGACGATGAGTTCGGTCTCGCGCGCCGCGCCCTCGCGCCCAACGCCCTCGAGCAGTACGAGAAACTGGTCGGTCCCGATATGGCCCACACGATCTGCCGCGCGTTCATGCCCGGTCAGCCGCCGCGCGACCTCCGACAGCACTTCGTCGCCGGCCGCATGCCCGAATGATCCTGTGATGCTTTGAAACTGCTGAACCTCGACCAGGCAGACGGTCACGGCTCGACGCGCCGGCGCGGCGCGAGTCAAGATCTGCTCGAGGATGGCGCTGATGGCCGGGCGAGTCGGCAGACTGGTCAGGGCATGATGGTTGGCCTGATGCCGGATGGTCGCCTCGCGATCGGCGACCGCATGGCGCATAGCGTTGAACGCACTGGCCAGTCCTCTCAGCTCGGCCGTGCCGGCCAGCGGTACCGCCGCACTGTAGTCGCCCGCCTCGAGTCGTTCCGCCGCCTTGGTCAAGTCCTCGACCGGCTTGGTCGCGCTGCGCGCGAGCAACACCGCCAGCACGGACGCGACGGCCAGCAGCAACGCGCCGATCGCAACCATGGAATTCTTGAGTTCGTTGTACGGCTGCAAAGCGCTGGCCAGCGATCTTTGCAGCACCAGCGTCAATGGACCGTTGGCCGAGCGGATCGGATTGATCCACGTCAACAGTTTGTCGGCCCCCGCCGTGATCATGAATGGTGTGGCTTGCGGCGCGCCTTGGATGTCGAGGAATGGCTGCCGCTGCTGCCGGTCCACCGAGGTGGCGACATAGCGCGTTTCAGCGGCATTGCCCGACACGAAAGAGACATCGACGCCCAGCTGCCGCGCCATATCGGTTGCCACCCGATCATCGAGCGCGAAACCCATGGCGGTCCAGCCGATCGGTTCCGGTGCAAGCACGGGTGCCAGCACGAGTTGATAAGGTTGCCCGTCGATGAGCCGATACAGCTGCAAAATTTCGCCGTCGGTATCGCTCGCAATCAGGGCCATCAAATCATTTGCGGTATTTGCCGACAGCGTTCCGAAGGTGCTGACGACCGGATGTCCATCGGGCGTGAATACGATGACCAGATTCGCATCGATCCGGCTGCGTTGATTTTCGACGGCCGACAGCAAAGTCGGCGCGTCCGCCGATGAGACGGCCTCCTTGAAACCGAAATCCGCCGTCAGCGCCTCGACCGCGATCGCGAGTCGGGTACCGCGAAACCGCAGCACCTCCCGGGCGGTATCGGCGGCCGCGTGCAATTGAATGCCCGCCTGCCGTTCCACCTCCGCGCGCGCCTTGACTACGATCGCCACGATTGCGGCCGTTAACACCAATGTCACCAGCCCGAGAACTAGCGCAAGGATGCGGCTGCGAAGGCTGCGTAGGATGGTCCAAGGAACGCCCATGAGCCATGGTAATTCGACATGCCGCCAGGCAATTGCAACGTGCATCACGCTTGTTGCGATTGCCGCTTCATTTTCATGTGCCGCAGCCGACATTTCTGTGACGGTGGTGGATCACGATGGCCGCGGCGTGGCCGAGGTCGTGGTGGCCGCCACACCGGCGGGTGCCATACCGGGATCCCCGCCCGGCCTCAAGCCGGCCGTGATGGATCAACGCAACCGCGAGTTCGTGCCCCGCGTGCTGGTCGTGGGCGTCGGCACCAGCGTCGAGTTCCCGAACAACGACTCGGTCAGCCACCAGGTGTATTCGTTTTCGGCGGCCAGGCGCTTTCAGTTGCCGCTGTACAAAGGTCAACCCCACCCGCCGGTAACCTTCGATAAACCGGGTCTCGTGGTGCTCGGATGCAACATCCACGATGCGATGGTCGGCTACGTTTACGTCACCGACGCCCCTTATTTTGGAATCACCGAAACGGCGGGCGGCCTTACGCTCAAGGATTTGCCGGCGGGCGATTATCGGATCGTCGTCTGGGGCCCCTACATCGCCGACGCGCCGGCGTCGCTGGTCCGCACCGTCCATGTCGATGGCAGTGAGCCGGTGATTGCTCGGTTCCAGTTGAGCCTGGGGCTGCGCGCACGACCTGAGCCGAGGCCGCGCCGACGCGATTGGGAATACTGATGGGCTGGACGCGCCGCCTGCTGCTTCTGGGTCTTGTGCTCTGGACCGGGGGCGCGTCGGCCCAGGATCGCCTGAGCGTGAACGGCGACGTCGATCTGCGCTGGGTGCAGGCTTCGGGCGTGACGTCGTATTTGAATGGCGGCCTTGGAATACTGCGGTTCGATCCGGACCATGAGGGTTTTCAGCTGGGCCGCGCGTTTCTCTCGCCCACCTGGCGTGCCACCGACATCGTGAGCGTACACGCCGTCATCGACGCATATGGCGATGGCGATCGAAATTCGGTGGATTTGAGCGAGTTCTATCTGGACGTGCGTCCGTTTCCGACGGCTCCGGTCCGTTGGCGCGCGCGCGTCGGCGCGTTCTTCATGCCCGTGTCGCTCGAGAACCGAGGCATCGGGTGGAGCAATGTTTACTCGATAACTCCATCCGCGGTGAACACGTGGATCGGCGAGGAGTATCGCACCATCGGCGCTGAACTCGAGACACGCTGGCTGGGCGCAAGCAGCGGCTATTTCGGCGAAGTTGCCCTGGTAGCAGCGGTGTACGGATGGAACGATCCCGCCGGAGCGCTGCTGGCGACGCGCGGTTTCGGGTTGACCGATCGTCCGTCCGAGCTGTTCGGCGGGCTGGGCAGACCGCCGATCGATTTTTACCATGAGATCGACCGCAAGCCAGGGTTCTACGGCGGCCTGAGCTGGAAGCATCACGATTGGCTCGAGGTTCGCGCGCTGCGCTATGACAATCGCGGCGACCCCGGCGTCGAGACCAACGCCGGTGGTTATGCCTGGCGGACGCGCTTCTCCAGTCTCGGCGCGAGCATCGAACCGAGAGAACACTGGACGATCGTCGCGCAGTATCTTGACGGCGATACAGCGGTGGGCGCCGACTCGCTCGGAGCGCAGCAGTTCTACATGAGATTTCATTCCGGTTTTGCGCTCGCGAGCTTCGAGTGGTCGCGCGAGCAGTTCGCGGTTCGCTATGATGATTTCGACACTCACCAGGTGAGCGGATTTTATGGACCTCCGAGCGATCAGACCGGTCACGGCTGGATGTTCTCCTGGTCGCACCGGTACAACCAGCATTGGCAGTCGGTGGCCGAGTGGTTGCGCGTTGCCAGCGTCTTTCCGCCGCGGATCGAACTGGGAGAATCCCCGGCACAGGTGGAATCGCAGTTCCAGCTGGCGGTTCGCTACCGCTTCAAGCTGGCGTGGTAAAGCGGCCCTTACTCGCCGCCGAGCTCGATCTCAAGATCGTTGATCACCCGCTTCACCCCCGGGACTTTCCTGGCGATGCGCATTGCGACGCGAAGATCCCATTCATCGTAAATGAAGCCATGCAATGTAACGACACCATCCTTGATCGTGACGCTGACATGTTCATCGGGAAAAAATGGATCGGACTGCATGGCCGTCTCGACCTGCTCCTGCAGTTCCAAATCCGGTAGCGCAGGCCGTTTGCCGGTCACCACGATGTTGTTGAGATTGCTGCCCGGCGAGGGGACGATGTCCGCGGCGAATGCCGGAATTGCGCAACAGGCTACCGTGAGCGCGCTTACGGCGTTGCGCCAATATTGGTGGCGTGCCGGCGCGGCGCTTGCAGCAAAAATTAACGTAGAATATCCATCGCCGTGTGCGAACTGATGCGGCCCCAAGTATCACACAGCGGCGGGATCGTTATCGACCCCGCCGCGCGAGATTTCCTGCGGCCGCTCAGTCGCTGAGAGCGATCAGCAGCTGATCGACCGAGAGCGTGCCCGTGGATGAATCGTACGGTCCGCTGGCGAACACATCGAGCAGCGTCGTCGTACCGTTCAAATCCTTGTTCAGCGCCGCGACCAGGTCGGCAAAGCTGCTGAACGACTCGAACGTCCAGCTACTGCGATGGGCGATCGCAAACTGCGTCATCGTGGCCGCAGTATTCGCCTGCAGCGTCACGCCGGTGCTCAAGGTCGACGGGTTGATCGAAAGCGGTCCGATCCTGATCACGTCATGCTCGGCACTCTGCAGCATGGTCTGGGACAACACCAAACCCGTGGTCGCGCTCAATGGCAGCGGCCCGAACGGCAGCGTCGGGCCGGGTCGATCCCAATCGACCAGCAGCTTGGCCGCGGTGTTGGCGTAGTTCACGAGCGTCACGGCCGAGAAGTCCGGCGGCGGCGCGGGAATCTTCGCAGTGCCGAATGGCGTCACGAAACCGTAGAAGCGCGCCGGACCGCTGCTCAGGTTGGTGATCGACAGTGCGGTGGGCACGCCGACCGTGTAGGCCGCGGGATTGGCATCGTTCGCCGCACTGGTGCCGGTGCCGGCGAACTTGAATGCCGAGGGCGGCTGGCCATCCAGCGCCTGCAGCATCAGCGTGACGCCGTTGTACTGCGTACCGTTGGCCATGAAGGGGTTTGTCGCCCACGTGGCTGCTGTGTTGGGCAGTACCGAACCCCACAACTGAGTCAGCATCAGAAACGCACTGCCGTTGGTGGCATCCAGCGTCGCACTGCCGGTGTCGTCGGAGGTGTCGCCCGAGCTGCCCGAGGTGGCATGGTAGGTGCCGAACACCTGCAGGTGCTGGCCGACCGAAATATCCGCGACCGAGAACGAGCCGGTTTGCCCCTGCTCGGTCACCGCGGTCTTCGGACCCACGGTCACCGCGACGCTGCGGCTGAAATCATCGCCGCCCTGATCGTCCCCGCCCTCATTCTCGCCGTCCTGTCCGGCGCGGCAAATCGCTCCGTGAGTGACGGTCAGTGTCGAGGTGCCGTCGCTGTTCGCCGTCACCGCCGTCACGGTGCCTTCCAGGCTGTCGAGCGATGATCCCGCCACACTGGTGCCGGCGAGAACGGAACTCGCTGTGAACGTGCCGGACGCGACGTCGAAGGTTCCGTATGCCGCGGTCAGGGCCCCGGCGCTCAAGGCATTCAGCGCCGCAATCCCGGTGGACTGGGTGATGTAGGCCGTGCCATTGATCGTGAATGTGGTACTGCTGCTCGTACCGACCACGAACTGGCCGTGCATGCCGGTCGAGTTAAAGAACGGCCGCACATCGATCGTATAGGTGTTGTTGGTCGTGTCCACGCTGACGAGCGTGCCGCGCACGCGGATTTGCTTGGTGGTATCCGGCATCAGGCTGGCCGAAAGCGTCGGATTGACCCACACCTGCACGGCGGTGGTGCTCGAGGTCACCGCGGCCGGCGGGTTCGTCACAGGGACGGGCACGACGGTGTTGGTCGCGAGCAGATTGAAGTCGAGCGCGAGATTGGCAACCGTGTGCGGCGTGATGACGAGCGGCTTACCGGCCGGCAGCGTCAGCGTCATCGTGACCGGCGAGCTCAGCAATGCGGCGCCCGTGCCGTTATAAATGTTGGCCACCGGGACGCTGATACCGGCGGCGGTGCCGTTATCAACCACGATGCTGGCCGCGCTGTAATCCAGAGTCAGTGTGGCCGACACATAACTGCCGGGCGGCAGTTGCGATGCGCTGATGATCTCGGAGAGATTGACCAGCTTCGTAAAGTCCACCGGCGTGCTGCCGGTCACTGTCTCGACCACGGTCCCGTCGGCGCGCGTCAGCTGCAGCGACTTCACGGTGACCACGTAGCTGAGGAAATCTCCGGGCATGTCGGTCAGCGTGACCATGGCCGTGCCCATGGTGGAATTCATGGCGTTGTTGGCGCTGCCGCCGTTGCCGACACTCGAGCCGCCACAGGCGCTGAGAATGAGCATGCCGCCGACTGCTAAACCAGTGAACAATCGCGCGCACAGCCTCTGCACGCGACTCCGTTCGGAATCACGAAGAAGTAAGTTTTTCATGGCGAACCTTCCTTGCCCCTGATCTTTGTTTATTTGCGCGTCACTTAAGCGCGTCGCTGCGCGAGTGCCGCGCACGCATAATTGTTCGCGCTGTTATCCGCGCGAACAACTGTCGCCTGGTGAAGACAGTCTATGGCGCAGTGCAAATTTGACATTGTCCAATGGCTGCTTCGATCTTGGGGAATATGTCAATTGCGCGACTTGAGGCAGAGGGCCAGCGATGCGTGCCTGAATTACTAAAGTTATTGTTTAACTAAAAACCCGGTCTATACTTAATCATATGCTTAACAAAAATGCCGCGCTCGATCTGACCTTCCAGGCTCTCGCCGATTCAACCCGACGTTCGATCCTGGCTGAGCTCACCAAGGGCCCGAGTTCCGTCAGCAAATTGGCGCGGCCGCTGGCCATGTCGCTGCCGGCTGTCATGCAGCATCTGGCGGTGCTCGAGGATTCGGGTCTGGTGCGCTCCCGGAAAGTCGGACGTGTACGTACTTGCCGGATCGAGCCCAAGGCGCTCAGCCTGGCGGAACATTGGATCAATCAACGGCTCGGCCTCGAGATGGCACGCATTCGGCAGTCGGAGGGTTCGGATTCATGAAGCACCGAAAGACGGGGGAATTTCTGCTGCCCGCGCAGTGTCCGCAAGCCGGCCGGGAACGCATGATTCTGCCACAGCCGATTGCACTGATAGGCAGGAGTAAAGAAAGTCCGGAGCGGGCCATGCTACAGCACATGCGGCAGACCGGTGCGGTCTTCATGATGGGACAGAATCCCGAGCTCCCGGTCATGCCGGAGCGGCCCACGCTGCTGGATTTTTTTCACTACCGCTTCTCTGACGTTGCCTTCATGCACCTGCTGCAGTGCGCGAAGCTTGCTCTGGACGCGGGCCAGGAGGAAAAGGTCGTGCTCGCCTGCCTGCTGCACGACGTTGCCAACGGCGCGCTGCTGCGTACCGATCACGGCTACTGGGGCGCGCAAATGATCGCCCCGTATGTCAGTGAGGAGATTGCCTGGGCGGTGAAGTACCACCAGGCGCTGCGCTACTTCGCAGACGAGTCGGTCGGCTTCAAGTATCCGGATGCATACCTCGCGTTTTTCGGAACGGACTACCGGCCGTTCGAGTATTTATGCAGCGCGCACGAGGAGGCGCGCAATCACCGGTGGTACATGACCTCGCGGCTGATCACCATCTACGACGTCTACAGCTTCCAGGACGACTGGGACGTCGATCCCAATCAGTTCACCGACATCATCGGCCGGCATTTCAAGCAACCCAAAGAGGGCTTGGGCTTCGACAACTCGCCGGTGGCGCATATGTGGCGGACCAT
Source organism: Steroidobacteraceae bacterium (assembly GCA_035567075.1). Classification (GTDB taxonomy): domain Bacteria; phylum Pseudomonadota; class Gammaproteobacteria; order Steroidobacterales; family Steroidobacteraceae; genus Bog-1198. The sequence goes on from DATMRC010000009.1 coordinate 17,499, forward strand.
GATCTGGCCGCACAACTTCCTGTAGCGGCGGAATCGCCCCAGATCATCCCGCGGTGGTGGGTTTGTCCAGTTTGTCTTGCGTCTTGGTATCAAAATCGCTGGCGTCATGACGTTCGTGCAACTGGTCCACAGGTTCGCCCCAGGCGCAGTTGACCTTCCTGCCTCGCTGCACGGCGGGGCGCATGGCGATGGCGTCGGTCCAGCGCTGGACATTTGAGTATTCCTGCACCTGCAGAAATTCGCCCGCCCCGTAGGCCCGGCCCTTTGCCAGGCCGCCGTACCAGGGCCACACCGCCATATCGGCGATTGTATAGTCGGCGCCCGCCAGGTACTCGCTCTCAGCCAGCCGTCGATCGAGAACATCGAGCTGGCGCTTCACTTCCATTGCAAACCGATCGATCGCGTATTCGATCTTCGTCGGCGCGTAGGCGTAGAAGTGCCCGAATCCACCGCCGAGGTACGGCGCGCTGCCCATCTGCCAGAACAGCCAGGACAGGCATTCGGCGCGGGCCGCCGCTTCGGTCGGCAGGAACGCGCCGAACTTCTCCGCCAGGTACAGCAAAATCGACCCGGACTCGAACACCCGGATTGGCGTCGCTTGGCCGCGGTCCATGAGCGCGGGGATCTTGGAATTTGGGTTCACGGCCACGAAACCGCTGCTGAATTGATCGCCTTCGATGATGCGGATCAACCAAGCGTCGTACTCCGCGCCGCGAAACCCTCGCGCCAGCAGCTCTTCGAGCATCACGGTGACTTTCACACCGTTGGGCGTTGCCAGGGAATAAAGCTGCAGCGGATGCCGGCCGACCGGCAGTTCCTTGTCATGCGTCGGTCCGGCGGTCGGACGATTGATGTTGGCGAACCGGCCGCCATTTTCCTTGTTCCATTTCCAGATTTTCGGCGGTGTATATGGGGTCGAGTCGTTCATTCCCTGAGGCTCCTGTACCTACCCCGTCATTATCGACGATCAACCCGGCGCCGGGGCATTCACATTCGTTTCAAGGAATTATCACGCTTGAAAAGCACGCGCGGCCAACCGTGGGTTGACCGCGCGTGCCTAGCGTCTCGAGCGAGAGCGGCTTATTGATCACCGAGATGCAAAAGTAGCGCCTGATCGTTCTCCTTCGTCGCGTTTTCGAGCGACACCACCATCTCACCGAGCGCCGGCGTGAGTGCAAACTCCGTCGGGTCGATGGCGATCGGCACGCTTGCTCTGGCGCCTGGCGCCAGAGCAACGAATGCACCGGTGCTGATGGAATTGTTGAACGCGTTGAACTTGGCAGCGCTGGTGATCACGTCCACATTGCCCGTGATCAGGTCGGTGGTCTGTACCGTGTAACTGAAGCGCGGGTTCGCACTCGTTATACCTACGTCCGCCGCGACCAGCGGCAGCAGCACGGTGGAACCATCCGTCGGCGCCGTGGCAAGAAATTCCAGAACGCCCGAGCCCGTCGCGAGGTTGAACACCGCAACCACCATCTCACCGTTGAAACTACCTGTGGTCAAAAACCCGAGGTCGACGGCTTCGACATCGTAATCCGGAATACCGTCGCCGTTGACATCAAGGAACAGGTCATACACGGTGGTGACCGGATTTGACGTCCGGGCGAAGGTGTTCACGGCGAACTGCAGTATCTGCCCGAGGTTGGGATCGCCGAATGACTGCACGCCTGCGGCCCGCAGCCCGATCGAACCGAGGCTCCTGTGGTCACCGCGCAGACCCCATGCGTAGAAGTCGGCCGTCCCCGTCACTGCTCTTGAGCCATTGGAAAGCGCGACTGTTCCCGTCGAATGCTCTGATAAGCCGCCCCGGAGCCGCGCATCAACAAGCGAGCGGGCGCGCGCCACCAGATAATACGGCACGCTCAATGCAACTCCGTTGTTGCCGCTCGTCGGCGTCAGAACAATCTGCCCCTGCACTTGGCGGAACGCGCTGGAATCGCCGGCGGTTGCCACCGGTACCGTCAATTTGAAGTGTAGCGTCTCGTGATCGTGTCCCGACACGTTGACAGAGGTCGAGTCCGTGCTGGCCGTATGCGGCGAACCCGGACCTTGTACCACCGACACCGCGAAACTCGCCGGCGAGCCGCTGTGGTTTTCCAGAGTGATCCGCTCGTCGTCCTTAAAGTCCCGAGTGAACTCGGCCACACCGAAGCTCACGCTCGGCGATCCGTCGTCGGCGCGCGCAATCACCGACGTTTGGGTAGCGGCGAAGGGCTGCACCAGCCCATTGCCGCCGAGCTGCGGCGAATAGCCGACGAGCTTCGTGGCATCCGCGGTATTGACCAGCGCCGCCGACACCTCCTCGGCCGACCAGTGCGGATGGGCCTGGACCGCCAGTGCGGCACTGCCGGCGACGTGCGGCGTGGCCATCGACGTGCCGGACTCAAACAGCCCCTGGTTGCCCGTGCCCATCGCCGTCGAGAAAACACTGACGCCGGGCGCCGAGATATTGGGCTTCAGATGCCCGTCACTTGAACGCGGCCCCCCGGAACTGAACGAGGCAAATTGCCGGAAGGTTGGATTGGCAATCGTGGTACTGGCGAAAGTTGTCGACGCAGCCGCTTTCAAAGCTGCGCCATCGCCGGCGGCGGCTGAGGGGCCCTGGACACCGAGGAACGGAATCGTGACCGTGAAGGCCATGCCGTTATCCGGGTCGGAATTGATCGGCCCTTCGTACGGTGGATAACCCGCCGAGGTGTTGATCATTGCCACCGCTGCGGCGCCGGCCTGCTGGCCGAAAATTGCGCGCGCGACGCGCGCGCACGTGCCGCGCGCTGTGACCACGAGCTTACCGGTGACTCCCGCGGCGGTGTACTCGGCCGGGTCGCAGCCCAGCGAAACGCCGGCATGTCCCGTCCCTTTGGTATCCGGCAGCACGACCACGGCCAGAGAACCGTTGCCTGCGGGAATCCCGTTGGCGTCAAGCGCCACGATGCTGCCGCTCGGCGACAGCGTAAGCGTTTCGCCGGGGAAAGAGTCGTGCGAATCCATCGCGGCGACGCTGATGGCCTTGTCTCCCGAGCCCGGATCGGACGTGACGTAGGGAATCGGGCCAGAATTGCCCGAAGCGGCGGCGACCACGATTCCCGATTCCACCGCGTTCTCCGACGCCTCGGCATCGGCGTCGTCCTCGGTGCCAAAGTCCGCGCCGAGCGACATGCTGATCACCTGCATATTGTTGGCAACCGCCCAGTCGATCGCATCCACCACGACGTTGGTCGAACCGGCGCAACCGAACACGCGCACGGCATATAGATCCGCGAGCGGCGCCACACCGGGTCCAATCGTGAACGCTTGGCTCGGCGTGGTCGCATCGTATGGCCCCTTGAAGGTTGCACCCGCCGAGGTCACGCCGAATCCGGTGGCGGTTCCCGACGTGTGGCTGCCATGACCATTGCAGTCGAGCGGATTCGGGTCGGGAACCGGCATGCTGCCGGCGACGTTTGCATTGTAGGCATCACCGACCAGGTCGATACCACCCTTGACTTTGGGCGCGTTCGGACCGAAAAGCGCAGGATCGGCCGGTTTCGTACTGTTGGCGAACGCCGTCTGCCACGCGCTTACCGTACCCGGACCACCGAAATTCGCATGCGTGTAGTCAACACCCGTGTCAATGACGGCGACCCGGACATGCTCGCCGTGCAGTCCTGGCGGACCTTGCCACGCCAGCGGCGCGCCGATGAACGGCACGCTGTGCGCGTTGTTGAGGGAATAGGTTCGCACCTGCTTGACCTGCACCACGCCCGGCAGTGCGGCAAACGATTTGATCTGATCCGGTGTTCCTTGGACCTTGATTCCGTTGATCGCATGCTGGAAGCGGGCCATTACCTTGCCGCCCATGGCTTCGATGGCCGGCACGATTGCATCCTGCTGGCTGCGCAGGGCGGTTTGGATGGCCAACCGATCCGCCTCGGCGAGCTGCTTGTCGGGCATGCGGCCGCGGACCACGGCCACTGGGTCGCCCGCCATCTTCAAGATGACCGTTTGCGAGCGTTGAGTGAGCGGCGCGCCTGGTATTGGAGTACCCGTGATCCTTGACAGATGCGGCCGGGCGGACTGGGCGCTGGCGCTGGTCGCGATCAGCGCTACGGCCAGAACAGCGAGCGCGGTGCTCAGAAGAAAACGAAACGGTTGGCCAGCTCGCGATCGAATACTCATGGATGCGGTCCCCTTTGATGTGTTTCTGGCGGTCAGGAGATCCTTGTCAAGGATCTCGCTCACTATTTCATCGACAAGTGCGCAAGCCTAAGCCTAATGGAAGAACTCAACCATTATTATTTGGAGCTTCTGGCATTATGTAACGCGGTTTTGGGCCTATATATGTTTTATGCTGGCACGCGTGACCATCCTTCGGTCGTCAGCCCGTTCTCGTCAATCCGGGGTGAGATCTTCGTGCGTTACCGGTTGCACGCCGCTGCAACAATGGTTTATAGATAGTTCCGTCGGTTTCGAGAGGTTCGTTGCACTATGCCGACATTCGATATCCTGCGTCGCGAGCCAGACATCCGTTCCTTCAAGCAAGGCGAGACGATCTTCAAAAAGGGGGATCCGGGCGATTGCATGTTCGCAGTCATCGAAGGCGCCGTGGAGATCAACCTGGGAAGCACGGTGCTCGAACGCGTGGCTGCCGCCGGCGTATTCGGTGAAATGGCGCTTATCGATCAACAGCCCCGCAGCGCCACGGCGGTGGCCGCCGTTGATTGCAGCCTCGCCGTCATCAACGAAAAAAGATTCCTGCGCCTGGTTGAACAGACGCCGAAATTCGCGCTGCATGTGATGCAAGTGATTTCGGAACGCCTACGGCGCGCGAACTCGCACTAGCGCGCCTCCAGATACACGTGGTATAGCCCGAGCAGCCCGTAGCCCTTCGCCAGCGGCATACGGCCTATGTATTGCATTGCCAGCCCATCGGCCCCGGTGGCTGCGGCCACGGCCGCGAAAGCGCTGCTGGCGTAGACCTGGCCTGGCGGGGTGATCGGCTCGATGCGCGCCGTGCGGCTGGTGTGGGGTCCGGTATACAGCGGTGAGGCGGTGACCGGATTGAGTCCGCAGTAGACCGGCCCGCAGTGCAAGGCGATCCTGATGTTCAAGCCACCCGGCAACCCGCGCGCGGTCCAGTCGGTACCGGTCACCAGCTTGTTGAGCTGCAGAGCGTAATGGCCGGCGTCGCGTACGCTGCCGAACACCATGTAGAGTCCATCGCCGGTGGTCTCGATATGTTCGGGACGCTGCTTGGAGCGTGCATTGAGGTCCGCAACTGCGCCGAGGAATTGATTGACGAAGTTCGGCGTCTGGTCTTCGCTCAGCGCGCTGTAGCCGACCGCATCCGCGAACAGCAAGGCACGCATCTCGTGCGAAAATCCCGCCGGCTGCTCCTCGGTCGACGCGGCTTCGGTTACCGCCGCGCGCGCCGGCGCATCGCCGCGAATCTCCGGCATACGAATTTGCTCCAGCGTCACATTCTGCGACTTCCAGATCCGCACCAGCGAGGCTGCGCCGGCGCCGCCGGCCGCCGGCCGGCCATCCCAAATTGCCAGCCCGCGCAGATCGGTCTGCAGAACCTGAGCGCGCAAATGCGCCATCCCGGTGAGGACCAGGTTCGCGTACTCAAAGGTCGCCGTGCTGCCGCGAGCTCGATGATCGCTCGTGACCGTCACGCTGTCCGCGGCGGCCAATGCCCTCTCGAACCGTTCGCTCCAATCGCCGGATGCAAAATCGACACTGACGCGGTGAAACTCTTCGGCCGGGAAAGGCAGCACGATGTGCGTCTCGCCGCCGATTTCCCGCATTGCCTCCAGGCAAAGAATGTCGGAACCGCAAGCTGCCGAGCCATACGCCGCCAGCGGCCGCAGAATCCGCAACTTCTCGCGGATCGCGGTCGCCACGGCTGCCTCCTGCTCGATCGGGAATCGCGGTTCTTTACGAGACCGGCGGTCGATCATGTGACCCGTGTACATCACGACCGGCGGTATCCGCAGGAGTTCTAAAATCTGCGAACTGCTGCCGGGCAGGCATTTCGCCAGAAGTTCCACCTGCCGGCGCGTGCTGGCCAGATTTCCGAAACTCCCCCGGGCGAGACTGGCGGCGCGCGCGTAGTGAACGGCCGCCTCGCCGCCGTCGCCAAGAATCAGCGCCGCCTCGCCGAGCGTGGCCTCGAGCCAATAGTCGCTTGCAGCGGACGCGCGGCGGGGTGCGCGTTCGCAAAGCTCCCGCACCTCAGCCGCAATTCGGCGCGCGCCTTCGAGGTTGCCCTGCAACACCGCTATCGTGGCGGCGTTGATGCCGGTGTACCAGGCATCGGCGGCAGCGGCGCTCCGCTGCGCTTCCTCGTAGGCTTGGTAATAGATTCCGAAGGCCGAGTTAAGATGCATGCTGCGGCGGGCGGTATCCGCGGTGCGAAGCGCGAGATCCTTGTGCGTGCGCGCCAGCATGCCGAGCGTCTCTGCGTCGGAACCGCCTTCGGCCGCGAGAGCGGAGAGCAGCCGATTCGCCAGCGCGACGTCGCCGCTGCGCGCCAGTGCCAGGGCTTTGAGTTGCCGCAGACGAAGATTTCCCGGCCAGATTCGCAGGCCTTCCTGTACGGCGTTATACGCCAGCAACGGCTCGCCCTGCCGCAGATATTGCTCGACGCTATCGATCGCTGACTGCGCCTCGGGCGGCACCCGAAGACCGGCGTTGTCGACCATAGCGCGGGATTCTACAGAGAAGCATGCGGCCGCGAGCGTGCGGCCGCCATTCGAAAGTCGCTCTACGGATTTACCTTTCCGACAATCGGCGACTGCGGGTCTTTTGACGGGGGCGCCTGCTCGACGGGTACGACGGGCATGTGATAGACATCCACCTTCGGGGTTTTGGCCGCCTGTTCCTGACGCTGCCTTTCCTGGGTCGAGCGCAGTTGCTCGCGGCTTCGCTCGAATTCAGCAGCGCGCTTTGCCTCCTCGGCAGGTGCGTCCTTGCTGGCCAGGCGATCGATGGCGATGCGCGCATTCTGACAATCCGAATCCGTGCGGGCCTTCACCGGATTTTGGTTGCACTTCATGAGCACGCCGTCGAGAGCAACCCGATCCTCCATGAGATCGGACACCGTCATGGGCGGAATTCGCTTCGGACCGCAGGCGGCCATGCACAATGCAATGGCGGTCAGACACCCGCAGGCGATGATTGATTTGATTGAAACTGGCATATAGCTTCCCACCCGCAATGTTACCCAAAACTTGCCGCCACGCGACCCGGGTGGTTGTGACGCGCCTCACGACTTGACGATGTTCTTAAGGTAAGACCCGCAGGGGCGGCGCGTTTGACCACGCCGAGACGCATGTGTACCGTTCTAGGCCCATGCCGACAGCGAAAGCCGCAAAAGAGCCGATGCCCGACTTTGAAACCGCGATGCGCGACCTCGAAGCGCTGGTCGAGCGTTTGGAGCAAGGCGATCTGCCCCTGGAGGAGTCTCTGGCGGCTTTCGAGCGCGGCGTGATGTTGACGCGTGCCTGCCAAAGCGCATTGAAGGCAGCCGAACAGAAAGTCGAGATTTTGCTGAAGAAAGCCGGTGAACCCGCAGTTGAAGACTTCACGCCCGACGACACTTAAAGCCGACGAGACCGGCCTCGACGCCGACGCGATGGATGCACGCATGCGTGGCTATCAAGCGCGCGTCCAAACAGTGCTCGATGGCGCGCTGCCGGCTGCCGATTTGATACCCCAGCGTTTGCATGCGGCGCAGCGCTATGCAGTGTTGAGCGGCGGCAAGCGTCTGCGCCCACTGCTGGTGTACTGCACCGGGGAGGCATTGAATGTGCCGGTCGCGTGGCTGGATGCGCCGGCCGCGGCGGTGGAGCTCATTCATTCCTACTCGCTGGTGCACGATGATCTGCCGGCGATGGACGACGATGACTTGCGCCGCGGTCAACCGACGACGCATCGTGCCTTCGATGAGGCGACCGCCATACTCGCCGGCGACGCGCTGCAGGTATTGGCCTTCTCGTTGTTGTCGCGCGACCGCACGCCAGGCCTAAGTCCCGAAGCGCGACTGCGCATGATACAAATCCTGGCGGATGCCAGCGGCACAATGGGTATGGCGGGCGGCCAGGCGATCGATCTCGCCGCGGTCGGTCGAGCATTGAATCTCGAGGAACTCGAGGCCATGCACCGGCTCAAGACCGGCGCCTTGATCCGTGCCAGCGTGTTGATGGCGGCGGCGTGCTCGCCGGCCACAAGCAGCGCCGATTGGGAGGCGCTGGACGGGTATTCGCAGGACATCGGACTCGCATTTCAGATCCAGGACGACATTCTCGACGTCGAGGGCAAAACGGAAGAAATCGGCAAAACCAGCGGCGCGGACGCCGCACGCGCCAAACCCACGTACCCCAGCGTTCTCGGACTCGACGCCGCCAAAACCCGGGCGCGCGAACTCAAGCGCCGCGCTTGCGACAGGCTGGCCCCCCTGGGCGAAGGCGCTCAGGTACTGGCGTGGCTGGCCTCCTACGTGATTCAGCGGCGAGTTTGACCGCCTGCCGGGCCGGCGGATGATGCGCTTCAGCCAAATCCGGCTGAATGGTCTAAAATTCTTGAGATACGCGGTTTCGGCACCATTACAGCCTGAATTGCTCCAGTAGGAAACCCTTATGAACGTCGCCGTCCCTTCGAAGAAACCGCATGCGCAGCCCGTGGAGGACGTGCAAGGCCACGCCGATACCCGCCAGATACCCATCAACAGGGTGGGCATCAAGGACATCTATCATCCGGTCAAAGTGAAGGATCGGTCGCGCGGCGAGCAGCATACGGTTGCGAATTTCAATATGTACGTGAACCTGCCGCATAATTTCAAAGGCACTCACATGTCGCGGTTCGTGGAGATCTTGCATCGCCACGAGCGCGAAATTTCAGTCGAGTCTTTCGGCGCGATGCTTGAGGAAATGACCGAACACCTGGCTGCCACCTCCGGCCACATCGAAATGACATTTCCCTACTTCGTCATGAAGAAGGCGCCGGTTTCCGGCGTGGAGAGTCTGATGAACTATCAGGCGACGATCTTCGGCGAGCGCCGCAACGGCAAGACCGACGTTTGGCTCAAGGTGGTGGTGCCCACCACCAGCCTCTGCCCCTGCTCAAAGGAAATTTCGGACTACGGCGCCCACAACCAGCGCTCGCACATAACCCTGACGGCAAGGCTCGCGGAGCACATGTGGCTGGAGGAGCTCATCGACATTGCCGAGCACCAGGCCTCATGCGAGGTCTACGGAATATTGAAGCGGCCCGACGAGAAGTTCGTTACCGAGCGCGCCTACGATAATCCGAAATTCGTTGAGGATACGGTGCGCGACGTGGCGGTGGTGCTCAACAAGGACCGGCGCGTGCGCGCTTATGTGGTCGAGTCGGAGAATTTCGAGTCGATTCACAATCATTCGGCCTACGCGATGATTGAGCACGACAAGGAAACCGCTGCTTAGGCCGCGCCCCGCTCGGCGCTCTGCAAGCGTCCGATCATGCTGCGCAGAAACACCTGGTTGAAGCGCAGCTGACACTCGGCGGAGACCTGCTCCAGCAGAGTCGAGCTCACCTTCATCACCGTCACCGAGCTGGCCGCGATGATCGTGGCGGTGCGTTTGGCGCCGCGCACGTAACTGGTTTCGCCGAAGCAGTCGCCGCTGTCCAGATAACCCAGTGCCCTGCCAAGCCGTTGTACGCTGACGCGCCCCTGCACAATGATGTAGAAGCGGTCATCCATCTCGCCTTCCTTGACGATTTCCTCCGCATCCGCGTAATCCTGCCAGCTGCTGGCGCGCAAAACCTCCCAGATTTCGCCGTGCGAAAATTCGTGGAAGAATTTCAATTTGCGCAGCAGACTGAACTGTTCCTGCTGATCGATCCGGTTGTACTGCGCGCGCAGCTTCTGGTGCACCCGCGTCAATTCGGCCGCGAAGTCGAGACCGGTTTTGTAGCGCTTTTCCGGGTCCTTCTGCAAGGCCATCGCCGTTACGTTCTCGAGTTCCTCGGGGATCTCGGGGCGCAGCGTGTGGATCGGCGGCGGGGTCGCAAATACGATCTGGTGCAGGAGCTTCTGCAGATTGCCGGCCCGGAAGGGCCGGGTGCCGGTCAACAGCTCGTACATCACGGCGCCGAGCGAGTACAAATCCGAACGATTGGTGAGCTCAATCGACTGCACCTGCTCGGGGGACATATATGAGGGGCTGCCCGCGATACCCTCGATCCGCGAGATCTCGGAATCGGCGACCAGCGCAATGCCGAAATCGATGATGCGCACGTCGCTGTCGAGGGTGAGCATGATGTTGCTGGGCTTGATGTCACGGTGAATGACACCGCGGCTGTGCGCGTAGTGCAGAGCGCGCGCCGCTTTGTACACCAGCTCGACCACATCGTCGATGCGCAGCAGGTTGTCGGGCCGGCAGTAGGCTGCGAGCGTGCGTGCGCCATGCACATGCTCGGTGACGATATAGCAGTGGCCGTTCTCTTCGCCGGCGTCGTAAATCGGCAGAATGTTCGGGTGCTGCAGCATGCCCACCATGTGCGCTTCGGACAGGAACATCTTGCGCGCGATTCGCTTGCGATTTTCATCGCTGGTGGCATCGACGTTGTAGACCTTGATGGCCACGTCGCGGCCGTAGTACGGATCATGCGACAGATACACGACGCCGGTGCTGCCGCGACCGACTTCGTTGATGATCACGTATTTGCCGATCTTCTCCGGCAATGATTCGCGGCCCGTCTGGGCCTTTGCCTGATTGGTGGATCGAGTAGTGGTCAAAGGGTAACCAGCGCTGGGCGTCATTCGACTTCAATGACGCCAAAGGATACTGGGGTGGCAGGGCCTAAACTGTGATTTGGGTCGAGGCTTGGGCGAAGTGGTCGTAACCATGGCCGCTGGGCGCAAATTGCTCGCCGTTCAGCGACCAAGAAACGCCCTCTCCCGAACGCAGTTCACCGATTACGGTCAACGTTAAGTTCAATCGATGCGCTGCCGCCTGCAGCTCGCCGTAGCGCGCCGGCGGCACGGCGAACAACAATTCGTAGTCGTCGCCCGCGGCCAGCGCCCAGTCGCGGGCTTGTTGCGGGTTTGCCGCCGCCCGCAGGGCGGCGGAAAGCGGCAACCGCTCGACGGACACGTGCGCGTGCACAGCGCTGGCCTGCGCGAGTTTCGGCAAGTCTCCCAGCAGTCCGTCGGATAGATCCATCGCTGCCGTCGCGACGCCGCGCGCAGCCAAGCCCAGCGCCACTCTCGGGCAGGGATAGTCAAAGCGACGAATCAGTTCCTCGACCTCAGGCGTCGCCGCGGCCCGGGGTGCGCTGCAGAATTTCAGACCGGCGCCCGCGTCTCCCAATGTCCCGCTGACCGCCAACAAATCCCCGGCCCGCGCGCCGCTGCGCCGCAGTGCCGTGCCATGCGGAACATGACCCAGGAGTTGTACGCTCACGGTGAGCGGCCCGCGCGTGGTATCGCCGCCGACCAACGCCACCCCATGAGCGTCGGCAAGAGCAAAAAGCCCCGCCGCAAACCCCTCCAGCCATTTTGGATCGGCACTGGGCAGCGTCAGGGCAAGCGTCGCCCAGGACGGAGTCGCGCCCATGGCGGCCAGGTCGCTCAAATTCACGGCAAGCGCGCGATGGCCAATCGAGCGCGCAGCGGTGGCTTCTGGGAAATGCCGTCCCGCCACCAGGGTATCGACGGCGGCCGCCAAATCCGTGCCCTTGGGGAGTTCGAGCAGCGCCGCATCATCGCCGATTCCGAGAATGACGCCCGGCTGCGCGCCGGGCGGGCCGGCTCGCGAAAAGAAACGGCGTATCAACTCGAATTCGCCGAGATCGGATGGCTGCAAGCTACCTCCTACTGCGCCGGGCGGCCATACTCCTGCGGCCGCAATTCCTGTGCGGCTCGATCCAGCACCGCATTCACGTACTTGTGCCCGTCCGTCGCGCCGAATTGCTTGGTGAGCTGCACCGCCTCGGCGAGCGCCACACGGTACGGCAACTCGGCGCGGTACTGCAACTCATGCAGCCCCAGCCACAGGATCGCGTGTTCGATCGGATCCAGTTCATGCGGCGGAATCTCGCTCAAGCGCGACAGGCGCGATTCCAGCGCCTCGCGATTTGCCGCGACTCCTTCGATCAACTCGCGAAAGTACTCAAGATCGACCCGCTGCGCCTCCGGATCCGCGGCGAACTGCCGCTGCACATCCGCCAACGGACGCGGATTGATTTGAATCTGATACAGCGCCTGCAACGCGAGCCGGCGCGCGAGGCTTCGGGCTCGGTGGGCCGCGGCCCCTGAACTCATTTAACTATCCAGGCGGCGCAAAAGATTCGCCATCTCGATCGCGACCAGTGCGGCATCGGCTCCCTTGTTGCCGGCCTTGCCCCCCGCCCGGTCGGCGGCTTGTTCCGCAGTGTCGGTCGTCAGCACGCCAAAGGCGATCGGCACCCCGGTTTCCAGGGCAATTCTCGCGATGCCGCCGGCACACTCTCCGGCGACGTACTCGAAATGCGGCGTTTGACCGCGGATCACCGCGCCCAGCGCGATCAGCGCTTCGTAGCGATGCGACAGCGCCAGCTTGCGGGCTACGATTGGAATGTCGAATGCCCCGGGAACGCGCACGATGTCGATTTGCTTGTCGCCAACGCCGTGACGCTTGAGCGCATCGAGCGCGCCGCGCACCAGGGCATCCACCACGAAATCATTGAACCGCGCCGCGATCAGCGCAAAACGCAGATCCCGCGACAGTAACTCTCCCTCGATTATTTTGGGCTGATCATTGGGCACAAGTCATTCCTCGCATTTGTCGTCTCCAAGTATAAGCCCGGCGGCGTTCAATCATTGCCGTCCACATAACTGGTTATCTCGAGGTCGAACGCGGCAAGACCCTGCAACTGCTTGGGCGCGCTCAATACCCGCATGCGCTTCAACCCCAGATCCTTGAGGATCTGCGCGCCGATGCCGTAGGTTCTCACCACGGTGGCGCCGGCGCCGTGCAGCGCCGGTTTGGCGTCCAGGTGCGCTACGCTCGCCATGAAATGGCGAGGTGAATCCTCGGGCCGCAATATCACCACCACTCCCGAGGCTTCCTTGGCCACCCGCAGCATCGCCGCGCGCAGCGGCCAACCGAGCGCTTCGTTGCTCACCCCCACCACGTCGCGCAACGTATCCACGATATGCACCCGCACCAGCGGCGGCACCGCGGAATTCAGATCACCTTTCACCAGCGCAATGTGCACGGTTTTGTTGACGTGATCCTCGTAGCAGCAAAGGCGGAAGCCGCCGTATTCGGTATCGACCGGCTGATCGTAGATCCGCTCCACGGAGCGCTCGTTCTTCAGCCGGTAGCGGATCAAATCCGCGATCGTGCCGATTTTCAGCCCGTGATTTTTCGCAAACAGCTCGAGATCCGGCCGTCGAGCCATGGTGCCGTCATCGTTCAGGATTTCGACGATCATGCCGGCGGGGGAAAATCCGGCCAGACGCGCAAGATCGCAACCGGCTTCAGTGTGCCCGGCGCGCGTCAACACGCCGCCGGGCTGTGCCATCAGCGGGAATATATGACCGGGCTGGCGCAGATCCTCCGGCCGGGCGTTGGGCGCGACCGCGGATTTAACGGTGTGCGCCCGGTCGTGGGCGGAAATACCGGTGGTCACGCCTTCCGCGGCCTCTATCGACAGTGTGAAGTTGGTGCGATGCGTGGTGTCGGTATCGCTCACCATGAGCGGCAGGCGCAACTGTCGGCAGCGCTCGCGAGTCAGGGTCAGGCAGATGAGGCCGCGCCCGTAGCGGGCCATGAAATTCACATCCTCGGGCCGAACGCACTCGGCTGCCATGATCAGGTCGCCCTCATTTTCGCGATCCTCGTCGTCCATGATCACCGCCATTTTGCCGCGGCGCAGATCCTCGAGAATCTCATCGATGGTGTTGAACGCAGCCATGTTTCGCCTCAACCTTCGGGTTTCGTCATGAGTCTTGCAAGATAACGTGCGACCACGTCGATTTCGATATTGACCTCATCCCCAACGCGCAGCGCCCCCAGCGTCGTGACCGCCTGCGTGTGCGGAATGATATTGACATCGAAGCGGCGGCCATTGACGTTGTTGACGGTCAGGCTCACGCCGTCGATGCAGATCGAGCCCTTTGGCGCCACGAAGCGCGCGAGGCCTTCGGGCAGCTCGAATTCGAGGCGCCGGGAACGCGCGTCCTGATCGGCCTTGCTAAGTTTGGCGACTGCATCGACATGGCCGCTCACCATGTGGCCGCCGAGGGCATCCCCGGCCCGCAGACTGGGTTCCAGATTGACCCTCGACCCCGCGGCCACGCCGCCCAAAGTCGTCTTCGCCAGTGTCTCGCGCGACACATCGGCATAAATACACGTATTTTCCTTGCGGGTCACCGTGAGACAAACGCCCTGCACGCTGACGCTGTCGCCGATCGCAATTCGCGCGACATCGAGGCCGGCAGCGTCGATGCCGAGTTCCAGGTCGCCGCCTGTATGCGCGACGGAGGTGACGCGGCCGGTTGCCAGGATGATTCCGGTGAACATGATCTACGGGCTCTTGATGGTTGAAATCAGGCGCAAGTCATCGCCGATTCGCTGTTGCTCGCGAAATTCCAAAGCGGGCAAGCCCGGCAGCTGCGCTGCATCGATGTGCATCAGCGGAGCGGCGGCGGCGCCGAGCAGCCTGGGCGCGACGTACAGCAGCAGCTCATCGACCAGCCCGCCGGCGAAAAACGCTGCCGCGAGAGTTGGACCGCATTCGAGCAGCACTTCGTTCATCTCCAATGCGCTCAGACGCTGCATGACCGCGTGCAGGTCGAGGCCCCCAGCGGCGCGCGGCACCCGCTCGATTGGAATATTCTCCAGCGATTTCTGCGCGGCGTCGGCAGCAGCAAACACCAGGGCGCCCTCGCCCGCGAATATCCTTGCGCCGGGCGCGCTCCGCAGCTGCGTGTCGAGCACGATCCGCCGTGGCTGGCGCACCCACGGGCCATACGCCAGGCGCACATTCATTCGCGGATCGTCGGCGCGCACCGTTCCCGACCCGGTGAGCACCGCGGAACTGCGTGCGCGCCATTCCTGCACATCCGCGCGCGACGCCTCGCTGGTGATCCACATCTTTGCGCCCGATGCGGGCGCTGTCCGTCCATCCAGGCTCATCGCCAGCTTCAGGCGCACGAACGGGCGGCCCCGTTCAAATCGCGAAAAGAAGCCGATGTTCAACCGGCGCGCCTCGTCGGCCAGTCCGCCCACCGACACCGCGATTCCCGCCGATCGCAAGCGATCGATGCCGCGGCCGGCGACCTTGGGGTTGGGATCTTGCGAGCAGCACACCACCCGGGCCACGCCGGCGGCTATCAACGCGTCCGCGCACGGCGGCGTCCTGCCGATGTGACTACAGGGCTCGAGAGTGACGTACACGCAAGCGCCCCGCGCCTGCGTCCCAGCCGCGCGCAGCGCCAGGACTTCAGCGTGCGGCTCGCCCGCGCGCTGGTGCCAGCTCTCCCCGACAACGCGCCCGGCATTCACCATCACGCATCCTACCCGCGGATTCGGGTCGGTGGTGTACAGACCGAGCGCGGCTAATTCCAGCGCGCGCGCCATGTGCTCCCGGTCTCGCGCTGAGAATTCCTCGTTCATTTCTTCGAATCGTCGCCGGCATCGCCGGGAAGCAGCGGCAGCTGATCCTGGTTGGGCTCGCGGCGCCGGCGATGACGGCGCAGTTGCTCGATTTCCGTGCGGAATGCGTCCAGATCCTGAAAGCTGCGATACACGGACGCGAAACGGACATAGCCCACCTCGTCCAGGTGGCGCAGTTCCTCCATGACCATTTCACCGATGCTGCGCGAGTCGATTTCGCGTTCACCCAGGCTGCGCAGCTTGTGGCAGATTCTCGCCGCGGCAGCTTCGATTGCCTCGCGCCCAACCGGGCGCTTTTCGAGCGCTTTCTGCATGCCATTGAGCAATTTCTTCTCGTCGAAGGGTTCGCGGCTGCGATCACCCTTGATGACGGTCGGCAGCAAGAGTTCAGCCGATTCAAAGGTCGTGAATCGTTCCGCGCAGGCCAGACATTCGCGGCGCCTGCGGATCTGCCGTCCTTCGCCGGCGAGACGGGAATCGATGACCTTAGTCTCCGTATGGGCGCAGAATGGACAATGCATGCGGCCTACTTACAGCGACCCGTTGCGGACCGCCGGCGCTTAAGGATAGACCGGGAATCGCCGGCATATTGACACCACTTCGGCCCGCACGCGGTCGATGGCCGATTCATCGCCTAAGGCGTCCAGCACATCGGCAATCCAATTGGAGACTTGACGAACCTCGGGTTCCTTGAAGCCGCGGGTGGTGACTGCCGGCGTGCCGATCCTGAGCCCGCTGCTGATCGAGGGAGGACGCGGATCGTTGGGCACGGCATTCTTGTTTACGGTCATGTGCGCCCGCCCCAGTGCTGCGTCGGCATCCTTGCCGGTGATGTTCTTGTCGATCAAGTCGAGGAGAAACAAATGATTGTCGGTGCCGCCGGAAACGATCTTGTAGCCACGCTGTTTTAGAACCTCGGTCATCGCGCGGGCATTGGCGATCACCTGCGCGGAATACTGCTTGAACGCAGGCTGGAGCGCCTCGAGAAACGCCACGGCTTTGGCTGCGATCACATGCATCAGCGGTCCACCTTGAATACCCGGAAACACCATGGAATTCAGCTTCTTGTGCAGTTCTGGATGCGGCCGCGCAAGAATCAGGCCGCCGCGGGGCCCGCGCAGGGTTTTATGCGTGGTGGTGCTCACGACGTCCGCGAAGGGCACGGGATTCGGGTACACCCCGGCCGCCACCAGCCCGGCGACATGCGCCATGTCCACGAACAGGTAGGCGCCGACCGAATCGGCGATGGCGCGAAACCGCGCCCAGTCGATGATGCGGGAATAGGCGGAAAATCCCGCAACGATCATTTTCGGACGGTGCTCACGCGCAAGACGTTCCACTTGATCGTAATCGATGATGCCGGTGTCGGGCTCGATGCCGTATTGAACCGCTCTGAAGATCTTGCCGGAGAAGTTAGGCTTGGCCCCATGCGTCAAATGACCGCCGTGATCGAGACTCATTCCCAAAATCGGGTCCCCGGGATTGAGCAGGGCGAAATACACCGCGGCATTCGCCTGCGAGCCGGAATGCGGCTGCACGTTGGCGTAGGCTGCGCCGAACAACTGCTTGGCGCGGTCGATCGCCAGGGATTCGGCGATGTCGACGAACTCGCAGCCGCCGTAATAGCGCTTGCCAGGGTAGCCTTCCGCGTACTTATTGGTGAGCACCGATCCCTGCGCCTCGAGCACCCGCGGGCTGGCATAATTCTCGGAGGCGATGAGTTCGAGATGATCCTCTTGACGAGCGCGTTCGCCCGCAATAGCTTGCGCGAGTTCAGGATCGAAGCCGGCAATGGCCATTTGGGCGCTGAACATGCAGTGATCTCCGAGAGATAGCCGATAATTATAGCTCATCCGACTAGTGTTCCCTAGCGACGCAACCGCACCGTGACAAGCAGAGGTGAGACGCGGATAATTCGGCGGGTTCCGCGCGCGGTCACGCGATCACCTCAATACAGGCAATAGATGGCTCAGTTCATTTACACCATGAACCGGGTTGGCAAGGTCGTGCCGCCCAAGCGCATTATTTTGCGCGATATCAGCTTGAGTTTTTTCCCCGGCGCCAAGATCGGCGTGCTCGGACTGAACGGTTCGGGCAAATCCAGCTTGCTGAAAATCATGGCGGGACTCGACCAGGACATCGAGGGCGAGGCGCGCGCGCAAGTGGGCATCAAGGTCGGTTACCTGCCGCAGGAACCCGTGCTCGACGATGCCAAAAATGTGCGTGAAGTGGTGGGCGAAGGCGTCGGCGAGGTCCAAAGCCTGATCGATCGCTTCAATGCGGTCAGCGACAAGTTCGCCGAACCCTTGTCCGACGACGAAATGAACAAACTGCTGGAAGAACAGGCAAAGCTGCAGGACAAAATCGATGCCGTCGGCGGTTGGGAGCTGGAGCGCAAGCTCGAGATCGCCGCCGACGCGTTGCGTCTGCCGCGCTGGGATGCGATGGTCGGAAAGCTATCCGGCGGCGAGAAGCGCCGCGTCGCCCTGTGCCGCCTGCTCCTGTCGAAGCCGGACATGCTGCTCCTGGACGAGCCGACCAATCACCTCGACGCCGAATCGGTGGCGTGGCTCGAGCATTTCCTGGAGGAATACCCGAGCACCGTGATTGCGGTCACCCACGACCGCTACTTTCTCGACAACGTCGCGGAATGGATCTTGGAGTTGGACCGCGGCCACGGCATTCCATGGCAGGGGAATTATTCGTCCTGGCTGGAACAGAAGGGACAGCGTCTCGCTCAGGAAGAGCGCCAACAGGACGCACTGGCAAAAACCCTGAAGCGCGAACTCGAATGGGTGCGCGCCAATCCGAAAGCGCGGCAGGCCAAGTCCAAGGCGCGCTTGCAGCGTTATGAAGAACTGGCCTCGCAGGAATTCCAGAAGCGCAACGAGACCAATGAAATCTATATCCCGCCCGGAGAGCGGCTGGGCGACCTGGTCATCGAATGCAAGAACCTGCGCAAAGGCTACGATGATCGGCTGCTGATCGATAGCTTGAGCTTCTCCCTGCCTCCGGGAGGCATTGTGGGCATCATAGGACCCAACGGCGCGGGCAAAACCACGCTGTTTAGGATGCTGTCCGGCGTCGAGAAGCCCGACGGCGGCGAAATTCGCGTCGGTCCCAGCGTGAAACTCGCCTATGTCGATCAGTCGCGGCAGGCGCTCAACGACAAGAACACCGTGTGGCAGGAAATATCCGGCGGACTCGATCTGATCAAGGTCGGCAACTACGAGACCTCCTCCCGAGGCTACGTCGGGCGGTTCAATTTCAAGGGCGTGCAGCAGGGGCAGATGATCGGCGAGCTGTCGGGCGGCGAGCGCAACCGCGTGCACCTGGCGAAGGTATTGAAAGCCGGCGGAAATGTCCTGCTGCTCGACGAACCGACCAATGATCTCGATATCGAAACGCTGCGCGCCCTGGAAGAGGCATTGGTGGCGTTTCCCGGATGCGCCGTGGTGATCTCGCACGATCGCTGGTTCCTTGATCGAATCGCCACGCATATACTCGCGTTTGAAGGCGACTCCCAGGTCTTCTGGTTCGAAGGGAACTATCAGGAGTACGTCGAAGACCATAAGAAGCGCAAAGGCGAGGATGCCAGCCAACCCCACCGAATCCGCTACAAACCATTGACAGGTTAGATATGAGCATCTACATCACGCCGCAGGATGAACTGCATGTCGAATACCAAGGCATCGCCCTCACCTGCCCTCATTGCCAGACGTTGACGCATCTGACACCGGTCGCGGTGCCCAAATTCGGCGACGTCAGCCGCCGGCAACCGAAGCACATCGGCATCGTGTTCAGCTGCGATACCTGCGGCGAACCGGTATTCCTGAAGTTCGTCGTCAGGGCCTACACGGCGCTGCGGGTGGAACTTGCCTCGAGTTTCATGGAAATCGAGCGCGCCCGCGAAAATTTCCCCTTGAGCTATCTGCCGGAAGAGGCGGAGAGTCTGTTCAAGGAGGCGCTCAACTGTTACTCGGCCTCCTGTTTCAACGCGTTTGGGGCAATGAGCCGGCGCACCGCGCAGTCGCTGTTCCGCGAACTCGGCGAACGCGGCAAGCTGGAGCTGTTCGACACTCTGCAGGAAATTCGCGGCCTCGCGAATCTCGACGATGACACCTTTGCGGCCTTGCGCGCCGTGTTGTTCGGCAACGATGCCGATCCGTGGCCGCATCAATCCGACCTCAATGCGGAGCGGGCGGGCATTCTTCTGGAAGTGATGCGCGACCTGCTGTATCAGACGTTTGTGCGCAAGGCGCGGCTGGTGCAGGCCGTGACCTTTCGCAGGTTCGTGGCTCCCGCGCCGGCGGACACAGGCAGCCTTCTGTCGGCACGCTCCTAGCCGCGAGGACCCTTGGCCTCTCTCGGCCGGGCGATCAATCCACGTATACGCGCGCGTTGCGGAACAGCCGCATCCAGCCGCCGTCTTCCGTCCATTCCCTGGGCGCCCAGGAATTCTGCACGCTGCGAAACACCCGCTCCGGATGGGGCATGAGCGAGGTGACGCGTCCG
The DNA here is from genome assembly GCA_035567075.1 of Steroidobacteraceae bacterium. Classification (GTDB taxonomy): domain Bacteria; phylum Pseudomonadota; class Gammaproteobacteria; order Steroidobacterales; family Steroidobacteraceae; genus Bog-1198. The sequence continues at coordinate 37,646 of DATMRC010000009.1, forward strand.
TCGGCGCTGCACAATCCCGCAATACCCATCGCCGAGCCGTTCGGATTGAAAGGATATTTCTCGGTCGGCTGATCGCGGTGGTCCACGTACTGCAATGTCGCCAATCCCGCCGCGAGCAGGCCGGCCGCGCCGAAGCCCGGGTCGAATTCAGCGCGGCCCTCGCCATGCGCGACGGCAATGGGCAGTACCGACTCGTGCATGCCGGCGAGCAGCACCGAGTTCGAACGCGGGACGCGCACCAGGGTCAAACGCGCCTCGTATTGCTCAGAGCGATTGCGTACGAATCGCGGCCACGCTTCGGTCCCCGGGATCAGCTCTTTGAGCGCCGACAACATCTGGCAACCATTGCACACGCCCAAGGTGAAGGTGGCGTCGCGCGCGAAGAACGCCGTGAACTCCTCGCGTGCGCGCGCGTGGAACAGTATCGACTTGGCCCAGCCCTCGCCGGCACCCAGAACATCGCCGTACGAGAAACCGCCGCAGGCGACCAAGCCGTGAAATCGCGCCAGACGCACGCGGCCGGCGAGAATGTCGGTCATGTGCACGTCATACGCGTCGAATCCCGCGCGGGTGAATACCGCGGCCATTTCGGTGTGGCTGTTGACGCCTTGCTCGCGCAGGACGCCGATCGCCGGCCGCACGCCGGTCTTGATGTAGGGCGCGGTAATATCCTCGCAGGGATCGAAGCTCAATGAGGCATGCAGGCCTGGATCGCTCCAATCCTCGAGGCGCGAATATTCCTGCCGCGCGCAGTCCGGATTGTCGCGCAGCTCCTGCATGCGGAACGATACCTCGCTCCAGCGGCGGTGCAGCGCCGGCCGCGATCCGCTGTAGACGATCGCGCCGTTGGCGCGCAGTTCGACTTCGGATCCTGCGAGGGGCGCGCCGATGTCGCGGGTGAAAGTCTTGAGGTCCTGGCGTTCGAGAATCGCCAAGGCCTCGGCCAGGCTCCGCGCCGGCACCTGCACGACAACCCCCAATTCCTCCGCGAAGCACGCGGCGATGACATCCGGGACGGCTCCAAAGTCGAGCGACAAGCCGCAGTGACCGGCGAATGCCATCTCCAGCAGGGAGATGAGCGCGCCGCCGTCCGAGCGGTCGTGATAGGCGAGAATGAGGCCGCGATCCTTCAAGTCGCGCAGCGCCGCGAACAGCGAGATCAAACGTTGCGGACTATCGAGGTCCGCCGGCGTTCCGCCGCCCTTGCCGTGCACCTGCGCCCAGCACGATCCCCCCAAGCGATTCTTGCCGCCGCCCAAATCGATCAGCAGCAGGCGCGTCGGCTGCGACATATCCAGCTCCGGCGTCAGCGTCGTTCGAGCATCCGCTACCGGCGCGAATGCCGAGATGACCAGCGATACCGGCGCGATCACGGCATGCTCTTTGCCGCCGTCGGACCATGCGGTCTTCATGGACAATGAGTCCTTGCCCACCGGAATCGCGATGCCGAGTGCCGCGCACAGTTCAATGCTGACCGCGCGTACAGTGGCGTAGAGATCCGCATCCTCGCCGGGCTCGCCGCATGCCGCCATCCAGTTCGCCGACAGTCGAATATCGCTTAAGGCGCGAATGTCCGCGGCCAGGATATTGGTGATCGCTTCGCCCACCGCCAGCCGCCCCGAAGCGGGGGGATCGAGCACCGCCACCGGCGCGCGTTCCCCCATGGCCATGGCTTCGCCGCTGTATTCCGCGTAACTGCTCAGCGAGACGGCGACGTCCGCCACCGGCACCTGCCACGGACCCACCATTTGATCGCGGCTTATGAGTCCGCCCACGGTACGATCGCCAATGGTGATCAGGAAGGATTTGTCGGCAATTGTCGGCAGACTGAGCAGCCGATCGAGCGAATCGGCCAGCGCCGCCCCCTCGGTCGACAACGCCGAAATCGTCTTGGGCCGCGATTTTACATCGCGCGTCATACGCGGCGCCTTGCCGAGCAGCACTTCGATCGGCATATCGACCGGCGTGCCTTGCAGCAGCGGGTCGGCGACCTTGAGGAGCCCATCTCCCGTGATTTCGCCCACCATGGCGAATGGACAGCGCTCACGCTCGCACAGCGCCGCAAATTGCGCGATGCTCCCAGGCTTGAGCGCCAGCACGTAGCGCTCCTGCGCTTCATTGCACCAGATTTCCATGGGCGAGAGTTCCGACTCGGCGCTGGGAATCTTGCGCAGGTCGATGCGGCCGCCGCGATGGCTGTGCGCGATCGCTTCGGGCAAGGCATTCGACAGTCCGCCGGCGCCCACATCGTGAATCAGCAAAATGGGATTTGCATCGCCCAGCGCCACGCAACGGTTGATCACCTCCTGGGCGCGCCGCTGGATTTCGGCGTTGCCGCGCTGCACGGAGGCGAAGTCCAGATCGGAAGAACTCTGGCCGCTGCCCACCGACGAGGCCGCGCCGCCACCCAATCCGATGAGCATCGATGGTCCGCCGAGAATGATGAGCGGCGCTCCGACCACGACTTCTTTTTTTTCCACATTCCCGCGGCGCACGCTGCCGAGTCCGCCGGCGATCATGATGGGCTTGTGATAACCACGAATCACCCTGCCGCCGGATTCCAGCCCCGCTTGCTCGAACACCCGGAAATAGCCGCAGGTGTTCGGCCGGCCAAATTCATTGTTGAAGGCAGCCGCGCCCAAAGGCGCGGCGATCATGATGTCGAGAGCTGAGGCGATCCGATCGGGTTTGCCGGAATCGGCCTCCCAAGGCTGCGGCATCCCGGGGATTTTCAAGTTGGAGACCGAGAAGCCGGTCAAGCCGGCCTTGGGTTGGGCGCCGATACCCGTCGCACCCTCGTCGCGGATCTCGCCTCCCGCTCCGGTGGCGGCTCCCGGAAACGGGGAAATCGCCGTGGGATGATTGTGGGTTTCCACCTTCATCAGGATATCGACCGGCTCGGCCGCACCCGCATACCGCTGCGTGTTGGGATCTGCGAAAAAACGCGTGGCGCGTGCGCCCTCGATCACGGCCGCATTGTCGCGGTAGGCGGACAGCACGCCTTGCGGATTGCGCGCATGGGTGGCGCGGATCATGCCGAACATGGACAGCGGCATCGCTTCGCCGTCGACGATGAAATCCGCATTGAAGATCTTGTGCCGGCAATGCTCGGAGTTCGCCTGCGCAAACATCATCAATTCGACATCGGTGGGGTCCCTGCCGAGCTTCTGGAATGCATTCACCAGGTAGTCGATCTCATCGCTCGAGAGCGCCAGGCCCCATTCCTGGTTGGCGCGCGCAAGGGCTGCTCGGGGCTGATCGCCCAGGGCCACATTGCGCAATGCGCGCGGCGCGGCTCGATGAAACAGGCCGGTCGGCTCGATGGAATCGACCCAGGTCGATTCCGTCATGCGATCGTAGAGATGAACCGCCAGCTTCTGAAGATCCGAAGCGCCAAGCGGTGCTGCCGCGTCGATGCAATACAGGGTGCCACGCTCGACGCGAGTGACCACGCTCAAGCCGCAGACATGCAGAATATCCGTGGCCTTGCTGGACCACGGAGATTCGGTACCGACGCGCGGCGTGACCAGGATCCGGCTGCCCGGAGCCGCGGCCGGCTCGTCAGGAACGCGCAGGCCGTCGGGAACGCGCGTGCCGTAGGTCAACAGGGTTTTAAGCAGTTCGAGTTCAGGGTCGCTTAGGTTGCGGGACGCATCGATGAAGTGCATCCAGCGGCTGCCAAGCGTTGTGACGCGGGAGTCCTGGGTCTTGAGGGTGCGCAGCAGCTGATCGAGTCGGAATTGCGACAGCGCCGGCGCGCCGAAAAGGCTAAACATGCATCATTCTACAGGAAAGCCTCTATTTGCGGGCGCTGGAATCTCCGCCGGGCGTGTAAATCGGGACCGGGAATTGCGCAACGTTGGAGCCCTCCAGGGCCACCACCTTGCTGACGCCCTGCTTCTTGACCTCATCGATGCGCAGCACGGAATGCATGGGAAGATAGGTGCGCTTTACTTCGTTGAACTCCGCCTTTATCTTCTCCTCGGCGGGATCCACGACCACGGTTGATCGCTCCCCGAACACCAGTTCCTCGACCTCGATGAAGCCGAACAGGCTGCCGTGACTCACTTTACGGGCGTAGATCTCATAGACCTTGCCTTGATTCACGAACAGAACTTTGAAAATGTGACTCGCTGCCATTTAGGAAGCTCCGACCATTGCTAGTATTTCACCATATTATACCGGTACTTAGCGCAAACCTTGTGACCCGCCGGAGGGATTGACCATGGCCTTGCGCTTACGCGTAGTCAGCGAACACTCAACCCGCTTAGGTGCGAAATCCACCAAAGTATTCGGTGTGCACGGCGGCACCGTTGGCCGCGGGACCGACAATGACTGGATTCTACCCGACCCGGAGCGTTACCTCTCGGGCAAACACGCACGCATCGACTTCCGGGCGGGCACTTACGTGCTGGTCGACACCAGCTCCAATGGCACGTACGTCAACGGGGCACAGGTACCCCTGGGCAAGTATCACGACTACCAACTCAAGGACGGCGACTACGTCCGCTTGGGCGAGTACGAACTGCTGGTTAGTATCGACAAATCCAATGACTTTCCTCCCGATGAGGGTGCCGCGGTTGCCTACGACGGACAAGCGGCGTCCTCGGCGATCAAAAAATCGACCGCCAACGACCTGGGTGCCGACCTCGACTTGAGCCAGCTCCTGGAGCCCAGCGATTTGTCGGTTGCCGACTCCGGCAACCGGCCGCGCGATTCGTATGGGCAGCCCGTGCCGCGACGCGAGGAGAAGAAGGCCGACTCGGAGGGTTCCGCCACTCCCTGGCACATGATGACGCGGCCGCTGAAAATCGAGCAGCAAAAGCTCGACGCGCAAAGACTCGAGGCGCAAAAGCTCGAAAGCGTCTCGCAACTCTCCTTATCGCGCTCGCAAACGCCCGCGCTGTACGAAGGCGATTTCGACATCGGCTTGGCCGCGTTCTGCCGCGGCGCCGGCATCGAACCGCGCTCGATTTCGACGGAAGCGCGCGGGGCGGCGCTGCAACTCGCCGGCCAATTGCTGCGCGAAGCAGTGCTGGGGCTCATGGATCTGAACCAGGGCCGCAGCGAGTTTCGAAACAAATTCAGAATAGCCACGCCGGCGCCGGACGCGTCCGAGTCGCCCCTGAACTTTTCCAAGGGGGTCGACGAGGCGTTGGTGCGCTTGTTGACGACCTTGTCGACGCGCGCAGGATCGGTCGAGGCGATTCGCGACAATTTTCGCGAGCTCAAGGCGCAGAATTCCGCCATGTTGGTCGCGACGCGTGCCGCCTTCGAGGAATTCTTAAGCCGCGTGGATCCGAAGGAGCTCGAGGAGCGCTTCGAGCGCTCGAGCAAGCGCGGCGTCTTCGGCGGCCAGATCAAACCCAAGTACTGGGACTTGTACTCCGAGCTGTTCGCAGGCCTTGCGCAACGGCCCGCGGATGGATTTCCGCATCTATTCACGGAGACTTTCACCAAGGTCTTTGAGGCCAAAGTGCGCGCGTTGAATCCCCCGCGGCGCGGCAGCTTCGACACCGACCCGCCGGAACCGGCCGACCCGGACAGTCAGGCCGTCGGCGATCACTAGCGTTCAAGGGCGACCCTGCCCATAGTAAAGTGACGCGTGCGGCTCTTATTAGTAGAAGACGACGACCTGGTTGCCGACGCCATCCTGCGGGGCCTAACGGCAGCGAGCTACGCAGTGCATCGAGTCAGCAGCGCCGAGGCTGCGCAGGCGGCGATCGCCGGCGAGGAATTCGCGCTGGCGGTGATTGATGTGGGTTTGCCTGGCGCCGACGGTCTGACCCTGGTTCGCCGGCTGCGGAGCGCGGGAAAATCCCTGCCGACTCTGATTCTCACCGCCCGCTGCACGCTGACCGACAAGGTCAAGGCGCTCGATTTAGGTGCGGATGATTTCTTGAGCAAGCCGTTTGACGCGGCGGAACTCGCCGCGCGTTGCCGGGCGTTGATGCGCCGCTCGAGCGGTGCGCTGAACGGGATCATTAAACTTCAGCGCATGAGCGTCGACCTTCTTGGCAAGCGGCTGTGTGTGGATGATGCCGAGGTGGAACTCACCGCGCGCGAATGGCTGGTGCTGGAGTGTCTGGTGCGGCGCATAAACTTGATTGTGCCCAAGGACAAGCTGCAGCAGGCGGTCGCCAGCCCCGACCAGGACACCAGTGCCAACGCAGTGGAAGTGCATATATCACGGCTGCGCGCCAAGCTGGGAAACGCCGCCATCATTCGCAGCCTGCGGGGATTGGGCTACCGGCTCGAAGAAGCGAAAATCTCGTGAGCATGCGGAATCGGCCGTGACTTCGATTAGCCGGCAACTGATTTTCTGGCTGGCCATCCCCCTCATGTTGATGGCGCTTTGCGGCGCCCTGGTGCAGTACTTCAGCAGCATTGCGCCCAGTGTCTTGAGCAGTGACCGGCGGCTGAAGGAGGCCACCGACTCGATCATGGCGCACCTGGTCTTCAAGGATGGCGCGGTCACTATGAACGAGGCCGAGCTGACCGGGCGGGCTGATATCAAATTCGCCGTTCGCGACCCTCAAGGCCGGCTGTTGAGCGGCGATGCGGAAGTTCCCAGCCCGCCGATGGATGGTGAAGCCAGCCAGCTGTTCTCCGTGGTGCAGATCGAGCATCGCAGTTTTCGCATGCTGACGACGCGCTTCGACTCGCGCGCCGGCGTCGCGATCATTTCGGTGACGGACACGCACTCTGGGCAAAGCTCCCAGGCCCGCTACAGCTTTATCCGCACGCTGTTGTGGGATTTTGTGCAGCTCGATGTGACGTTGGTGCTGGTCTGGATCGGCATCCAATTGGGGCTGCGGCCCGTGCGGCGCCTGCGCGACGAAATTGCGCAGCGCTCCCCCCTGGATTTGCGTCCCATTCTCGAAAGCACGGCACCGCGCGAAATCGCGCCGGTGGTGGTCACGTTGAATCGATTATTCGCCGCCTTGCGCGCCGGGGCGCAATCGCAACAGCAATTCATTGCCAATACCGCGCATCAGCTGCGCACACCGATCACCGGAATGCAGGCGCAGCTTGAGGTGCTGGCCCTGGAGCCCGCGGCGGAGCCGATCCGCGAACGGGTGCGCATGCTGCAGGAGGGGATCAGACAGCTGGCGCATGCCTCGAACCAGCTACTCACCCTGGCGCGGGCCGATCCTTCCGCGAACCTTGCCGCGAAAACTCAAGCAGTGGATCTCGGCACCTTGGTGGGCGATATCGCCGCGCGCTATTTCGACCGCGCGCTGCGTGCGAACATCGATTTGGGGGTGGAGACGGCCAGCGTCTCGATCAGTGCCGATCCGTCGCTGATCGACGATTTGCTCAGTAATTTGCTCGACAATGCCTTGAAATATACACCCGCGGGCGGCCGGGTGACGGTGAGTGTGGCGGCACCGAATCACAAGGCGCTGATTGCGGTGGAGGATTCGGGACCCGGTATTCCGGAGAACGAACGGCATCGGGTGCGCCAGCGTTTCTATCGGCTGCCGAATTCCCCCGGCCATGGCAGCGGGCTTGGGCTGGCCATCGTGGATGAAATTGCCCGGCTCTATGGCGCGACGCTGTCGATCGGCACAGCGCCCAACGGCGGCGCTCGGATCAGCGTGCAATTTCCTTAAAGGACGCCCGCTGCGAGACTTTCGCCAAAAAACTGCGAACCAGCTCTCACTTTGGCGGCGCACCTCGGCGGCGCAAGTTTCGAGCAAGGCTGCTGCCGTAATCTGCCCACCATGAACACCAAATCGATTGCTCATTCCGGGATGCGTCACCGCCGCGCTCAGGGCTTTACGCTCATAGAACTCATGATCGTGGTCGCCATCGTGGCCATCCTCACCACCATTGCCTACCCCAATTACCGCGACTACGTCATTCGCGGGCAGCTGGTCGATGCGACGCAAGGCCTGGCCGCCGTGCGCGCCAATATGGAACGGTATTTTCAGGACAACCGCAGCTATGCCACGGTCGGTCCTTTCAACCCTCCCTGCGGCGCCGCCGTGATTCCGGCCGGAAGATTTAACATCACCTGCGTCAGCGGCCCCACCACCTTTACCGCGACGGCGGTGGGCGCTGCCGGTGCCCTGACCGGCTTCACGTTTACGGTCGATCAAGCCGACAATCAGGTGACGGTGGTCGGCCCTCCGGCTCCCGGGACGTTTCAAGGCTGCGCGACCGCTTGGATCACGAAAACCGGCGGATGCTGATGCAACGCTCGCCGCGCGCTTCGGGTTTCACCATGATCGAAATGGCGGTGACCATGACGGTCTTCGCCATTCTCGTGGCGCTGGGCATTCCCACGATGAGCACCTGGATCAGGAACAACAAGGTGCGCACCGTGACGGACTCGCTGCAAACCGGATTGCGCCTGGCACAGGCTGAATCCCTGCGCCGCAGCCGTCAAATCGTGTTTGCACTGACGAACAGCACGACCCCCAACGTGATCCCGCTGCCGGCCGTCGCCAACGGCACCTCTTGGGCCATCTACACCGTGCCCTCGATGACGGATGGCAGCGAGGTGCCCGTGTTAATCCAGTTCGGCGTGTTGTCGAACGCGAGCGCCAACGTCACCCTCAATAGCAATGGCGTGTCCGCCGTCTGCTTCAATTCCATGGGCCGCCTGGTCGCCAATGCCAGCGCCAACGTGACCGCAGTCACCGGCGGCGCGAATTGCATCCAGCCGGCCGCGCCGCCCACACCGCCGGTACAGAAATTCAACATCACTACACCCGGCGCCGATCGGCCTCTGCAGGTCAATCTCGGCTTGGGCGGCCAGGTCCACATGTGCGATCCCAATGTGGCTATTTCCGACGCGCACCCTGAGGGATGCCCATGAAACGATTCTTGCATCGTCCGCGCATTGCGCGCGCCGAGCGCGGTGTCGCGCTGCTCGAATGCCTGATGGCGCTGCTCATTTTTTCAGTGGGCCTGCTGGGACTCCTGGGCCTGGAGGCACGCGTCATGAATATTTCGGTGGATTCAGAGAATCGCAACCGGGCCTCGCTGTTCGCCGGCGAAGTTGCCAGCCAAATGTGGCTGAACGGCACGGTGACGCCGGTCACGGCTGGCTACACCGCGTTGCTGGCGACCGTCAATGATCAGACCCAAGGGGGGCTGCCCGGTGGCGCCGTGGTGATCGCTCCCGTGGCGGGCACCACCAACGCCGCCGACATTACGGTCACCTGGCAGGAAGTTTCAGATGCTCCGCTGAGTCCGAGCACGCTCACAACTAGGGTGGTTCTGCCATGAAACAAAATGGCATGACCCTGGTGGAGCTGATGGTAGCGATGCTCATCGGTTTAGGAATCACGCTCGCCATCAGCAGCGTGCTGATCGGCAGCGAGAATCACAAGCGCACGACGACTTCGACCAATGACGCACAGCAGACCGGCTCCTACGGCTACTACGCGCTCGACAAGGCGCTGCGCGGTGCGGGCTCGGGCATCGCGGAATCAGCGTTCCCGACCGATGTGGGAGTGCTCGGCTGCCACCTCAACGCCGGCGCCATATTCCCACGCGCCGGCGCGTTCCCGGCACCCTTCGCGGCCTTCCTCGGCGGCGCAGCCAACACCTTGAGAGTAGCCCCGGTACTCATCGGCAAGAATCAGTCGCTGGGTGGCTCGGACGTCATCATGGTCATGAGCGGCTCCGGCTCCGCCGGCGGTGTGTCGCGTCAGATCACCGGCGGCGGCACCGCCATCACGGCAACTCTCGACAATACCGTGGGCTTCGCCAACAACGACTTGGTATTGGTCAGTCAAAGCGGCGTGGCCGATTGCCTGATGGAACAAGTTGCCGCGATCGCCCCACCCACGTTGAACCTGGGGGGCACCTACTACACGGCGACTGCGGCCACGACGAGCATGGTGGGCCTTGCGGGCAGCACCTCAAGCTATGTCACGCCCATCGGCAACGCCGCGGCGAACAATGTCCAGTTCATGCTGTTTGGCGTCGACAACAACCGCACCCTCTTTAGCTACGACCTGCTGCAGAACCTGAACCTTGTGGCCGGCGCCGGCGCTGATTCGGCGCAGGCCATCGCCGATGGCGTCGTGCAAATGAACGCCCTGTACGGCATCGATGTCAATGGCGATGGGATTCAGGACGCATGGGCCGGGCCCGGCGATCCCGGCTGGGATATCAACACCGTCATGACCACGCCCGTGCTCATGAGACAGATCGTCTCGGTGCGCATCGCACTGGTGGTGCGCGGCCAATACTACGACTTGAATGGCGGCACGGCGGCTGCCCCCAAGCCGGTTTCCCCGCCGACGATCACGATTTTCAACGGCCTGGTCAATGGCGGCGGCACCTCGCTCGCGCAGCCCATCAACTTGAACGCAACCGAACAGCAGTTCCGCTATCGCGTGTTCGAATTCACGGTGCCCTTGCGCAACATGCTGTTGCTGGCGGGAGGACCGTGATGAATCGATTCCAGTTCGCCGCGCGGGCGCGCCAGCAGGGCGTGGTTCTGATCTTCTCGTTGCTCGTGCTGTTGATTTTGGCCATTGGCGCCGTAGCCCTGCTGCGCTCGGTGAACAGCTCGCTGCTGAGTGCCGGTAATCTCGCCTTTCACCGCGACCTGGTCAATCAAGGTGAGCAGGCGGTCTCGATTGTCATGACGGAGTTCAAAACCAATGGACCGCCACTGTCGGGCGCGCCAACCACCGCCGATCTGCCGGCCGCGAACTATAAATCCACTGTACTGCCCACGAATGCGCAGGGCGTGCCCCTCGCTTTACTTGACGATACCGCCGGGCCCAATGGCTTTCTCAGCGTCGGTGTCGCCGCCAACGACATCATCCCAAGCGCGACGTCGCAGGTGACAATACGCTACGTCATTGACCGGCTGTGTACACTCACCGGCACCGCCAGCAGCCCCAATTGCGTGCAATCTACCGGCCTGCCCACCGGCGGCACCGCGAACCACAACACCGCAGTCGCGCCGCCGTCCGCGACGGTCTATCGCGTCAGCGTACGCGTCACTGGACCGCGCAACACTCAGGCGTTCCTGCAATCCACCTTTACCAAACCGGACTAAACCCCATGAACAGCCTATCGTCTCGCAGTCTCGCAGTCTCGTTGACGCTGCTGCTCGGCCTCGTTGGCATCGCGCCCTCGCACGCGACCAATCTCGCGAACAAGCCGATTGCCGCGGGGGCGGACGTGCCCGGCAACCTGGCGCTGGACCTATCAGTGGAATTCCCAACGGCCATCAGCATCGCGAACCTCGGCAACTACGTGGACACGACGCAGTACCTGGGTTATTTCGATCCGCTGAAGTGCTATACCTATCAATACAATGCCGTGACCCCGGCGAGCAGCTACTTCGATCCGACCAGCATCGCCACCGGCGCGCCCGGACACAACTGCTCCGGGACGGCCGGGCAGTGGAGTGGTAATTTCATGAACTGGGCGTCGATGCAGACGATCGACCCCTTCCGCTGGGCCTTGACCGGCGGCTATCGCAGCGTTGACACCGCCACGCAGACCATCTTGGAAAAAGCATGGGGATCCGGCCAGGGCTCCGCGGCTGCAAACTTTCCGTATCGGGGAACCAGTCAAGCTGCCGGCAATAACCTGAGCGCGGCCTTGATCAGCAAGCTCACGCCCTTCAGTTCCTGGGCTAAATTCGATTTGGGTATCTGGAATGACGGCAACGCCATGGTGTTTTCGGGCGACGGCAACACGGCCTCCTACCACACGCTCACCGGCTCTGCAGGGGATTTGAGCAACCTCGCTACCGCCAATTTGAATCCGGCCCATCCCTACCGCGTCTATATCCGCGTCGACGTCTGCGATCCCACCCTCGGTGCTGCATATTTGGAGTCCAACTGCGTGCAGTACGGCGCCAATTACAAGCCCGAGGGCTTGCTGCAGCAATACGCCAACAAAATTCGCTTCAGTGCTTTTGGATATCTCAATCAGGGCGGCGACGTTCGCCAGGGCGGCGCGATGCGCGCGCCGATGCGCTTTATTGGCCCCAACATTCCGCAACCGCTTACCACCACGCTCCTCACCAATCCCCAACCCGAGTGGGATTCAGGCACCGGCATCATGAGCGTCAATCCCGACACCGCATCGGCTTCCGGCAGCGGCGTGACCCAAAGCGGTGTCATGAATTACTTGAATAAGTTTGGCGAGTTCGGGCATACCTACAAGACGTTTGACAACGTCGGCGAGCTTTATTACGCGGCGGTACGCTACTTTGAGAATTTGGGCAACGTGCCCGAATGGACCAACCTCGCTTCTCCCACCGCCCTGGACGGATTTCCTGCGGTGGCGAATTGGCCGACCGATACCGCGAGCAGTACGGACGTGAACCCGGGCGCGCCCATCCTGTACTCCTGCCAGAAAAATTTCATCTTAGGAATAGGTGACGACCATACCTGGTACGACTACAACGTGGGCGGCAACACCGGCGCCGGTAGTTATTCCCCTACGGGCCTCTCCAGGCCGGTTCCCCCGCTCGTGGCGGCAGACACGTTCAACCAGGCCGCGACCTGGACCTTGGATCTGCAAACGCTCGAGGGCATCCCCCCAAATCCCAAGTGGGCGTTCGGACTCACGGATGCAACGTATTTCATCGCGGGCCTGGCCTACGGCGTGCACGTCAATGACATCCGCCCTGACCTCCCGAACACGCAGACGATTTCCACCTATTGGATGGATGTCGCGGAAGGCCAGCACCTCGAGAACCTGAACCCTTACTACCTTGCGGCCAAGTACGGCGGGTTCAGCACGCCGACCATCAACGCCGCAAACGCCACGGCTCCTTTTTACACCGCCACCAACCCGGCGTACGACATGTTGAACACTCCCATTACACTGGGCCAATTCGACACGACCAGCACCAACGTAAATATGAATGGCAGTCTGCATCCGCTGCCGGATAACTACTACAACGCAGGCAATGCCAATGCGATGGTCGCCGGATTGAAATCCGCGTTCGTCAGCATCTCCAGTGCTATTACGCAACTGAGCACCTCGTTCTCGTTCTCCTTGCCCAATGTCTCGAGCGGCACGGAGTCCTTCGGCGCGAATTTCGACGCCGGCAGCTGGACCGGCACCGTCACCGGCTTCACGCTGACTTTCGACACCAACGGCAATCCGATGCAGACCCAGATGTGGGCGAGCTCAAGCACGCTGCAGACGCAGCTCGCGGGCACCGGCTGGCAAACCGCGCGTCGCGTCGCTACGTGGAACGGCAGCGGCGGCGTGCCGTTCGAGGCGGCGAATCTCACCCCGGCCCAGCAGACTGCGCTCACACCCAGTTACTCGCCCACGCTCACCTGCAGCGCGGCTTCCTGCCCGTACCTCAATTATCTGCGCGGCGATACCACAAACGAAGTGGCCTCCACCGCGCCTACCAGCACGCACTCGCTGCGTAACCGCAAACTGCTGCTGGGCGATATCGTTGACGCCGGTTTGACGCCGGTATCGACGCCGCTCCAGACCTTCTCGGATGTCAACAATCCAGGCTATAACTTCTTCAAGACCCTCTGGACGACCACCACACCGCGGCCCACCATGGTGTATGCCGGCTCCAATGACGGCATGCTGCACGGTTTCGTCGGCGCGACGGGCACCGAGCAGTTTGCCTACGTGCCGAGTGCGTTATTCCAAGGACCCAATGGCACGCCGCAGGTGGACGGCCTCGCGCAGCTCGGGAATCCGAGCTACGTCCACCACAACTACGTCGATGCCACGCCGGCCGTCTTCGATATCGATATGTCCCGCACAGTGGGCTTCGCCGGAGTGGTCAATTACGCCACCGCCGGGGGAACCCCGTGGCGCAGCGTGTTGATTGGCGGTCTCGGCAAGGGCGGCAAGAGCTTTTATGCCCTTGATGTCACCGATCCTTCAAGTATGACGACCGAGGCCGCGGTGGCGAGCAAAGTCCTGTGGGAATTCACTGATGCCACCATGGGATACAGTTACGGCGTACCGGTGGTCGTCAAAACCCTCAAGTATGGCTGGGTCGCCATATTGACCTCGGGCTACAACAACTCCGACGGCTACGGATATCTGTACTTCGTGAATCCGGCTACTGGTGCACTGCTGGAAAGAGTACAAACGCCGAGCCCATCTGTCGGACTCACGCAGGCATCCGCGTTCGTCAAGGATTTCAGCGACGAAACCTCCGACTCGGTGTACGTGGGTGACTTGAATGGTCAGGTCTGGCGCTTCGATCTGACCGGAACTACCGGTGCGTATCCGCAACCGGTACTGCTGGCAACCGTGACGGACCCGAGCGGTGTGGCACAACCCATCACCACCGCGCCACTGATCGAGATTCATCCGGTCACGCGCAAGCGATACGTCTTATTCGGTACCGGCCAATTACTGGCGATCACCGACCTGCCCAGTACACAGATGCAATCGTTCTACGCAATTATCGACGGCACGGCCAGCGGCTTCAACGGCGTAAGCACGCCAATCACGCGCGCGAACCTCACGCCGATAACCAACGCCCAACTTAGTTCCACCACCCCCAATCCGATCCTGGCTACGGGCCCGATGGGCTGGTACACCGACTTGGGTATAGACGCAGTATCGGGCATAGGGTGGCGCGTGGTGCTGGATCCTGAGGCGTTCAATGGCATCGTAACCTTTGCCACTTCGCTGACAACGGCCACCGACCCCTGCAATCCGAAGGGTTCAAGCCGGGTATATGCGGTTGACTATGCAACCGTGCAATCGGTACTGCAGCCGTCCGTTGTTGGGGGTCCCACTCCGCCGTTTGACGCGTACGCCGACTCGGCGATCAATCTCAGGTTTACCGGCGCCAATGGCGTCCCCGAGATCATCGTTGGATTCGCGACGGTGCCTCCTCAAAAGGTCTCCGCGAGCCTGACCGGTACACTCGCCACTCGCATATTGAACTGGCGCGAAATACCCACGGTGGAGTAAGTAACACGCCCGGTGCTCACGCTGCCGCTTTCAGCGCGCTGGTCCTAAGCCTCGCATCGACTGGATGTCTGGCTCGGCGGCGCGGCTGCAAGCGGTGGCTCGCGCGATGGCACGCCGAGCCGGGTGAGTTTTTGGCAACCTCTTGTCGACTAGCGCGCGCTGTATCCGCGGCCCTCGACACAAGCCACCATGGCGCGCTGGTAGTCCGGGGCATTCTGGGCAACCTGCCCGGCCTGTTCCCCAGCCCATTTCTGGCATTCGGCCTTATCGGTGGCCTGCTGCTCAGGGGTCTGGCCGTTCTTCGGGTACATGAAGATCTGACCCACAGCGGGACCAAAACCGGCTCCTGCGCTGGGAGCTGACAATGGCGCCTGCGCCGGCGCTTGCCCGCTCGCATCGGGTGCATACGTATCGGGCGCAGCACCCGATGCATCCGCTCCGGGGGCCGAATCGGCGACCGGTGGGGGATCCGTGGCGACGTAGCCGTTATAGGACGGGTTATAGGTGTAGTACACATCGTTGGCGTAGTAGTAAGGAATGCCGCCATACCAGTACGTCGCATACGCCAGCGGCAGGATCGGCAGGAACCACGCAAAACCCACGCCGTAGTACGCCCGCGGCCAGTACCCGCCACGCCAGTAGCCGCCGCGCCAGTAGGCGCCGGTGGAATAGCCGTGCCAGTAGCCATAATTGTGATAGCCGTATCCATAGGTACCGCGGCCGGCGTAAGCGCCGCCGTGATAGGCAGCGGGATAACCGCGCGTAGCGCCCGCGTAATGCGTCGCAGGCGAGTAATGAGCCGCGGGGGCATAATGAGCCGCAGGAGCGTAATGAGCCCCAGGAGCGTAATGGCCGCCGCCCGAGGGCGCATGGGAAGGCGCTCCATGTGACCCACCGGAGGCGTGACCCCCGCCCGAAGCGTGGCCACCACCACCACCGCCGCCGCCATGGCCGGATTGCGCCCATGCAGGCGTCCCAGCGGCGAGAATCGAGCCCACCAGGCCGACCGCCAGTAAAACGCCCTTGCCCTTGATGTTCATGTGACTCTCCTCGCCTTCACCCTACAATAAGACCCTATCTACTCAACGCGGTTCAAGGCATTTGGTGCACATAACAACAGCTTAATCGCGCCACGCCGCATTGAACATTACGTAGGCCGTGCGCCCGGGCGCCGGCTCGAAAAACCTCGAATTGGTCTCATTTACTATCACCGTACCGACATAAGTTCGATTGGCGAGGTTATCAAGCCGGGCGAATTCGCTGAATCTCCAGTGCGCCGTTTGCTGCTCGAACCCGGCGCGCAAGTTAACCACCCAGTAGCCGTCGGCAGCGTCCGTGTTGCGGTCGTTCACGTAAATTTTCGAGCGGCCCACCGTGTCCAGGGTGGTGGAAAAACCCCACGGCGCATAGCTCCAGGTCACTGCCGCATACAAGGCATTTCGCGCCAGCGCGGGCAGGTAATTTCCCTCCGGCACCAGTTGATAGCTCGGCGGCGGCGGGCCAGCACCCAGCGGATTGCAGGGCGTCGTTACGCAGGTGTAGTAAGGCTGCGCCACGACCGCCCGAATATAGGTGTACACCAGGCGAGTGCTGAAGCCTCCCGCCCAATCCGCCTCCGTCCCCAGCTCCAAGCCGCGGCGAGTGGTTTCGCCGATGTTCTGGTCGACGGTGCGGCCGGCGGAGTTTTGCAGCACCGCCAGCTCATCCGTGGTCTTGATGTAGAAGGCGGCTAGATTCGCGCGCCAGCGGTCGTTGCCCGCTTTGATGCCCGCCTCGTAATTGTCGCTGCGCGCGGGCCTAAGCCCAAGATTCAAGCCCGGCAGACTGCCGTCGACCGAGCGATAGGCCAGATCGTTCAAGGTGGGCGTTTCGAATCCCTTGCCATACGAGGCGTAAACATTGACCGCCTCCATGGCGCGGTATGTGACGCCCGCGACCGGGTTCACCGCCGAATAGCGAACTTCGCTATCCGCGGCATCGAGTACGGCCAAGTGACCATGAGAAGTCACGTCCACCAGACTGTTGCGTACGCCGGCGATCAATCGCCAACGGGCCGAGGGATCCCACTGCACCTGCAGATACTGATCAAAGTCGTACACGTAGTTGGTTTCATAGCGGCGCAGCGCCCCCTGCACGCCGAGCGCCGAGCCTATGTAATTCAAATAGCCCTTGCGCGTCTCCGCCAGATCGTCGTAGTTGAGGCCGGCGACCAGCAGCAATGGCGTGCCCGCCACGCTGCGCTGATCCGCGACATGCAGATCGATGCCCCAATACGCCCGGTTCAAATCGATGACGCCGCCGGGATAAAGCGGTGCCGCGGCCTCTGTCGCCTTGGGTATGGCCTGGAACTGCTTCGTACCTCGCTGCCCGGTATAGGCGGTAGCGAATACTTCATCGGCAGCGCTGAGTTTGTCCTGGTAGGTAACGCCCAATTGCTCCTGATCGAGACTTTTGCGGGTGTTGTAGGCAATTGCGTTCACGCCCGCCTGAGTCGGGTTCGCCTCGAATTGTGCGCGGGTCAGCCCCAGGGGGTCCTGCACGAACGCCGTTTCAATGGCGTTGCCCACGATCGTCAATTTGGAGGAGTCGCTGGGGGCCAGACTCACCTTGGTATTGAAGAGATTGCGCTGCGCTTCGCTGTGCACGCGATATCCATTGGTTTGAAAGTGCGAGGTGTCCACGACGTAGTTGGCCGCGCCGTTGTCTCCCGTGGTCTTCAGGTTGTAGCGCTGAGTGTTAAACGCACCGTACTCCGCCTGTGCGCCGTACAGGTATCCAGGCGTGGCGTCTTCCGTGAAAATTGAAATCACGCCGCCGGAGGAGTTGCCGTACAGGGCCGAGAACGGTCCGCGCAGCACTTCGATGCGGCCGGCGGAGCTCAAATCGAATTGCGAAAACTGCCCCTGGCCGTCGGGCATGGTTCCCGGAATGCCGTCCGAATACAAACGCACGCCACGAACGCCGAAATTCGAGCGTGCGCCGAACCCGCGTACTGAAAGCTGCAGATCCTGCGCGTAGTTTTGCCGGTTTTGCGCCGAGACTCCGGGCACCGTCACCAGCGACTCCGAGAGATTCACCTGCAGCTGCCCTGTTTGGATGGTTTGCGCGCTGACCCGGTCAATCGACACCGGCAAATCGCGGCTGTCCTCGGCGATGCGGGTCGCGGTGACGACCACGAAGGACAATTCCCCCGAACTCTCGCCCAGCGCGCAAAGCGGCGCGATCAGCCCAGGCAATAGAACGGTAAGCGGTATCGCCATTCGCCGGCGCATGATCAATGAGAGCTTTCCCCGGTTGAGTTTTATTTCTCTACAACAGCACCCGCCACGTTATGTCAGGGGGCGCGATCGCAGTCAATCATTAAAGTACGGCCGATTTTTGCCGCTACTTTAGGACTTGAGCAAATCTTCGCACAATCACGGGTTGAGTGGGGTGCGTATCGCACTCATCGTTGCCGCAAGCGTCGCCACGGCCGGCGCCAAGGACGTGCGCACGGACTTTTCCGTCAGCGCCACGGTGCTCGCAGTTGCCAACCTCGAGCTGCAGTCCGCGCCGATGGATTTGCAGATCTCCGCCGACGACGTCAGGCGCGGTTTCATCGACGTCGCGCAGCCGACGCAGGTTATTGTCCGCAGCAACAGTCAGCGCGGCTTCGCGCTCGAAGTATTGACGGTAACCCCGATGCTCTCGTCCATGGTGGTTCAAGGATTGGACTCCGACCTGCCGTTGGGCGCCGACGGCGGCACGATCGTGCAGCGCTGGCAGAAGCCGCAAGTGGTGAAGCTGAACTTGAGATTTCGATTCACCCTCGCGCCGGGACTCGGCGCCGGCAATTATCCCTGGCCGGTGCGGCTTAAGGTGCGGCCGCTCGAGTCGATCTAGTACGTGACGGTGACGGTGATCACGTCGGAGTAACCGCCGGGCACCACGTCCTGCGACGCCGGCAACAGCCCGTACATGGTTCCGGTTGCGAAGTTGCTGCCGCCGGCGGGCACGACGAATGTGGCCGTACCCGCAAATGAGCCGCCGGTGCCATCGCCCATGATTTGTGAGTACGCCGCGCTCCAATAGATGTTGTAGTTCAGGGTGTTGACTCCCGAGAACATCTCCCGCGTCGAAAACTTTCCGCTCAGGCCGGTGCTCAGGGTGAGATTGAGCGTCACGGTTGCCGAACCCGTGCCGCTGCCGGTGCAGGTGACGCGCAACGTTCCGGTGGAGGCATCGGCCACGGCATTGAGCGGATTGTAGATTCCAAATGCGATGCCGCCGGCGCTCACGGTGCAATTGACCGTGGTAACGGCCCGCGCACAAGGCGCAAGGCAAATCGCGACTATGAGAGCGATGGCGATGTTCCAGGGTTTCATGGGTTTGACCCTTGGGGATCGCTGAGCTTGTCGGCATCGCCGCGCTTCATGGCGCGGCATTGAATGGTGCCCATGTCCGGCAACGGATCGTCGGGCGGCGGCGGTTCCAGGCGGAAACTGCAATGCCCTCCTGTCCAACTCGCCTCCGCGGACATCCCGTGATCGTAGCCGGTGACATACACCATGCCGTTGAGGACCACCGGAAACAGCGTGCCCCGAAGCTTTACCACCGCGCCCACCGGCACGGGTTTACCGTCCTCGGTCACCAAACGAAAGGTGCCGCTGCGCACCCGCTCCACCGGAAAACGCGCGATCACGCCGCTGCGATACGGCGGCGCCATGATGGTGCTGCTGGCGCCGATGGTGGTGTCCAACGGGAGGTCTTCCGGCGTGATGCTGATGTGATTGGCCTCGTAGGGCCGCAGGTTGTAGAGCAATGCCCTGCCGGTGTCGTCGGTGTGCGTGGTCAGCTGGTTCTCGACATACACCGGGACATTGGCGAGACCCGCAACATCAACCATCGCAAAGCTGCCGTTGACCGAGCGGGTGGTGTTCAATTGGCCGTCCAAGAATGTCATGGCACCGCTCAATGTGGCGCTCTGACCATTAAGACCCATGTTGCGCGCGGCTTCCAGCTCCAGATCGGCACTGTGGAACTGCTGGCGCCAGTCGGCGTCGTAGTTGCCCGCGGTCGATAGGTTCAAGCGATAGCCGCTGCCCGGCCCCACCGGCGGACTTTGGGTCAGGGACGCGATGACCTGATTGGTCGGCGCGCCGGAGCCGCTGCCGCCCACCGCGGTCAGCGTGGCCGCGCGCCGGTGGCTTAAGGGCACCACGAAAATCAGGTAGGCGCTGGTCGAATCTTGCGCAGCGGTAAACTGCTGTGCCGCCGAGTGCGTTCGCGTGACCGTGAGATTCAGCGAGCCGACCCTGCCGAATGTGATGGTCTGCGTCAATCCCACCGTTTGCTGTGTCGGCGAATCGCGGTAGGTTTGCCGCACGTACGCCAGCGACAGCGACCCATAGCGCCCCAACCCGATCCCTGTCTGCACCAGATCGCGCTCGCGCATGCGCATCGCCGCGTTGAGCGCCTGGCCGACCTGGGCGAAATCCGGGCTTGCCCACAGGGCATTGACGACGAAACTGGTATTGGTGCCGCGATGTTCGAATCCCGCGCCGCTCAGCCAGCCCGATCCGCCCGAGTCGCCGCCGGCTGCCGCAGTGACGTTGAGGATGCCTATTTTTCCAATGCCGAAAGCGCCGTTCAAACCTGCCGCATGGGCGTCGGTGAAATCCGCGGCATGCGAATCTCCCGAGAGATATTCCGCATGGCCTTCCAGTGTGAACGCATCGGTGATGCCGCGCCGATAACTGTATTCACCCAGCGTTCCGCCATATTGATTGCTGTCCAGCGCGTAGTTGTCCCGCACGGTGCCGAGGTTGACCGAGAATTGCGTCAGACCCTGCGCCAGCAGCGTGGTGCTCGAGTAGAAGGTCTGGGTAAGCACTTGTTCGCGCCCCAGCGCGTCGCGCACCACCACGCTGACATCGCCGGTACCGGAAACCGTCGGCAATCGATCGATCACGAAAGGTCCGGCCGGAAGCTGATTGCTGGTCACCAATTGGTTGTTGACGAAGACATCGACGGTCGAGGGCACCGTGGCGGTACCGCCGGTCGTCAACAGCGGCGTCGTCAAAAGGTCCGGACGCAACGAGAAGTTGCGGCTCCAGCGCACGCCTGCATAGCGCATGGCATATCCCCAAGTGCCGCCGTCGCTGATGGTGTCGCCGACATTCAAGGTCTCGAGCACGTCGGGAAAGTCGCGGGTGTAGGTGGTATCCAGCCGCACCAGCTGATTGGCGTAACCGTAATTTGCGCCGCCGTAGCGGGCAACCGCGGTATTGGTCACGACGCCGGCGGCTGCGAACACTCCGAGCTCGGTGAAGGCGCCGCCGGTGTCCTGGCTGTCAACCCGCTGCGCCGACAACTGATAGTTGAGAAACGCGCCCGGCGCTGCCGGAGTGACCGGGGGGGACTGGCGCGCGGCCGCGCTCAAGCGGGTCGTGTCGAGCGCTGAGGCGGGCGCGCTGATGATGGCCCGCTGCGAGGTCTCGTCAATTGCCACCGTACAGCCCTTGATGGCTGTCGGATCGAAGTAGCGGCGGCCATCATGCATGTAGGGGGCGGTCTGTGGCAGGTGCAGGCGTAGGCGCTCGAAGTCGTGCTGCTCCAGATATAGCTGGCCTTCCCGGCCGCGCAGCACGATCATCATGTCACCGGGTTCCCTGGCGCTCAATGTAACCTCCAGCACCGCTTCCTGCACATCGGGCGGTTCCGCCGCGAATGCTGCACGAGTCGCGAGATAGAGCACCAATACCAGAATGCCAGAATATGTCGGCAGCGCGCGCGGAATCCGGATTCGCATGGCTGCGGACATGGGTCAGTCCGCAGATCTTCAAAGATCGCTAGGCGCAACGTCGGCGGAAAAATCGCCTTGGTCGCTATGCCCACGAATCGGTATCGCTCCCTGCCTGGTCGCGTCAGCCGGCGGCGTCAAAATCCAGCTCATCCGGCTGCCCGGCAGTACGTACTTGGATGTCATTCCGCGCAGCGGCATCAGCGATCCCGGAA
This sequence comes from Steroidobacteraceae bacterium, assembly GCA_035567075.1. Lineage (GTDB taxonomy): Bacteria > Pseudomonadota > Gammaproteobacteria > Steroidobacterales > Steroidobacteraceae > Bog-1198. The sequence continues at coordinate 59,546 of DATMRC010000009.1, forward strand.
ACTGCGCCTCGAAATCCGTCACCTGCAAATGCCCGCTGCCGCTGTTGGTGGCCGCGACTTCGAGCTGACCGTTGGGAAGCCAGCGCGACTCCCAGGCCACTTGCGGACTCGCCTTGCCGTGCGCCGGTGCCACGAACACCGGAATGCTGAGGCGCAGCGCCACGCGCAAGCCGGTGAAATCCTTGGCCTGGGCCTGCGGCACTTCCTCGAAGATCACGCGATACGTCAGCTCCTGGGCAGGATCCGGATCGCGCCTGAGCGCCACGCGAACGATTTGCTGGCCGTTGCCGGGAATCTGCAGCACCGGCGGCGTCGCCAGCAATTCGCGCGTGTCTTCCAGTTGTTCCGTGCCGTCTTTTTGCGACCAGGCAACGACGCGCACCTGCACGACGACCGGGCTGTCGTCCGCATTGATGAGAGTGAGAGCTTCGGTCTTGTGACTGTTCGTGAGCTGGGCGCGGATGGGCGCAATATTGAAGGTGCTGGCCGCCGCGGGCGCGGCTATCGCCACACAGGCCAGCAGCGCGAAAAGAAACGTGCGCATGGCCTAATAGGTGACCGTGACGGTAATGGTGTCGGTGTAGGCACCGGGGACCGCGGCTTGATTGGTTGCATTGTCCGGCAGTTGCCCGAAGACCGTGAACGCAACCGCAGTGGCAACACCGGCTCCGGTACCTGGTTCGGTCTGACTCGCGCCGGTGCCGTCGCCGAACACGGTGGCGAATGCCGCCGTGGTATAGAGGTTGTACTGCAGCGTGTTGGCGCCGAAGGCCATCAAGCGCTGCGCGATGGTGCCGCCGGCGGTGGTGCCGCGGTTCAGCGCAACGGTGAAGGGAGTATTTTTGGTGCACTTGACGCTGACAGTGCCGTTATTCGCCACGTTGCCAGCGCCGGGCGTGTAGGCGCTGAATGCCAGGGAGGTGGCGGTCGCCGAACAGGTGGCAAGCAACGAGGATGTGACGGCAAAGGTGGTGGAGGTGGTTGCGGCGCCGGCGAATCCGGCGGCCATTGCACCTGCGATCAACGATATTGCGTACAGCTTGCGCATCGATCCCTCAGGGAATGGAGATTAGAGGCTGGAAAGTCTTGCGGCGGCCATTCCAACCGCCGCAAGAGCCTTGATCAATACGTAACAGTGACAGTGATGGTGTCCGTGTAGGCGCCAGGTACCGATGCCTGGTTCGTGGCGTTGTCCGGAAGTTGCCCGAAAACGGTCACGTTGCTGGCCGTCGCGATGCCCGCGCCGACCCCGGCGACCGTCGCGGTACCGCCGGTGCCATCACCGAAGATGGTGCCGAGCGCGGCCGTGGTGTACAGGTTGTACTGCAGGGTGTTGGGGCCCGAGCCCATCAAGCGCTGCGCAAAGGTGTCACCCGCGGTGGAGCCAACATTGAGCGCGACCGTGAACGGCGTGGTCTTGGTGCACTTGACGGCGATGGTGGTATTGCCGGTCAGCGTGCCCGTGCCCGGGGTGTAGTTGCCGAAGGCCAACGCAGCGGCCGTCGCGGAACAGGTCGACTGCACCGTCGCGGTCACCGCGAAGGTCGTGGTGGTGGTCGCGGATTGCGCAACGCCCGCGGCCATGACGGCGGCAGCCAGGGTTGCGGTGAGAATCTTGCGCATGAAAGCTCCTAGAATTTGTCGGTCATTGACGTCACGGGGAAACCCCGAAGTAGCGCTATTGTTGCTGGATATACCGATATCGTTGTGATGTCGTTCGCAGATCGGTGAGCCGGGGCTCAAGTTTCGGGACAATCTGCCGGGCCCATCTCAATTTGCCTGGGCTGCCCTTAGCGTCGATCTCCAGCCCAGAGTATCAGAAGGGCGCCTCGCGCTTCTTATGTGAAGCGGTCGGCATGGCCTCCCAGACCATGCCTAAAGGGCCAATTGACGGACCAAGCGAGACTAATCGGCCGCTTACGCTTCGCGGCCGGCGAGGCGCCGCAGTTTGGGCGTTGCCATGGGAACCGTGAGCATGGTGCTGCCTACCGCCATGAGCAGCAGCGCGGTGAACGTGGTGCTGGTGATGATGCCTTTATCGAGCAGAACATTGACGAAGATGATCATGATCAGCGCCTTGGTTTGCAGCAGCCAGCCGATCAACGAGCTCTCCCCCGGCGGCCATCGAAGAATGCTGCCCGCAAGGCGCGTGCCCAGCAATTTACCGCTGACCGCGGCGATCAACAGCGCGGCAGCGGCCATCACTACCGCCGCTCCGCCCATCGTCCAGGCGGTACGCAATCCCGTGCTCAAGAAGAACACCGGCATGATGAGCAGCAGCACATTTCGCCGCAGCGAATCCATTTGCTGCTGATCGAACCAGCGGCTATCCATGACGGCCCCCGACAGGAACGCCCCTACCATGAAATGCAGTCCCGACCAATCCGCGCCCAGCCCGCACAGCGCCAGCCATACCAGGCCGACATACCATCGATCGCGCTCCGGCAGCCGCGCCATGAGCTGACGAAAGCCCCACGCCGCGATCGCAAAGCCGATCAGGAACGTCAGTTGCTTGCCGACGCGACTCCAGTCCATCAGGATCAACGCGAGGACGCCCCAAATCGCGACATCGTCCATGCTGGCGTAACCCAGAATGCGCTGGCCCAGCGGCTGGCGCAGGATTTCCAGCTTCTCCATGAACAGGATCAGTATCGGAAGGGCCGTCACCGCGCACGCCATGCCTATCCCGAGCACGAATTGCCACGCGGCCGCATTGGGGCCGATCCAACCGCCATAGCGGAGCATTCCGACGGCCACCACGCAGCCAATCAACAACGGGGTGCCCAGCGCCAAACCTGCGGCTATGCCGCTTTCCCGCCGATTCTTCCACACGCCGTGCAGATCCAGCTCGATCCCTGCGACCCACACGAAGCTCATGACCGCCCACCAGGCGATGCCGTTGAGCGATTGCACCACGGCCGGATTGAACACGAACGCGTAGTAACGTGGAAATACGGCGCCCAATATTCCCGGGCCGAGCAGAATTCCTGTAATGATCTGCACCACCACCAGCGGCGCGTAGTACTCGGTCCTACCCACGCGCCAGAAAAGATAGGGGACCAGAAAAATGATCCCCATCGCGAGCAGAAAAATCTCGCTTGTGCTCATCCATCGAGACCATACACGAGCGGTTTACCGTCGCCAAATTGCAGATCGACGCTACGCCGGCGGTGCCTCCGCTACAGCGCCGGCAGCGACTTCGACAGGCCGACGAAAAAGCCGCGCCGCGGACCGTACTGCGGCGCGCCGACGCCGACGCCGGTGCCGTTGCGGATTTGATATTCCTTGTCGAGGATGTTGATTACATCGAAGCGCGCGGTGAGCGTGCCGGCGCCCGGCAGCGTAAAAATGTGCGTTACCCCGGTGTTGACCTGGGTATAAGTGGGCAGGCTGGTCCCGTTCGGAATGCTCGTACCCCCGTATGGCGTGGTTACTCCGGGGGGCAGCGGCAGACTCGCACGCAGACCGGAGCCCACCAAGAAGTCCGCGCTGAAGCGCGTGTCCCGCCACAGGTACGACAAGCCGCCGGATGCCGTCTTTTGCTGCTCGTGATCGAGATGAATGTAATTGTTCGCAATGTAGCCAAGTTCCTCAGGCGCAAAGTTGAATTGCGCCGATTGGATGTTTTTGCCCTTGGCACTTTGAGCCGCGAAATTCAAGTACGCCGAGAATTCCTCCTTCGTGTAGTTCGCGGTGAATTCTCCGCCGTATTGCTTGCCGTAGCGGTAGTTGAACGGCGTCAAAATAATCGGCGCGCCGAACTGTCCCTCGTCGATGAGGTTCGCCGATTGCTTGTAGTAGCCATCGACGCCCACGGTAAATCCAGGCGTAATTTTCTGTTGTACGCCTAGATCGTAGTAGTTTGCTTTCTCGGCCAATGGCGACGTGGCTTGAGGCGATAGCGGCGCGTTGGTCGTGTTTGTAAACAGGGCGATGTCCTTGCTGCCGACCAACTCGAAGGGCGGCGGAGACATGTAGCGGGAATAGCCCGAGTGGACGGTGGTGCCGGGAAATGCTTGCCACACCACATTCACCCGCGGGCTGGTTTGATTGTCGCTGGTGTAGGCGGTGAACCGGTCGAAGCGCAATCCGTAATTGATCGTGACGGTCGGTATCAGCGTCCATTCGTCCTGCAGGTACGCGCTATAGATCCACTCGGTCTTGCTGCCGTTGTCGATCAGCGTCGCCGGTACATCGCTCAAGGGAACCCCGGCGTTGTCCGTGAGAAGCACCGCCGAGTTGGTATCGCTGACCGCATGATCGGTCTGCACGAACAGTCCTGCGCGGATGATGTTGCTTTCGTTGAGGTGATAGGCTGCATCGCTTTGCGCCGCATAGGCGACATTCTGTTTGAATGCGTGCTGCGCTACGCCCGTGAACAAGAGATCGCCCGGGAAATCCGGGACGAACGTCAGGCTCGAATAGCGGGCAACCACCGAGGTCTGGACGTCGATTGCGCCTTCGGAATACAGCCAGCTCAAGGCGCCGAACTGGGTGACTTCCCGCTGGTTCTCGTTGAGGCTCTGGCTGGGGTATGTGGATATGCCGTTGACCGTATAGCCCAGCGAGGGCTCAACCCCGTCCAAATTGGGAATCTGGTACCTGCCCACCGCGCTGCCCAGCATCAGGGAGATTCTATTGGCGCTGTCCAAGATGTCTTCGAAATAGCCGAAGCCGTGATACTGCGTCGTCTGGTCATGAATCGGATTGGTGCTGCCATCCGGTGACTCGATGCCAAGATTATTGCGCAGAAAATCCCCGGTGACGAAGTAGCTGAAGGAACCCGCGCCGCCGCCGTAGGTGAAGCTCGGCTCCACGGTACTATGGCTTCCGCCATACAACCCCACAGAGCCGCCGGGCGCCGTCAATCCGTTTTTGGTGGTGATGTCGATGATGCCGGCGGTGCGCAGTCCGAATTCCGCCGGCAGCGCACCGCCTATCAGGCTTACCGAAGATACAAAGCGCGCGTCCTGGGATTGCCCGAAGACGCTGATGCCCTCCGGCAGGATCACGCCATTCAAGCGATACTGCAGGCCGTTGTGCTCGCCCCTGATGTGATACTGGCCGAATGAATCCTGCGCTACTTCCGGCATCTGCAGAATCACCTGATTGAAGGGCGTATTCGCGCCGGCTGGCATCGTGGCAATGGCCTCAGCGTCCACGGTGTAGGTTGAAGCGCCGGTCTTGGTCTGTATATGCGAGCGGCCTTCGTCGAGGCGCTGTGAAATCACTACGATCGACTGAATGTCGGCGGCATCGGTGGATGCAGATCCATCGGTGGAGACGGCGGCAGCATCCGGGGATTCCGCGACTGCTGAGTTCGCAACGCCAAAAGCAAACATCATCGCCGCGCTCGACGCGGCGGCGGCATGGGAAATTCTGAACATGAAGAACACTCCACAAAAGCTGAATGACAATGCGCAGCGGCCGATGACTCGGCGCGGCTCAACGCAAGGAAAAACTTCAGCTCAGGGAGGGAGGACCGCGGCTGCGCGGCTTGGGGACAGAGGCGTCGATTGCAGAAGACGAAAGCTCTGCAGAGCGCAGCGGGGCTGCGCGGCCGAGCAGAGGGACCTGGAAAGCGTGGCTGACAGCAGGGGTGGCTGCTTGCGCAAACGCGGGGCATAGCGCGCAGCTGGGGTCCGCAACCCCGCCCGACTCGACGTGCAGCGCCGCATCGCCGGCGCGGAACACATGGCTGAGTTCATGAACGACCGCGCCCTGCTGTGCCGTCATCAGCAGGACTAAGAGGCTTAGTGCTTTGAACGCGTGTTTCATTGCCCGTCGGGGTACTGCTATCAATTAAATCATAGCAGAAATCCGTCGTTCCGCAGGATCTGGATCACACCGTCTCAAGCGCCGCCGCAAGATCCGCGATCAAATCATCCGCGTCCTCGATGCCTACCGATATTCGAATCAACGCGTCGGTAATCCCCAGGCGTTCGCGCGTATGTTTCGCAACCCCGGAGTGCGTAGTGCTGGCCGGATGCGACATCAAGGTTTCAGTGCCGCCGAGGCTGACCGCGAGCTTGATCACCTGCAGCGCGTCGAGCAGCCGGAAGGCCTCCGCCTCTCCGCCCTTGACCGCGAAGCCGAAGGTCGAACCCGCGCTCTCGCACTGACGTTGGAATAACGCGTAGCGCGCGTCATCGGGGCTGATGAATCCGAGATAATTCACGGCCGCGATTTTGGGATGCTGGCGCAGGAACTTGGCCACCACGGCAGCATTTTCTGCCGACTTGGCCATGCGCAGAGCGAGGGTTTCCATTGATCGCATGATCATCCATGCGGTATTCGGATCCAGCTGCGTACCGAGCGCGCCGCGCAGCCTTTTGATGGGCCCGACCGCATCGCGCGAGCCCACGACTCCGCCGGCAACCAGATCCGAATGGCCGCCCACGTACTTGGTCAGCGAGTACATGACGAGATCGACGCCCAAATTGAGAGGCCGCTGGAAAACCGGCCCCAGAAACGTATTATCGACCGCCACCGGCGGCCGCCCGCCGCGTTGACGCGCGCCGATCTGCTCGGAGATCTCCCGCATCAGCTTAAGATCAACCAGGCTGTTGGTAGGATTTGCCGGCGTCTCCACCATGATCAGGCAAACGCGGCCCTTGCTCGCGGCCGCCTTGTTCGAGGCCTGTGCCGCCGCTTCGATCACGGCCTGCCGATCATGGCCAAGCGTAAAGCCCACGGCGCTGATCCCGAAATCCGGCAGAGTCTTTTCGATGAGCGTCTCGGTCCCGCCGTACAGCGGCTGGCTCATGAGAATCACGTCGCCCGGGCGCACATGCGCCCAGATGACGGTTGATATCGCCGACATGCCGCTGGAGAAGACCGCGGCGGTTTCGCCCTCCTCCCACAAGGCCAGGCGGTCTTCCAAAACCTCCAGATTCGGATTATTGAAGCGCGAATACACCAGACCCGATGATTGGCCGGCAACAGGCTCGCGTCTGCCCGAGGTATAGTCGAAGAAATCCTTGCCGTCCTGCGCCGTCTTGAACACGAAGGTCGAGGTCAGGAAGATCGGCGGCTTCAGCGACCCTTCCGACAAGCTCGGATCAAAGCCATATCCCATCATTTGGGTTTCGGGCTTGAGCAGGTGCTTGCCGATTTTGCGTTTATGATACGTGTCGTAACCCACGCTGCCCCCAGAAGTTAATGCCGTGAAGCGCAATATAACACCGTGCTACTCCTAATCATCGCCGCGGCGGCGTTCCTCTGCACAGTGTGCGGCGGGCTGCTGGCGCTGCGCCTGCGCGACAAACTGCATCTGATCTTGGGCTTCAGCGCGGGCGCCGTCATCGGCGTCGCATTTTTCGATCTGTTGCCGGAAGCGATCGAATTCGGCGGAAAATTGCACAGCCCGGCCGCCATCTTGTCGTGGACGGCACTGGGATTTTTGTTGTATCTGGTGCTGGACCGCATACTGCTGTTTCACGGCGATGCTGCGTCGCGCGGCCGCTTCGCCGCCGGCGTGCTCTGCGGGCACAGCTTGCTGGATGGCATCGCCATCGGCCTCGCTTTTCAAGCGTCCCGCGATATCGGCATCGTGGTGGCCATTGCCGTATTGACCCATGATTTCTCCGACGGCATCAACACGATGAACATCGTGATGAAAAATCGCGGCAATCCCAACGGCGCGTTGCGCTGGCTGTTGGTGGATGCCGCAGCCCCGGTTGCAGGGATCCTTGCGACCCGTTTTTTCGCTCTTCCCGGCAATGCTTTCGGCGCGATGCTGGCCCTGTTTGCCGGTTTCTTTCTCTACATCGGCGCCAGCGATCTCATTCCGGAAAGCTACCACGCGCATCCGAAATTTCTCACCACCGCGATGACGCTTGCCGGCGCCGGCGCGCTGTACCTGGCAATTGCGCTAATCGGGCATTAAATCGCTCATCGCGGCGCTCCCGGCGGAAGCCACTATGATGCTGGCGATGGCCGCCCATTGGATCCACGTCAGGGTTTCGCCGAGAAAAATCAGGCCGAAGAGCGCGCCAAGCGCCGGGTCCAGGCTCATCAGCACGCCGAAGGTGCGGGTCGGCACGCGCGGCATTGCGAACATCTCCAGCGAATAGGGCAGCGCGCTCGACAGCACTGCGACACCGGCGGCGGCAGGCAGGATCGCGGCGGAGAAGAGCTGCGTGCCGCTATGCGCCAACCCGATGGGCACGATGAACACAGCGCCGATCAAGGTTCCCAGCGCCGTGGTCTGTCCTCCGTGCGCGGCACCCGCCTTGCGCCCGAAGATAATGTACAGCGCCCAGCAAGCCCCGGCGGCGAGTGCGCAAGCGACGCCTACAGGCGGCAGAGATTGGCTGCCAAATCCCAGCGGCAACAGCACCAACACGCCGGTTACCGCCATCAAAACCCACAGGAAATCACTGGGCCGGCGCGATGCCGCCAGGGCAACCCCGAGCGGCCCCGTGAATTCCAGCGCCATGGCAATGCCGAGCGGTATGGAGCGCAGTGACAGGTAGAAGAATAGATTCATCCAGCCCATCGCCACGCCATAAACCATGATGGTGCGGGCCTCTCGCCAGGTTAGGCGCATACGCCAAGGACGCCACACGGCGAACAGGATTGCCGAGGCAATGGCGAGGCGCAGCGCAGCCGCGCCGACCGCGCCCACCACCGGGAACAGCCCCTTTGCCAACACCGCACCCGACTGAAAGCACACCATCGCGGCCAGCAGCGCACCGACGGGCGCCACGATGGCAGCGGCGGCGCGGCGATTTTTTGCCTCGGCCGTCAACTGTTGGCAGCGTCGTCCGGCGGATCCGCGAGATTCAGATGCTTCATCACACGCCTGAGATTGCGGCGAATCTCGTTCAGATTGCCGATGTTCACCGCGGTCTTCATGGCCTGCTTCAGGGGCTGCAGCGGATAGCCGGCATAATGCCCGGCGAGCGGCACGTCGTTGGTGACCGAGGAGCGCCCGGACAGCACCACGTTGTCGCCGAGCGTGACATGCTCCGTGACCACCGAATTGCCGCCGGTGATGAACTGTCGTCCGATCTTGGTCGAGCCGCCCATCATGAATCCCGCCGTGTAGAAACCATTTTCGCCGAGATCGCAGTTGTGCGCGATGTGGCAGATGTTATCGAGCTTGGTCCCGGATCTGATGTACGTCGAAGTGAGCTTGGCGCGGTCGATCGCGCAGTTGCTGCCAATCTCCACCGCGTCGCCGATAACCACGTTGCCCAGGTGCGAAATTTTTCGCGGCCGGCCGTCAGGATCGACCGCGTAGCCGAAGCCATCGCTGCCGATGCTGGTGTGCGGATGTACCTCGCAGTCCTCGCCGATCCGGCAATCGGCGCCGACGAAAACATGCGGGTGCAACACGGTGCGCGCGCCGATCCGTGCCGAGTTCTCGACGACGGTGTGCGCGCCGATCATGCAGCCGTCGCCGATTTCGGCTCCCGCACCGACCACGCAATAGGGTCCGAGAAAAACGCCCATGCCGACCAGCGCGTCGCGGTGCACGACGGCGGTCGGGTGGCGCTCGCCCCATTGCTTGAATCGATAGCACTTGGTATCGAAGTACTTGAGCAGAATTGCCATGCCCATGGAGATGTTGTTCACCGAGAAGCAGCAGCTGTCGCGGTCCGCGACCACATCGAGTTCGCCGGCCATCTTTGCCAGTACGATTAGAATGGCGGGCTTGAGGAGCCGCGCTTGCTTGAGCAGCGCCGTATCGCTTACGAAAACCAGGCTGTGGGTCGTGGCCTGTTCCGGCACAGCGCAGTGAGTGGCCTCGGTTTCCAGGTTGCCATGCAGAAATGCAAAAATATTGGAATGACGATCATTGATGATCTGAGCGCTAAGCATGACGCTATCCCCTGAAAACCATCGCGGAGATTACCATCGTGAGCCACGCTGCGCGCGACATTGAGCGTGAGATCCGACGGATTTCACGTAATTCCGTGCCGTCCGACACGGTGGCGTTGGCGCGCTTCCTGTTGGGGAAAGTGCTGGTGCGCCAATTGCCGCACGGCACTGCCGCAGGCCGGATCGTCGAGACCGAAGCCTATCTCCCCAACGATCCCGCCTGCCACGGCTTTCGCGGCATCACCCCGCGCAACCGCTCGCTGTTTCTCGAACGGGGCCATGCCTACGTGTATCTCTGCTACGGCACGTCGTACCTGCTCAACGTATCGAGCGAAGCGGCCGGGATCGGGACCGGCGTGCTGTTGCGGGCGCTTGAGCCTATGTACGGTACCGAACATATGCGCACAAAGTCTCGGCCGATCAAATTGATGGACCTGACACGAGGGCCCGGGAGATTAACCGCCGCGCTGCGGATCAACCTCAAGCAGGACGGGCTGGACCTGTTTGACGGAACGCACCTGTGGATCGGCAGCGATCGTCACCGGGTGGGGCCGGTGGGCTGCAGCGTGCGAATCGGCATCAGCAAGGCGGCCGACGAGCGGCTGCGGTTCTTCGTTGCGGGCAGCCGCTATGTCAGTGGCCCGCGCAGGCTCAATATGTGATCCTCCGGACACGACAAATCCTTCCGGGGGCGGCGGTGCGTGCAGTGTGGCAGGTGAGCGCGGCGGCGGTCCTGGCGGGCTTGAGCAGCCTCGCCTTGGGTGCCTGCCCGGCCAACGTGACCGCCCAGATCGATGTCCGCGGCTCGGTCCTATGCCTATTCGTCGACGATGCCGACTGGGCCAGGCAGCAGCCGTTGCTGCGCGCCTGGATCGAGCGTTCGGCGCACATTGTCGCGGATTACTACGGTAGCTTTCCCGCGCCCATGGTGAGCTTGAGGCTGCGCAGCATGGACGGCGGCGGTGTGGCCGGCGGCCGCACCACCAACGACGACGGCCTCGCGATTCAAGTGCGCGTCGGTCGCGAGGCCAGCGCCGAATCGCTGGCTGCGGATTGGGTTCTGGTGCACGAGATGGTGCATCTCGCGCTGCCTGAGGTAGGCCGCGCGCATAACTGGCTGGCGGAAGGGTTGGCCACCTATGTCGAGGGCGTCGCAAGAGCGCAATCCGGAAATCGCGCTATCGCCGATGTATGGGCTGAAGATCGGCGTTCCATGCCTTTGGGACTGCCGCGCGCCGGAGAAGGCGGCATGGATGAAACCCCCACCTGGGGCCGCACTTATTGGGGCGGCGCCTTGTTCTGTTTGCGGGCGGACGTCGAAATTCGCGAGCAGACCGCCAACCGCGTGGGATTGCAAACGGCATTGCGCGCCATTCTCAAGCAGACCGGCGGCTATGCCAATGAACGCGATATCGGCGATGTGCTGCGCATCGGCGATACCGCCACCGGCACGCACGTGTTGTACGGCCTGTACCAACGAATCAGGGTCGCTCCGCAGGCGCCGGATCTCGAGGTGCTATGGACGCAGCTCGGAGTGCCGAAAGATCCGCTGACACAGCCCTTCGACGATCACGCGCGGCTCGCAGGGATTCGTATCGCGATCACCGCCCCGCCGCGTTGAGGCGGACCGGCGCCGTCGCTAATGTTCGGAGAAATTGGGTTCGCGCTTCTCGAAGAAGGCGCGCACACCCTCGACGCAATCCTGGGTCTCCAGCGTCATCTCCTGCGCACTGCGCTCGGCGCGCAGCTGCTCCTGCAGCGAATTATCGAAAGTCGAGGTATGCAGGGAACGAATTTGTCCGAGCACCGCGCACGGACCGGTGGCAAGCCTGTGTGCCAGTGCATGCGCGCGCGCCTCGAGCTCGGCGGCCGGCACCACCGCATATGCGAGCCCCCAATCGAGCGCGGTCTTGGCGTCGATTCTCTCCGCGAGCATCAGCGACGACAATGAGCGGCCGGCGCCGATGCGGCGCGCCAGATGGAAGGTGATGCCCGCGTCGGGCACCAGACCCAGGCGCGCGAAGGACGGCAAAAAATAGGCATTTTCCGCAGCGATGATGATGTCACTGGCCAAGGCCAGGCTCATGCCGGCGCCTACCGCGGCACCGTTGACGGCCGCCACGATGGGGAAGCGAAATCCACTCATGCGCAGAATCAGCGGATCCATGAAGCGGCGCATTTCGAAATGTGCCCGCTGGCGCGCTTCCTGGGTTTTCAAATCGATCGAATGAAGATCGAGTCCGCTGCAGAATACGTCGTTGCTGCCGGTGATGACCACTGCTTTAGCGCCGCTTTCACCCTTTTGTATTTGATCGAGAGCCAGGTGGACGGCACGGATGACCGTAATGTCAATTGCGTTGCTCACGGCCGAGCGCTGTAGCGCCAATGTCGCAACTCCGTCGGCCACCGTAAACGACAAAGAACTCATTCCACTGCCCCCCTTCGCGTTTGCCAGCTAAACCTGCATCTGCACCATTGAATTATTTAGTTAAGAAACCCTAATCGACCAGACGTGCTTCTGATCATGCCCCCTGCGCAGCGGCGCTGCAAGCTGCGGCTGCCGCCGCATTGCCGTTGCGCGCTACCGGGTCGATACCGCAATATTCGCCGTCGCTTGTGCGACGCGACCTCCCGGAGCTAAGAATATGTCGACCCTACGCGGCGTCAAACGTGCATCGTGGATGCGGCACGGCGCCGCACTGCTGCTGGCTGCGCTTGCCCTCCCGGCAATTGCGGATGAGCTCCAGCCAAACGAATCGCCGGCCAAGTTCTCGCCGAGGGTCGAGAGCTTCGACTACGCGCAGCGCGAAGTCATGATCCCGATGCGCGACGGCGTCAAGTTGCAGACCGTGATTCTCGTTCCCCGCGGCGCACAGCGCGCGCCGATTCTGCTGACCCGCACGCCCTATGGGGCAACCGCGCGCATCACCAAGCACCCCAGCGCGCACCTCGCGGCGCTGATCGACAGCACCGATGCCGCGGAGGACGCCGTACTGAGCGGCGGCTATATCCGCGTGATGCAGGACGTGCGCGGCAAACACGGCTCGGAGGGCGCCTATCTCATGACCCGGCCGTTGCAAGGACCGTTGAATCCGACCCGCGTCGATCACTCCACCGACACCTGGGACACCATCGATTGGCTCGTCAAGAACATCCCCGAGAGCAATGGCAAGGTCGGGATACTCGGCATCTCCTACGATGGATTCACCTCCCTGATGGCGCTGGTTCATCCGCACCCCGCGCTGCGCGCGGCGATTCCGATCAATGCCATGGTCGACGGTTGGATGGGCGATGATTGGTTTCACAAGGGTGCGTTCCGGCTCGACAGCCTCATCTACTTCCACGATCAGGAGGCGACTCGCGGCAACGATATTGAGTGGTGGACCGATCACTACGATGACTACGAAACATGGCTCAGTGCCGGATCTGCGGGCGAAATGGCGCGACGCCACGGGCTCGAACAAGTGGGGTTCTGGCCTAAGGTGATGAGCCATCCCGCGTACGATCAATTCTGGCAGGACCAGGCGCTCGACCGGATACTCGCCCAGCAGGGAGTCACCGTGCCGGTCATGTTGGTGCACAGCCTCTGGGACCAGGAGGACATCTACGGCAACATCGCCCTCTACAAGGCGCTCAAGGCGCGGCAGGCGGACACTTCGAACCTGTATCTGGTGATCGGCCCTTGGTTTCACCATCAGCAGCGGCTCGACGGCAGCGCCATTGGACCGATTCGCTTTGGCAGCGACACCGCGGAATACTTCCGAAAATTCCTGTTGCGGCCTTTCTTCGATCACTATCTGAAGGACGAGGCACCGCCGCTTCGAATAGCGCCGGTCACCGCATTCGAGACCGGCATGAATCGCTGGCAATCGCTGCCCAGCTGGCCGAGCGGCTGCGAGTCGGGGTGCGCGATCGCCAGGCAGAAGCTTTATTTGCAGAGCGGCGGCGCTCTGCGCTGGAGCGCGGCGGGATCCGACGGTCGCGCGGCGGCGGCCGCCTTTGAATCCTATGTTGCCGATCCGGCGAAGCCGGTGCCTTATCTTCCCCGGCCCATCCATATCGGCGGCGAGGAAGGCGAGATGAGCTGGCAAACCTGGCTGGTCAGCGATCAACGGGATGCCGCTGCGCGCACCGACGTGCTCAGTTTCGCCTCGCCGGTGCTCACGGAGCCTGTGAAGATCAGCGGCGAACCCATCGCCAACCTCATCGCCTCGACGTCGGGAACCGACGGCGACTTCGTGATGAAACTGATCGATGTCTATCCCGACGAAGTAGGCCGCGAACCCAGGATGGGCGGCTATCAGTTGATGGTGTCAGCCGATATTTTGCGCGGCCGCTACCGCGATTCCTTCAGCGATCCGAAGCCGATTCCGGCCGACCAGAAGCAGGTGTTTCGCTTCGCGCTGCCGACTGCCAACCATGTGTTCCTGCCCGGTCACCGCATCATGGTTCAGGTTCAGTCCAGCTGGTTTCCGCTGTACGACAGAAATCCCCAGACCTACGTCGAAAACATCTTCTTCGCCAAACCCGGCGACTATAAGAAGGCGACGATTAAGATTTTCGACGGCGGCGGGGGCGAGAGTTTCGTCGATTTGCCGGTGGTTCAGCTCACGCCAACCAGCAAATGATCAAGCGCTCGAGGCGATAAATAAGCATCGGCCGAGCAAGGCTCGGCCGATGCCGGACTGACTACTTTTCCTTTTCGCCTTTCTTTTCCGGCTGCTGCTTCGGCGGCGGCTTGTTCGCGTTCTGCGGCTTCGGCGCCGGCCTGGCTGCAGGCGGTTGTCCCAGCGGCGGCTGTCCCTGCGGGCGAGCCATGGCGGTTGGGGGAACCGGAGCGGCGTTATGAGCTACGGCGTTGGCCGGAGCCGGCGCAGCACCCGGAGCGGGTGCACCACCATGCGCCGCGGCATTCACTGGAGCTGCGGGTGCGCCATGAAAGGCGGTGTTTACTGGAGCGGCACCATGGGCACCGACCACACCCGGCGCGTTGAAGGCGGCCGGCCGGGGTGTAGCGGCAATCGCGGGGCGTCCGCCGTTGGCTTTCGCTTGCAGCGCAGGATTTGTTGCAGCCTCGTCGATGTGACGACGCTGCATCGGGGTCGGAGCCACATGAGGCTCCGTCACGGCCGCCCTCTCCTGAGGCGTCGGTACCGCGGTGGTTCCGCCCGGGCCGCCGTGGAAACTCACCTTGTTCACGGTGACGTTGTTGACGACGGTCTCGTTGTAGGTGTTGTGAATGACGGTTACGTTGGTCACGTTGGTGACCGATCGATTGTAGGCAAAGGAATTACCCACCCAACGCCCACCCGCAAAGCCTACGCCGGTATAACCGAAACCGTAGTTGACCCCGCCGTAGAAACCGATATGCGGACCCCAATAGCCGGCGTGGAAGGCATAGACACCGCCCACGAAGCCCCAGTAGCCGGGCGTCCACAGCACGCCAACCCGCGGCGGCTGCACCCAGGTTCCGGGTACCCAGTAGTATCCCGCTCCGCCCCAGGCCCAATAACCCGGGGTCCATAGGTACCCGTCTTCGGGAGGGGGCGGTTGCTCGTAATCCGGTATGGGCGGCGGCGCCTCGGTGGCATGCACTTCGACATCGACCGACGGTTCAACGTAAGCCGGCGCCGGGGCGGGAGGCGGCGCATAGACGACTCGAGGGGGCGGCGGGGGCGGGGGCGAAGCCACCCGAACCACACAGCCTGAGAGCAGCGCGCCCACCGACAAAGCCAGCGCCACGCTGCGCGCCGGGAGCCTTGAATTCATTGCATAATTGCTAAGGATTTTCATAGTTGCCCGCCATTTTGCTAGGTGTGATCGATGTTACGTAAAACCACGTATTCCATAGAACACATAACGTCACAGTTTCAGGATTGGCTAGCTCCGTGAAGGGAATGTAACGGGCAGCTAAGGCCTTAACAGGCCAAATGGGGAACCGCCGGCAAAGGCGGCTCCCAGGTCTTGGAGTTGACCTAACTCACGCGTGGTGGTGGATAACGCGCTTATACGTCTCGGGCAGGAACAGGAGACCCAGCACCAGCGTCGCACCCGCCACCACGATGGGATACCACAACCCATAGTAGATATCGCCGGTTGCCGCCACCATGGCAAATGCGGTGGTCGGTAGAAATCCGCCGAACCAGCCGTTGCCGATGTGATAGGGCAGCGACATGGAACTGTAGCGGATGCGCGCCGGGAACAATTCCACCAGCATCGCGGCGATCGGACCGTACACCATGGTGACGTACACCACCAGGATGAACAGAATCAAAACCACCATCGGCTTGTTGATGGTCGCCGGATTCGCCTTATCCGGATACCCGGCCGCCGCCAGGGCCGCCTTCACTTGTTTCTGGAAAGCGCCGATCGCGGCCTTGCGCTCAGCGCCCTTCACCACGCGCGGATCGGGTGCGGTAAACGAATTGCTGCCGCTGCGAATGACGGCCACCGTTCCCGCCGGCGCATCCTCGCGTTGGTAGGAAACGCCGCTCTTCGCCAGAAAGCTCTTCGCGATGTCGCAGGATGTGGTATCGAATGCGTTTTTCCCCACCGGATCGAATTGGAAGGAACATTCCTTCGGATCGGAGACCACCGTGATCGGCGCGGAAGACAGCGCCGCGGACAAGGCCGGATTCGCATAGCGCGTCAATGCGCCAAACAGCGGAAAGTAGGTCAGCACCGCGAGCAGGCAGCCAATCATGATGATGGGTTTTCTGCCGATTTTATCCGACAGCCAGCCGAACAATACAAACCCCGGAGTGGCCAACAGCAGCGCAAGTGCAATCAATATATTGGTGGTCGCGCCGTCGACCCGGAGAATTCGCTCGAGAAAGAACAGCGCGTAGAACTGGCCGCAATACCACACCACGGCCTGGCCCATGACCGCGCCGAACAAGGCGATGAGCACGATCTTGAGATTCGGCCAGCGGCCGAAGGCCTCCGTCAGCGGCGCTTTCGAAGTGGTTCCCATTTTCTTCATGTCGAGAAACACGGGGCTTTCCTCGAGCTGCATGCGAATCCACAGGGAAACGCCGAGCAGAATGACGGAGATCAGGAACGGAATGCGCCATCCCCAGGATTTGAAAGCGTCCTCGCCTATGCTGGTGCGCGTAACGATGACGATGATCAATGCGCCGAACAGGCCCAGCGTCGCCGTGGTTTGAATGAAACTGGTGAACAGTCCGCGCTTTCCCTTCGGCGCGTGCTCGGCAACGTAGGTCGCCGCACCGCCATACTCGCCGCCCAATGCCAGTCCCTGCAACAGGCGCAACGCGACCAGCAGAATCGGCGCGATCACGCCGGCCGTGGCGTAGCTCGGCAGCAGACCTACCGCAAAGGTCGAGCCGCCCATGATGCCCATGGTGATCAGGAAGGTGTGCTTGCGCCCCACCAGATCGCCGAGGCGTCCAAATACCAGCGCGCCAAATGGCCGCACCGCGAAGCCGGCCGCAAATGCCGCCAGCGCAAAGATGAAGCCGGTGATCTCATTGACACCGGAGAAAAACTGCGCACTGATGACCGACGCTAGCAGGCCGTACAAATAAAAGTCGTACCACTCGAACACCGTGCCCAGGGACGATGCACCGATGATGAGCAAGTTGTTCTGCTTTGCCGCTCCGGGCAGTGCAGTGTCTGCGGATGTCGTAGCCATTTTATTCCCCTGCTTTTTTGAGATTCATTTTGTCGCGAATTAATTCCTGGAAATCATCGACCGCCCGCTGTCAATGTTTAGGCGGCGTGGCGGTAATGATCGCACGCAGTTCCGTCAGCTTGGTCTTGATCAGCGCCGCATTCTCCGGCCCCATGCGCAGCAGCAGTTTTTGGCCGGCGGGACGCGCCTCGAGCGCCGGATCCGCGTAGGTATACATGACATTCGGTCGCACCAGCGCGACGGTTCCCGAAGGCCGCGGCGTCGCCAGCAGCACATCGATGACCTGCACCAGCCGGTCGTTGAAATAACCCGTCGGATATCCGAGGTTTTGATACGACTGCTGAAACAGCGGATAGAAGCGGAAATAGACGGCCGCGAGCTGCTGCATGTCGAGCTTGCCGATCACGGCCACCAGCGGCGTGTAGCGTTCGAAATTGTTGGGATCCAAAGTGGCATGCAATTCATCGCCGACGGCAAGGAAGGAACCCGGGGCCGGCGGCGTCGGGCGCTTCTCCACCGCGACCTTCTGCCGGGGCAGATTATCGATCGTCACGACCAAGCGGCGGATCACGTTCTCCGGCAGCAGGTAATTCTTGACCGCATCCGCTCCGGCGAGCTGGCTGAGAACATCACGCAGCGGCGCATCGCTGTCCTGCAATTCCGGCAACGCAGCCGGCGACCCGGGTTGGGCGCCGGCGGGCACGGGATGTTCGATTCCGGGTTCCGCAGCGGTCGACGTGTGGACCGCCGTGGCAGGTTCAGCGGGCAGCGACGCGCTGCGGTGCCTGAGAAAGTACGCGCCTGCCGCGGCCAGCACCACCACTAAGGCGGCCACCGCGATGATCGGTTTGTTGACCATGCCTCCGGCCATGGCTACCCCGCAGCGGGCATACGCAACTGCAGTTCGTGCCGGCGGTAGTCGATGATCAGCGTGTCGAGCAGGCCCAGCGAATCCATGCCGATCAAAATCGCGGGCTCGTTCAGCAGCTTCCATTGGCGGAATATGTACAGGTCGCCGTAGGTCACGCTGGGGTCGTGAATTTGTATCGAACCGATTGAAATGGCGGGCGTGTCGTCCAGCAATTCGCCCTTTTGGATGTCCTTGGTGGCGCCTTGGATCAAATCCACCTTGCCTCTCGGCGTTCCATTTCTGCGAGCCAGCGCATCCTTGAGGGCCATGTTCGCGATGGTCACCTGGCCGCCGGTGTCGATGACCGCCTTGGCGCGAATCGTGCCGATGTATGCGTCCACGACCACCAGGGTGCCGCGCAATGAGCGGAACGGCACATTCACAAAACCCGGTCCGGAGCGTTCGTTTTTCGAATAGGCAATCGTGATTTTATCGTGGCGAAAATCGATGAACACCCGCTTCCCGGTCAAAC
This sequence comes from Steroidobacteraceae bacterium, assembly GCA_035567075.1. GTDB lineage: Bacteria > Pseudomonadota > Gammaproteobacteria > Steroidobacterales > Steroidobacteraceae > Bog-1198. The sequence goes on from DATMRC010000009.1 coordinate 78,410, forward strand.
CCTCGGATCCCAAGATTCCTTCGGCTCCCCCCAATGCATCCGGTACGATCGGCAGCAGCGGCTGATCGACCGCGAGATCGCCGATGCTCAAGGTGTCCACGCGGATCGTCGGCACCGTGGCGTAGCCCGTGACTCCACGCAGTATCATCGGCGGCGATCGATCTGTCGGGATGCCGAGCGCCAGGGCGACCAGGGCGGTAATGGCGCTGTGGCTGGCGCCCGTGTCGAGCACCAAGCGGAATGGGCCGCGGCCGTTGATCATCACCGGCGCCCAGATGCGGCCTATTTCGTCGCGCCGTGTCGGCGACACGTAGCGCGGCTCGCGCGCCTCGACCATGATCTCGGTCAGCTCATCAATCGGATCGGCGACATGGGTCGATGGCGGGGATACCTCGGGCGCGATGGCGTGGGTTGCGCCGGGAACCGCCGTCAGCGCGCACGCCAACGGCAATAAAGCGCACCACCTGGCGAGATGCTTTTCCGGGCCAAACAAGCTGCGTATCGACTCGTTCATGTGCCCCGCCTCAACGATAGGATCGTTCCGTTCGTCACCTTATCAACGGCACTTTACCGCTATGCTGCCGCGGATTGTGAAAACTTTACTTAACCGATCGCGCGCCACTCCCGGCGCCCGCTTTTGGCCCCCTACCGCCCACGTCGGCGAAAACCCTCAAAATCATAGCACTGCGCGTCGCGCCCACCAAAAAGCGCCGGCTGTCGGCCAGGCCGTCAGTTTTCGACGGCAGCGCCGGCGGGAGTCCCCGGGAGCCCCGGCATGCGTCCGAACTTCCCGAGGCGCAAATCACTCATGGCCGTTTCGATCTCCTGCCGCGAGTTCATGACGAACGGCCCGTAGCCCACGATGGGTTCGGCTATCGGCGCTCCGCTCAACAGCAGCAGGGTGCTGTCCGCCAAAGCCTCGACCGCGATCTCGGTACCGCTGCGCTCGAACACCACCAATTCGGCGGCCCCAGCCTCGCGCGAACCGTTCGCTAGAATCGCGCCGCGCAGCAGCGCGAGGGCCGCGGTATGGCCTTCAGGCAAGGACAAGATCGCATGCCGGCGGGCCTTAAGCCGCACATCCCAGACGTTCATCGCGCTGAACGTGGCCGCGGGTCCTCGAACGGCTTTGTAATTCCCCGCGATCACCCGCAGGCTGCCGGCGCCCGATTCCAATGCCGTTTGCGGGATATCCGCATTCGCGATGGTCTGATAGCGCGGCGGCGACATCTTGTGGCGTGCCGGCAGGTTGACCCATAGCTGCGCCATTTCCAAGGCGCCGCCGGTTTGCGTGAACGCCGGCGAATGAAACTCCTCGTGCAAAATTCCGGCGGCCGCAGTCATCCACTGGACGTCGCCGGGGCCGATGACGCCGCTGTTGCCGGCGGAATCGCGGTGCGCTACTTCGCCCTGAAAAACTATGGTGACGGTTTCGAATCCGCGATGCGGATGTTCGCCCACCCCACGCGGGATCGCGGCGGCCGGAAACACCGCCGGCCCGGCGTAATCCAGCAGCAGAAACGGACTCAATTGCTGTCCAAATTTCTCATAGGTAAACAAGCTTCGCACCGGAAACCCATTTCCCACCCAATGGCCCGCGGGACTCGAGTAAACGCCAAGCACCGTTTTATTCACGACCAATCCATATTCCGTGGCTGAAGCGCCATAAATGAGGGCGGAAATATGATTTTCCAGGCGGGAAGTAACTTATGCGATCATGGCGCCGCGAGGTAAATGGTGAAGACCTATCAAAGTTTGGCGGAACTCAAGCCGCTCGTCGGTACCACGGTAGGCACCAGCGACTGGCTGCAGGTGGACCAGGCGCGTATCGATCAGTTCGCGGCTGTGACCGGCGATGACCAGTGGATTCATGTGGATCCGGTGCGCGCCGCCGCCGGAATGTTCGGCACCACGGTTGCGCACGGCTTTTTGACGTTGAGTCTCCTGCCCTTCTTCGGCAGAAGCTCATACCGGGTCAACGGCGTGCGCATGACGGTCAATTATGGAATGAATCGCGTGCGATTTCCGGCGCCGGTTCCGGTTGGAAGCCGCCTCCGGGCTCACTATAAACTTCTGTCCTTCGAACCGATCGAGGGCGGAGTGCAGGTCGTCACCGAAGTGACCGTTGAGCGCGAGGGCCACGCCAAGCCGGTGTGCGTGGCTGAATCCGTGGGCCGATACTACGAAGCGGCGGCTGCACGCGCGACTTAAGGTTCCGACAGCACCTTGACATGCGCCACGGCGCTGCGTCCCAGCGCCGATAGGTTGTAGCCACCCTCGAGCATGGAAACGATGCGCCCCGCGGCATGCCGCGACGCCAGTTCCTTCAGGTCGCGGGTGATCCCGGCGTAATCGGCCTCGATCAACGCCATGCCGCCCAGCAGATCCTCGCGATGCGCGTCGAATCCCGCCGAGATGAAGATCATCTGCGGCTTGAAGCTTTCGAGGGCGGGAAGCCATTGCGTCTCCAGCGCAATTCTTGCGGCCGCGCCGCCGCTGCCCGCGGCCAACGGCACGTTGATCATGTTCGGCGCGGGATTTGCGGTGCCGCTGTAGGGATAGAACGGATGCTGAAAAAAACTGGCCATCAGCACGCACCGATGCCATTGCGGGGGACTGAAGATGTCTTCCGTGCCATTGCCGTGATGGACGTCGAAGTCGATGATTGCCACGCGCTCGAGGCCTTTTTTTTCCAGCGCATAGGCTGCTGCGACGGCGACGTTGTTGAATATGCAAAAACCCATCGACCGTTGCGGCGTCGCATGGTGGCCGCAGGGGCGGACCGCGCAGAAGGCGTTGTTCGACCGTCCGGCCATCACCTCGTCCACCGCCAGCAGACCTGCGCCGGCCGCGCGGCGCGCAGCGGCGAGACTGTGCGGGTTCATCGCCGTGTCCGGATCGAGCTGTACATAGCCTTCGGCGGGCGCGTTCTCGAATATCAGATCCACGTACGCCGCACGGTGCACCCGCTTCAGGTCATCGGCATCGGCGAGCGGCGCCTCCAGGCAGCGCAGTTCATCGAGCAATCCGGATTGGCGCATGTGCTCATTGATCGCACTCAGGCGATCCGGGTTTTCAGGATGACCCGCGCCCATCTCGTGGCGCAGGCAATCGGCGTGAGTGATATAGGCCGTTGGCATGGCAGCCAATATTAACCCAGTGGCAAATGAAAGCACGGCAGGACGGCGCTGCCGGATGAACGGGCATCGGGGCGGTTTCTTGCCCTAATTCCGCGCAGCGTTTAAGTTGGGCCGGCCTTGCGAAGGGCGGAATCTTAAGGGGGGTCAAATGGCGTTGCCTCGGGAAATGAAGGTGGTGGAAATCGCGGCGCCGGGAGGCCCGGAACAGCTCAAGAGCAGCGTGCGGCCGCTCCCGCAGCCCGGGGAGGGCGAAGTGCTGGTGCAGGTTGCGGCGGCCGGAGTCAATCGGCCGGACGTCATGCAGCGCCAGGGACGCTATCCGCCGCCACCCGGTGCTTCTGATCTACCGGGCATGGAAATCGCCGGACAAATCGTCGCGCTGGGGCCGAAGGTCTCCGGCTTGGCGGTCGGCGACAAGATCACGTCGTTGTTGCCGGGCGGCGGCTATGCAGCGTACGCGATCGCAGCGGCGCCGCTGTGCATGCCCATACCCGAAGGCCTCAGCATGGTGGAAGCCGCGGCCATACCGGAAACCTTCATGACCGTGTGGACCAATTTGTTCGAGCGCGGCGGCTGCAAAAAGGGCGATGTGGTGCTGATTCACGGCGGCACGAGCGGCATCGGTACCACCGCCATCCAGCTGGCGGCAGCGTGGGGCGCCAAAGTTTTCGCAACCGCCGGGTCGGAGGAAAAAGCGCGAGCCTGCGAGAAGCTCGGCGCCGTGCTCGGCATCGACTACCGCACGCAGGATTTCGTGGAAGTGATTCGTGCGCAAACCGCGGGGTATGGAATCGACATCACGCTCGACATGGTTGCCGGCAGCTACGTGCAGCGCAATCTGGACATCGCAGCCGTCGAAGGGCGGGTGGTCACGATCTCGCTGCTGGGCGGCTCACGGGCCGAGATCAACATGGGAATGATTCTAACCAAGCGGCTGACGCTGACCGGTTCGACGCTGCGCTCGCGAACCGTGGCGCAGAAAGCGGCGGTTGCCGACGCCATGCGGCGCAACGTCTGGCCGCTTCTCGCGGCGGGCCGGGTGCGGCCGGTGATCTACGCCACGTTTCCGCTGGCCGAGGCGAGCGAAGCACATCGGCTGATGGAGACATCGAAGCACATCGGCAAGATCGTGCTCACCGTCTGACGCTTAAGCGCCGAGAATCGTTCCCAACGACAGCCCGGCCTCGGCGCACACCATCGCGGCCGGCAGCTTCTTGCCGCCTTCGTACTTCAGTTTGAACACCTCGATCTGACCGCCCTGCGCCGCCACCAACAGGCTTTGCTCGCCAATCGCGGTGACTGCGCCGATGGTGCCGACAACCCGGGAAAAAGTGCGTGCCGGATGCTTGCGCGCGTCGTACAGCTGCAGTCGTTTTTGCTTGAACCAAGTCCACGCGCCGGGGGCCGGATCGCAGCCGCGAATCAGGTCGTAAATCTGATCGACATGCGTGTGCCAATTGATCAGCGCTTCCGCCTCGCGGCACCAGCCTTCGTAGCTGGCCTGCGACTCATCCTGCGGATGGAGAACTGCGCGCCCGTTCACGGCCAGGTCCGCCGCTTCCAAAAGCGCCGCCACGCCCAGTGGAAACAACCGCTCGAAGTACACCTTGCCCAGCGTTTCGTCCGGGCCGATCGTGGTGTCCTTCTGCAGAAGGATCGGTCCCTCATCGAGTCCGTCGGTGGGCCGAAATATGCTGAGGCCGGTGCGGGTCTCGCCGAGGATGATGGGCCAATTGATGGAGCTCGGTCCACGATGGCGCGGCAGCAGCGAGGGATGGAATTGAATCGTGCCGTGGCGCGGAATGGAGGTGAAATCCTGGGGCACGAACTGCACCACATAGGCCATCACCGCAAGATCGACGCCGAGGGCGCGCAGCGCCTGTCGCGCTTCCTCCACCCTGAGTGAAGGCAGCACGTACACCGGGATGCGGCGCTGTTCCGCGGCGAGACGCAGCGGATCGGGCGTATCGCCCGGATTCTCCGGGGCACAAAACACCCCGGCAACGCCGTCACCCCTTGCTAAGAACGCATCGAGAACAGCCTTGCCGAAGTCCCTCTGTCCCACGATGGCGATGCGCATTGTTCTCTCCTGCGGCGATCTAATTTATTTTGCGTTTCGTATCTCAGATATCATCGGGCGCGTTGGCGCTGAATTCCTTAGGATACCTGCAATAGATGAAAAAACTGCTTTACCAATTCGATACCGACCCACTGCCTTCGGTATTCGACAACGTCGTGGGCTACGACGGCGGCGCCGACCACATTTCGGCATACGGCGGGGTGAATGCCGACAGTGTCGGCGGTCTCGTGGAAGGCGCCATTTTTACCCGCTCGCCAAAGGACAAAAAGAATACTGCCATTTTTGTCGGTGGCGCCAACATGGCGGCGGGTGAAGCGGTGCTCGCCGCGATTTGCGCCAAGTTCTTCGCGAAATTCCGCGTCTCCGTCATGTTCGACTGCAATGGCTCGAATACCACGGCTGCGGCCGCGGTCGCAAGTTTCGGCAGCGGCCGCTCGCTGGCCGGCAAGCGGGCTGTGATCCTCGCGGGTTCAGGACCCGTGGGGCAGCGCGCGGCGGTACTACTCGCGCGCGAAGGTGCATCCGTGGCGATTACCGGACGCAAACGCGCCGTGGTTCAGGCGGCCTGCGCGGCGATCAAATCGCGCTTTGGCGTCGACATAAAAGCCATCGAGGCTCCGGGCAACGCCGAACGCGCAGCCGCCGCTGCGGGCGCGCACATCCTACTGGGTACGGGAGCGGCCGGAGTGACGCTGCTCGATGCAAAACAATGGCAGGAGAATTCCTCATTGGAAATCGTCGCGGATGCCAACGCATCGCCGCCGGCCGGCATTGAGGGCGTTGGCCTCATGGACCGGGGCACGGACAGTCATGGCAAAATACTGTTCGGAGCCTTAGGGGTAGGCGCGCTCAAGCTGGCAGTGCACCGCGCCTGCATCGCGCGCCTGTTCGAGCAGAACGATCTGCTGCTCGACACCGATGAGATCTACAAGATTGCCAAGAGCATGGTCGGAACATGATCACGCAAGCTTCGGTCGCCAAATTTCTGGATGATCTGGCCAGCGGTGCACCCACGCCCGGGGGCGGCAGCGCCGCAGCCATCATGGGCGCCATGGGCGCGGCTCTCGTCTCCATGGTCTGCAACGTCAGCATCGGCAAGAAGGGCCTGGAAGCGGTCGAGCCCGAGATGAAAGCGCTGCGCGAGCAGTCGGAAAAGCTGCGCGCGCGCCTGCTTGAGATGGTGGCCGAAGATATCGCCGCGTTTGACGGCCTGATGGCTGCATATCGTCTGCCCAAGGCCAGCGAGACCGACAAGTTGCGGCGCACCGAGGCGATTCAAACCAGTTTGCGTGCGGCCACCGAAACGCCGCTTGACTGCGCGCGCGCCTGCGGCGAAGTCATCGATCTCGCGCAGCGCGCCGGCAAGGCGGGCTACTCGGGCGTAATCAGCGATGCGGGAGTCGGAGTTGTCGCCGCATACGCGGCGCTGCGCAGCGCCGCCCTCAACGTCTATATCAATGCGCCCTCGCTCAAGGATAAGGATTTTGCGCACCAGGTGACCACGGAAGTCGATGAACTGCTCGAGGCGAGCGCACAGCGCAGCGAAGCGGTGTATGCATTGGTGCGCGGCAGATTGGGCTGACTCGCCATGGCGGGCGGCAGGATCGATAACGGGCACGCCTTCACGGCACTAGGCATAGCGGTGCTCACGATCTCGGACTCGAGGAACGAGAGCAACGATACGTCCGGAGACCTGTTGGCGGAACGGGTGGCCGCGGCGGGCCATTTCCTGCTCGCCCGCGCGTTGGTCGGGCACGAGAAATCCGGAATCCAGCGCCAGGTTCGAGCATGGATCGAGGATCCCGCCATCGATGTCATCATCAGCAGCGGCGGCACCGGACTGAAAGCCCGCGACGAGTCGCCGGAGGCGATCCGCGAGCTCTTCGAGCGGGAGTTCGAAGGCTTCGCCGTGCTCTGGCACCTCATCTCCTATGAATCGGTGGGCGTCTCGACCATGCAGTCGCGGGCCTGCGCCGGCATTGCCGGCGGCACGATCCTCTATGTGCTGCCCGGATCCAACGGCGCCTGCCGCGACGGCTGGGACAAGCTCATCAGCCTGCAGCTCGACAGCCGGTTCCGGCCTTGTTCCGTGGTCGAATTGCTGCCGCGTTTTCAAGAGCGCTGAACCTCCAACGACGATTTCACCGGCGCGTTTCCCGGGCCGAAAACGCTTGACAGCCTTTTGTCATACTGGTACCTTGTTATATAAAGGTAGCTTGTTCAAATGACGCCCGATCAAAAATTCAACCCCATTCGCAAAGGACTGCTCGAGTTCCTGATTCTGCAGATCATTTCCGCCGACAAGGTGTACGTCGCCGACATGATGAGCCGGCTCGAGAACACCGACTTCGCCACCCAAGAGGGCACGTTGTATCCGTTGCTCAGCAAGATGCGCCGCGAAGAGTTGGTGGACTATGAGTGGCAGGAATCGGGCTCCGGGCCGCCCCGCAAATACTACAAGCTGACCGCCAAGGGAAAGTCGCAACTCGCAGAGTTCAAGGACTATTGGTCGTATCTCAACACAACAATCAACCAGTTAGGTCGCTGAGCATGAACACCGTAATCATCATCAATCTCAACGGAAATGCCTATCACCTCGAAGAGCCCGGCTACCAAAGCCTGCGCGCCTATCTCGAGCGGGCCCAGGCACAGCTCAAGGACAATCCCGACAAGACCGAGATCATGGCCGACCTCGAGCAGGCGATCGCCGACAAGTGCGCGCACTACCTGCAGCCGCATAAAAATGTGCTGAGCGCGGCCGAGATCGACAATGTCCTGAAACAAATGGGGCCGGTTGAGACCGACGCTCCGCCGTCGCAAAGCTCGGCGGGCCGCGAGCAGCCGCAAGCGCAGACGTCGCACTGGGACACGCCGCGGCGGCTGTATCAGATCCGCGAAGGCGCAATGCTCAGCGGCGTCTGTACCGGGATCGCGGCGTATTTCAACATCGACGTCACGATCGTGCGCATTCTATTCGTCGTGCTCGCGCTGTTGACCGGGGGAATCTGGGTTCTGGTGTACCTCGCAATGATGCTGGTCATTCCGTTTGCGAACACCGACGAGGAGCATGCCGCGGCCGCCGGCGCGCCCTTCAACGCCCAGGAAGTCATCGATCGGGCCAAGAAGCACTACAGCGAATTCAAGGACAGCAAGGAGTGGCGCCGCCACTGGCGCCAGCAGCGCCGCGAGTGGCGGCGTCGCTGGCACGACGGGGCCTATTGGTGGGCGCACAACCTGCAGCGCAACGTGCATCAGTTCAGCACACATCCGGCTTACGGCGCCCAATTGGTGGCCGGCCTGCTGATTCCGATACTCGCGATCTTGAGCGCATTGATTTTCGTACTGTGGATCGTCGCGGTCGTGCAGCTCGCCACCAGCGGCATGATATTCGGCTGGACCATTCCGGCGTCGATGCCGCTATGGGTGTCGATTCTCATATTGATCTTCATCTACAGCGCGATCTCGCAGCCGCTGCGCCACGCGCGCCGTGCGATTTACTTCAATACCGGCGGCTACAACTATTCCTGGTTTGCCGCCCTGGACGGATTGCTGGCATTGGGTGTGCTGGCGCTGGTTTGCTGGTTCTCCTACACCCACCTGCCGCAGGTGCACGAGTTCGTTCAGCACTTCAACGAAAACTGGCAGACGATGTGGAACAACATCGTGGATTCATTCCGCCACACCGGGCAGGCGATAGGCCTTGACCGCATTGCGGAGTCTGTTTAGATCCCGATGGCGGGTGGCGATGTCGCCGCGATCCGCGGCTAGGCGCATGTCACGCAGCACTTCAAGGGAATGCAGCAGCACCGGCAGCGGCGGACCGCTGGCGGTTATGCCGCGCAGGGCCGGTTCCTTGAGACTCTCCGCCGGAGCCTCTATGAATCGCTTCACCAGCGAGTTGTGATGCTGCGCCGCCGTCCGCCCGAACAGATCGCAGACCTCAAGATACGCCGCGGCATTGGCCTGAAACCAGTCCGCACCGGCGTAATCGTCCACCAGCGGCAAAAATTCATCCAGCAGGCTGGTGAAGGTCATGCAATTTCGCAGCCGTGCCTGATCGGCCGGCAGCATGAACTGCATTTTGTCGACCAACAGCTGTGCATAATTCGGATCGTTGGCCCGGCACAGGCCCAACATCAGATCCAGCTCGTTGATGCCGGAAAAATCCCCGGCGTTGGCGCCCCGATACTCCTGTCTTCCGACCCGGTATGGTTTGTAGTAAGGCCGCACCGAGTAGAAGAACCGCTGCACGTCCAGGTTGCGCATCAGCCGGTCATTGCAGCGTATGACATCGCCGAGCGCCTGCCGCGCCGCGTCGAACATCACGTCGGCAACCGGGCTCGATACGCCGAGATGAACCACGCTGGTGAGCGCATCCGCGGCGCGCTGCAGCGACAGAATTCCGCGCGTGTTCTCATCGATGAAAAGAAACTCATCCGCGAGCGTGGTGAAACTCTTGCGCACCCCGGCGCGCGCCTTGTTGTAAGTCGCGAGATGTCCGGTCGAGAACCTGGGCGCCATGCCGAGCGATGCGCCAACATGCATGGCCAGCGATGACGCCTCCGGAAACGGCGATTTCTCTTCGCGCACGGGATTGGTGAGCTCGTGGCGCCGCAGGGCTCCCAAGTACATGCCGACGCTGCCGAGCACGCCAAATGCGCTCTCAAATCCGTCGTCGGTGTTGCCCTCGGCGAGCAGCGCCACCACATGCGCATGACCTTCGTCGCGCAAGCTGGCCTTGATCGGGTCGCCGCAGCCGATCACCTGGGCGCGATCGGCCTGTGCGAAGTACAGATTCTCCAGCTCCGTGTTCATCTGCACAAAGGCAGTGCGTATCCAGTGCTCGAAGGCTTCAGCTCTGTTCATGAGATCTTCTCGGACAGACACCGCGCGATGAGCGCCGCCTCCGCCGCCGTGTTGTAAATGTGAAACGACAGCCGCAGCACCGGCCCCCGACAGTCGAAGCGCACCGCATTGTCGCGCAGCACCCGCACGGCGTCCGGCAGCGCAGCTCCAAGGTGCAGGCAAATGGTGCCCCCTGCCCGCTCCAGATCGATTCGGGCACGCCACGCCGGGGGCAGATCATCGCGAAACACATTCATCAGGTGGATATTGTGCGCGCGCAGCGCCGATATTCCGATATCCGTGAGCAGTTGCATGCTTTGCGCCGCAATGGCATACGGCGCAATGGAAGGCGTTCCGCCCCAAAATCGTCTTGCATCCAGCGCGAACTTGAACGAATGCACATCGAACTCGAATGGATCGGCGTGCGAAAACCAGCCGACGTCCAGCGGCGCAAGTTGCGGCAGCAGCGCCGGACTGATCCACATGAAACCCGCTCCAGGCCCGCCGCACAGCCATTTGACGCAGCTTCCCAGCACGATGTCGGCGCCGAAACCGGCGACCGACAACGGTAAAATTCCCGCGCTTTGCGCGACATCGGCGATGCAGAGAATGCCGCGCTCGCGGCACAGCGACGCGATCTGCGCAACCGGTGCCACCACGCCGGTATTGGAATGCGCGTGGGTCACGAGCACCGCGGCGACGTCATCTTTCAATGCCTCGTCCCAGACGTTCGCGTTCGCCGGATCATGGCGGCGGTCGATCAATCGCATTTGAAAGCCGATCTTTTCGGCTCGTTGCATTACAAACGCCAGCGACGGAAACGAGTCTTCCGCGGCGAGCAACACCGAACGCCCTGCCGTTCTCGGCAGCGCGGGCAGCAGCTTCGCCAGACCCGACGACAGGTTCGATTGCGGACAGTATTCATCCGCATGCCCGCCGAGGAGCTTGGCCAGCTGCCCCGTGAAAGTCTTGATCACCGACAACCAGGAATCCCATGCATCGCCGCCGCGCAGCTGCCAAGGCTTGAGATATTCCTCGTGGATTGCAGCGACGCTCGATTTCGGCAGGCAGCCGACCGAATGCGTCAGGCAGTAAGGCCCGGGACCGGGCAGAAAAAATTCATCGCCGTGCATCGTGGCCGCTCACGCTTGAGGAAGGTCGATCAGACAGGGTTGGAACAGGGACGTCAAGCTGGGTGGCTCGCCGCATACAATGATATTCTGAGCTGGTCGCCTTGATGAGGGAGCGCCAATGCCAGGCAGATTGGATGGAAAAGTTGCGGTCATCACCGGGGCAACCAGCGGCATTGGCGCGGCAACGGCGCGCCGCTTCGTGGCCGAGGGTGCGCGCGTGGTCATTGCGGGTCGCTCCGCGGAACGCGGCCTCGCGCTGGCGGCCGAACTCGGCAAGCCGGCGGTTTTTCATCGCGCGGACGTGATGCACGAATCCGAGATCGCCGCGGTCATCGATGCGGCGGTCGAGCGCTTTGGACGGCTCGATTGCCTGTTCAACAATGCCGGCGCTTCGACCCCCGGGGAAATCGACACCATTACCGAAGAGCAGTTTGACTACGGCATGAAGCTGCTGGTCGGCAGCGTCATGTTCGGCATCAAGCACGGCGCTCGCGTGATGAAATCCCGGGGCGGCTCCATCATCAACAATTCCAGCATCGCCGGGCACCGCCTGGGCCAGGGTGGCGCGCTGTATTCCGCGGCGAAGGCGGCGGTGAGCCACGTGACGCGCATTGCCGGAGCGAAGCTCGGCCCCGACGGAATCCGGGTGAATTCGATTTCACCGGGCGCGATCGCCACGCCGATTTTCTGGGGCGGCTCCGCAAGGGCGCAGACCCTGAGCGCCGAGGATAACGCGCGCAAGCTCGCCAAACTCGAGGGCAATCTGGCGCGCGCGACGCCGCTGCCCCGTTCCGGCGTGGCCGACGACATTGCTCACGCGGCGGTGTTCCTGGCAAGTGATGAGGGCAGTTTTGTCAACGCACACGACCTCGTCGTCGATGGCGGCCGCATCGCGCAATTCTTCGAGCGGGCGCCGCAAAACGCATAAGCCTTGAAGCAACCGGCAATCATGTTCAGGAAATTGCTCATCGCCAACCGCGGCGAAATCGCGATCCGCATTGCGCGCACCGCGGCGGAAATGAACATGGCAACCGTTGCCATAGTCTCGCAGGACGACTCAGGCTCGCTGCATGCCCGGTGCGCCGACACGGCCTTGACGCTTGCCGGCTCAGGTCCGGCTGCCTATCTCGATGGACCGCAGATCCTGCGTCTCGCACTCGAGTCGGGTTGCGATGCCATACATCCCGGCTATGGTTTCCTGAGCGAGAATGCCGCGTTTGCCCGGCTTTGCAACAACGCAGGAATCGTCTTCGTCGGACCGTCGCCCGAAACTCTGGTGCTGTTCGGCGATAAGAGTCAAGCGCGGGCCTTGGCCCGTAAGATCGGAGCGCCGGTGCTGCCCGGGTCGCGCGATGCCGTCACGCTGGCGCAAGCCGAGCATTTTCTGGCCGGCTTGGGTCCGGGCGGCGCCGTGATGCTGAAAGCCCTGGCCGGCGGCGGTGGCCGCGGCATGCGCGAGGTGCGTATTGCTGCGGACATGGCCGGCGCATTCGAGCGCTGCCGCTCCGAGGCGCTGCAGGCGTTCGGCAGCGGCGATCTCTACGTGGAACAGTTCTTGCCGCGCGCCCGCCACATTGAGGTGCAGATAGCCGGCGACGGCTCGGAGGTGGTCCATTTGTGGGATCGGGAGTGCAGTGCGCAGCGTCAGCGGCAGAAGCTGATCGAAACCGCACCGGCGTTCGGCTTGAGTGCCGAATTGCGCAGCAAGCTCCTGGAATTGTCCGTGGCACTGGGCAAGGCGGCAAATTATCGCTGCGTGGGCACCATTGAGTTCCTGGTCGATCTGGATGCGAACAGCGCCAGGCCTTTTGCCTTCATCGAAGCGAATCCGCGCCTGCAGGTCGAGCACACGGTCACCGAGGAGATCACGGGCCTTGATTTGGTTCGCATTCAGTTGCAGCTCGCCGCCGGCGGCACATTGGCGAAGCTGGGATTGCGGCAGTTCGCCATACCCGCACCGCGCGGCGTGGCAATCGAGTCACGCATCAACATGGAGACCATGAATGCCGACGGGACCGCGAAGCCGGCCGGCGGCACGTTGTCGGTGTATGAAGCCGCCTCGGGTCCCGGCGTGCGCGTCGATGGCTTCGGTTATGCCGGCTACCACACCAGCGTGAGATTCGATGCGCTGCTGGCCAAGTTGATCGTGCACACCGTCGACGGCGACCTCTCGGTGGCCGCGCGCAAGGCGGAGCGCGCCTTGGGGGAATTTCACATTGCCGGCGTGCCGACCAACATTCCCTTCCTGAGGGCGCTGCTGCGCCATCCCGACTTCGCCGCAGGGCTGATTCATACGCGATTCGCCGAGGAGCATGCAGAGGCTTTGTGCGCCGCCGCCGACTCTGCCAAGCCCGCGGCGGCCGTGCGCAGCCGCCGACCCGGCGCCAAGCTCGAGACGACCGATCCCCTGGCGGTGCTGATTCATGGCAAGGGCGCTGCCGCCCCCGCGAATGTAGCCGCCGCCACAGTGGAGCTCGGAACGAGCGCCGTGCCCGCGCCCTTGCAAGGAACCATCGTCAGCATCGCGGTCGCCGTCGGCAAGCCGGTACGCGCCGGCGATCCGGTCTTGATCATGGAATCCATGAAGATGGAACACGTCATCACGGCGCCGGTCAGCGGTTTTGTTCGCACCCTGACCGTGGCCCAAGGCGATACGGTGTTCGAAGGCCACGCTCTTGCGTTCATTGAACCCACCGATATTGCCGGTGCCGCCACGGACGCCCAGGAGGACATCGATCTTGATTTCGTGCGGCCCGATTTGAAGGCCGTGATCGAGCGCGTCGGCGCCACCCTGGATGCCGGCCGCCCGCAGGCAGTGGCAAGGCGCCGCAAAACCGGTCAGCGCACGGCGCGCGAGAATGTCGATGATTTGCTCGACCCCGGCTCCTTCATTGAATATGGCAGTTTGGTGGTGGCGGCGCGGCGCAAGCGGCATTCGCTGGAGAAACTGATCCAGCAAACACCGGCGGACGGCATGGTAATGGGCCTGGGCCGTGTGAATGGCAAGGAATTCGGCGATGATGCGGCGCGCTGCGCCGTGATGGCCTACGACTATACGGTTCTTGCCGGCACCCAAGGCGCCTACAACCATCGCAAGATGGACCGCCTGATCGAGATCGCCGAACGCTACCGCCTGGCGACGGTTTTTTTCTGCGAGGGCGGTGGCGGCCGCCCGGGCGACACCGAGGGCGGCGGTTTTACCCGCGGTTTTGAGTACTGGGCGCGCATGTCGGCGGCCGCGCCCCTGCTCGGAATCACCTCGGGACGTTGTTTCGCAGGCAATGCCTCGGTGCTCGGGTGCTGCGATGTGATCATCGCCACCAAGGGTTCGAACATCGGCATGGGCGGACCGGCGATGATCGAGGGCGGCGGACTGGGAGTCTTCAGGCCCGAGGAAATCGGCCCCGTCGATGTGCAGCAACCCAACGGCGTCATCGATATCCTCGCCGAGGATGAAGCCGATGCGGTTCGAATCGCGAAAAAATATCTTTCCTATTTTCAGGGCACGATGGCCGGCTGGACCTGCGCCGATCAGCGCCTGCTGCGGCGCGCGATACCAGAGAACCGGGTGCGGGTGTATGACATCCGTCAACTGATCGAGACTCTGGCGGACACAGGTTCGGTGCTCGAATTGCGGCCGCTGTTCGGGACCACGATGATCGTGGCATTGATCCGCATCGAAGGGCGGCCCATGGGCTTGATTGCCAACAATCCCAAGGTGCTGGGCGGTGCCATCGATTCGGACGGTTCCGACAAAGCCGCGCGCTTCCTGCAGATCTGCGAGGCGTTCGACATTCCCGTGCTGTCGCTCTCCGACACCCCGGGCATGATGGTCGGCCCCGAGATCGAAAAAACCGCGCTGGTCCGGCACTGCTCACGCCTGTTCATCATCGGCGCCAATTTGACCGTGCCGCTGCTTAGCGTGGTTTTGCGAAAGAGCTATGGATTGGGTGCGTTGGCCATGACCGGCGGCAGCTATCCGGCTTCGCTGTTTGCCGTCGCCTGGCCGACCGGAGAATTCGGCGGCATGGGGCTCGAGGGCGCGGTAAAGCTCGGATACCGCAACGAACTCGCGGCCATCACCGATCCCGCCGAGCGCAAGGCCAAGTTCGACGAGATGGTTGCGGCTGCGTACGAACAGGGCAAGGCGTTGAATTACGCCTCGAGCTACCACATCGATGAGGTCATTGATCCAAAAGACACGCGCCGCTGGATAGCCGGGACGTTGCGCTCGCTGCCGCCGCCACCTCCGCGCGTCGAGAAAAAGTTGCGCTGGATCGACGCCTGGTAGTCGCGACGGCGGGCGCAGGCATTCAACGATAAAGGGGGAATGCGATGACAATGCTTTTGGCGGCGACGTTAGTAGCCATGATCACGGCGCAAGTGATCCATCCCGACCAATTGACTGGAAACGATGCGAAAGCCGAACCGCGTCCGCCCCGGCCTGCCATCGAGATTGGCGCTCCGGCCACCACGGTGCAGACCAAGGACGGCAAGACCGTGCAGAATGGCCTGCGCTCCAGCGACTACGAATATGCGTTGGGCGACGGGGTCACCTCCAAGGACGTGGTGTATTTCAGCGAGGGCATCGCGTGCTACGCCAAGATTTTTTATCCGCAGGGTTTCGATCCCAAGCACAAGCCCGGGATCCCCGCGGTGGTGCTGGGCCAGGGATACGCGGGATCGCATGTATCGGTCGAGAAGTATGCCAATCGATTCGCCGCGAAAGGCTTGGTGGCCATGGCGATCGACTATCGCGGCTGGGGCTTCTCGGAGGGATTCCCGGAATTGGTGAAACCGGTGATCGGCGGTGGCATTGCGCGCGACAACACGCGATTCGTTGTCAAGACAACCGAGGTGCGCATCAAGCGCACCAAGCTCATACCGCAGGAGCAGCAGCAGGATTATCGCAATGCTATCTCCTACATCCAAGGTGAACCCGGCGTCGACTATCAGCGCATCGGAGTGTGGGGCTCGAGTCTTGCGGGCGGAAACGCCACCGTTGTGGCCGGCCAGGATGCCCGGGTGAAAGCGGTTTCCGTGCAGGTGCCCGCCATCGCCGGTCCGACCAGCATTCCGGGCCGGGCCCATCTTTCCGGCCCCATGCGCGAGGATGCAATCAAGCGCGCGCGCGAAGGCCAGGGGCACGAATATGTCACCGGCTTCTCGCGCTACTTCGCAGTCGATCAGTACCAGCAATACGCGGCATTTCAGGAAAATTATGTCGGCTTCTGGGCCAGCAAAATCGACGTCCCCTACCAGGCGATCGCCGCGGAAAACGATCAACTCATACCCGTGGACGGCATCAGGGCCGCCGTGGAACGCATGAGCGGTCCGCACAATCTGATCGTGGTGCCCGGGATCTCTCATTTCGAGATGTATTCCCACGAACCCTTCGAGATCAGCGCCAATGCCGCCGCCGAGTGGTTCGTCAAATACTTGAACGCGCCCGAGGCGGCGGATGGCCCGGAGCCGGCGCTGCCGACGCGCTAACCAGTGGGAGTTTCCATGGATCGACGTACCTTTGTTGCCTCCCTGCCGCTTGTCGGGCTCGCCGGCATGGCTCGCGCCCAACAAGGCCTCGCGCCCGCGGCAACGCCAACGCCTGCCGCCGCGGCGCGGCCGGCCTTCAACTTCCCGGCGCCGACGCTGCCAATCACGGTTCTGGCGGAGGGGCTGAGATTTCCAGAAGCTCCACTGCCCATGCAGGACGGCTCGGTGCTTTTCGTGCAGATCGAATCGAAGCAAGTCAGCCGCTTGATGCCTGACGGTAGGGTAATCCTCGTAAAGCAGATGGAGGGCGGACCCAACGGCCTGGCCATCGGACCTGATAAGGCGCTGTACATTGCCAATGACGGCGGCCGATTCAGCTTCGCGCAGCGGGGCGGATACAATTTCCCGGGCGCGGCTCCTGCGGAATTTGTTGGCGGATCAATCCAGCGGCTTGATTTGAAAAGCGGCGCGCTGACCACGCTGTATGAGAGCTGCGATGGCAAGCGCTTGGTCGCACCCGACGATCTGGTTTTCGATCATCAGGGCGGCATGTGGATCAGCGACATTGGCAAGATCAAGGGCGACGCTGGAATTTACTATGCCTTGCCCGACGGCAAGAGCATCAAGTGCGTCAAGGATGGGATGAGCGCGCCCAATGGCATCGGACTTTCGCCCGATGGCAGGCAGCTGCACGTGAGCGAAGCACGCCAACTCTGGACTTATGACATCAGCGCTCCGGGCGCGCTCGGCCCGAGCACTTCGTATCCCGGAGCCGATCACGCGAAGCTGCGCGAGCGATCGATCGCCGACAGCCTGAAGGTGCAGGCCGACGGCAAGGTTTGCGTGTGCACCCTGCTGGCCGGCGGCATCAGCATCATCGACGCTGCCGGCAAC
>DATMRC010000010.1:0-15305 GCA_035567075.1 Steroidobacteraceae bacterium
TCGCCCTTTTTTATGCCGGTCTTGCGGCCATGCGCGCCGAGGCGCGCGATTTGAACCGCGGTCAGCAGCGGAAACATCTGCGCGCTGCGCCCGGCGTATGGCGATTGCGCGATTGTCCCTTCGGGCGGTGCAGCCATGCTACTTGACGTTCAGAAACGGAATCGGCGCACCGGCATAAATTGCGCTCGGCAGCTGTCCATTCCACTTCTCGGCCTTTGTCTGCTCTACCTGAATGCGCCGCAGTTCCAGAACATTGGGTCCGGACGCGAGCGCCGCGTTCTGGATCTTGAGCGCTTCGGCCTGCGCCTGGGCATTCTTGAGCGTAGCGTAGGCGTCTCCATCGGCCGTTGCCCGCACCGCTGCCGCTTCGGCTTCGGCGATTGCCACTTTTTGCTTCTGCTCGGACTCGACCGTCTTCAGCTTGTTGTCCGCCGCTTGACGCAATTGCTCCTGCTCGACCTTGCTGTTGATCGCCCGCATATACGACTCTTGGAACGCGAAGTTTCGCATGTCGATATTGATGACTTGAGCGCCGTAGATGGCGAGCTTGTCGGACAACGCGGCATAAATGTCGCCCGAGACCTTGGCCCGCTGCGCGATGAGATCAGGCGCCGTGTACTTGGCGGTCACTGCCTTGAATATTTCGTGCGTCGCGGTTTGCACATAGGACGATAGATTTCCATTGTGGCTGTATTTCTCGAACACCTCCGAGACCTTGTTTGGCAGGATGCTATAGCGCACCGTGAGGCTCACGGTGACCGGCTGCGTATCGCTGGTTGCGCCTGCTGCGTTCTCGATATCGGCCTGTTCGGATCGGATGGAGAACAGCGTGAGTTTCTGCCAGGGCGGGAGCACTGCCAATCCTTCCGGCTCGATCCCTACGATCTTGCCGAACTGCGTAACGACACCGCGGCTGCCGGTCGGCACCGAGTAGAACGGCCAGATGATCATCAACAGGATCAGGACGCCCGCCGCAATCGCGGCGTCGCGAAGTATCGCGGGCATGTTCACGCCATCCTTCGTCGAATATCGAGTAGCAATACTCATTGTTTTTCCCTCGTTGTATGAATCCCTGCGACGCGGGCGCAAATTGGCTCATATAGGTTCGCGCGGTCAAGTCCATAACCTGCGAGCTTAAGATCATTTGTTTGAATTGGTCGGGGCGACAAGATTCGAACTTGCGACCCCTTGCACCCCATGCAAGTGCGCTACCAGGCTGCGCCACGCCCCGACCGAGGGAACGAATGATAGCCCAATTGGGCGCCACCGGGCTTAAAGTCGCTGACCCGAGCGGTTCGTCGGCTAACGCCGCAGAATCTTGATCAGCTCTTCGAGCTCCAGGCGCATCTGATGAATCAGCTGCTGGCTCTGATTGAGATCGACCTGCGCATCGTCACCCGTGAGGCGATTTCTGGCCCCGCCGATCGTAAATCCCTGTTCATACAGAAGACTGCGGATTTGCCGGATGATCAGCACGTCCTGGCGCTGGTAGTAGCGGCGATTGCCGCGTCGCTTGACCGGTTTGAGCTGCGGGAATTCCTGCTCCCAATAGCGCAACACATGGGGTTTGACGCCGCACAAGTCGCTGACTTCGCCGATCGTGAAGTAGCGCTTTCCCGGAATCGGCGGCAGTTCGCTATTGTTGCTTGGTTCCAGCATACGCTTCGACGCGCGCCTTCAGTTTTTGACCCGGGCGGAATGTCACAACACGGCGAGCGCTGATAGGAATCTCCTCACCGGTTTTTGGATTGCGTCCGGGGCGGCGATTCTTGTCCCGCAAATCAAAATTGCCAAAGCCGGACAGCTTCACCTGCTCTCCCGAGGACAGCGCAGCGCGAATCTCCTCAAAGAATAGATCCACGAGTTCGCGTGCTTCGCGTTTGTTCAGCCCCAATTGATCGAATAGGGCTTCGGCCATCTCTGCCTTAGTCAGGGCTGCCATGCTTATTGATCTCTTATTGTGGCGCTCAATTCATCCCGTAAGCGTGCAACCACTTTGGTTATCACGGCATCTGCGTCAACGTCGGTAAGAGTGCGGGAAGAATCCTGTAAAATCAAGCCTAAAGCGATACTTTTTCGTCCAGTTTCTATGCTAGGGCCCCGATAGACATCGAACACCCGTAGCTCGCTCAAAAGACCTGACGCGCTAACAGTAACATTTTCCTGCAAAACTGCGAGGGGCAGGCTTTCATCGACCACAATGGCCAAGTCGCGTCGTACGCTGGGAAATCTGGATATACCTTTATATTGCAATGGCTTAGAGATGAATGCCGTAGCTATTTCTAGCTCGAATAAAAATGCCGGCGGCATGCTTAAATGTTTGGCCACCTGTGGGTGCATCTCACCCAGCCAACCCACCGGCACGGAGCCGCGATAAATTCGCGCCGCGCGCCCGGGACGCAAGGTCGGCAGCGAGTCCGGCGCAAACACGATGTCCGATGTATCGCCGCTCAACTTGAGCACATCGATGATATCGGCCTTCACATCGTAGAAGTCGAGCGGCGTGGACTTGGCACCCCACTGCTCCGGCCAACGTGCGCCGGTCGCGATGCCGCCCAGCGTTTCGATCTCGCACAGCTCGCGGTTGTTGTCGCGACCTTGCAGCTCAAATTTATTGCCGACCTCAAATAACCTTACTCGCTGTTGTTGTCTGCGGATATTTTCGCGGCAGGTGTGAATGAGCCCGGTCCACAGCGAGACGCGCATCTCGCTCAAGTCGGCTGAAATGGGGTTGCTCAGGGCAAGGCTCGGCACGCCGGGAAACAGCTGCTGCTGCAGGTTGGGATCCACGAAGCTATTGGTGATGACCTCGCGATAACCGCGATCGGCCATCGCAGCCAAGATGCGATCGTTCGCCACCCGCGACTCGGTCGCGGCACCCGCAAGCTGCGGCGCGACTGCGTGCCGCTCGGCAATGCTGTCGAATCCCCGCAAGCGCGCCACCTCCTCGATGAGATCCACCTCGATTTTGAAGTCGAAACGGTGCAGCGGTTTGTGCACCCGCCAGCCATCGGCGGTGGTCTCCACCCGGTCGCTGACGGCGGCGAGCACCGCTTGTACATCTGCATCCGGGACAGCGTCGCCGAGCAGCCTCGCCACGCGAGCCCGGCGCAGCCGCAGCCATAGGTGCGGAGCGGCAGATGGATGCGCAGTGCTCCCGGCTATCCGCGTCACCTGTGTAGGTCCGGGCACGCCGCCGGCGCACAGCATCAATAGCGCGGTTGCGCGTTCTATCGCAACCGCCCCCAAGCTCGGGTCGACCCCGCGTTCGAAGCGCTGTGCGGCGTCGGTAAACAGCCCCAACCGCCGCGCGCGCCCGGCGACCGCATCTGGCGTGAAATGCGCCGACTCCAACAGCACATCGACGGTGGCATCGGAAATGGCTGTCGCCCGGCCGCCCATCACTCCGGCAAGGCCGATCGCGCCGCTGGCATCGGCGATGACCATGAACTCGCCGTCCAGTTCGTATTCCTGGTCATCCAGCAAGGTGATGCGTTCCTTAGGGTTCGCTGCTCGCACCGAGATGCCTTGGCTTAGCTTGGCCAGATCGTAGGCATGCATCGGCTGACCCAACTCCATCATTACAAAGTTGGTGACATCGACGATGGCTGAAATACTGTTGATCCCGACCCGGCGCAAGCGCTCGCGCAGCCACGCGGGCGATTGCGCGCCGGGCCGCACCCCGCGGATCACGCGCGATGCAAAACTCGGGCAGCCCGCTGACTTAAGCGTAATGGGAAACACTGCGTCGTGACCCGCCGCCACCGCCGCGGGCTGGTACTCAAGATACTGCCGGTGCTGCGCAGCGGTGTAATCGCGGGCGATGCCGAACACGCTCATGCAATCGCCGCGATTCGGCGTGGTGTTCACATCGAGCGTGGTGTCATCGAGATCCAACGCATCCCGCAGATTCTCATTCAACGTCAGGGAATCCGCCAGTTCCAGGATGCCCTCGTGGTTCTCGCCCAAGCCCAGTTCGCGCGCCGAACACAGCATGCCCATGGATTCCAGGCCGCGCAGCGTTGCGCGCTTGATGGAGACCCCCTCCGGCAGCTGCGCACCCACCGTGGCGACCGCCACTTTCATGCCGGCGCGGACGTTGCTGGCGCCGCAAATGATCTGCAGGCGATTCTTCCCGTCGGTGGTCACCTGGCAAACCGATAGCTTGGCGGCGTCCGGATGACGCTCGCATTCCTGCACCTGGCCGACGACGACCCCGGAGAACGGCGGTGCCACCGGCGTCACCGACTCAACTTCCAGACCCGACAAGGTCAGTTCCCGGGCCAGCTCCGCGGGCGGCACGGAAACTTTCGCGAACTCCTTGAGCCATCGATAGGTGATTTTCACAGGACCACTTCTTTCAAGGAAACTGCTTCAAGAATTGCAAATCGTTTTCGAAGAACAATCGCAGGTCATCCACACCATAGCGCAGCATCGCGAGCCGGTCGATGCCCGCGCCAAAGGCGTAGCCCTGCCATTGTTCGCTGTCAATGCCCGCCGCCGCCAGCACATTGGGATGAATCATTCCGCAGCCCAGAATCTCCAGCCAGCCGGTCTGCTTGCAAACGCGGCAACCCTTGCCGTCGCAGAACACGCACTCGATATCCGCCTCGGCGGATGGTTCCGTGAACGGAAAATATGAAGGGCGCAGGCGCATCGCGAGCGGCCGCTCGAAGAAGCGCTCGAAGAATGTGTGCAGCATGGCTTTCAAGTTGGCAAAGCTGATGCCCTCGCCCACCACCATGCCTTCGACCTGATGGAACATGGGCGTGTGCGTCATGTCCGAGTCGATGCGGTATACCCGGCCCGGCGCAATGATGCTGAAGGGCGGCGGCTGCGAACGCATGGTGCGAATCTGCACCGGTGAGGTGTGCGTGCGCAGCAGGCGGCCATCGGGGAAATAAAACGTATCGTGCATGGCCCGCGCCGGGTGATTCTTCGGAATATTCAGCGCTTCGAAATTGTGGAAGTCGTCTTCGACCTCGGGTCCCGAGACCACCTGGAATCCGGCCTGCGCGAAGATGCGCTCGATCCGCAAGCGGGTGCGCGTCACCGGATGCACACTGCCCGCCTCCTGGCCACGGCCGGGCAGCGTCACATCAATGCTGCCCTTGGAGAGCTCGCGCGCCATCGCCGCCTGTTCGAGGCGAATCCGCTGCATCTCGAGGGCGGCCTGGATCGCGGCTTTCGCGTCGTTGATTCTCCCGCCCGCGGCGGGACGCTCGGCAGCCGACAGCGCTCCCAGCCCCTTGAGCTGTTCGGTGAGCACGCCCTTCTTGCCGAGCAGGCGCACGCGTACTTCGTCCAACGCGGCGAGATCAGTCGACGCGTCCACATCGGCGAGCGCCTGGCTCAGCAGCGCGGACAGGGATTCCGCTGCGGCCACAGCTACGCCGCGAGACTGGCTTTGGCTTTTTCCGCGATCGCCGTAAATGCCGGCATATCATGCATGGCGAGGTCCGCAAGCACCTTGCGGTCGATGGCAAGGCCCGCTTTGTTGAGCCCATCGATCAGCGTGCTATACGTCATGCCGCAGAGACGCGATGCCGCGTTGATGCGCGTGATCCACAGTGCGCGGAACTCGCGCTTCTTCTCGCGGCGCCCGCGATAGGCGTATTGACCGGCCTTGATGACCGCCTGCTTGGCGGTGCGAAATACCTTGCGGCGGGCGTTGAAGTAACCCTTCGCTTTCTTGAGAATTTTCTTGTGCCGCCGACCCGCGACGACACCGCGTTTAACTCGTGCCATTTTCTTTCTCCTGACTCTTTAGGCGTACGGCAGACATTGCTTGATGCGCTTCACGTCAGACTCGCTGACGGGCATTTCGCGGCGCAGCTGACGCTTACGCTTGCTGGGTTTTTTCGTCAGGATATGACGACGGTGGGACTGACCGCGTTTGAAGCCATTCGCTGTTTTGCGAAAACGCTTCGCCGCAGCCCGCTTAGTTTTCAACTTGGGCATGATCGACTCCTGGTTTATAGCCCTGCTCACAAGCATCCTCCCGGAATCTAAAGCGATTCCCGTCGAACGCCGCTACAGGCGGGGTGGCAGACTTTTTAAGGTCTGCCGCTCACTTCTTTTTGGGCCCGAACACCATGACCATCTGCTTGCCCTCCATCAGCGGTGTCTGCTCGATCACCGAATACGGTGCGAGATCCTCAGAAATCCGCGTCAAGAGGCGCCGGCCGATGTCTTGATGCACGAGCTCACGGCCGCGGTAACGCAACGTCACCTTGGCCTTATCACCCTCGGTCAGGAAGCGGACGATGCTACGCAGTTTGACCTGGTAGTCCGCCTCTTCCGTCCCGGGACGAAACTTCACTTCCTTTACCTGAATCTGCTTCTGCTTTCGCTTCGCCGCGTGCGCCTTCTTGTTTTGTTCGAACAAGAACTTGCCGAAATCCATGACTCGAACCACCGGGGGCTCCGCCATCGGCGAGACCTCGACCAGGTCTAGAGTTTGCGAGAGAGCCATCTGCAGCGCTTCCGCGCGTGTCATGACTCCTGCTTGGCTTCCGTCCGCTGCGATCACCCGCACCGAGGGTGCGGAGATCTCTTCATTGCGCCTTACCCGCTTCGACGTTGCGATACACGATCCTCCAAAACAAGACGGCCGCGGCTCGCGACTTCGTCGCAAAGCAAGGTGCTGAGCTCTTGAAGCTCCAGACTACCTAGGTCTTTGCCAGCGCGCGTGCGTACGGCCAGGGTGTGCCCCTCGACCTCTCGGTCGCCCGCAACCAGCAGGTAAGGGACACGCTTAATTGTATGCTCGCGGATTTTAAAGCCTACCTTCTCATACCTCAAGTCCGTTTCTACTCGAAGCCCCTGATTTCTCAGGTTTTCCGCAACTTCCAGGCAGTATTTGTCCTGCCGGTCGGTAATTCCCATCACCACCGCCTGCACCGGCGAGAGCCATGTCGGCAGTTTTCCGGCGTGGTGCTCGATCAAAATACCGGTAAATCGCTCCAAGGATCCGAACATCGCCCGATGCAGCATGACCGGGGTGTGCTTCTGGCTGTCCTCGCCGACATAGGCGGCACCCAGGCGCTGCGGCATGTTGAAATCCACTTGCAGGGTGCCGCACTGCCAGTCGCGCCCGATGGCATCCCGCAATACGAACTCCAGCTTCGGCCCGTAAAAGGCCCCTTCCCCAGGGTTTAACGTGGTTTCGATACCCGCAGTCTTGCAGGCGTGCAGCAGCGCAGATTCGGCTTTGTCCCATATATCGTCCGAACCGACCCGCCGCGCCGGACGGTCCGAGAACTTGATGCGCACATCGTCGAAGCCGAAGTCCCGGTAGATGCTTAAGATCAGCTCGGTGACCCCGACCGATTCGGCGGTGATCTGATCAGGGGTGCAAAAAATGTGTGCATCATCCTGGGTAAAGGCGCGTACCCGCATCAGTCCGTGCAACGCTCCCGAGGGTTCGTAGCGATGCACCGCGCCGAACTCCGCGAGCCTGAGCGGCAGTTCGCGATAGCTGCGCAGTCCCTGCCTGAACACTTGAATGTGCCCTGGGCAGTTCATCGGCTTTAGGGCAAAGACGCGCTCATCCGGCGTCTGCGTCATGTACATGTTTTCGCCGAAAGTCTCGATGTGCCCTGACTTAACCCAGAGTTCCCGATCCATCACCTGCGGTGTATTCACCTCGTGATAGCCCGCATCGTTCTGGCGCTGACGCATATAGGCGATCAACTGCTGAAACAGCGCCCAGCCCTTGGGATGCCAGAACACGGCGCCCGGCGCCTCCTCCTGGAAGTGGAAAAGATCCAATTCCTTGCCAATCCGGCGGTGGTCGCGCTTTTCCGCCTCTTCGAGGCGGGTGAGGTATTCCTTCAGCTGCTTATCATTAGCCCAGGCTGTGCCATAAATTCGCTGCAGCATTTCGTTGCGCGAATCGCCGCGCCAGTAAGCCCCCGCGACGCTCATGAGCTTGAACGCCTTGAGCTTGCCGGTGCTCGGCACGTGCGGCCCGCGGCATAGATCCTCCCAGTCCCCCTGCCCGTACAGGCTGATGGACTCGCCTGCGGGGATGGACGAAATGATCTCGGCCTTATAGTGCTCGCCGATTTTCTTGAAATGCGCCACCGCCTCATCCCGGGGCAGGACGCGGCGATGTACCGGAAGATCCTTGGCGGCGATCTCCGCCATGCGCTTTTCGATCGCGGTCAGATCTTCGCTGGAGAACGGCCTCTTGTAGGCGAAATCGTAGTAAAAGCCGTTCTCGATCACGGGGCCAATGGTGACCTGCGCCTCCGGAAACAATTCCTGCACCGCATTCGCCAGCAAATGGGCGGTGGAGTGTCTGATGATCTCGAGGCCATCGGGGTCTTTGTCCGTGACGATGCTCAAGGCAGCGTCCCGATCGATCAGCGCCGAGGTATCCAGGAGCTTGCCGTTGACTTTGCCGGCCAGCGCCGCTTTCGCAAGACCTGACCCAATGCTTTGCGCAACTTCCGCCACCGATACCGGCCGGTCGAAATGTTTCTGGCTACCATCGGGGAGAGTAATCACGGGCATAGAGGCATCTTATATGGTGCGCGCTAGTGGGATCGAACCACTGACCCCCACCATGTCAAGGTGATGCTCTACCGCTGAGCTAAGCGCGCTCGAAGGGCGCGAAAGATACCGGATTCGTCGCCGCCAATAAAGGGAAACTCGCCAAATCGGCCAAAAATCACCCCTTTTGGGGTGGTTCCGCGCCCGGCAGCTCCACGGCAGGCACCTCGGTGTAAGGCGGCCGTGTGACCTCGAGATCCACGTGCCCCTCGGCGTATCCCAAGGCATGCCGCTCAGCGAGACGCCGTGCGGGTTTTTCGGCATATCGGAACTGGATATCGCCGATGACCAGGAGGTCTCCGTCGTTCAAGACCTGCCGCGTCACGTGGCGGCCGTTCACGATCACGCCGTTGGTGCTGTTCAGATCCTCGATGATGGTCTCGCGGCCTCCCAGCAGGATCAGGGCGTGATGGCGGCTCACCGAGGAGGAATCGACGTGCAACTCGCAGCCCGGTGCCCGGCCGATGCGGGTGCGGCGCGCCAACGCATGACTGATGTTCTTGTCGCCATCGATCCTGACCAATTCCGCGCACCGCTCCGCAGCAAGCGCCGTCACCGGCGCCGGTGTGGAGACTGATCCCAGTCTTTCCATGGTGGTCTGGATGCGCCCCAAGGCGGTGGCATTGTTGCTTTCACTGCGTTCCAGGCGGCGTATGAGGAACTCGCGCTCTGCGAGCGCTCCGCGCGTGCGCTCCAACGCCGCGCGCAGCTTTTCCGCCTCCTCGGTCAAATCCTTTACGGCGGCCGTCTTGGCGCCAAGCTCCTCCTTCAAACGCTGCAGGTCGCCTTCGATCGTCTGGATCGGCCGGCGCGCCTCCTGTAGGTGCGCCATCAGCACGGTCATTTCCTCTTCGCGATTCGCGGCTTCGGATTCGAGTTGCGCTGCGCGCTGCGTCTCGGCTGTGGCGGACGTCAGCGCTTGCGCAAGCGCCTGATCGCGGGCCGCGAGTTCGGCGATCAGATGTTTCCGCTGGGTTTCGATCAAGCCAAGTTGCGCAACCCACTCCGTCCGCGCCTGTTCTGCCAGCTTGAGATCCTGCGTCTGTTGCGCCAGCGTGGCTGCCTGCGCCGTGGCCGCGGCCTGCAATGTTTCGATGGCCGCGTTCTGCGCGGCGATCCTCGCATCCCGATCAGCCAATTGACCCCGCAGCTGATCGCAATCGATTTTTAGGGCATCGCGCCCGGTATCGGCCGCGGCAACGCGCACATCCAGGTCGCGAAACAGATTCAGGTCGAATCCCCGGCGCCATTCCCGGGTCCGCAGCAGCTCAAGATATGCATCGACCTGGCTTTTCGCCATTGCCGAATCCGAGCGCGCAGCACTCAATTCGGATTCGCTGCGCTTGAAGCGTGAATCAAGCGCTGCGGTCATCGTCAGGTTGGTCTTTAGTTCGAGCGAGATTGCGGTCACCTGGGCTTGCGCCGCTGCCAGGTCCTGTTCCAATTTCGCCGCGCTTTTCTCGCGGGCTTCGAGAGCCGGCAAGATACTGGCATGTTGCTGCTGCAGCGCCGCCAGTTGCGAATCCCGTTCGGTGAGAGAATGCAGCACCTGAACCGTCGTCGCATCGACGGAGGCGGCCCTCTCGACCAGCGTCTTTTCCATGTCCCGCGAGCGGGATTGTTCCGACTCCAATGCGCTGCGGGCTGCGGCGAGATCCGCTTCGAGAATACTGGCGCGTGCGTTGGCGACAGCTTCGGCTTCGCGCGCGCGCTCGTAGGAGCGGCTCAGCGCTTCGTACTCGGCGTTCTGGCGCTCGATGCGCAGTTCGATGGAGCGCACGCTCTCCGCCAGCGAGGGCAGATCGACGGCGGACGGCCGAACGAACTCAGCCGCCGTACCGCCCACCAGCGGCTCCACGGGCGCAGAGGGGTGATCCATTCTTACCGCATCGTCGTCCACGTCAGGATCGAAGTGCACACCCTCGAGGATGGGCAGCTTGTCGGTTCTGTCGAGATCCGATTCCGGAGTCTGAATCTTCTTGATGGCCATAAATGCCTCGCCTATCCCACCCGGGTGCTCGGCAACCCAAATGCCGATGCCTTGAGCTTTTGAATCTCGTCGCGCACCCGCGCGGCCTGTTCAAATTCTAGGTTGCGCGCCAATTTGGTCATTTCAGCTTCGAGTTTCTTGATGCGTTTCGCCGCCTGCTCCGGAGCCAGCATCGCCACCTCGGCGCCCGCTCCGTGGCGCTCGCTCTCCTGAACGGATCGCGCGCCCTCCATCACATCGGTGACCGCCTTGACAATGCTGCGGGGGGTGATGCCGTGCGCGGCATTGAACTCGATTTGTTTGTTGCGGCGCCGGTCTGTCTCCGCGATGGCGCGGTCGATCGAGCCGGTCCTGACGTCCGCATACAAGATGGCCTTGCCTTGAATATTGCGCGCGGCCCGCCCGATGGTCTGTATCAGCGAACCTTCGGAGCGCAAAAAGCCTTCCTTGTCGGCATCCAGGATGGCCACCAGAGAAACCTCCGGCATGTCCAATCCTTCACGCAGCAGGTTGATGCCGACCAGCACATCAAATTTCCCGAGGCGCAGATCGCGAATGATCTCCGAACGCTCAACGGTCTCGATATCCGCGTGCAGATAGCGCACCCGCACGCCGTGTTCATTCAAATACTCGGTCAGGTCTTCGGCCATGCGCTTGGTGAGGGTCGTGACCAGGACGCGCTCATGGGCCTGCGCCCGCAGACGGATCTCCGACAGTAAATCGTCAACCTGAGCGCGCACCGGGCGAATCTCCACCGGCGGATCGATGAGACCGGTGGGTCGCACCACTTGTTCGACAACTTGCGCCGAGACCCGACGCTCGTACGCCGCCGGGGTTGCAGACACGTAGATCGCCTGCGGCGCCATGTGCTCGAATTCCTCGAATCGCAACGGCCGATTGTCGAGCGCGGAGGGCAGCCGAAAACCGTATTCGACCAGAGTCTCCTTGCGCGATCGATCGCCTTTGTACATCGCGCCCAGCTGCGGAATCGTTTGATGGCTTTCGTCGATCACCATCAACGAATCCTTCGGCAGATAGTCGAACAGGCACGGCGGCGGTTCGCCGGGCGCGCGCCCCGACAAATAGCGGGAATAGTTCTCGATACCGGCGCAGTAGCCCACCTCGTTCATCATTTCCAAATCAAACATCGTGCGCTGCTGCAGGCGCTGGGCTTCGACCAGTTTGCCGGCGCCGGTCAGCTCCAGTAGGCGGGTCCGCAATTCATCGCGAATCTCGTTCACCGCGCTTTGCACCCGCTCCTTGGGTGTCACGTAGTGCGATGAGGGGTAGACGGTAAGACGCGGAACCTTGCGCAGCACCTCGCCCGTCAACGGGTCGAAGAGGCTCAAGGTCTCCACCTTGTCGTCGAACAGTTCGACCCGCACCGCTTCGCGCTCGGACTCGGCGGGGAAGATGTCGATGACATCGCCCCGCACGCGGTAGGTGCCCTGTTGCAGATCGATTTCATTGCGCGTGTATTGCATGTCGGCGAGGCGCCGCAGCAGCTTGCGCTGCTCGAGAAGATCGCCGCGCGACATGTGCAGCACCATGCTCAAGTAAGCGTGCGGATCACCCAGTCCGTAGATCGCCGAAACGGTCGCCACGATGATGGAATCGGGCCGCTCCAGGAGCGCCTTGGTCGCCGACAGGCGCATCTGCTCGATGTGCTCGTTGATCGATGCGTCCTTCTCGATGAAGGTATCGGATGAGGGTACGTAGGCTTCGGGCTGGTAGTAGTCGTAGTAGGAAACGAAGTACTCGACCGAATTCTTCGGAAAGAACACCTTGAACTCGCCGTACAGTTGTGCCGCCAGGGTCTTGTTGTGCGCCAGCACCAACGTGGGTCGCTGCACCTGCTGTATCACGTTGGCGATGGTGAATGTCTTGCCGGATCCGGTCACGCCCAACAGGGTTTGGTGCGCAAGGCCGCTGGTCAGGCCATCGACAAGCTTTTCAATCGCTTGCGGTTGATCGCCGGCCGGCAGATAGTCCGAAAAAAGTTCGAAACTCATTTCTCTCATATTCTCTCACGTTGCAAGGTTACGGGGCATACGCCGCATGAGTCGGGCGTGCGCACATCGGCGGTTCCAAAGGCAATATGTCATTGTCGAGGGCGCGCGAAGGTGGCGGCCTTGCCGCGCGTTTTGCCTGGCAGGGTCGTTGCTTTTTTCGTACACTGAATCGCAGGCATTTAACATAGGAATTCCCCTTGGCCATCGTACTTTCCAAGCGCGTTCAAAAGGTTAAGCCCTCCCCCACCCTGGCTGTGACCGCCCGGGCCGCCAAACTCAAGGCGGAAGGCAAGGACATCATCGGACTGGGAGCCGGCGAGCCGGACTTCGACACGCCCGTGCATATCGCAGATGCGGGCGTCGATGCGATTCGCAAGGGAATCACGCGCTACACCGCGGTTGACGGTACCGCGGAACTCAAGGACGCGATCGCGACCAAGTTCAAGCGCGAAAATGCTTTGACCTATGAACGCAGCCAGATATTGGTTTCTTCCGGCGCCAAGCAGACCTGCTTCAATGCCTGTGCTGCGCTGCTCAATCCGGGCGATGAATGCGTGATTCCGGCGCCCTATTGGGTGTCCTACCCCGACATGGCGCTGCTGGCCGATGGGGTGCCTATCGGCGTGTATGCCGGGGCTTCCCAGGGCTACAAGATCACGCCGGCACAATTGGCCGCCGCGATTACGCCGCGCACCAGACTGTTCATCATCAACAGTCCCTGTAATCCGACCGGGGCGGCGTATACGAAGGCGGAACTGCAGGCGCTCGGGGCAGTTCTCGAACTGCATCCGCAGATCGTCATCGCCTCGGATGAAATGTACGAACACATTTACTGGGCGGCGGAGCCCTACACGAGCTTCGCTCAGGCGAATCCCAAACTCTACGAGCGCACGATCACCATCAATGGGGTTTCCAAGGCCTTCGCCATGACCGGCTGGAGAATTGGCTACTGCGGTGCGCCGAAGGAAATCGTGATCGCAATGTCGACGGTTCAGGGCCAATCGACCTCGAATGCATCGAGCATTTCACAACGCGCCGCCACCGTCGCCTTGAACGGCGATCAGTCCTGCGTCGCTGAAATGAACAAGGCTTTCAAGGCGCGCCACGACTTCGTGGTCGCCGGACTGAATGACATTCCCGGGGTATCGTGCCTGCGGGGTGCCGGCACCTTCTATGCCTTCGCGCAGATCGAAGGCGCCATGCGGGCACTCGGCATCAAGGACGACAGTGCGTTTGCCGAGTATCTGTTGGTGCAGGCCGGTGTCGCCGTGGTGCCCGGATCCGGTTTCGGCGCGCCGAATCACATGCGTCTCTCCTTTGCATGCAGCATGGAGACGCTCGAGGACGCACTGCGTCGCATCAAGCGAGTCCTGACGCCGGCGGTCGCGAAGCGCGCCTGATGCTGGGGGATTGATTGAAATATGAGAACCTCGGCAGCACCGGCATGAAGGTGTCGGAGCTGTGCCTGGGCTGCATGACCTATGGGGTACCCGAACGCGGCGATCACCCCTGGACATTGCCGGAAGAACAAAGCCGGCCGCTGATCCGGCAGGCCGTGGAAGCGGGGATCAATTTTTTCGACACCGCCAATTCATATTCGGACGGAACCTCCGAGGAAATTGTCGGCCGGGCGCTCAAGGATTTTACGCGCCGCGACGAGGTCGTTCTCGCCACCAAAGTCTACTTCCCGATGAGCAAGGGCCCGAACATGATGGGCCTTTCCCGCAAGGCGATATTCACCGCCATCGATGCCAGCCTGAAGCGGCTGGGTTTCGACTATGTCGATTTGTACCAGATTCACCGCTGGGACTACCGCACGCCGATCGAGGAAACTCTTGAAGCGCTGCATGATGTGGTCAAAAGCGGCAAGGCTCGCTACGTAGGCGCCTCCTCCATGTGGGCCTGGCAGTTCAGCAAGGCACTGCACACGGCGCGACAGCGTCACTGGAGCCCCTTTGTCAGCATGCAAAATCACTACAATCTGCTGTATCGCGAGGAAGAGCGCGAGATGATGCCGTTGTGCGCCAGTGAGGGAATTGGCGTAATACCCTGGAGTCCTCTTGCCCGCGGCAGATTGACGCGTGCGTGGAGCGAGGAAACCGCACGAACCCGCACCGATCAGTACGGCGGCACGCTCTATGCCTCGGACGTTGAAGCCGATCGCCGTGTCATCGAGAGAGTCGCCGCCATTGCCGCCGCCCACGGAGTCCCCAAGGCCCAAGTCGCATTGGCGTGGATCAGGCAGAAGCCCTATGTAACCGCCCCCATCATTGGCGCTTCCAAGCCGCAGCAACTCAATGACGCGGTCGCTGCCCTGTCGCTCAAGCTCGAGCCCAACGAGATCGAACAGCTGGAAGCACCTTACGTGCCTCATGCCGTCGCCGGGCATCTCTGAATTCCAACGCAAGTGATTTCTGGTACTTGGTTTTCTTGACTTAAACGCGCGCCTTCCCGACAATCCGCGCCTCTTTTGCATTCCCCGGTAGCTCAGTGGTAGAGCGACGGACTGTTAATCCGTTGGTCGGCGGTTCGAATCCGTCCCGGGGAGCCATTAAAATCAATAAGTTATGATTCTTTCATGAGATTTTACTGCGCTCTTCTCGCATAGGCAATTGAACCCCCGTTCGCCAATTCGAATCCCAAAGCTGGACCCAGGTTCGAATCCGTTCCGCGTGACGAAAATTCGCCATCTCAACTATTTGATTCTGTTGGACCAGATTTTCCAGCCAACCTGCTCTGGGGGT
>DATMRC010000011.1:0-67182 GCA_035567075.1 Steroidobacteraceae bacterium
AGCAAATATCGGTTTCATGAGCCTTAGGATCCAGGCTGATTGGAATAGTTCAACGATTCCGTACCGCTCAGCACCAGGTTCGCGTACCGCGCCGCCGCGAGCTGTTTGTCGCTCGGCGGCCCCGCCGCGTTTGGGATGTAGTCGGAATGACCCACCTGCTCGGCGGCCGGGATGCCCGTCGCCCGCACTTTCCCGGGGACGCTGCCGTTTGGCGCCGATCCAGTCGAAGGGCCGGTGAATCCCAGCGCCGCTTCGGCGGTTGCCGTCCAGTGCAGGAATGCAGACAATAAATTTCCCGCCGGGTACGCATACTTGAGCACGTCGTCGCACGGCGAATACAGCACCGCCACACGCGACGCATACGCCGCAGCCGGCCGATAATCCGTTGTCGACGCCAAGCTGTCATTGTCGATCGCCGCGGCCATCAGACAGACTTGATTTACCGTCACCCCCATGATCTTGAGCTGCTGGACCGTTTGCATGACCAATCGAGATCCCAAACTGTGCGCGACCAGTGAAACACTTGGGCGCTGCGGCAGATTGTCGTTGATGAACTTGGCGAGTTCGACCGCCGAGTCGTCCGCCTTGTTGGTTTCAAATGGATAGCACAGCGGCCCGAACATGGAATCGCCGGGCCACAGCACCGCGACCACGGCGCCATCGCCGACAGCAGGCAGAAGCTGCGCGAGATTTTGCAGCTGCGCGGCTCCATCGCTGCGATTGACATTGAACCCGTGTACCAGAAATGCCACTTGCCGGCACTGCTGCAATACGTCCATCGTGGGAGAGCCCAACGTCAGGCGCGCCGGCACCACGGCACCATCAACGTCGGCGGAGCGCAGATCGAGAACGAAGACGAACATCAGCGCGCCTTGAGCGCTTTGGTTGCCGCCTGCAGCGCGCCGACCAGATCATTGGCGATCGGGGCAAACGGGACGGCGACGATTCCCAAGAGCAGTGCCGTCGCCCAGGTTGCGCCGGTCACCACGCCCGGGATCGCCACCACGGCTTCCGCGATGCCCACCGCCAACAACGCCGCCACGCACCGGAGGGTGCCCAGGTATACGTCCTGCGCACTGGATAATGCGCTATCGATTCGCGCGTCGACCGTCAACTCGAACCGGCCAATGGCCGCCCTGTCGTCACCGGTCAAGTTAGCGCCCTTTGCAACGCTGCCGGCCGCTGAGGTCAGGGCCGCGGCATCCACGCTGCCCAGGAATCCGGCGATACTGGCGGCATTGGTGGTCGTCAAGCCGATGCGAACTCCCTGCCGCAGCGTCTTGGCGATCGCCGCCTGTGTTTGCGAATCCTGCCGGTATTGAGCGCGAAGCAGTTTCTGGTACTGCGGTCCATAGGCGATTTTCAAAGCGTCCAGCAACTCCGGTCCGAGATACTTGATGATCTGGCCGAACCCCGCTTCGCCAAGGCTGGTCCACTTGAGGCCCTCGATAATGCCGAAACAAGCGGTACCCAAAGCGCCGGCGCCCGCTATAAATGTTGATAGATTGGTGACAACTCCATCTGGTACCAACATTGGATTCTCCCCTTTGCACTTTTATCTGCTTATGGCAAGAATAAACCACCCACGGTGAGCGCACACCTGCGCCTGCAACTTTTGGCGTTTCGCGGTGTTTTGTCGGTACCCGCAAACGTTAGGAGCAAAAAGATGCGCAATATAACTGCTGCTCTGATAGTCGCGATGCCGCTCGCCGTGCTGCCGTGCGTTGCGAGCGCCAAGGGATGTTTGAAAGGCGCGGCGGTTGGTGGGGTGGTGGGGCACGTGGCCGGCCATCATGCCGTCGTGGGAGCGGCTGCAGGATGCGTCATCGAGCACCACCGCGAGAAGATGAAGGACAAGGCGGCCAAACAGGAAACCGCGTCTCAGGACGGTGCCGCCGGCGCCGCCAACACAGCCCCCAACCGGTGATTCGTCTGCTCGCGCCTTAGCCGGCCATCAGCGGCGCTCCGCGGCCGGCCGGCGCAGGCTGTCGAACATCGAGAACACCCACGGCCGCGCGGCCAATAGGAAGCCCATGCTGCGTTTCTCGCGAGCGGGCAGCGAGCGGTCCAGTTCGGCCAGGTCGCGAAATTCGGTGGCCAGGCGTTCCAGCTTGCGCAGCAGCACCTGGCACGATGCGTCCGACATCTCGGCGGAGCGAAAATGCATTGCCTCGAATGGCGCGCTGAAGGTCGATTGCAGATATTCCTGGCGGACCTTGTCCTCGTAGAGGCGCCACATCGGCCCATCGTGTCTCCAGGTGATCGATGAGCTGGTGCGGGCCCGGGCGCGCATCTTTGCGCGCAGCTCGACCAACCCGAAGGAATGTAACTTAACCATCCAGCGCCGCACCTTGATTTCCTCCACGCCGAGTTCCTTGCAAATTTCCTGACCGGTGCGGCCATTGGCAATCAAGTAATAGCAGGCAAGCAGATTCGGATCGGCCGCGAGCGCCTCTTCCTGTTCCAAGGTGACGGATTCGGTTGCGTCTGCCGTCTGTTCTCCGGAGAGCCGCGCAATCTCCTGGATGCTGATATCCAGCGCCTGACAAATCTGCTCCAGGCGCGCAAGACTCAATGACGACTGCGAGAAAATTCGCTTGATCGACACCTCGCTCAAGTTTATCCGCGCCGCCAACTCCTTATAGGTAATCGCCCGCGCTTTCATCATGCGCTTCAGGCCCACGATGATGCGGGCCGCTTCGCCTGCGATCGCTACTTTCATCCCGTACTCCCGGTCAGCTTTGGTATCCCATTATGATACGTTGTCATTTGGTATAGAGATATGTTCGGCGCCTGCCTCGAGCATTTGCGGCAAATGACCACTTCTCAACCTCGCCGCTTCAATTGATCGAGCTTCAGCGTCGATTTTTTCCGGCACAGCCGCAATACCTCGCGTGCGTGTATCACTCCGCGAGACCCCCGGTATCACTTAGTTATACGAAGCCAGCTGCTGTTTTTGCGGGTTGCAGCGGCCGCTACGGTGCGACTGACGGTTCACAAAACTAGGGAGATATCATCGTGAAGAATTATTTGCCGATTGCCGCACTGATGCTGACAACGACGCTCGTCGCCTGCGGCACGACGAGCAACATAAAGCCGAGCTCAAATTCGGAGGCCATTGGATCTGCAGCGCAGAAAACTGGCAAGGCGATCGATTTATCCGCCTATGACAAGGTCGTCGTGCTCGATTTTGTGGACGGCACCGACAAGAGCAAGCTCAAGCCGGACAAGGTGCGCTCGCAGTCGGACGCCATGGCCACTGCCGTGCGATCCTTTCCGGATCTGATCGCAAGTAAGGTGCGCGGCACCGGAGCCTTTCAGGAGGTGGTGCGCGGCCCAAGCCCGGGCAACGCGCTGGCGATCTCCGGCACCATCACGCGCCTCACCGAGGGGAACGCGGCTCTGCGCCTGTGGATTGGTATGGGCGCGGGGAGTTCCTACTTCGATGCAACGACCGACCTGTCGGACGGCGAATCCGGGGAAAGCCTCGGGCAACTGATCACCGACAAGAACAGCTGGGCGCTGGGCGGTGCGCTGGCATCGGCGCAAACAGTTCAGAGCTTCATGGAGGGAGCCGCCGAGAAAATTGCCGCACAGCTTCGGGACAGCAAGAAAGGTCCGCCCGTCGCCAAGGCGCACTGAGTGGAGGCGAATGCGAACGCCCGTGACGACGGGCGGCGTTCTGTTACCTTAGCCACCACCCGCAGGGGCTTCTATCGAGTCGCGAGGTGGCAATGAGGACGCGAACGAAAATCGTGATCGCGGCGTTGGCGTTGGTGGCGGCGGTGCTCATCATCGCTGCCGCCGTCGCCACGAGCTGGGCACCTGACCAGCCCGTGTCAGCGCTCGCTGCGCGCTGGGCGCCGCCGCCGTCCAAGTTCGTGCAAATCGCGGGAATGAACGTGCATCTGCGCGACGAGGGGCCCGCCGACGATCCCGTACCCATCATTCTGATCCACGGCACTTCGGCAAGCCTGCATACCTGGGAAGGCTGGGCCAGCGTATTGCGCACCCACCATCGCGTCGTCTCTTTCGACCTGCCGGGGTTTGGACTTACCGGACCGGCGCCCTCCGGCGACTACAGCGCGGCGGCCAACGTCCGCTTCATGCGCGCGCTGCTGGACCGGCTGGACATACAGCACTGCGTGCTCGCCGGCAATTCACTCGGCGGCAATATCGCCTTGGAAACCGCCTACGCCTTTCCGGAACGGGTGGACAAGCTGGTGCTGGTCGACTCGGGCGGCTACCCGGCGGTATCGACATCGGTTCCCATCGGCTTTCGCGTCGCGCGCATACCGGTGCTCAATCGCCTGATGCAATCCATGCTGCCCCGCGGCCTCATCGAATCGAGCTTGCGCAATGTGTATGGCGACCCGGCCAAAGTAACGCCGGCGCTCGTCGACCGCTATTTCGACATGACGCTGCGCGAGGGAAACCGCAGCGCGCTCCTGCAGCGCTTCGGGAAAACCGACTTCGGGAGCCACTCCAGCCGGATCGCCTCCCTCAAGCTGCCGACACTCATCATTTGGGGAGGCCGCGACCACTTGATCCCGCCGGAAAACGCCGAACACTTCCATCGCGATATCGCCGGCAGCAGCCTGGTGGTATTCGGCGATCTCGGGCACGTGCCGCAGGAAGAAGACCCGGCGCGCACCGTAGCCGCAGTGGAATCGTTTCTCGACACGGCAGGCAAGTGATGGGCGTGATCGCGCTGTTCTTACGGGCCGGCATGGGATGCAGCCGGCTGCGCTTCCCCCGCATTCGCGGGTTTCGCTACCTGCGTCGCCGCGAACGATTCAAACCTAAGACTGATCACAGATCCTGATTCCTGATGGGGGACGCAGGTGGTACGGCTGTCGATGTTGCGCGTGGCGAACATCGGCAGCAACAGCGAACGAAACTGCTCGATGAGCTCACAGTCGCCGGTACCAAGTTCCCGCGGCGAGCGCACGGCGAATCTGACGGCGCGCCAGGTGCCGTTTACGGGAGTGCCGTTGGCGCTCGAATCTCCGCCCGCCGGCATCAAGGTATAAAAGGTCAGATTCGCCTGCGCAAACTTGTCCGGCACACCCCAGCCCCTCGAGCAGACGCCTGCTCGGGACTTCGAATCCGAACGCGCTCCGGCAGCGAGCAGCAATACTTTGAGTTTACCGGCAAGCCCATCGCAGGAGTAAGTGGTCGTAAATCCCATGAATTGAAAGGTATAGACATGCTTCTGCCAGACGCCCGGATCCGCTGATGCCGGCGCGCCATCCGCGAACGAGACATTCCAAGGAGCAGCGCACAACAGCGCCGTACTGCCGATGATGAGCTTCCGAAGCGACTTCATGTTCATCCTTCCCGGGCACGCGGCCAAACGCATAGCGCGGTCATTCGTGATCGACGATGGCCGAACTTTCACCGATCGATATTATAAAACTCCGGCCAGTGCTGCGTCATGCGGCGCGGCGATGACCGCGCTTCGGACGCGCGGCCTGCTGGTCAACCGGCGCGATTCTCCGCGAAGCCCAGGGTATCGAAGCGCTTGGCCTCGGCATCGCCCAACTTTTTCTGCGCGCGAATCTCGTTCACCAGCTCGAGCGCAGTCTTCGAACTGGGTGGCAGCTCGGCATCGCAGGCATTGAGCGGTGTGATGCGCTCGCCCCAGCGAATCAAATGCGCGGATAAGGTCAGACCACCGCCGAACGCAGGCATCAGCACCAGGCTGCCGGGCGGCACGCGGCCTTCCTCCACCGCCTCCACCAGCGCGACCGGCGCCGTGGCCGCGCTCATATTGCCGTACTTCTGCACGGTCAGGAACAGCTTCTCCGGTCCCGCTCCCGCGCGTTTTGCAACCGCGTCGATGATGCGCAGATTTGCTTGATGCGGCACGACCAACGCGATGTCATCCATCGTGACGCCGGCGCGGCGCATCACGTCGAGGCTGGCCTCGCTCATGCCCTGCACGGCCTTGCGAAAGATTTCCTGACCGTCAAAATCCCACCGGGTTTGGCCGAACTGCACGCCCAGGTTGGCGTACATCGTCCCCATGCCGCGCACGCGCAGAATCTGGCGCGCGTCGGCGTAACAT
Organism: Steroidobacteraceae bacterium; assembly: GCA_035567075.1. Classification (GTDB taxonomy): domain Bacteria; phylum Pseudomonadota; class Gammaproteobacteria; order Steroidobacterales; family Steroidobacteraceae; genus Bog-1198. The sequence continues at coordinate 6,071 of DATMRC010000011.1, forward strand.
TGCAGCTTCTCGGCGATGACACCGGTCTCGTGCTCCGAGGCTTGCAGCATGACGGCCGCTGCGCCGTCGCCGAACAGCACTGCGACATTGCGATTGTCCCAGTCCATGTACTGGGAGATCAGTTCGACGCCGATCACCAGTGCATTCTTGACGACGCCGCTTTTTATCATCGACGATCCGATCGTCAGTCCGTACATGAAGCTGGTGCACGCGGTATTGACGTCGAACGACGCCGCGTGAGTCGCATGGATGCGCTGCTGCACGCCGGAGGCGCTGTTGGGAACCGTCTCGTCGTTGCTGCAGCTGCCGTAGATCACAAGCTCGACGTCCTCGCCGCGCATGCCGGCGCAGGCGAGGGCGCGGCGCGAGGCGGTGATGGCAAGTTCGATGCCCGGCACGTGAGAGATGCGCCTCTCCTTCATGCCGGTTCGCGACGTTATCCACTGATCGTCCGTGGGCAGGAATGTCGCCAGGTCCTGGTTCGTGAGGATGGACGGTGGCAGGCACTTGCCCCAGCCGACAATTGCAGCATGAGTCACAGGAACTCCCCACGGGCTATATCGTTGTGGCGGGCATTGTCGCCGATATGGGCGCCGCGCGCACGCCTGGCCGTTCAGCCTCGGTTGTGCCGCGCCCGCCGATCTCATCGGCGAGTTGCGAGGGCGCTAGCGGCGCAGCTTAACTTTGCGCCGCGGCAACGGCGCCATCCGTGCTGGGCAAACGAAGCTTGGCCTCGCTGCGCGCCAGCAGTGGGCGATCGTCCTTCTGCCAAGGGTGAAAGCCGGGGCGAAAAAATGCCAGCCAAGCCGGAAATATCTGGCGCAACAGCCCGGGATAAATCAAAAGATACCAGAAGGTCCGCAGCCAGGTGGTTGGCTTGTTGATGCCGTCCTGGTCGAAAAAGTGAGCCATGTTGCGTACGCGCGCTCTTAGAAATTGATTGGTGGACTGCAGCATCACCAGGCTGCGGAATTTCCAGCGTTTGAACGACGATATGCTCTTCGTGGCCGCCAAGAAGGCGTCGAAGGCGACGGCCTTGTGCTCGATCTCCTCGATGGCATGCCATTTCCACAGCCGTGCGGCATCGGCGGACGCGCTCTTGAAATGGCGATCGCTCTTCAGCGCCGCGTGCGCGATGATGGCGGTGAAGTGCTCCAGCGCCACGGTGGTGGCGAGGTTGACCACCGGCGGAAATTCCCTGGCCTTTGCCAACTGCTCCGCCAGATTGGCTTCGATGGAATCGACCTCGTAGCCCGCCTCACGAACCTGTTTATTGAAGTGAATGTGTTCGCGGCTGTGCGCGGCCTCCTGCTTGATGAACGCGTCGATCTGCGTTTGCTGCTCCGCGGGCGCGGCATCGCGAAAGTGCCGCACGCTATCGATGAAGAATGCCTCGCCCAGCGGGAAAGCCACCGACATGCCGTTATAAAACGCGGTCGCGATTGGATCGCCGCCATTCCACCAGCGCATCATCGCCTGGCCGCGGCCGATCATGAGGTTACGCGGATGGATGACGAGATCGGCAGGTGTGTAAGACGCGTGTTCCATGGAATGGGGCTCCTGTGGGAGCCTCGCACACTACCCATTATTTATGTGCCCGTCAATATATTATTGATGGATGCATAAATTGTTAATTGCGCAGCGCCGCGAGCGCCTCCGCGAAATGCCGGCGCCGCACCGCCGCCGGCGCGCCCAACACCTCTCCCAGCAAGGGGCCCACCGACGATTCCGCATAGGCGGCAAACGACACTATGAGGGCCAGCCTTGCGATCCGCCGTGCCTCGGTCTTCGAGCGACCGCGAGACCGGCCTGCGATGAATTCCGTCAGCAGCTTGTTGACCGGCTTCAAGCGCGAAGTCTCGCCCGAACGCACCAGCCATCCCAATACGCGGCCCAATCCATGGCGATCAAATAGATCGAAGACGCGATCCACAAGGGCGCGATATTCGAATTCATTGTGGTCCATTTCCCGGCCGAACGTCTGCAGGCCGGCCAGCAATTCCCGCACCAGATCCTCCGCGATCGCAGCGTGCAGGCCGGCGGCCGATCCGAAGTGGTGGCTGAGATTGGGGTAGGTCACACCCGCCGCATCCGCGACCGCGCGCATGGTGAGCGCATGTTCGGGACCCGCGACGATCAGCCGCCGCGCCGCGGCCAGCGCTTGCGCCCGCATATCGGAGGCAGCGCGCCGGATGCGACGAGGGTTGCTGTTGTTGCTTGGTCCTGGGGTCACGAGTTTATAGTCTGCGCGATGCGCAGTTGCCCAGCAACTTGCGCTCGGAAATCGTAGTACGATTAACCCATGTCCGCGGATCGAAAATACGACATTACGCTGTATGGCGCCTCGGGATTCACGGGCAAGCAGACGGTGGAGTACTGCAGGCAGTTTGCCCCTCCGGGATTGCGCTGGGCCATCGCCGGGCGCAACCGATCGAAGCTTGAAGCGGTCAATGGCGCCGCGGTGGACGTTCTGGTTGCGGATTCTGAGGATGACGATGCGCTCAACCGTCTGGCGGCGCAGAGCCGGGTCGTGGCGAGCACGGCCGGGCCGTTCAGTCTCTACGGCTCCAAGCTGGTCGCGGCCTGCGTGCGCAATCGCACTCATTATTGCGACATCACCGGGGAAACGCCCTGGATCCGCGGACTGATCGATCGCCATCATCAACAAGCCGCCGCCGATGGCACGCGAATCGTGCCCTGCTGCGGTTTTGATTCGATTCCATCGGATTACGGCGCCTGGCTCATCTCGCGCCACATCCGCGAGACTTTGCACACCGAGTGCACGCAGGTTGCGGCGTATTTCCGGATGGACGGGGGCGGGGGCTTCAACGGCGGCACGGTGGCCTCATTCTTTCACATGGCCGAGACCGGTCAGATGGCCCTGGTGCGCGATCCGTTCCTGCTGGATCCGGATCCGGCGGCGCATACGGCGGAACAGCGCGCGCGCAATGCCGACCCCACCGGAGTCCGCTACGATGAGTATCTGCGGGCCTGGGTCACCGCCTTTCTGATGGGATCGATCAACACGCGCGTGGTGCGCCGGACCCAGGCTTTGCAGGGAACGCGCTTCGATTATCAGGAGTATGCGCAGTTCCGCCGATCCAAAACGGCGCGCATGGTCATGATTGCAAGCAAACTCTTCGAGCTGATTTCAGGATCTGGAGTCGGCCGCCGGCTCGTAAACCCTCTGCTGCCCAAGCCCGGCGAAGGACCCTCGGAGAAGGCGATGAATGAAGGTTCCTTCCAATGCGAATTTGTCGGTACCGCGAAGAGCGGCGTGCGCGTTCGTGGAATCCTCAAGGGGCAGGGCGATCCCGGAAACCGGATCACCGTCAAATGCCTGTGTGAGTCCGCCTTCGTCCTGGCACTGGCGGGCGGCGCAACGGCCGCGCCCAAGCCGGGGTCGGGCGGGGTTCTCACGCCCGTGACCGGTTTGGGCGATGCACTGACCGCGCGATTGAGCCAGGCCGGGATCCAATTTCAGATCGTCGGCTCCTAGCGCCATCACTCAGCGTCCATCCGCATTGACAAAGGCTCGATCATGATCGAACAGCACATCGACATCGAAACGCAGGACGGGCTCATGAATACGTTCATCGTCCATCCGGAAGAAGGTGCGCCGTTTCCAGTGGTGTTTTTCTACATGGATGCACCCGGTAAACGCGAAGAATTGCACGACATGGCGCGCCGCATCGCAAGTGTCGGCTACTACGTCGTGCTGCCAAATCTGTACTACCGCAAGACTCGCGAATTCACCATGGTCCGCGACGAAGAAGGCATGAAAAGAATGTTTGAAATGATGCGGCACCTTGAGGTCGAACTCGTGATGCGCGATACCCGGGCCATGCTCAAGTTCGTCGATCGGCAGCCGGCCGCAAAAGCGGCCGCATTGGGCGGGGTGGGCTACTGCATGAGCGGGCCTTTCATATTGGCGGCATGCGCGCACTTCCCGGAGCGCTTCAAGTGCGGCGCATCCATCTACGGCGCCGGCCTGGTGAGCAAATCCGCGGATTCGCCGCATCTGTTGGCCGACCGGGTCAGCGCCGAAATGTACTTCGCATGCGCGGAAACTGACCGCTACGCGCCCAAAGAAGTCATCGACGCCATGCAGGCGCACTTCGATACCACCACGCTCAATTATCGGTTGGAGTGGTATCCCGGCGCGGAGCACGGATTTGCATTTCCGCTGCGCGCCGGCGTTTATCACAAGCCAAGCGCCGAGCGGCATTGGGAACGCTTGTTCGCCCTGTTCTCGCGCAATCTTCACTAAGTCAGGTGTAGCCTGCGGTCTGTGTTGACGCGAACCAAACGATTTGCTTTGATGCCTTAAGGCTCAAGGTTCCGGCCGCAGGGGAGTGCAGAGGCGCCGCGAGCGTGTTAGTGCGCCGGGTCCGGCTATCGCAATTCAACAACTATGACCGCTGACACCCAAGGACCGTATCACATCGCGCGATTTGCGCAGGAACGCCCAAGCCGCCCGGCCGTCATCACCGGCGCCACGGGAGCTACGCTGACTTATGGGGATCTCGATCTGCGCTCCCGCAAGCTCGCTCGATACCTGAGCTCCCGGGGCATGGCGAAAGGCGATCACATCGCCATCATGATGGAGAATTGCGCCGACTATTTCATTGTGTGCTGGGCCGCGCAGCGCCTGGGCCTCATCTACACGCCCATCAACTGGCATCTGGCGGCGAAGGAATCGGCGTACATCATCGACAACTGCGGGGCCAAGGCGCTCATCGTGTCGGAGAACACTCGGGCGGTTGCACAATCGATCGCGGAAACCCTGCACGGGGTTGCTGTTTCGCTTACCACGGGCGCCCCGTTTGGGCGATTCGAGAACATCAATCGTATCGTCGCAGGCGCTGCGGACGGGCCCGATGTTGGCCAGTACGAAGGCAATATCATGTTCTATTCGTCGGGTACCACGGGGCGGCCGAAGGGCATCTCGCACAAGCTCGACGAAGTTCCCTGGGGACAACTTACCCCGCTTGCCGCATACATGCGATACGCGTACGGAATGGGGCCAGAAACGGTGTACCTCGTACCCGCGCCGCTCTATCACGCGGCGGCCCTGGGGTGGACCATGCTGGTGCTGCGGGTCGGCGGCACTGTCGTGGTCATGGAGAAATTCGATGCGCTCGAGGCGCTGCGCCTGGTGGAGGCGCACCGGGTGACACACGCGCAATTCGTGCCCACCATGTTCGTGCGCATGCTGCGCTTGGCGGATCACGAAAGGCGAAAATACGATCTTTCGAGTCTGAAGCTGGTCATCCACGCGGCGGCGCCGTGCGCACCGCAGGTCAAGAAACAGATGATCGAGTGGTTCGGTCCCATCGTCCACGAGTACTACGCCGGCAGCGAGGGCAACGGTCTCACCGCCGTCGACTCGGCAACGTGGTCCGCGCATCCGGGTACGGTCGGCAAAGCTGTCGTGGGTCAGATTTACATTGTGGACGAAGACGGCAAAGTGCTGGCGGCGGGCAAGGACGGCATCGTCTATTTCAGCGGCGGCACGGATTTCGAGTATTACAAGGACCCGGAAAAGACGGCCTCTGTTCACCATGCGGCCGGCTGGACCACGCTGGGCGACATCGGGCACCTTGACGAGGAGGGATTTCTCTACCTGTCGGACCGGCGCACCGATCTCATTTTATCCGGCGGCGTAAATATCTACCCCAAGGAAATCGAGGATGCGTTGATCCAGCATCCGGCGGTGCAGGACGTCGCCGTGATCGGCGTACCCAACGAGGAATTCGGGCAAGAGGTCAAGGCAGTGGTCGAATTGCATCCGGGCATTACCGGCAGCGGCGAATTGGCCGCCGAGATGATCGCGTTCTGCCACTCACTGATTGCCGCCTTCAAATGCCCGAAGAGCGTCGATTTCGCGACATTGCCACGGCTGCCGAACGGTAAAATGCTGAAACGCGAGATCAGAGAGCGCTATCTGCATCGCCCTACAGCGAACGCGCGATCAACACCTTCATGATCTCATTCGACCCACCATAGATACGCGAAATGCGGGCGTTGCGGAACATGTGCGCGATCGGGTAGTCGTTGATATAGCCGTAGCCGCCGTGCAGCTGTAGACACTCATCGATGATTTTCCACTCGGTGTCGGTCACCCAATATTTCGCGATCGCCGAGGTGGTGTTGTCGAGTTTGCCCAGCAGAACCTTCTCGATGCAGTCATTGACGTACACCTTGGCCACCGTGGCCTGAGCCTTGCATTCGGCGAGCTTGAATTGGGTGTTCTGGAAATCCATGATGCGCTGGCCGAAGGCCTTGCGATCCTTCACGTATTGGATGGTGGTCTCGAGCGCAAGCTCCATGGTCACGACTCCGCTGATTGCCAGCAGCAAGCGTTCGCGCGGCAGTTCCGCCATCAATTGGTAAAACCCCTTGCCTTCCTGCGTGCCGAGCAGGTTCTGCTGCGGCACCCACACGTCGTTGAAGAACAGTTCCGAGGTGTCTTGCGCTTCCAGGCCGATCTTGTCGAGCTTTTTGCCGCGTTCGAATCCCTTGAGGCCTTCGGTTTCCAACACCAGCAGGGACACGCCTTTGTGTCCCGCCGTGGGATCGGTTTTTGCGACGACGACGATGAGGTCCGCGGTTTGTCCATTCGAGATGAACGTCTTGCTGCCGTTGATGCGATAGCCGTCGCCGTCGCGGATCGCGGTCGTGCGGATCGATTGCAGGTCCGATCCCGCCCCCGGCTCGCTCATCGCAATGGCGGCGACGCGTTCGCCATTCGCGAGCTTCGGCAGCCAGCGGCGCTTTTGCTCTTCGGTGCCGTGCGTCTGAATGTAGGGCGTCACAATCACATTGTGCAAACTGATTGCGAAGCCGTCGACGCCTTTGCGAATCGTCTGCTCGACGAGCACGATGTCGTGCCGAAAATCGCCACCCAAGCCGCCATATTCGGCCGGTACGCTGACGCCGAGAAGTCCCGCCTGCCCGGCTTGACGCCAGAACTCGCGTTCCACCTGTCCCGCCTTGCGCCAGCGGGCGACGCGCTCCGGCGGCGCCTCACGTTCGAAGAATCGAGCCGCGGAGTCGGCGAACATCTGAATGTCGGGATCGTTCATGAACGCGGGTTGGGGAACATCGAGAACGGACATTTATGATTCCTTATGCCTTCGCCCAAGCAGTGTACGTGAGAAGTGCGGTTACCAGCGCTATTGCGCCTTGGCAAAGCCCTCGGCCGCCAGCCAATTGAAGTAATCCTCGAGCCAATGATCGGAACTCTTGCCCTGTTTCTTGGTGCCGAACCCGTGTCCGCCCTTGTCGTAGATATGCAGCTCAGCGGATTTGCCGGCGGCCCGCCACGCATCGAAGATCGGAGTCGCGGCGTAGGCCAGCAATGGATCATCGGCAGCAACCAAGATGAATGCCGGCGGTGCATCGGGCGGAACATTGCGCTTGGGCATGGCTCCGTAGATGACGCCGACGAAATTCGGGCGCGACGCCGTGTTGTAGGCGGTGGCGACGTTCATGGCTGTGATGCCGCCTGCGGAAAAACCCATGAAACCAATGCGCTGTGCATCGATGCCGAAGGTATTGGCATGGCTGCGCACCCATTCAATTGCGGCGAGACCGTCCGCCTCCGCCATGGCAACCGCTGGCGAAGACAAGGTGCTGAAAGTCTGCTTCGAATCTATGTTGCTGAACCGCGCCGCAATGACGTTCCAATAGCCGTCGATGTCGGCGGGCGTGTCATCGAGCCGGTACATGAGCACAAAGCACGCAATCCCACGCGCAGCCAGGAACTGAGCCACCTCCAAGCCTTCGGTATCCATGGAGAGATTCAGAAATCCGCCGCCCGGGGCGATGATGAGCGCCGAACCGTTTGCGCTGCCCGGCTGCGGCATCACCGGGATCAGCGCCGGCTGGGTGACGTCGCGCACGGTGCGCCAGCGGCCGTCGGTTTCCCAAATTACCGAGCCGGGTGATCCACCTCCCGAGAGCGCGATGGTTTTCAGGTCCGCTGGTGCGGCAATCTTTTGCGGCGGATGGGCTTTGAAGAAGCCTTCGTACGCCTTCAGTCCCGGGCTCTGCGCTCGCGCGGCGAGAGCGGTGAGCAGTGAAAGGATCAAAAAGATTATCGACGCTGGATGCTTCATGAATTGGCCTTGAAATTCGAAAACACTCTCATTCTAGCGCTGCGCGCCCAATTCAGCGCAAGGTCCACCGCCTGCCTCAACTCAATTGGACGCGGACCGCAAGGATTGTGACAATCGGCCGGATGCGGCAGGAATCCCGGTACGACGAATCAGCGGCGCGCCGCGCGGCGCTCCCGGATCCCTTTTACTATCTGAACAATTTTCAGACGGTTTTATCGTCGATAGAAGGACGCTACCCGCAACTTTTGTCCCTGGAGGAGCGGCAATTCATGGACCGCTTCCATGCGCTGCCGCGCGCATCTCGAGCATTGCTGGTTCGATTGGTTACGCGCAACGGCACGATGTTTCGCCGCAGTCGATTGAACTACGCGGAAATCGGCGATACGGCCGCGGCGGCAGCGCCGCTGGTGCAGCTGGGCTGGGTCGACGAGGCTCCCGATCTCGATGTGGAGCAGTTGCAAGGACTGCTTACGAAAGCAGAATTGCTCGATAATTTTCCGATTGTACGGCCGCACCGCGCCCGCAAAAAGCCCGAGCTCGTCGCCGTCCTGCGCGCCCAAAGTCCCGGTTCGCAGCCGTTTCAGGCGTGGTGCAAACAAACGACTGATCGGGTTTATCAGCTGATCGTCGCGGCGCTGTGCGAGCGGTTTCGGCTGATGTTCTTCGGCAATTTTCACCAGGACTGGAGCGAATTCGTACTCGCCGATCTCGGCGTCCTTGCCTATGAAAAAGTTCCTGCGGCGCTTCAGTCGCCGGCATTTTGCAGCCGCGCTCATGTGGATGCATTCGAACAGCTCTATAGTTGCAGACAACAGCTCGATGGCGGATTCGACTTGGCAGCGGTCGCGGAGCGAGTGCCTGCGCCGGTCCATGATTGCGACTGGCTGGAGGACCGGCGGCAAAAGTTGCTGTATCAGATCGCCAGGGGCCATGAAAAATCGGGGGATCCCAGCTCCGCGCTGGCGGTTCTGGCGGGTTGTTCACATCACGGGGCGCGCATGCGCAGAATCAGGCTGCACGAACGCGACCACGCCTGGACGATGGCGCGGGACCTTTGTCTTGAGGCGCTGCAGAAGCCGGAGAATGCGGCGGAGCGCCAGCAGTTGAATCGCGTATTGCCGCGTTTGAATCGCAAGCTCGGTATCGGCAAAGCGACGTCGTTCGAGCCGTGCCGCGTGCCGAGCTTTGAACTGCTGGTGGCGGCGCCCACGCAGGATTGCGCGGTGGAGCAGCGCGCGCGCGACCGTCTGGCGCAGGACGCCGAAGGCAGCGCGGTTCACTATGTCGAGAACGGGCTGGTCAACGCGCTGTTTGGGCTGCTGTGTTGGAAGGCGATTTTCGCCCCGATCGCGGGTGCGTTCTTTCACGATTTTCAATACGGGCCCGCTGATCTCGCGAGCGCCCGATTCTATCGACGCCGATGCCGTGAATTTGCCGAGTGCTTTGCGGAGTTGGAATCCGATCGATATAAAGCGACCATTCGCCGATACTTTGCAGAGAAAGCCGGCATCCAATGTGCATTTGTCGATTGGCGGTTGTTGAACAAGAGTCTGTTGGAACGGGCGCTGGCTTGCATCCCGCCCGCGCATCTTAGGCTTTGGTTCGAATGGATCGTGAGCGACGTGCAGGGAAACCGCGCGGGATTTCCCGATCTGGTGCAATTTTGGCCGCAGGAGCGGCGCTATCGAATGATCGAGGTCAAGGGCCCGGGTGATCGATTGCAGGATAATCAGCGCCGACTGCTCGAATACTGTCTCACACATCAGATGCCCGTCGCGGTGTGCAAGGTGCGCTGGTCCGATTCATGAAGCGCGACCCGCGAGCGCGGGTAGAATGACGCCCTGATCCACCCAGAGCCGTTTACCGATGCGAATCTTCCAGCGCTCCGATTTGTCGAGTATTTCCGCTTTGCGGGCGGCTGCCGCAACGCTTGCGCCCGGAGTCATATCGACCTTCATTGTTGCGCTGGCTGCAACCTACCTTTCGGATCACTATCACGCACCGCCCATCATTTTTGCGCTGCTGCTCGGCATGGCATTGAACGCCTTGTCTGCCGAGGCTCGCTACTTGCCCGGCATCAATGTTTCCGCACGGGCCTTGCTGCGAATCAGCGTCGCATTGCTCGGATTGCGCATTACGTTCGGCCAAATCAGCAGCCTCGGTTGGTCGACTGTGGCGATGGTCGTGGCCAGCGTGCCGCTCACGATCTGCATCGGTTGGCTGCTGGCAAAGATCTTAAAGATAGACGGCCGGTTCGGAGTGCTGTCCGGCGGTGCGGTCGGCATTTGCGGGGCCTCCGCCGCCATGGCGATCGCGGTAGCGTGGCCCCGCAAGGATTCAGAGCGCGATACCGTAATGGTGATCGCCTGCATAACGACTTACAGCACGATTGCGATGCTGCTGTATCCCGCTCTGCTGGCGCATCTGGATTTGGATCCGCTGCAGACCGGCCGCTTTCTCGGCGGGTCGATTCACGATGACGCGCAGGTGGTGGCTGCCGGATATGCTTCCTCGCCGCAGGCGGGCGATACCGCGACCATCGTCAAGCTGATGCGGGTGGCCATGCTGTTGCCGGTGGTGCTGATCATCACGCTGGCGGCAGCCAGGGGTTCCCGAGGCAACGAACCACACGCCAACAAGGTGGCGTTGCTGCCGGGCTTTCTCGTTGTTTTCGTGATACTTGCCGCTCTGAACGGTTTTGATCTGGTTTCCAAACCCATCGCTGCCGCCTTCACTGAATTGTCGAAGTGGCTGCTGGTGATCTCGGTCGCCGCGCTGGGCATGAAAACCTCGTTGCGGGAAATGATGGCAGTCGGGTCCACCGCGCTCGCACTCATCGCCGCGGAAACCATATTCCTCGGCCTTCTGGTGCTCGGCTGGATTCTGGTGAGCGGCCCTCGCTAGCGCGGCGGTACTCGCATTCCTGCGCGGACCTGACTCGTTAGATTTGCCCGAGATCCGCGATGAACGCGCGGCCCGCGCGGCCATTCTTGAGCTCCACTCCCTCGGCGCGCAGCCGTTTTGCCTGTTCTCGATAGGGCAGGGAGGTGGTGGGGAACACGATACGGCCCCCGGCGCCGACCACGCGATGCCACGGTAGGTTGATCTCTTTCGGGGCAATCTTGAGTGCGAAACCGGCCAGCCGTGCGCGGCCGGGCAGGCCGGCGGCGCGCGCAACCGCTCCATAGGTTAAGACCCGCCCGCGCGGAATGGCGCAAACGACATCCCAGATCGCTTGGATCGATGGATTGCCATCGACTGATCCGCCCCGCCGCGGCCTCGAACTCCTATTTTCGAGCGGCAGAAAGAGTTCAGCGAATGATTTCCTCGGACGCGCCATGTCCGCATTATAGGCATCGTCCCCGAGAGGCGCGCGACCAGTGGTATGAGTGACATTCGATTGCGCGCGGAGAATTTTGAAGTCCGAAAGCGGCGAGAACGCGCAGCGGGGTTGCTGTACATTGCGCAGCGCCTGCACCTCTAAGACCCGCGATTGCGCGTCGAGACTCCCGATGTCAAACACAAACGATTACGTACTGGGAACCCACAACGCTGAGATTTCCCGCCTCGGCTTGCAGCACCGAGTGTGGCGCCCGCACATGCTGGATGCGTGGCAGCGTGCGGGCATGACGAGCGGCTCGAGAGTGGTCGACATCGGCTCGGGACCCGGATACGCGACCCTTGACGCGTCCGAAGTGGTCGGACCGGACGGCGAGGTGGTCGGAGTGGAGCGGTCCAGCAATTTCTTGAGCTTCGCCCGGCGACAGATCGAGCGTCGTGAGATCTCGAGTGTTCGTTTCCTCGATTGCGATCTGAACAAAGACGCCCTGGAACTTACGGGGTTCGATTTGGCCTGGTGCCGCTGGGTTGCGTCCTTTGTTGCGAATCCCGGCATATTGGTGCGTCGAATCGCAGACTCTCTGCGCAGCGGCGGGAAGGTGATTTTTCACGAATACCAGAGCTACGCAACATGGCGGTCCATCCCGGCAAGTAAGCCCATCGACAACTTCGTGGCCGAGGTCATGTCCAGCTGGCGGGCGTCCGGCGGCGAACCCGACATCGCCCCAGCGCTCATACCGTTGCTGACCGATGGCGGGTTCAAGCTTCTCGAGGTTCGGCCGCTGATTTTTGCCGTGCGACCCACCGAGTTCATGTGGCAGTGGCCCGCCGCATTCGGCCTCAGCAACTCGCAACGCATGGCGGATCTCAAGCATGTGAGCCAGGATTGGTCCGACGCCGTGCAGCGCGAAATCGCCGCGCTGTCCGCGAATCCCAACGCGCTGATGATCACCCCGATGGTCATGGAGATCATCGCCGAGAAAGTTGCGGATTCCAGCGCCGGGGACGCGATCATCCCCGGCGCCGCAACGCCTGCATAGACTAGTTCTCTGAGTCTCCCTCGTCCTCGAGCCTGTCAACAGGACGCAAGTAATTCCTAAATACCCAATTCGAGACACGGCGGCCCTGCTTTCTGGCGGTGGTGTCCGAGTTGCGGTAGTGGATACCCGAAAACACACGCGCATCGACCACCTCCTGTTCCGCCTGCGACAAGCGGGTGAAGGTGCGGGTTTTTTGCACGGCCAGCGCGTTGGTGGTGGTCATTTGAAAACCCAGCACATCGCTTCGGAAGTAGAGTTGCAGCATATGAGAAATCGCGCCGCTGATGTCGGCGTGACCCGAGGGGTACTCGGGAAAATTGGGCGTGTTGATGAGCGGCAGCCAATTGGGATCTACATCGGTGAGCGGATTGCCATCCTGGTCTCCTAGCCGGATGGCCGTGATCGGCCGCCAAAAATCGTAGAAGTACTTGGTATCCCAGCAGGCGATCTGAGCATCGGCGAGTGCGGCCTCAGCCAGCGCATACATGCGGGCTGAGTCGCCAGTATCGTTCAAGTAGTGGCCCGAAATGTAGCGCAGGGCGTTCTGCCACAGCACCGGACCGCTATCGGCCCAGAAATAGGCCATGTCGGTCTGCTCGGCGGTACGGGTAGTGCTCGACAGAGATCCGACTGATTTTACTTCGTTGTAATCATCAGCCCATTTTTCGCTGGATAGTGCGGGCGGCGGGCCAACGCGGAATTGTGAGTCGCTAGTCATCGTGAAGGGCCTGACGCTGGCAACCCAGGGAGTAAGGCCCGGCGCAAGCGACGGCGGCGGCCCCGGCAGCAGGGACGGCGTCGGCCGCCACTCGCCGATTGCGGTGCCGCCGAGGAAGGGCGGCGGGCTGGCAGGAAAGCGGCCGTCGTTTGCACGCAGCGCCAGCATATTCGCCGCGGCCAGCGCCCCTACCGCAGTCCCGGGGTCCAGAGGGTCAACGCCATTGGTTTCCAGGAAATTCGCATATTCAGCATTCAAAGTGGTGCTTTGGAGCGGAAACAGCCCGACCAGTATGTCGTGGCCAGCCTTGGCTGCCGCGGCACTCAGGGAGCCGGTCGCACCAGGTACAGCGGTGTAATATGGCTCGTAGCGCCTGTCGATGGACTCAACGGCGTCGTAAATCGCCAAGTGCACGATGGCAAAGTCCAGCGCCGCGACCGGCGGCGGGTGTCCAGCGGTTTTCACAGCCGTTTCGCTGATCGCGTTCCAAGCAGCGATAGGGTCTGCCGCTCTGGCATTCATTGCCGAAGCCATTGCGAGCACGGCCAAAGCAATTCCACATCGAATGATCTTGTTCATGATGGTTCCCCGTTGTCTTGTAGAGGGTTCGCTCGACGGTGAAACCCTGGGACATTGGCAAACCGACATCAATCCGCTGCGGCTGTTCATTTCGTAATTTATTTATATCCCGCTAAGCCACTGATTCTTTAAAGACATGGCGGTATGGGCTAACCTGTTGGAGCAGTTCTTGGACGAGCACTTTTGCGCCAACGCAGGGTTTCCCCGCGACCCGACTATGCAAGCACCAGGTCCACCCACCGGTATTTATCAATTCGGCATATTTCAGCTCGACCTGAAAGCGCGCGAACTGCATAAGGCAGGTATAAAGGTCAAGTTGCAGGGTCAGCCGTTTCGAGTCCTTGCACTGTTGGTCGAGCAGGCGGGCCAGGTAGTCACGAGGGAGGATTTGCAGAAGAACGTTTGGCCCACGGATGTCTATGTTGCTTTTGATCAGGGCCTGAACAACGCGATCAAAAAAGTCCGCGATGCTTTGGGAGATTCGGCGGATAGTCCCCGATTCATCGAGACCGTCGCCAGACACGGTTATCGATTTGTGGCGCCCGTCCGCGCACCGCCGGGGAACGAATCCTTACCCCGTTTTCATATCGGTTCGCGCGCTCTGCGGAACGCATTGATCGGCTTGACTGCCGCTGCGCTGCTCACGGCGGTGGCATATTGGGTGTGGTATGCGGCCATGCCTGCCGAACCTACTTCTGAGAAGGTGATCCTGGCGGTGCTGCCGTTCGACAATCTGAGTCGCGATCCGGACCAGGAGTTCTTTAGCGATGGCTTGACCGAGGAGATGATTGCTCAGATTGGCAAGCTTAATCCGCAGCGGCTCACGGTTATTGCCCGTGGTTCCATCGCAAAGTACAAAGACAGCCACCTGGCAATTAAGCAAATTGGCAGCGAGTTGCACGCCGACTACCTGGTTCAGGGGAGCGTGCGACGCGCATCAGATCGCGTGCGAATTACCGTGCAACTGATCCAGGTCCGAGACCAGACCGATCTCTGGGCTGAGAGCTATGATCGCGAACTGAAGGACATACTGGTACTGCAGGATTCCGTGGCGCGAACCATCGCCAACCAAATCCACATTACGCTGACTCCAGGACAGCAAACGCGAGTACCAGGCCGGACTAACGTGGATCCCGAGGCCTATGAGGCATATCTCAAGGGACGCTATTACTGGAACAAGCGAACAGGCGAAGGACTACAGAAGGCAGTGGTCTACTTCCAGCAGGCGATCAACAAGGACCCGGCTTACGGTGCCGCCTATTCAGGATTGGCCGACTGCAACAGCGGACTTGCGTGGCACGGCTTCAAGTCTCCGGCCGAGGCGCTTCCCAAGGCTCATGCAGCGGCGCTGAAGGCCATTGAGATCGATCCGCAGTCCGCTGAAGCCCATGCTTCATTGGGTCTGGTGCTTAACCATACGTGGGATTGGACTGGAGCGGAGGCCGAGTTCAAGAATGCGCTGCGTTTGGATCCTAGATACGCGAATGCGCACCATTGGTACGGAGATAATTTATCGGTTACAGGTCGACATGACGAGGCGCTGCTCGAGGCGAAGCAGGCTTTGGAAATTGATCCGCTGAACCTCATGATCGGCACCTGGGTTGGATTGCGTTACTACCTCGCGCGAAAATATGACCTGGCAATTGAGCAAACCCGGAAAACCGTGGAGCTGGACGCAAACTTTGCGGCTGCTCATCTTGTCCTCGGCGAAAATTACGTTCAGCTGGGGCTGCGGGAGAAAGGTCTCGAGGAGCTGCAGTTTGCAGCCAGCCTATCCGGAAACAGCCCGCTTTATCTGGCACAGGTCGGGGTCGCGCATGCTTTGGCGGGGCGGAAGTCCGAGGCGTTGCGGGTCATTGCCCAGCTGCAAACGATATCCGGCGAGCGCTATGTATCGCCGTACGGAATGGCGCAAATCTACGCTGCTCTGAACGACAAGGAACTGAGCTTCAAATGGCTGCAGATTGCCTACGAAGATCGCGCCGTGTGGCTGTCATATCTGGCTGTCGATCCCGTATTTTATGGTTTGCATTCAGATGAGCGTTTTCACGAGCTATTGGGGCGCGTCCACCTCAAGCCACAACAGATCGGAAGTTGATATGGGAGACCCCGGCGGAGCCGGTCGGCGGCGACCAGTTGCACGGGTATTGCATTGCGATGTGCGCGCTGCGATGCGCTAAATTTGTTGGCCGTGGCGGGTAATTCGCCTAGGATGCTGCATGGCGAAAAAACAGGAAGTCGTCGACGATTTGCTCGACGCTCTCGTATGGATGCGACGCAAGGCGAAAAAACATGAAGCGGTCGATGACCTAATTGATGCGCTGGTGCGGATGCGGCGCAAAGTAAAAAAGAAGGTCAAGCGCAAGATCGTCAAGCGCAAGAAGGTCAAGCTAAAGAAGGTCAAAGGGAGACCGCAAAAGCGCCAAAAATCGAAGCGCTGAACAGCGCCCTACGGCGATTGGGAACGCGCCATCCTCAAACAATGCGCGGCCGCTCGCCACTTTATGGACGGGGCTACAATTTACATACAACTACGGGTAAGCGGGACGACACCATGAAGCAAACCATCACGAAGAGCTTGATCGGGCTGCTGTACGGTTATTCCGCTCTCGCGGGCACCCTGGTCGGTACGGTCAGGAACGCCGATGGCGTGCCACAAGCGGGCGTCATGATTCGCGCAACAGAGGCGGCGGGCGGCAGCAATTCCGAGGTGGTTTTTTCCGATTCGCAAGGACGCTTCAAGCTCGATACGTCACTGCAAGGTAAATTGAACATTCGCCTGCGCGCTCCGTACTACCAGGATTTGCAGGACTCCATCGATTTGAATTCCGGCGCATCGCTGACGCGAATCTATGCGCTCAAACCCATGACCGACGCGCAGCAGATTTCCGACAGCCTGCCTGCGGGTTATCACTTTGGGCATCTTCCCTTTGATACCGCCGGCGGCTCGCCATTTACCAAGCCTCAATTTCAGCGCGACTGTTTAACGTGTCATCAGATCGGCAACGCCCTTACGCGCGTGCCGCGCCCGCCGGAAGGTTGGGTGGGAACCGTTCAGCGCATGCATGGCTACCTGGGAAATTTCGATGCGGATTTGCGCGCGCAGCGCGCGCAGATTCTATCGGCCGGCTTCGACGGCAAGCCGTTGTCCGTGCGGCCGCTGTTTCCGGTCGATCCTGCGATTTTCACCGCGAAAGTGTACGAGTACCCGCTGCCGCACACGATTACCCCGCACGACGCGGCTGTCAGCGTAATAGACGGCATGGTCTACACAGTCGATCAGGGAGCTGACCTCATCGCGGTAACCAATCTTGCAACACGCACGACGCAGTACATTCCGCATCCGTCTCAAGGGGCGCAAGCGGGGAGGCCGGGAGACATGGGAGCCAACGTACTGCACGGACCGCATTCGCTGGCGCAAGGCCCCGACGGCAAGTGGTACACCACGAACTCCTTCGCGAAGCGCATTGGCATCTTCAATCCAAAAACCATGAAGTGGGAGGAATCCATCAAGCTTGGCGGCCGCGCCGCCTATCCCCACACCATCCGCTTCGATAAAGCAGGCATTGCGTGGTTCACCTTGGCGGGAAGCGAACAGGTGGGACGGCTCAATCCCAGGACTCGCGAAGTGAAGCTCATTGACCTGCCGCTCGTGCGTTCGCTGGGCGCCGCGGCAGGCACGATTCCCTATGGGATCGACGTCAGTCCGATCGACGGGACCGTGTGGTACTCGCGATTATTCGGAGACAAGCTCGGGCGCATCGACCCCAAGACGCTGCAGGTGAAGGAATACGAATCGCCGGTCAGAGGACCGCGCCGCATGCGCTTCGATAAATCAGGTCGACTGTGGTTGACCGGCTTCTCCGACGGAGTATTGGCACGGTTGCAGCCCAATCAATTCACGGCCGCCGTGGGATTCACCGCCGAGCTTTACCCACTGCCTGAGTTTGCGCCGGGATATCAGGCGGCGCCGTATGCCTTGGCCATCAATCCCAAAACGCAGGATGTCTGGATCAACGAAATTCTCACGGATCGCGTGTTTCGCTTCATTCCGAAGGACAAGCGCTTTGTCGCGTATCCGATGCCCCTGGTGGGCACCTACACCCGTGACTTCAACTTCACGAACGATGGCAAGGCCTGCGCTACCAACAATCCAGTGCCCCCGGCCGCGCTCGAGGGAGGCGTGCAGGAATTGCTTTGTATCGCCCCTTAGGAAGCGCGGCGGCCCCGCCGGGGCGAGCTGACCACAACGGACTATCCGTGTGCTGCGATCAGCTCGCCCCCTCGACAACGCCATTCATGGCGTGTGATCAGGTTAAACGTCGATCATTGCGCGGTGGTGTCCAAGAAATTGCGGTTGCGTGACGTAGCCGCCGCCGGTCACGGGTTTCTGCGGATCTCCTTTATCCCCTGCCTCAGGCGGCGGCGCAGAAGATTCCTCAACGTTACCCCATCTCCGTATCCAACCCGTGCGGCGATCTGCTCGACGCTTTGTTCCGTTGTCTTGAGAAGGTGCACAGCGCGCTCGACTCGGAGATCCTGGAAGTACGATAGCGGAGATTTTCCGAGCACAGCTTCCATGCGTCGAGCCAGCGTTCTCTTGCTGGTTCCGGTCGCGGCCGCGGCCGAGCCCAAGGAAAACCCAAACGTCAGCCGACCTCGCGCCCAGCGCTCGAAGCGTTCAACCAAGGGGTCGGAATGCGCCAGATGGTCGGCCAATACGTAAGCAGATTGCGACGGACGGGGATCCACCACCAGATATCGTGCCGTCAATGCCGCCAGTCGCGGGCTCTTTTGGCGGATGAGCCACAGCGTCATGTCCATATGGCTCAAAGCGGCCCCCGCGGTAACCACTTTCCCCGACCTTACAATCATTCGCGATTCATCGAGGCGCACCTTTGGATATCGCTGGCGAAATAGCGGGGACAGCCACCAGGTGGTTGTTGCATCCTCATTGTCGAGCAGTCCGGCTTCCGCAAGTACAAACGTGCCGATGCAGGCGGCCGCTGTTGTTGCGCCCCGAGCCGCCCATTCACGCAGGCCGCCGACCGCATCGGCGACATCGGATCTGGTCAGCGCCTTCTGCAGCGGTTCCGGCATCTTGAATCCGAGCGCTGGAACGACGACCCAATCGGGCGTGTCGCCTGGTCGGGCGGCATGGACCGGGACCGTAAGACCCTGCGACGTCTTGACCGATCTGCGCATGCCGACGATGGTCACTTCGAACCGCACCGCCGAAAGACCTGACATCTCCGCCAGTTCATTGGCTGTCTGAAATGCATCGAGTACCGTCGCCAGGCCGGTATCGAACACCCCATCCAATGCGAGCACATGGATCTGCATGGCAAGGATGATATCAAACATGGCTATCTTGCCAATGGCTGCCGCGGCATTCGCGCGTTAGGCTGACTGCTCCTGACATTAATTCAATCGAGGAGAAGCCGATGTATCCAGTTGCACTGTTTGCACGTTTGGAAGCCAAGACCGGTAAGGAGCGCGAGGTTGAGCAGTTCCTGCAGAAGGGGCTTGCGATGGCCAATGACGAGGCGAGGACGCCGATCTGGTTTGCGTTGCGTCTGGGGCCGACAACCTTCGGCGTGTTCGACGCATTTGCGGACGACAGCGGACGCCAGTCGCATCTCAACGGGCCGATCGCAAAAGCCCTTATGGGAGTGGCTCCGGAACTATTCTCGAAGCCGCCGGCGATCGAGGCGATCGAGGTACTGGGCGTCAAACTTCCCGGGCAGCGGCAAGACTAGGAACCTCGACGATCAGTGTGCTGCCCGCGTAAGATGCGCAAATTGCGGGGAGTAAGCCGGGATCCGACGCATATGGTCCGAGCTATCGGCGTGGCTGCGGTGTTGTTGTGCTGGGTTGCCGGAGCGCCGGCGGCGGCGGCCCAGCCGCGGGTCGCGGCCGATGAGATCGGCGGCAGAGTGCGCAGCCCCCGCGGCGCGGAAGCCGGCGTCTGGGTCATTGCCGAAACGCATGATTTTCAGACCCGCTTCGCGAAAATCGTCGTAACGGACGAAGCAGGCCGCTACCTGATTCCAGAACTGCCGCGTGCCAAGTACAGCGTCTGGGTCCGCGGCTACGGCCTCTCCGACTCGGTCGCGGTTGACGCAACGCCCGGACAGCATCTGGACCTCGCCGCCGTCGTTGCACCGGACGCGGCCGCAGCGGCGAAAATCTATCCGGCCGCCTATTGGTACGCGATGATGAAAATTCCCGAGGACGCGAAGGTCGCGGCGCTGCCGGGGCGGCGCAACGGCTATCTGATGTGGATGAAGAACATGGGCTGCGTCGGTTGTCACCAGCTGGGGAATCTGGCGACGCGCACCATTCCCGAATCCCTTGGCACATTCAAGTCATCGCAGGAGGCTTGGACACGGCGGCTGCAGTCAGGGCAAGCCGGCAGCCAGATGATCAACATCGCCCAAGGTGTGCTTGCGGGCATCCCCATTCATTATCTTGCAGATTGGACCGACCGCATCGAGGGCGGCGAGCTTCCCGCCGCGGCTCCCACACGCCCGAGCGGCATTGAGCGCAACATCGTCGCAACCGTGCGCGACTGGGCGGATGCCAAGGCGTATTTGCACGACCTCTCGGGAACCGATCGGCGAAACCCGACGCTCAACGGCAATGGACTGATTTACGGCGCCCCGGAACTCAGTACCGATGACTTCCCGGTGCTCGATCCCAAGAATAACGTTGCCAGTACGTTCAAGGCGACCGTGCGCGACGCGAATACGCCGACGACACACGATGACCCGGTGCTTGGCGCCTCACCGTACTGGGGCGAGGAGCGCATCTGGGCTTCCCAGGCGAATGCACACAATCCGATGCTCGATCGATCCGGCCGCGTCTGGTACACCGCGCGGATTCGTGCGGCGGACAATCCGCCATTCTGCAAGGCGGGTTCGAGTCATCCGTCGGCCAGAGCCTTTCCCATCAACACGTCGGAGCGGCAACTCGCGATTTACGAGCCGAAGAGCCGGAAATATATATACGTCGATACCTGCTTCAGTACGCATCATCTGCAATTTGCAGAAGACTCAAACGACACCCTCTGGACCAGCGGCGCCCGTGAGGTCGTAGGTTGGCTCGACACCAGGAAATTCGATCAGACCGGCGATGCGGCGGCTTCCCAGGGGTGGGCGCCCGTGGTGCTGGACCTCAACGGCAACGGCAGACTTGATGCGTGGACCGAACCCGGGCAACCCGCGGACTCCAAGCTCGATCAGCGGCTGGCTGTCGGCTTCTATGCCGTCATGCCGAATCCGGCGGACGGCAGCGTGTGGGGATCGGTGGCATTTCGCTATCCCGGCGCGCTTGTCCGGTTCGATCCGCGAACCCGACTGAGCGAAATCTACAATGTGCCGGCGCCGGGCTTCGGGGTGCGCGGCGCGGACATCGACCGCAGTGGCGTCGTCTGGGCGTCCCTGGCGAGCGGTGATCTGGGGGAGTTCGACCGCCGCAAATGCAAAGGTCCCCTCAACGGTCCAACCGCGACCGGTGACCACTGTCCGGAAGGTTGGAGTTTCCATCGCTTGCCGGGCCCGGGATTTGCGGACGTGCCGCAAATGAGCGTCGAGTCGAGCTACTACACCTGGGTGGATCAGCACGACACGTTGGGATTGGGCGCGAATGTGCCGATTGCCACTGGCAATCTCTTTGACGGCGTGCATGCGCTGGTCGGCGGAAAGTTCGTGACGCTGCGTATTCCCTATCCCCTCGGCTTTTATGCCAAGGGCCTCGAAGGCCGTATCGATGATGCCGCAGCGGGATGGAAGGGGCGCGGCATCTGGATCACGAGTGGCGACCGGACTCCATGGCACAAGGAAGGCGGCAAGGGCACCAAGCCGCTGGTGGTGCGCTTCCAAATTCGTCCCTCGCCCCTGGCCAATTGACGTAACGCTCGCAATACGGCGTCCGCCGGTCCCGGCCAAGTTGCACTTCGTCCCGTATGCAGGTGCCCTCATCACATTGATGGGGCGACTGAAATCCTCTCGCCTAAGCTTCCCGCCGCGAACTTAATTGCCATCGATTGGCAGGCAACGGTCACCAATCGTCGTGCGTGCGCCAAGACGCAGCAAAGGGAGCTGGAAATGACAAATCATCGCGTGCTACCGCGCATCCTTCGACACATGGTTTTCGGCGGCATGCTGGCCGCGGTCAGCATGCCCGCGCTGTCGCAGCAAGCGGCGCTGGCTACTACGGAAACTACCGAAATTCAGGAAATCGTGGTAACGGGTTCGCGTATCGCGTCGCCGAACGGGGTCAGCACCAGCCCCATCGAAGTCATCACCGCGAAAGACATAACGCTGACCGGCAAAAACGACATCAGCGACATCCTTTATCAGTTGCCGCAGAACTTCAACAATTCCATAGGGCAGGATTTCAGCGGCCGTACCAGCGGACTTACTACCGCGGGCGGCTTGACGACCGCCGACCTGCGCGGTCTCGGACCGAATCGCACGCTGGTGCTGATCAATGGCCGGCGATTGGGTGTTGGCGATGCCAATACCGCCATCGCATCACCCGCACCCGACCTCGACCAGATCCCCACCTTCATGGTCGAACGCATCGATGTGGTCACCGGCGGCGCGTCGGCGACCTACGGCTCGGACGCCATCGCCGGCGTGATCAATTTCATCCTGAAAAAGGATTTTCAAGGCATTCAGATCGATGGTCAGGTCGGCGAAGACTGGCACAACAATGGTAATTCCTACGTACAAGGGCTGAATACGGCCTTCGGCAGCAACGCGCCGACGGGCACCGCGCATGACGGCCGCAATCGCAACTTCGATGTCATCATGGGGACCAATTTTGCCGACGGGGCAGGCAATATCACCGGCTATTTGGGATATTTGAAGTCCGACCCGGTGACCAGCGGCGATCGCGATTTCGGCGCGTGCCAGCTGGTGGCAAATAGCACGCTGACCGGAGCTAACTGCAGCGGATCATCGAACTCGAACCAGTGGACGCCTAATCCCGTCAACGCCAGTGCCCAATTTGGCGTTGTGGGTAATCAGCTTTTACCGTGGCCGGCCGCCGGCCAGCAGCCACCGGCGCTGTTCAACTCGCAGCCCTACATTTACATCGCGCGCGAAGACCAACGCTACACCGGCGGTGTCCTGGGTCATCTCGATCTGAACGACGCCGTGAAGCCCTATCTCGAATTCAACTTCATGAACGACAAGACCACCCAGGTCATCGCGCCATCGGCGTTATTCAAAGACAGCAGCCCGGATGATCCCATCAGCGGCAACTACAACATCAATTGCGATAACCCGCTGCTGAGCGGGCAAGAGGCCTCGGTGCTTTGCTCGCCGGCGCAACTCGCCGCCGCCGCGGCGGCCCCGGGCACGCCATGCTCATTCACGACTCCGCCCGGCGGCACCGCCGTGCTTTCGCCGAACTGCACCAACGTGCGCATCGGCCGGCGCAATGTCGAGGGCCAAGGACGAAACACCTACTTCGAGCACACGAACTACCGCGCGGTGCTGGGGGCCACGGGCGATTTTGCGACCGCCTGGAAATACGATGCGTACGGGTCGTACTATTACTCGTCGCTGTTTACGTCGAACAACAATTACCTTAATTTTCAGAATATCGCTAACGCGCTGCAGGTGACTGGAACCCTCGCCAATCCGGTTTGCATCGGCGGCGGCTCCTGCGTGCCATACAACATCTTCGGCACCGGACCCATCACGCCGCAACAGCTCCAATATCTGTATTTGAGCGGCACGGCGTACGGCACGGTGACCGAACGCATCGCGCACGCCGACATCACCGGCCAGCTCGGGAAATACGGCATCCAATTGCCCACCGCGAACGATGGCATCGGCGTCAACGTCGGCTGGGAGAATCGCCGCGATACCGAGGTCTACCAGCCGGATGCCGCCGAACTTGGCGGGCAGCTGTCGGGCTTCGGCGGCGCGTCGGCGCCCATCAACCAAGGCATTGGCCTCACGGAAGAGTTCGTCGAATTGCGCGCACCGCTCGTACAGGGCAAGACCTTTGCGAAGGATCTTGTGGTCGATGCCGGGATCCGCCGCTCGGACTATACGACCTCCGGTGTCGTCAATACCTATAAGATCGAATTGCAGTACGCACCGCTCGATGACTTCCGTTTCCGGGGTTCGTTCCAGCGCGCCATCCGCGCGCCCAGCATCATCGAGCTATACAATCCGCCGAATGTGGGGCAAATCGGCTTCAGCGCCGACCCGTGCGCACCGCCGATCACCGCAACCCTTGCGCAATGCGAGCACACCGGCGTAACTCCCACTCAGTACGCCAACGGCACCATACCGCCGTTGGTTGCCAGCCAGGTGTCCGAGCTCACCGGCGGCAATCCGCATCTGCAGCCGGAGGTCGCGGTCTCCTATAGCTTTGGCTTCAACATCACGCCGACCATGCTGCCGAACTTCACGGGCAGCATCGACTACTACCACATCGATCTCAAGGACCAGATAAACGCGTATCCCGCGAACGTTCTTTTGCAGCAATGTCTCGTGACCGGTCTGCCGCAGTTTTGCAGTCAGATCGTGAGATCGCCCACCACCGGCGGCCTGACCGGCGCCACCGTGGCCGGCGGCGGCTACATCATCCAGACCAACGTCAATATTGGCGCAGTATTGGTCAGCGGCATCGACCTTCAGGCGAACTACAAGCTGCCGCTGGATCGATTCGGCTCACTGCTGTTTTCATTGAGCGGTACGTATTTGTTGCACAACGAGACGACGCCCTCGCCTCAATCACTCACCTACGACTGCTCCGGCCTGTTCGGGTCCACGTGCCAAACCCTCAATCCGAAATGGCGGCAGAACCTGCGCGCGACGTGGTCCATGCCGTGGGATGTGGAGATATCCGCCTTCTGGCGCTACATCGGCAAGGTGTCCCTCGACAACAACAGCTTCTATCCGTCGCTGTCATACGCGGAATTCGGCGCGTACAACTATTTCAACGCGAGAATTCCTGCCTACAATTATTTCGATCTTTCCGCGAGTTGGAACGTCCTGAAACAAGTGCAATTGCGCGCCGGGGTCAACAATCTGTTCGACAAGGAACCGCCGCTCGTGACCAGCGAGATCACCGCGGGCGGCCAGGCGAATACCTACGAGACTTACGACACGCTCGGCCGGCAGTTATACGTGGCATTCACGGCCAAATTTTGAATCGTGAATCGCCTTCGGCATTCGCATCTAGATGCGACTTCTGGATCTCATCGCGCAAGGCTGCAGCATCCCGTTACGGTCGGAGGATGGCCGCGTGCTGCCGACGGCGGGGCAGTTCAAAAAAGATGTATGCGAGTGCCCATTGCGCTATGTTCTCTCGGATGAACTGGTGCGCTGCGCCACGCAATTGGCGTACGCCGCGGGCGATCAACTAAGCGTATGTTTGGACCTGGTCCGCGTACCAACTCATTCCGTATGGGTCGAGTGGGCAGAGGCGCCGCGCCGCCAGGCGCTCACTGAGATCCCCGCGCTCGAGGTGCAGTCGCGCGACGGCGCACAGCGAGCCGGCGCCCTGGTGAAGGCGGCCCGCGACTGCCGATCGGGTCATATCCGCACCTTCTGGTCGATGCGCGATAATCTGGCCTACCTGTCGCCGATTGTTACCGATTTCAATCTCGACGACGCGCCGCCTGCGCACCGCCCGGACGGATCCACCGCGTGGCGGGGCGATGTGGTCCTCAAGATGGAACATGACGCGGCAATCGACGAACTGCTTGCGCATCTGCGCTTTCACTTCGACGACGAGTGGGCGGCCTATTATCTTGCGCGATGCCAATCGGCGGACATCAAACAACAAGTCGTGCGCGCAAGCCTGGCAGGAGTCGCGTTCGATGCGCCCATGCTCATGGCATTCTTCCTGCTGCTCGGCGCGACCAAGGCATTGCCGCGACACATCGTCGGCCATGAGCGGCTGAATCGCGCGCGGCAGCAGGCCGGAAGAGCGCCACTACTGGAGCACATCGAGATTGCAGCACCATTGCAGGCAGCGCGTGTAACCGGCCCGGCTGCCGGCGGTGGCTCGCCCAGATCGCACGCTCGGCTGCACCATGTGCGCGGCCACATAGTACGGCGGGGCGCGACTGTGTATTGGAGGTCGCCGCACCTGCGTGGAAGCGCGCGGCTGGGGAGCGTGAGGAGCAGGACGGTCGCACTATCTCTCGCGGGCCCGCGGTCCGCGCCCGAATCAAGATCGCCGCGGTTCACTCTGCACTGATCGTGCGGTGGAGCTCGCGGGGCACCTCGAGTCTGATCCTGGCCCTCGACACCAGCCGAGCGCCGGACTTGAGCGTAAACGCAAGCGCGCCGTGGTCCAGCCTTTCGGCAAATGCGACGCGTGCGAGATTGAGCAGCGTTGATCTGCCGATCCACTCGAACTCCACGTCGCGCAGCTCAGCAGCCAGGCGTTTGAGCGTGTCGCGGCGGATATACTTCTGCGTCCCGACATGGATCAGCACATAGTTGCCGCAGGATTCGATGTAGTCCACTTCGTCAACGGCAAGAAAAAACAATCGGTGCGAGTTCTCGCCGATCAAACGCGCCGGTGAACTTCGGCGCGGGCTGTTTGCCGCGATCAGGCCTTGCACATCTGTGGACTCGCGATCCTGGGCTTGGGCCAACGCCGATTTGCGTCGCTCATGAACGCGCTTGATAGCCGTCGCGAATCGATCCGCGTTGACCGGCTTCGTCAGGTAATCGATCGCGCCGATGCGGAACGCCTCGACGGCGTGCTGTTCGTGCGCAGTGACCATGATGACGGGTGGCCGTCGCGCATCATTCAAAGACCGTAACACGTCGAATCCGGTCATATCGCTCAATTCGACGTCCAGCAGCAGCAAATCCGGCCGCCTCGCACGTATCATTTTTATTGCAGTCACCCCGGACTCGGCCTCTGTCACTTCGTCGATGCTGTCGTCGGACTCGCACAGGTTGCGAAGCGTCTCGCGGACGCAGGGCTCGTGGTCCACGATGAGCGTTCTCATTGTGAGAGCTCCGCCGCGATGCGACCGTGGCCTCGTTCCATATCCCGCCTTTTCCTTCGCCGCAAAATTCCACCACGCCAAAATTCGCCATGACGATCCTTCGTCGGCCGATTTGCATCGGATGAGAATAGGCAATATCAGTGGTATCCTCAA
The DNA here is from genome assembly GCA_035567075.1 of Steroidobacteraceae bacterium. Taxonomy (GTDB): domain Bacteria; phylum Pseudomonadota; class Gammaproteobacteria; order Steroidobacterales; family Steroidobacteraceae; genus Bog-1198. The sequence continues at coordinate 33,023 of DATMRC010000011.1, forward strand.
GTGCCACAATATGATTATTTTAAGGTACCACCCGCCATGATGCTAAAAATGGACGGCCAAGGGGCGATGTTCGAGCAGCTCGCGCGCGCGCTGAAGCGCGAGATTCTCGGTGGCGGATTCGCGCCGGCGAGTCAACTTCCGGCGACTCGCACGCTCGCCGCCGCGCTTGGCATCTCGCGCAATACCGTGCTCGGCGCTTATGAGCTGTTGTGCGCGGAGCAGTTGGCGGTCGCGCATCCAGGTTCGGGTACGCGCGTTGCCGGGGTTGCGACGACACGGCGGCGCAAGGATGCGCGCAGCGCAATGGGCGCCCAGTCGCGCTACAGCGCAAGGACGCGAAAGCTCAGCCCGTTCACCATGCCCGGGGTGAGGGTCGGTCCACGCTACAACCTTCAGTATGGTGACCCGCTGGTGCGCCACCAGCTGTCCGCAGCGTGGCGCCGCAAGCTGCTGGCCGCCGCGGCCCGCGCTGAAGCCGGCTACCCGCATGCCGCGGGGTCATATCCACTGCGCTGTGCGATCGTCAACTATCTTTTGCGACGCCGCGGAGTCTCATGCACTCCGGACGATGTCATCATCGTGGGTGGTACGCAGCAGGCCCTGACCATCGTCGCGCGCGCGGTGCTGGATGAGGGCCAATCTGCGGTAATCGAGGATCCACACTACGAGCTCGTACAACACGCGTTGCTGGCGCATGGCGCGCGGCTCATCCGGGTGCGCGTCGACAGCGACGGCATGCGGACCAGCGAACTACCGGCGCGGGCGCCGCGGCTTATTTATGTCACGCCGTCGCACCAGTTCCCTTCCGGATCCATTTTGTCGCTGGACCGGCGCATCGAACTGCTGAAGTACGCAACTACGCATGGCTGCTGGGTGTTCGATGATGACTATGACGGCGAGTTCCACTATGACAGCCGCCCGCTGCCGGCGCTTCGATCGCTGGACGTCGGCGAGCGCGTGATTCATACCAGCAGTTTCTCCAAGACCCTGTTTCCGGGTCTGCGGCTGGGATACATCGTCGCCCCGCCGGCACTGCGCGATGACCTGGTCATGGCCAAGGCCCTGGATGACCTTGGCTGCTCATCAATAGAGCAGGCTGCATTGGCGGCTTTTCTCGAGAGCCGCCAGTACGAGAAACATTTGCGCAAGTCGCTCGCCGAACTGCGCGGCCGCCGCCAGGCGCTGCTGGACGGGTTGGCACGCCACCTTGGCGACCACATCGAGGTGGCGCCATCGATGGGCGGCATGCACCTTGTTGTCTGGTTTCGGCGCCTCAGTTACCCAAACCTAAAGCGCCTGGTCGCGCGCGCCGGCGAACGGGGATTGGGCCTTTACCCCATACATCCCTACTACCAAGTGGCGCCTCCCAGACCCGGGCTGATGGTCGGATTCGCAAGCCTTTCCCCGGAGCAACTCGACGCGGCAACCGCTCTGCTCGCGGCCTGTCTCAAGGAAGTGATCGGCCGCGAAGCGGTGTTGAATTAGCGGCGGGCAAGATGGACCGCGTGGGGCATTGTTGTTACGCTGCTTTAGGACACCGGTGAGCATCCGCGAGACGACAGTGGAGCAGCAGCAGAACGGGACGGAGATTGCGATACCGCGCCGCGCCGCGACGGTCATGCTGGTACGCGACGAACCATTGGAGGTGCTGATGGTGAAGCGCAATGCGCGCGAGCCCTTCGCATCGGCGCTGGTATTTCCAGGCGGAGTCGTGGAACCGGAGGATTATTCCGAATCGTGGTTGGCGCATCTTGACGGCGATACCTCATTCAGCGTCGAAGAACGCGCGTTGCGAATTGCGGCTTGCCGCGAAGCCTGGGAAGAAGCGGCGATGCTGCCGGGCGGGCGGGGCGCGGCGCTGTCACAGGAAGCGTCGATCGGGCAGACATTCCAGTCGACCATGAGGCGTCATGGAGCGCGGCTTGCGCTTGACGATCTCGTCAAATTTGCTCATTGGATCACCCCGGAGATGCTGCCCAAGCGCTTCGATACTCATTTTTATATTTGCCGCGCGTCGGCGGCGGCGACCGGCCAATGCGATGGCCGTGAAACCGTTGCGCTGGAGTGGGTTCAGCCGGCGGCGGCGCTGTCCATGGCAGAGCGCGGCGAGCGGGCCCTGTTGTTGCCGACGCGCGAGAATCTGAAGCTTCTTGCGCAAAGCGCCAATACCGAGGCGGCGCTCAATGCCGCGCGCGTCCGCAAAATCGCGCCGTTCACTCCGCGGGGGCCGTAGCGAGGGCAGCGCCGCCGCGCGAGGTCGGATCCGCATCGCTCCGCGCGGTCAGGAGCCGCACACCAAATACCGGTCCCGCCGAGACATTCGGCTCGGGCTCAAAGCGCACGGTGATCTCGGTCCGGTCCTGCGTGAGCGCGACCGGAATCTGGTAGTCGCAGTCGAAGAACTCCCCGGGATGATCGCCGCTGAGCCGCTCGCGGGCGATCTCGACGCCGTCGACCATGACGAGGAAACTGCGATTGCGCTCCTCCCCCCAATAGCTCGCCTGCAATATCAGCGGCCCCGGGCGCGCAGCAAACACGAATTGGAAATACCCGCCGGCGCGAGCGTCGCGGCCGGTGCGCCCGCGGTACACCACCGGGTAGGAAAACTTGGCGTCGAGTCGGTGGTCGCGCTCGGGCTGCATCTCTCCCAGGTCGATCACATCCGCCGAGCGTGCCGCCAGATCCTGCAGCCGCAACTGCTCTTGTCGGTAGCGCACCTGTTCGTTGGCCCACTCGCCGTCGTCGAAGCAGCGGAAATAGACCGCGGTATTCCGCTCGTACTGCAATGTAAACGGCCGCAACGTAAGCTCGGCAGGCCGCGCCAGATCCCGGGTGGCAAAAGCGGCCGGCTCATTCGCAATTGCGTGCAGGTGCTGCAGCGGCCGCGCACCGACCAGAGCCGGTGCGGGCCCCGACCATTTGGCCGTCGCACTGCCGAGGTCTGCCGCGAGCACCATGGGGCCGAAGAGCAATGCGACGGTGCGCGGATCATCGGCGGTCGGCTCGATCATCAAGCGGCGTGGCAGGGTCAGGGTGAGCACATCGCCGGCACGCCAGGTGCGGCGCAGCCGGACATAACCTGCGCGTGCACGCACGGCCATCGGGCGGCCATTGAGCGCGACTTCGGGACGGGTGCACCACCCGGGCACCCGCAAGGCAACGGTCAGCGGATCGGAGCGCTCCCGCCGCAATATCCGCAAATCGATCCGATCGTCGAACGGATAGGAAGTCGCAAGCTCCACCGTCGACTGCTGTTCCTGCCAGGTGAGCTGCGATGCAATGAACAGGTTGACGTACAACACATCGGCGGAGCGCCAAAAAATCGAATCGCCGTGCTTCGCATGGCTTTCCATGCCCGTGCCGACACAGCACCAGAAGTCATCGTACGGCGATGAAAACTGCCGGTGCGATCCCGACATCAGCGGCACCATGTAGGCGAACATGCCGGTCTGCGGATTGTGCTGCGCCATGATGTGATTGAAATGCGCGCGCTCGTAGTAATCGAAGTACTCTGAGCGCGGCTGCGCGGCATACAGCTGGCGCGTCAACTTCAGCATGTTGTAGGTATTGCAGGATTCGCAGGTTTGTTCGGTGATGTGCTTGGAAATCGACAGCGGCGCCTGGAAATCCTCGCGGTCGGCATTGCCGCCGATCACGTAGCTGTAGCGGGATGTCACGAGATCCCAGAAGAATCCCGCGGCGCGGCCGTAGTCGTGCTCGCCGGTGAGCTCATGGAGTCGTTGCAGCCCGATCAGCTTGGGCACCTGGGTGTTGGCATGAAGATGTGCGAGTTCGTCGCGGCCCAGGGTCAAGGGCTGCAGCACCGCACTGTCGTAGAATTTGCGCGCCATCGAGAGCCAGCGCCCCTGGCCGGTGCGCGCGTGAAGCTCGGCGAACGACTCATTGAGTCCGCCGTACTCGCAGACCAGCACCTGCTGTACCTGCGCTCCGCTCAATGCGGCGAACAACCCCTCGATGTACCCGCCGAGCCGGTTCGCGACGTCGATGGCGGCTTTTTCGCCGCAATAGCGATCCGCATCGAGCAGCCCCGCCATCAACTTGTGCCAGTTATAGAAAGGCGACCAGGCGCCATTCAGATCGAATGGCCGCGCGCGGATATCGGCGCGCCGGACCTCTTCCATCGCAAACCTGCCGTTTTCGATCACATCGCCGCGGCGCCGCGTAAAGCCCGCCACAAAACCATCGCCGGGTTTCGCCTGGCATTCGGCCAGCTGTGAAACGATGTAGGTCACCCGGCGCGGCGCTTCCGTGTCACCGGTCTGGGCGTGCAGCAGCGACAGCGCCGAGAGGTAGTGCCCGAGGGTGTGTCCGGCAATGGTGTCGTTCTCCCAGCCGCCGTAAATGGCGGCCTTCGGTTCGAGACCCGCGTTTTTTCGATAATTGTGCAGCAGCCGGTCCGGCTCGAGCGAGTGCAGGTAGGCACGATTCGACTCCACCGCGGTGAGATATGGCGACGCGCGCAACCGCACCGCCTCGAGCGGAAACGCACTGACAGAGGGTTCCGCCTCGCCGGCATGCGGGGCAATGCCGCGCGCGGATGCTGCGATCCAGGCCGTGGCCGAAGCGGCGGCCTGCAGAAGATGACGTCGGCTCAGAGACAATGACCCCCCGAATGATGCTGAGTGGCAACAATCGCGGTAGACCCTACCGATGGCATCATACATCTGCGGACCCGTGTTCCGCATTTTTGGCGGGCGTGTGGTCGACGCGCGGAGAGTCCAGTACTATCCTTTCGCGGCGAGCAAAAAAATGAAGCAATCAACCAGTGTCGGTTTGGTGCTGCTGGGTTCGGCAGTGGGGCTCTATTACTACGACGGTGGGGCCCAGAAGCTGCAGCAGCAAAGATATGCATCGCTCGAACAGTGCGTGCATGACTGGGGCGATCCTGCCAATTGCTCGCACTCAGCCGGGACTGTGCCGCAGCCGGGCTATTACTTCGGTCCGCGCTATTACTGGGATGGAAGTTCCGGTCGACCGATTGCCGTTGCCGGGGACGGGAGTACCCGCAGCATCGGCAATGCTCGGATCACCAGCGCCGGCTCGCTTGAGGGCGGCATAACCACCCGCGCCGGTTCCTTTTCCCGCGGAGGCTTCGGATCATCGGGTCACGCCTTTGGCGCAAGCGGCTGAATGCAGCGCCAAGTCATCGCTCCGCGCGCCGATCTTGCACAGAAGCTCGAAGCGCAAGGGCTTTCCTTTCATGCCCGCGACGGCTATTGGAAGGAGGACGTCTGTTATCGCTTCGACCTGCGCCAGGTCGAAATCATCGAGGCTGCGACCAATGAGCTGCACGCCATGTGCATAGCCGCGCTCAAAATTGCGGTCGCGAGCGAGCGTTTGGGGCAACTGGCGATACCGCCGGCCTTTTGGGACCCACTTGCCGCATCCCTGCGGCGCAACGACTTCTCCTTGTACGGCCGCTTCGATCTGGCCTATGACGGTAACAGCGCGCCGAAAATGCTTGAATACAACGCGGACACCCCGACCGCCTTGCTCGAGTCCGCGGTGTGCCAGTGGTTTTGGCTTAAGGACAAATTTCCCGCCGCTGATCAATTCAATTCAATTCACGAACGCCTGATTGCACGCTGGCGGCAGCTTCCCGGGGCCGGGCCGGTGCATCTCGCCAGCGTGGATGATAATGAGGAGGACTGGGTCTGCACGACCTACCTCGTTGACACCGTGGTGCAAGCGGGCCGGCTTGCAAAGCACTTGATCATGGAGGAAATCGGCTGGGATCCGCTTGACAGTTGCTTCGTCGATCTGCAAGGCGAAGCGATCGAGCATCTGTTCAAGCTGTATCCCTGGGAATGGTTGATGCGTGAGGAATTTGGCGCGCACTTATCGCAAACCCGCACGCAATTCATCGAACCGATGTGGAAGGCGGCGCTTTCGTGCAAGGGCCTGCTGCCGATCCTCTGGGAGACTTTTCCGAATCATCCCAATCTTCTGCCGGCATATTTCGAACCCGGTCAATTGAGCGCCTACGTCAAGAAACCTCTGTACTCGCGAGAGGGCGCCAACATCGAGCTGTACTCGAATAACGAGTGCCTGTTCAGATCCGATGGGCCCTATGGTGATCAAGGCCACATCTACCAAGCACTGCAGGCCCTGCCATGCTTCGATGGGCACCATGCCGTGATCGGCTCCTGGGTGATCGACGGACAAGGCGCGGGCATGTGCGTACGCGAGGACAGTTCCGCCGTCACCACCAATACCAGCAATTTTGTTCCACACTATTTTGTAAATTGAGGATCGTCATGATCAATGCCATCGTTTCATTCATCGAATACCTCGGGACATCGGTCGTGCTGCTCGTATTTTTTGTGTACATTTACGCGCGCGCGACCCCGTACAAGGAATTTGCGCTCATTGCGCACGACAATATCGCAGTGGCCATAACCTTCATCGGCGCGGTGTTGGGATTCACCATTCCGATGCTGGCCGCGATCTACTACACACACTCCCTCGTTGAAATGGTGGTGTGGGCGGCGATAACCTGTGTGGTGCAGTTGGGAGTACTGCTGGCGCTGCGCAGCCAGGCAAAGCGCATCGAGGAAGGGCACGTGTCGTCTGCAATCATGGTGGCGACGTTCTCGGTCGCCATCGGACTGCTGAACGCAGTCAGCATCAGCACCTAGGGAAAGCGATACTTCGAGCATTTTCAATTACATACCGCCTCACTGCCGCGACGCCTCGCGGCGCCGACGCACGCCGGCTGCGGCACTCGATGCCGATAGAGAGCGCCAATTTGACTTCGCGCGCCGTTGGGGTCTAACGTCGTGCAGGCATTTCATTTGAATTGAAACCGAGACCATCGGTCGGAAGGAGTGAGTCGTGAATTTAAAAGGTAGCAAGACGGAAAAGAATTTGAAGGACGCGTTTGCCGGCGAATCGCAGGCGAACCGGCGTTATTTGTACTTCGCAGCCAAGGCGGATGTCGAAGGGTTCAATGACGTCTCGGCCGTGTTCCGTTCCACTGCCGAAGGCGAAACCGGTCATGCACACGGTCATTTGGAGTACTTGGAGGCGGTGGGCGACCCGGCAACGGGCTTGCCGATCGGCGCGACCTCGCTGAATCTCAAGGCGGCCATTGCGGGCGAAACGCACGAATACACGGACATGTATCCCGGCATGGCCAAGAGCGCCAGAGAAGAGGGGTTCAACGAAATTGCCGATTGGTTCGAAACGCTGGCCAAGGCGGAACGCTCGCACGCGAATCGCTTCCAGAAGGCATTGGACAACCTTTAGATCGTCGCGGGCGACGGTCGATCTAGGCCTAAGCGGGCTCCATCACGGAGCCCGCTGCAATTTCGGTCTTGGAGTTTCACCTGTCTGACGGAAAATTAAAGGCTGGACACGAGGGCAGTCTCGAGGCGCCTACGCGCCATCCCCTGAACTGGCAAGCCCCGGAGTTCAATGACCCGGCCGCGCTCGAGAAGGAACTCGAGCGGGTATTCGATATTTGCCATGGCTGCCGGCGCTGTTTCAATTTGTGCAACTCCTTTCCGACGCTGTTCGAGTTGATCGACGAGTCGAAGAGCGGCGAGCTCGATGGCGTCGATAAGAAGGCCTATTGGCAGGTGGTCGATAATTGCTATCTCTGCGACATGTGCTACATGACCAAGTGTCCGTACGTGCCGCCGCATCCATGGAACGTCGATTTCCCCCACTTGATGCTGCGCGCCAAGGTCGTGAAGCATCGCAGCGGCGGAACCCGCTGGCGCGACAAGGTCTTGAGCTCCACCGATCTGGTCGGCAGGCTCGCGGGCATTCCCATCATCGCCGAGGCAGTCAACGCCGGCATCCGCAGCTCGATGGGACGCAAGGTACTGGACGCTGCGCTCGGCGTGCACCGCCAAGCCCCCGTTCCTGAATACGAGTCCAACTCACTTCGCAAGCAGTTGGGCAAGCAGATCAGCGTGCGGCCAGATCCTGACGCCGCGGCGCAAACAGCCGGAGCCACGCGCGGCAAGGTGGCGTTATTCGTCACCTGTTACGTGAATCGCAACGAGCCGCAGATCGGGCTCGACCTTGCGCGGGTGTTCGAGCACAACGGCATCGAGGTTACGCTGGCGGAACAGGAAAGCTGCTGCGGAATGCCCAAACTCGAACTGGGCGATTTGCAGGCGGTGGCGGAGTTGCAGGCCAGGAATGTCCCGCAGCTCAAGGCGATGATTGAGCGTGGCTACGACATCGTCGCGCCGATTCCCTCATGCGTGCTGATGTTCAAGCAGGAATTGCCGCTGATGTTTCCGGACGATGCGGATATCGCCAAGATCAAGCAGCATTTTTTCGACCCTTTCGAATACCTGGCTGCCAGGCACAAGGCCGGATTGCTGCGCACCGACTTTACGCGTCCGCTCGGCAAAGTCGCCTACCACGTGGCATGCCACCTGCGCGTGCAGAATATCGGACTCAAGACGCGCGATATTCTGCAGCTGGTTCCAGGAACCACGGTGGAGCCCATCGAACGTTGTTCGGGTCACAACGGCACCTACGGGGTGAAACGGCAGTTTCGCGATATCTCCATGAAAATCGGCAAGCCGGTGGTACAACGGGTGCAGGCGGCCGCAGCCGATTATTACGCGAGCGATTGCCCGATGGCCGGCCATCAGATCGAAAGCGGCATGGCGAATGGCTCGCACCCGACCCATCCCCTGACGCTGCTGCGGATGGCGTATGGCTTGTAGATCCCTGTCAGTGAAGTTCACGGCGCGCTGACATGCAGAAGTTGGCGCGCGCAGACCTGATGAGCTTGGAGCAATACGCTGAACAAAGGCCGCGATTGCGCAGCGAGGTCATTGCCCACAAGCAGCTGCGCAACGTGGCGGTCGGCCCCAATATGACCTGGTGCTTCGAAGATCGCACCACGATACGCTACCAAATTCTCGAGATGCTGCGCGTCGAGCGCATTTTCGAAAGCGACGGGATACAAGCAGAGCTCGATGCCTACAATCCGCTGATTCCAGACGGCAGCAATTGGAAGGTGACGCTGCTGCTCGAATTTCCGGATCCGGCCGAGCGGCGCGCGGCGCTCGAAAAATTGATCGGCGTCGAAGACCGCTGCTGGGTGCGGGTCAGCGAAATGCAGCGGGTTTTTGCGATTGCCGACGAAGATCTGGCGCGCGAGAACGATGAGAAGACCTCAGCGGTGCATTTTCTACGCTTCGAACTGTCGCCGACAATGGTCGAGGCCATGCAGGGCAAGGGCTCGTTGAGCATCGGAGTCGATCACGACCACTATCGATATGCTCTCAATCCATTGCCGGCTGCGGTCCGCGACGCATTGTGCAAGGATCTGGCGCTGGCCCCGCCGACTCATTTCAGGGGCTGAAAGATCGCCGTCAGCCGGTCCGGCGTGCCTTCGATGCGCGCCAGGCGGGGATACTTCGGTCCATCGTGATAATCGATGCGTTGCGTGACGTAGCGATCATCCTTCCTGAGCAGCAATTCGATCGGTTCAGCGCCGCTCTTGGCGGCGGTGATCGCCGCCTTGAGCAATTCCGCTTTGAACGCTCTGCCGTTGACCGCCAGCAGCGTGTAGCCTGCGGTGAGCCCGGCCTTGAATGCGGGAGAGTCCCATACCAGGTTGACGAGGCGCCCGTCGCTGTCGACCCCAAAGCCCAGCGAATAGGAAAAGTCCGTGACCCTGCGGTAGGCCTCTTCATCCTTGAAGAAGTTGGTCGGTTGGTCGGTGTAGATCAGTTTCCATCCAGACCGCGCCACGCCGTCCAAAGGCGCGCCGGGTCCGTGCCCGTCCAGTCGAGTGCGGAGATACGGCGCCCAGTCGAATGGCTGCACGGCGCTCAGTGCATCGACCACGTCTTTGAACGTGTACCCCAGCGGCTCATGGCGTCCATCCTGAACTCCGAAGAAGCTGCGGGCGAAATCATCCAGGGAACGCTTGTCGCCGGACAATTCCCTGATCTTGGTATCGACGTCCAGCCAGATCAATTCGCCTTCGCTGTAGTAATCCTCGGCGCGTTGCCACGAAATCCAACCCAAGGGCCGGCGCTGCGTGATGATCGGCTCATTGGTGGTGTCCTGGAGCGATCGCCAGCTGCGCCCGATACGATGATCATAGAGGGCCGCCGTCGCAGCGAGCCCATCGCGCATCTGAGAGACTTCCACCAGGCCCGATCGTGCGCCAATCACATGTCCCCAATAACTCGTCGCTCCCTCGTAAACCCATAACAGGGAGTCCTGCATCGGCATGTTGAAATTTGCAGTCAACTGGTCGGCCGGCCGGCGAAATTTCCCGTCCCACGAATGGATGTATTCGTGCGAGACCAGATTGGAGCGCCAGGCTTGCTGCCGGTCCCATTCCGAGAAATAGGTGGTGCGCACGCCATTCTCGCCCGACTGGTGATGCTCGATCCCGGCAAAGCTGAACTCGTCGCTTAAGGCCAGTAGAAAATCGTAGTGGTCATAATGGTGCGAGCCGAATAATTTGTAGGCTTGCTGTACCACGGCGCGATGGGCCTGGAGTTGTTCCGGGGTGGCCTCGAGATTGCCGGGACTGTCGGCGACCATGTCGAGAAACACGGGCACCCTGGCGCCGGGATCCAGATCGATGCGTTTGAAATACCTGCCGGCATAGATGGGCGAATCGATCAATTCCTCGAGGTTGACCGGCTTGAATCGCACCTCCGCGCCGGTCTGCCCGGTCGATTCGAGTGCTCCCGCAAACTTCCAATCCGGCGGCAGCAGAACGCTCGGCCTGAAGAGGATTCCGTGCGCGTAGTAGCCGGCCGGATACAGCAGCATCGCTTCCCAGTGAACGGCAAGCATTTCGGCAGTGACGAGAACGGCGCCCTGATTTCTCTCCACCGGCGACAGAAACTCGAAATCCGCATCCAGGACGGCCACGCCGGCGGGCACGTCCACATTGAATGCATACACGTCCAAAGGGTCGCGCATCCATTCCAGTCTTTGGCGGTTGGCGGTAAGCAGCAAGCCGGCGAACTGCGACAGAGCCATGCCCGCCGGCGAGTGTGCGCCCAACCGCCATTTGGGGTAGAGCAGCGCGATCTTTCCGGCCTTGACGGGAATCCGCTCGTGGACTTTGAAAATCTTCTGGCCGACATTGGTCGCATCGACCTGAAGTTCGATGATGCCCGGATAGGCCAGATCCCGCGGCCTAGGCACTTGCTGTGCGTCGGCGGCGGGGACTGCCGCGAGCAAGAACAGCATCAGCAGCCCGGCAGGGTGGCTTCCGAGTGGCGCCTGACGCTGCATGGCGCCTCGGTTATTGCCGGTCAAACACGATGGTCAGTTCAGCGGGGCCCTGTTGCGACGCTATCTGAACCACGCTGGTAAGCTCCTTGCCATCCGCGGACAGGGACATCCGGTCCTTGAACGTCAGGCCGACGCTTTCCACGATTGTGTTTACGATTATCGCGGCGCCATCCCAGGTCGCCGAGCCGGTTATGGCGGTGCCGTTGATTTCGAACGCCGAGGATTTGCCGTCGGTGGTGTATTTCCGCGTCGTCGTGCCATCCGATGCACCGCCGCTTTGATTCTCCACGATGACCAACGACTGCTCGGCCAGCTCGATTTTACGGGTCATTGAAGCCGGCGCGGGAAACCCGGCGTAATTGCTCTTAGCCGGATTCATTTTCCATTCGCCGGAAAATTTCGGCTGATCGGCTGCCGAGCCGACGCTGGACACGGCAATCAGGGCGAGCGCGGCGAGCATATGTCTCATTGGGATCCCCTTGGAAGTTGCGTCATTTGCCAGGCAATGTGGATTGTATTGGATAGCCGGTCCCGATAAAACCGGCCCGCTACCCAGTGCTTTGGAAAGGGACTAGGATTGCGCGTCCGAAACCATAATCAAAGCGTGCAACGCTACCGGGGATCTCCTGATGAAGATTCGTTGGCTGAGCAGCCTGCTGCTTCTCGTGGCGCCTTCAATTGCCGTGTTATCCGAACCCAATAATTCGAATACGGCGGCCGCGGTGATGCTGGGATACAGCGCGCACAGCGCGGCGCTGCAGGGTCAATGGGAGGGAAGGTTCAAGGAGGGCGTTTCCGCAGCCAACATCCGCGAGAACATGCGGCGCTTGAGCGCGCGGCCACACCACGTCGGCTCGCCCTACGACAAGGACAACGCCGAATGGATTCTCTCCAAGTTCAAGGAGTGGGGTTTCGACGCAAAAATCGAGACCTTCGATGTCTTGTTTCCGACGCCGAAGATCCGGGTGCTGGAAATGCTGCAGCCCAAGCGCTTCCGCGCCAAGCTCCAGGAGCCCGCAGTTGCCGGAGACGCAACCTCGGGCCAGACCGCGGAGCAGCTTCCCACGTACAACGCCTATTCCGCCGACGGTGATGTTACGGCGCCGCTGATTTACGTGAATTTCGGCAATCGCGACGACTACGAACAACTCGATCGGCTCGGGATATCCGTCAAGGGCGCCATCGTGATTGCACGCTATGGCGAAGGATGGCGTGGCGTCAAACCAAAGGTCGCGGCCGAACACGGCGCCATTGGCTGCATCATCTACTCGGATCCGAAGGGAGACGGCTATTTTCAGGGCGAGGATTATCCGGCTGGCGGCTGGCGGCCGGGAAACGGGGTGCAGCGAGGCAGCGTCATGGACACGGAATATCCGGGCGATCCTTTGACCCCGGGGGTCGGCGCCACCGCCGACGCCAAGCGTCTGCCGCTCAAGGACGCAAAGACCATCACGGCGATTCCCGTGCTGCCGATTTCATACGCGGATGCGCTGCCGCTGCTTTCGGCGCTCAAGGGCCCGGTGGCGCCGGAAAAGTGGCGAGGTGGGCTTGCGATCACTTACCGCGTGGGTCCGGGACCTGCACTGGTGCATCTCAAGGTTAGTTCCAACTGGGATATCAAGCCGATCTACGATGTCATTGCCACGCTTCACGGCGCTGCGGACGCGGATCAATGGGTGATCCGCGGCAATCATCACGACGCGTGGGTCAACGGGGCGGAAGATCCCATCTCCGGACAGGCGGCGATGCTGGAGGAAGCGCGGGCGCTGGGCGAGCTGCACGCCCGCGGCTGGACGCCGCTGCGCACCATCATCTATTGCGCCTGGGATGGCGAGGAGCCCGGCCTGTTGGGATCGGTCGAATGGGTGGAGACTCATCTCGCTGAGTTGCAGAGGCACGCCGTGGCCTATATCAATTCAGACAGCAATAGCCGCGGCTATTTTCACCCGGGGGGCACGCAAGATCTGCAAAATTTCATCAGCGGCATTGCCCGGGATGTCGAGGACCCGGAAACGCATTTATCGGTTTACCAACGCGCCCATCTCTACGGCATTCTCAAGGCGAAGAATGCCGAGGAGCGCGGCGATCTTCGCAAACGCAATGATCTTGTGGTGCGCGCGCTCGGAGATGGCTCCGATTACACCGCCTTCCAGGATTTCGCCGGCATCTCCTCGCTGAATGTCGGATTCGGGGACGAGGATGACGGCACGCAGTATCACTCGATTTACGACGATTTTTATTGGTACACCCAATTCGTCGACAAGGACTTCGCCTACGGGCGCGCACTTTCGCAAACGGCGGGAACCGCCATCATGCGCTTCGCCGACGCCGATTTCATTCCCGTTGATTTCTCCCCGCAGGCGGATGCCATCGAGAAGTACGAAGGCGAGCTTGAAAAGCTGGTGAAAGACAAACAGGAGGAGTTTGCGGAGCGCAATCTCGAATTGACCGAAGGCGTCTTCAAGGCAACGGATGATCCGCGCCGGCCTTTGGTGCCCCCGCCGGCCGAGATTGTGCCGCCCTTTATCAACCTGGCGCCCATGAAGAACGCGATCGTGCTGCTCAAAAAGAGCGCGGATCGATATTCGCGGGCGCTTGCGGCGTTTCAAACCAAGGGCTCGGCAGCGCTGCCGCCACAGTCCCTCGAAATCATCAACGCCGACTTGCAGCGGGTGTCGCGCCTGTTTCTCAACGAGAAGGGGCTTCCCGAGCGGCCGTGGTTCAAAAATCAGATCTACGCTCCCGGGGCATATACCGGCTACGGGGCCAAGCCGGTTGCGGCCGTTCGCGAATACATGGATGAGAAGAAGTGGAAAGAAGCGGAAGGCCAGGTACCGCAGGTTGCGCAGGTGATCGAAAACGTGGCCGCCGGCATCGACAAGGCAGCGCAGGACTTCGAGGCGGCGTTGCTGCAGACACGCTGACCTAGAGGCCGATCAACCGGGAGTTGCATCCCTCTGGCCGTATTTTGCGAACAGCGCGGCGCGGTGCTTCGGGTCGATGTTCGCCTTGTTCAAATCGCCGCCGCAGCACTCGATCAACCTGGCATCCATCACCTTGAACCATGCCTTCGGGAACATCGCCAGTCCGAAACATCCGGGATAGCCGCTCGGCAGTCGCGGCAGGTCCTCGAAGTTGCGCAGCGCCTGGTAGGGCCGCAATACATTCGCGTGATGATCCGAGTGGCGCTGCAAATGAAACGACATGATGTTGGAGAAGATGTGGTTGGTATTCCAGGAGTGGCGTGGCGCGGGCGTTTCGTAGCGGCCGGTGGGGAGCTTCTGACGCAACAATCCGTAATGTTCCACGTAATTGGCCTGCGTTAGACCGTACCACGCGTACAGATGGTGAATGACGAGGAAGGGCGCCACACGCCACCCAAACGCCGCGATCAACGCGGCCGCAATCGCGGCAGTCAGGCACCAGGACATCAGAATCTCATTGTGCGGCGACCAGGAACGTAAATTTAAGGCGGCGAGGCGCTTTTTCTCCAGGCGCCAGCCGCGCGCCAGGCCACCGGGTATTTCCCGCAGTACAAACCGGTAGATGCTTTCGCCCATGCGCGCACTCGCGCTGTCTTCGGGCGTCGCCACCTGCACATGATGACCGCGATTGTGTTCGACGCTGAAGTGCCCGTAGCCGACCAGCGCCAGCGCCACCTGGGCTGCGAACCGATCAGCCTTGCTGAGTTTGTGGCCGAGTTCATGCCCGAGCAGGATGGCGTCGGCGCTGGTGATGCCCACCGACAGCGCGAAACCGAGATAGGCCCACCACGGAATGCTGTGCGTGCCGACCAGCCATAGACTGGCAACGAAACTGACGTACAGGAGAAAGATGTCGGCATACAGGAGCGAGCGGTAGTACGGGTCGCCCGCCAGCAGCGGCACGATGGCGTCGGGCGGGTTGTGCGTATCCTCGCCAAACCGTCCGTCGGCGATCGGGATGAGCACGAACACGTAAGCAAGGGGAACAAACAACACCCACGGCTGCCCGCCGGTCGCCACATACGAGAACACGGTCGCCATCCCAAGGAACGGACCGCTGAAGGCGGAAAGCCAGGCGTAGCGTTTCGGATCCTTGTAGCGGACCGTCTGTCCATCTGCCGAATGCGCGACAAATTCCATTGCTGCTCCCGCCGATTCAGCGTACCTGGGGGGTGATCATCATTATCCCACTGCTTTTGGCGCAAAAAAAGCCTGCAGCTTCGGCGAGGGCTTGATCGCCGCGCGCTTCGATCGCAAATCATTGAACGCGCCGCTCGCGGCGTCGAGCGCCGCGTCGATGTCCCCATCGGTCATGGCAGCGCTCAAAAACATGTTGTGCCAGGGATGCACATAGACGCCGCGCTTCAGCATCTGGCTGGACCAATGAAAGCCCAATCGCAAATCAGGATCCGCGTCGAAAAGAAACAGGGGCATTTGCGCCGGTCCGGTCTGCCGCAGGCCGAATCCACAGGACGAAGCGCGTTCATGCAGACCGGCGCGAAGTTTCTGTCCCAAACGCTGGATGCGCTCGAGATAGTCGGTTGAGGCGACCAAGCTCAACGTGGCAAGACCCGCGGCCATGGGCGACCCGGCATACCAGAACGAACCCGTGACGAAAATCGAGGCGGCGGCCGCTCGGGCTTTTTCCGACCCCAGCAGCGCCGAGATGGGATGGCCGTTGGCGATGCACTTGCCCCAGCTCGAGAGATCCGGCTGCACGCCGGCGATCGACCACGAACAATCGCGTGCGATTCGCAATCCGCCGCGGACGTCATCGACGATGAGCAATGCCCCGCGCTCATCGCACAGCTCGCGCGCCCGGCGCGCGTAGAGGGGATCCGGCATCGCTTGATCGACAAAGGCATCGTGCTTGAAGGGCGAGGCAAAAATGGCTGCGAGATCGCCGCCGGCCCGAGCCACGGCCTCTTCCAGGCTGCCAACGTCGTTGTAGCTGCAGAAGATCTGATTGGCCCGATCTTCGGGCGTAGTGCCGGCAGGCCGCGGCGTACACCACGGTGCGGCGCCGTGATAGGTGCCTTTGGCAAGCACCACCGTTTTCCGGCGCGTGTGCGCGCGCGCCGTCACCAGCGCCATGGTGGTGGCATCGGTGCCGTTTTTGCAGAACATCGCCCACTGCGCGTGCTTCACCATGGCGGTCAAGCGCTCCGCGAGCTCGACCATCAACGCCGTGGGACCGGTAAGCGGATCGCCGCGACCCATCTGTTCGATGGCGGCCGCGTCGATCGCCTCGTGGGCATAGCCGAACAGCTGCGGACCATAGGCGCACATGAGATCGAGGTAGCGGCTGCCGTCGACATCCCAAAGATACGCACCCGCTCCTCGGGAAAAGAACTGCGGGTAATCGTCGGGCAGAAGGGCGGTCGATTGGTGGCCGTACATGCCCCCGGGAATAACGGCCTCCGCCCGTCGGCGCAATTCCAGATCCTGGCCAATTGATGCTGCCATTGTCCACTCCGCCACCGTGTAGAATCGCGCCAACGCCGCGTCGATATCCGGGTCACGCCAATTGTACAAGCATTGCGAACATGAATAAGGGCCAATCCGGGAATTGGATCGGTCCGCGGCCCACCGCACTTGAGATCGCCGCCATTGTGTTCGTCGGCACCATCGGGATTCTGATCCCCGGCCTGCAGCCCATCGTCCTGGGCGCACTGCTCACGCAGGGGCACATTGACTTATCCCAACTCGGGGTCATCGCCTCCGCCGAGTTGCTGTGCATGGGCGCGGCCGCTGCATTGGGCGCGGCGCTTTTGCCTTCGCGGCGGCTGCGAGCCATCGGCATCGCCGCGAGTCTGGTGCTGGCGCTCGGAAACTATCTCACGCCGCTCGCCGCCGGGGGCTCCATAACGGGATTGCGGGCGCTGACGGGCGCCGCGGGCGGGCTTCTCATCGGGGTGACCGCCTGCATGATTGCGCGCTCGCCGGTTCCGGAGCGCTGGGCGGGGATTTATTTGAGCGTCCAAACTCTCGCGCAGTTCATCCTCGCTGCCGCCATGACCGCATGGATCGGGCCGAGTCGCGCCGTGCAGAGCGACTTCCGATTGCTGGCCGTCGCCGGCTTGGTGTGCGCGGTGGTGTCGTTGGCTTTACCCAGCGCGTTTCAAGCCCTGCCGAAACCTTCAGGGAAGGGCTCGTTCGTGATGCCGCCATTGAGGGGTCTCGCGGCCCTGGCATCCGTTTTCCTGGTATTGATGTTCATCGTCAGCATCTGGGTTTATTACGATCCCATCGCCCGCCAAGCCGGCCTGTCGTCCCACATTTCCGACACCGCAGTGTACGTATCGCTGGCGTTTCAGGTGCTCGGAGGCACTTGTGCCACGCTGTCCGCCGGCCGTTTGCACTGGTTTCCGGTGTTTGTAGCCTGCGCGGCCGTGGATTTTGTGATGGTCGCGCTACTCGGCACCCATCCCTCCGCGCTGTTGTTCCTCATAGATGCGGCGGTTTTCGGATTCATCTGGCTGTTCATCCTGCCGTTCCTCGTGCCGATGATCATCGAAGCCGACCCGACCAGGCGATCGGCGGTTTTGACCAGCGGCGTCGGCCTGCTCGGCTCGAGTTTGGGGCCCACCATGGTGGGCTTGATCGTCAGCCCGGACGACACTCAGGGCGCATTGTGGTTGGGTGCCGCTTGTCTTTTGTGCAGCTTGGCGATTGCCACGGCATTGCGGTACCTGCGTCCGCGATCACTGCAAGCTTAAGACCCGGTCTTTTGGTCCGCCCGCCATTTTGCAACGGCCGCCAGAGTGTTCTCCACGTGTTTGTCAGGGCTCAAGGCAGTGTATTCGTAGATGATTTTGCCGGTCGGCGCGATCACATAAGAGGTGCGATCGGAGTATGAGGTGATATAAAAGAGCCTGGCGTCGTACTCCTTCGTGATCTTCAGATCCGCGTCCGAAGCCACCGCAAATTTGCTGCGGCAATCGCTCACCGAGAACTTGTTGAGCGTATCGATGGTGTCGTGCGATACGCCGATGACGGTGGCGCCGAGGGCCTTGAATTTATCGGTCGCCTCGGCAAATTCATGGGCTTCGACGGTGCAGCCCTTGCTGAATGCGGCGGGATAAAAATACAGCACGACCGGGCCGGATTTGAGCGCGTCAGCCAGGGAAAATTTGAACGGCACGCCGGCAAGCGTGGCTTGCGTCGTGAAATCGGGGGCCGCATCGCCTGGTTTCAAAGCCGCGTAAAGCGGCGATGCGAGCAACAGGCAACCCAAACCGAGAGTGATTAAACGCTTCATATTTAAAGTCCCCGCTGACGTCGAATACGCCCACGAGTATAGATCAGATACCCGGAGCGCTATTGGTTCGCGAAAAACGACCTGGCCGCCGTGAAGCAGAAGGGCGCTACGAGTGTCGCATGATAGACTTCGGCGACTGCAAGCGCGCCACCGTCGGTGGCGCCCTGCGCCACGGCGTTGGCGGCAACCAGCGCTTTTGCCACCTCAAAACCCTGTTTTAGATTGCCATAGGGATCATTGGGCACTACAGAGGATTCCAAATCGAGCACGCCGATGGCTGCGGATGGCGGCGCGTGTGAGGCCCAGTAGTTCTGCATCAGCGCGGTGTTGAGCCAGAACACCAGTGGGTCGACAGCGCCGCCGCAGAGCTGTACCGGAACGGTCGGCACCCAATTGCGCAAATCATTCAATTGCAAAGCCTGTCGCCAAGGCAGAGCGGGAGCAGGGGCGGCAACCCCGGTGGTAACCGTCGGGAACCCACCATCAGGATTTGCCTGCGCATCCTGCAAGTAGGCCAAGCGATAACTGTTTTGCAGCAGATTGCCGGTGCCAAAGCCGAGCGCGAACACCTCGGCCAGATTCGCCGGCGTCTGTGGGGGCGTAAGGTCGGCGAATTGCGGAGCCGGCGGCGTTGAGCTGAACAGAGTGTATTCGGGAAGTTTCCCCTGCACATACAGCTGACTCCTCGGCGTGGCACTTGGCAGCAGCGAGTCGATTCCAGTCGCGTATTGAGCGTCGAATACATCCACGGCGTTGGCGTAGATGGTCCCGTAAGCCCTCTGATAAGCGGTCAGCAGCAGGGTGGAGGAGATGGGCGCATCGCCGTTTATCTCGCCGTAGAACACGGCATCGACGAGCGCGGCCAACGCATACGGACCCGACATCGGGGCGGACGCTGTGACCTTCATGCCGGCTGCCTGCATGGCGCGATGCGTGGCCATCGCCACGTATCCACCTTGAGAGTAGCCCGTAATAAAGAGCCGGCCGCTATCCTTCGTCAAGGTGGCCGAGGCGAACGGCAGCGCGGCGCGTGCCGCCGTCAGCGCGTCAATCATGTCCTTGGATTGCTGATCGGCGATCAAGTAGGGATGGTAGTCGAGAGTCGAGGTATCGTATCCGGCATAGTTTGGCGCCACGACGATGTAGCCCTGGGACGCGAAGATCGCCGCCAGAAACAGAGTCTCAAAATTCTGCATATTCGTCATGTTGAACGCGCGGTCCGTGGTGGTGCCGTGCGCGTACAGAACGATGGGACGCGCGCCGGTGCAAGTCGCGCCAAAGCCCGTGGGCACCAGCAGCGCGGCCGAAGCCGTGGTGGGTTCGTTGGCGCCGCCCACCGTCGCGTACTCGATGTGATACATGAGAATGTCGCAGACCGGCGCACCGCTGAGACTCAACAACTGCTGGTTGGCCGCGAGATTGAGTTGCAGCAGAAAACTGGATGTTGTCAATGTCGACAAAAGTTCAGGTGGACTCTGCAACAGCGTTCCCCGCGATGGAGTTGCCGTCGGGGTGGACATCGGCATTCCATCGCCGCCGCTACCGCCGCCGCAAGCGGCGAGCAGCAGCGCCGCAAACAGAACCAGCGATGAGCATTTGACCGGACGCAAGGTTTTTCTCCTGGAAATGCAGGGATGCATGCTAGCGCTTCGCGCCGCACGCGTCTGTCATCCAGTCCTGGGTCTTGTAGGCGCTTTGGCGACACACGTTGTAGGTGCCAGACGACTTCGGTGCTGAGATGCGCGCGATAGCCTGAGCGTGGTCGCATAAACCCGCAGGAGCATCCATGAAAAATACCACGCGCGTTGCGAAGAGCAGCTTCCTATTGGCGTTGATCGGCCTCGTTTTGGGCTGCGTGGTCGTACCCGCCGAAGGCTACTATGATCGCGATCATCATCGGTACTATCGCGAACATGCGTGGCATGAGTGCGGCGATCACGAGGGGTATTGCCGCTGATCGCTTCAATCAGCGGTGAGCCGCCGGACCCCCATTTCGCGTAGGGTGGTGGCGACGGCGGCCACCGCCTGTCGCAGCGCATCGGCGCCGATGGCGCCGATGCAGCCGACCCGGAATGTGTCCACCGCGGTCAGCTTGCCCGGATACAGGACGAATCCCAATTCGCGCACCCGCCGGTAAAACTCGCTGAACCCGTAGTTGGGGTCCGGCGGCGAGTGGAAGGTGACGATGATGGGTGCCTGCAACGCGTCCGGCAAGAACGTTCGGAAGCCCAGCGCCCGCATACCCGCCACCAGCGTGGCGCAGTTCTCCGTGTAACGCGCCAAGCGGGCCGGCTGTCCTCCCTGCGCTTGGTACTGATCGATGGCGGCGCGCAGCGCGGCAATCACGTGCGTCGGGGGTGTGAATCGCCACTGCCCCGTCTGCTGCATGTACTGCCACTGGTCAAGGAGATCCATGGCCAGCGAACCACTGTTGCCTGCGGAGCGCTCAAGGGATGCGCGGCGCGCGATCACGAAGCCCATGCCGGGTACGCCCTCGAGGCATTTTCCGGAGGCGGCTACCAGAGCATCGAAGCGGATGGCTCGCGCATCGATCGGGATGGCGCCATAGGAACTCATCGCGTCCACGATCAGCGCGCGGCCGTGATTCGCCACGATCGCCGCAATCTTCGGCAGGGGATTCAAAATTCCGGTGCCGGTCTCGCAATGCACCTGCGCGACATGGGTGATCGACGCATCGGCCGTCAGCGCGGCATCGATGCGCGCCGGGTCCGCCGGCTCTTGTTCGCCGTGCGGCAACACGACGGCCTCGCGGCCGAGATAGCTGAGGATTCGCACGATGCGTTTGCAGTAGCTGCCGTTGTCCGCCACCAGTACCTTGCCGCCCTTTGGAACCAGCGTGCCGAGCGCCGCCTCGACGGCAAATGTGCCGCTGCCCTGCAACGGCACACAAACGTGGTCGTCAGTGGCCTGCACGATATCGACGAGGTCGCGGTTGACCGACGCGGTCAGCGCATTGAACGCGCCGTCCCACGATCCCCAATCGTTAAGCATCGCACTCCTGGTCGACAGCGAAGTCGTCAGCGGGCCGGGGGTCAGCAGTATTTGCTCGGTCATGTGAGATGTTTCCGCATTTAAAGGGCAAGGAACAAAGATCAGGGTGTGTGCGGTTTCGTCGGCGCTCGCTGCGCCGCGGTTTTCCGCCGGTCGGCTGCGGAATCCTTCAGCCGGCTGCGCTGCAGGGCTCCCGCGCGCTCGAGTACGGGGTAAGCAGCCGAACAAAGGTGCGAATGAATGCGCTTAAGATCGCGGAGAATGTCCAAATCGAGCGAATAAGATTCGATGGTTTCGGGCGTGCCTTCGCGCAAGCGCGCCAGGTAGCGCTCGGCAGCCGCGAACTCCTTCTCGCGCAGCTGTGTTTTTGCCGCGATCAGCTGACGAGCAATGTTCATGTCGCCGGACATGAAGATCCCGACTGCAAGTTTCAGGCTGTCGAGGACCTGCTGATGAAACTCCACGAGATCCGCCTCGCCTTCTTTCGAAAAGGTGATTCCGCGCCGGATCTTCTTGCTGGCAAGATCCATTAGATTCTTGTCGATAATGTCGCCGACGTGCTCGAGGTTGATTGAAAATGAAATGATCTCCATTGCGCGAAAGCCGTCGCGATCATCCAGACTGTCGCGAGTCATTCGGGTAACGTACAGTTTTACCGCGTCATTGAGACTGTCGACGGCATCATCCATGCGGCTGATCTCGGCGACCAATTTGCGGTCATTCGTCAGCAGTGCCGTCATCGCCTGCCGCAGCATCGCTTCAATGACATCGCCCGTCCGCAGGACCTCGCGGGCGGCGCACACCAACGCTACCGCGGGAGTGCCGGCTGCAGAAGAATCCAGATAGACCGGGGTGCCGGGATCGGCAGCCTTCGGCTGATCCGGCAGCCAGCGCGTGAGCATTCTGGCGACGAGATCGAGCGGGCCAATGAACAGCAATGCGAGCACCACGTTGAACGTGGTATGAAAATCCGCGGCAAGGCGCGCGGAGTTCGGTTCGAACTGCTGCAGCGTGTCCGCGATCGGATGCAGCAACGGCAGCACCAGCGCACACCCGACCAATCGCGTGAGCACATTGCCGATTGGCAGACGCCGGCTGGCGGGGTTTCCCGGTTGGCTTGCCTCAAGCAAAGGATTGAGGGCACTGCCGACGTTCGCGCCGAGCACCATGGCGATCACTGCGGTCGGTGAGATGAGCTGAGCGGCCCCCAAGGACATCACCACCAACACGACCGCGACGCTCGAATGCGCCGCCCAGGTGAATGCAGCCGCGACCAGCAGACAGAGAATCGGCTGGCTCGTGATCGCACCGAGGAGTGCGCGCACGGCAGCCGAGCTTTCCGTTGTCGTGAGAGCGCCGAGAAAAATGTGCAGCGCCAGCAACATCAGACCTATGCCAATTGCGGCTCGGCCCAGATCGCGTGTCCAGGTTCGACCACCGCGCTTGAATGCGATCACGCCGGCAAACAAAAGTATCGGCGTCAGCACGGCTATATTGAAGGACAGGACTTGCACTACCAGCGTAGTACCCACATTGGCGCCTAGCATAACGGCCAGCGCGGGAACCAGGTCCACGGTGCCGCCGGTAACGAATGAGGCAGCCATCAATCCAGTCGCTGTACTGCTCTGCAGCAGTGCCGTGACAAACGCGCCCGCCAGGAACGCGCGAAAACGGTTGTGGAGTGCAATTCCCAGCAGGCGCCGAAGATCGGCGCCGAATGCGCGCACGATGCCACTGTGCACCATGTGCAGTCCCCAGAGGAGGAGCGCGACCCCGCCCATCAAGTCAAGAATGACAGTGCTGCCCATTCGTGCCGGTACTACCTCACCAGGGCAGCGAATAGGTTTTGATGTTGCAGAAGCTCTTCATGGCTTCCAGCACGCCTTCCTTGTAGCCCAAGCCGGAGTCCTTGATACCTCCGAACGGCGTCATTTCCAGGCGGTAGCCCGGCACTTCGCGCACGTTGATGCTGCCGACATTCAGCTCGCGGATGAAACGCGTGATCAAGTCGAGACGATTCGTGCACAGCGACGATGACAGCCCATAGGCGGTTGAATTGGCGATACGGATCGCCTCGTCCACGGTCTTGAAGCGGACCACGGGAGAGACCGGGCCAAAGGTTTCGTGTCGCACGACCGTCATATCCGGCGTGACATGGTCGAGAACGGTGGGAGAGTAGAGCGCGCCACGGCGGATGTTGCCGATCAGCAGCTTGGCGCCGCCCGCCACCGCCTCGTGTACCAACGCCTCGAATCGCCGCGCCGCTGCCTCATCGATCACCGTGCCCATGTCCATCGCCGGATCAAAGGGATCGCCGTACTTGACGGCACGCGTCGCCTCGACGAGCAATTCGACGAAGCGGTCGGCTACACTTTGGTCAACGAGAATACGTTTGACGGCGGTGCAGCGCTGGCCCGAGTTCTTGTAGGAGCCGCTTGCGGTCAGAGCGGCGGCCTCCTCGAGATCGGCATCCTCGAGCACGATGATCGGGTCATTGCCGCCCAGCTCCAGCACCTGGCGCTTGTAGACGGCCTTGGCGGCAATGTACTTGCCGATCGGCACGCCGCCGGTGAAGGTGACGAGATCGACGTCGGCGCTGGTGAGCAGCTCGTCAGCGATCTCCGCCGGATCGCCGGTGAGCACCGAAAGCATCTCGGGCGGCAGCCCCGCTTCATAGAGAATGTCCGCCAGCGCAAATGCGCTCAGTGGTGTCCGCTCGCTCGGCTTGAGCACGACCCGGTTATTGGTGGCGACGGCGGGCGCCACTTTGTGAATCACCTGATTCAAGGGATGGTTGAATGGAGTAATCGCGGTAATTGCGCCCAGCAGCGGCTCCCGCAAGGTGTAGACCTTGCGGCTCTTGCCGTGCGCGGTGAGATCGCAGGAGAACACCTCGCCGTCGTCGACCAACGCCTGGTTGGCTGCGAACAGCAGCACATCCGAAGCGCGGCCGACCTCGTAATACGAGTCCTTCAGACACAACCCGGACTCCAGGGTAATCAGCCGCGCAAGCGCATCGCGCTTGGCAGCGACGATGGCGCCAGCCTTCGTGAGGATCTTGAAGCGGTCGTAACGCGTCAGCGGCGAACGAAATTCGCGCGCAATATGCAGCGCGCGTTTGACATCATCGAGGCTCGCCTTGGGAACCGTGCCTGCCAGAGCGCCGCTGTAAGGGTGGCGAACTTCGATCACGCGATCGCGAGACACTTTCTCGCCCGCGATACGCAGCGATTCTCGAATAAGCTCGCGTGATTGCGACGGGGTGGCGCCGGCGGACATCCAAATTTCCTAGGAGCTTGGGACCGTGAGATTGAGCCCGAGGTCGAATGCATCGAAGTTGCGCCAGCGGCGGTCTCCAGGCTGTTTGCCCACGCCGCGATTGACCAGCAGCGGCACCTTCTGTTCCGACGTTCCCCCGTGCGAGCGCAGCGGAACGTCGAGTCCGGACAGGTCGTGGCGACTGCGGCTGGTGCCGATGACGGTGTCCTGTTGGGATACGACCACGAGGTCGCCGATGCGGTCTGCGGGCAATTCGAACTGCGCCGCGGCTTGCGCCCGTGTCAATACCGTTTCGATGCCGGGAAGGGCGGCTATGCGCTGCGCCAAAACACCCTGGGTATCGGGGGCGGGCAGGTATACCAGCGCGAACGACCCCAGCGCGCCATGGTGTACGACATAGGGGTCGGTGATCGGCAGGATGACCCGCGTTTTGCCCCTGCCCAGCCATTCGTCCAAAACATCTTGAAGGTAAATCACGTTGGGCCGGCCATCATTGCCATGCTTGGCGTTCATGCCATGGTCGGCTGTGAGGACGATCGTCGCTCCGAGCTCGTCGAGGCGCGCGAGATTCCGGTCCATCATCGCGTAGAAATCATTCGCCTGCGTCGTGCCGGGGGCGGCCTTGTGCTGGATATAGTCGGTGGTGGACAGGTACATCAAGTCGGGCCGCTCGCGCTCCATCAGTTTGACGCCCGCCACGAAAACGAATTCCGAGAGGGCCGCGCTGTACACCGATGGCAGCGGCATGCCGACCCGCTCGAGCACGTTGACGATGCCATTCTCGGCCAGAGTGACTTTATCGGCGCATTCGGATGAGAAGCAGATGCCTTGCATCTGGTAGCCGAGAAGTTTTCGCAGCTTGTCCTTGGCGGTGATCACCGCCACTTTCGCGCCGGCCGTGGAAAATGCTGCGAGAATTGTTCCGGCGCGCAGATGCCGTGGGTCATTCATCATCACCTCCTCGCCGCTCTCGGGGTCGAAGAAGTAGTTGCCGCAGATGCCGTGCACCGACGGCGGCACGCCGGTGACAATGGACAGATTGTTGGGGTTGGTGAAGCTCGGCATGACGCAGTCGGCCATGAAATTCGTCCCGGCGCCCGCGAGCAGGCGGCTCAAATAGGGCGCCGCACCTGCCGCAACCGCGGCGCTGATGTACTCGTACTGACAGCCGTCGACGCAGACCACAACCAGCGGACGATCCATCCAGCGGTAGGTTCGGCCGTTGACAGTGAGGTCGGATGGCAAGATGTTCCCCGTTATTCGGTGATCGGCCGATTGGCCCTATTCGTCGCGACGACCCGCGGCCTTGTGCATTCGCGCCCGGCTTTCCGCCGCATGCCGGCGCAGCAGGTCCCCGGCGAGGACTGAATCACGTGCGGCGATCGCCTTCACCACTGCTTTGTGCTCGGTGTTGGAAACTGCGAACCCGCCGCCATCCTGCAGGCCGCGAAGTCGGAACAGCAGCAGCTCCTTGGTCAGCAGCCTGTAGGTTTCCGTGAGACGCGCATTTCCCGCAAAATCGACGATCATGTCGTGAAACTTCAAATTCAGCGCATGGTAGCGCTTGACGTCCTTGAGGGAGGTCGCCTCGTCCATCTCCGCAACGGCCGTCTTCAGTTCGCGAATTTGCTGCGGCGTGGCGCGCTCGGCGACCCGACAACCTATCAGCTGATCGAGTGCTTCGCGGATATCGTAGATCTCGTCGGCTTCGGCGACGGAAATTTCACGCACAAAAACGCCGCGGTGCTTTTCGGAGCGCACCAGACCGGATTCCTCCAGGGCGCGCAGCGCCTCGCGTATGGGACCGCGACTGGTTCCAAAGCGCAGTGCCAGTTCGCTCTCATTGACATGTTGGCCGCTCGCCAATTCGCCGCGCAGGATGAGCTGCTCAATCTCGGCATACACCAACGCCGGCAGCGAGTTCGTTTGCACCAGTTGCAGCGTCGTGGGGGCGGGGGCGAGTGGCATTGAGCTCTTCCGGATGTGGGGGCATAAATGTAGCAGGATTGCAGATTGTTGACAATTTTCAGTTGACAATGGCCCGGCGAGTCGGAAAAATGCAACGGTACCGTTGCGTTGCATTAATTGCCGCGTTACTGTAAAAGAGTCCAACTGCCATCCATTTTAAGGAGCGAGCAATGGCGAAAATCAAACGGTACATCGTGAGCAGCGCCGCCGCGGCAGCCATCGCGTTCCTTCCGCTCGCTCCTGCGATGGCCGGCGGCCATGGTTACGGCTACGGACACGGACACTGGGGATGGGGCGGCGGCATTGTCGGCGCGGCCGTGGCACTGGTGACCTTGCCGCTCGCGATTGCTTCAGCAGTGGTATCAAGCGTGCAGCCGGCGGCGCAGTATCCCGCGCCTGGATATGAGGGCGGTACATACGGTTATGCGCCGGCTCCGTACCCCGCACCGCCGCCTTACTATGTGCCACGACCGGCGTACTATCCGGCGCCGCGCGCATACTATGCGCCGCGCCCATACAACGCGCCGTACGCAGGCTATCCGGGCCGAGGTTATTATCGTTCGGGTGGCTCCGCCTATCCGCATCGGTAGAAGAAGAAGTGGTCGTCCTGCTCGCGCCGATGCGTTGCTGCTGCGCGAGCGAATCCTGGAAGCCGCAACGGAACTCTTTCTCGATGAAGGCTATGGATCTACCACGATCGAAGCGGTAGCGGCTCGCGCGGGCATTTCGAAGCGCACTTTCTATGACCGCTTCGACGACAAGTCGGCCTTGTTTGCGGCGGTGGTGCATCGGATCATCGGACAGATTCGGCCTCCCGCCGAGGTGCCGCTGCTGGCCGGCGCCGATTTGCGCAGTGTGCTTACGCGTCTGGCAGGTTTGATTCTGCGCGCCGCGCTGTCTCCCCAGGCAATTGCCCTGCATCGGCTCGTCGCCGCCGAGTCGGGGCGGTTTCCGCAACTGGCCTATGCCGTCGAAAACGACGGCGGCCGGGATGAAGGATTGGAATTGATCGGCGGCCTGCTGGCGCGCGAGCGCGCCGATGCCAACGTCAATCTCGCGAACCGCAGATTTGCCGCCGAACAGTTCATACACATGGTCGCCACGGTGCCGCAGCGCCGTGCCATGGGCTACGGCACGCCCATGACGCCTGCTGAACTCGATACTTGGGCGAGCGATGTCGTGGCGCTGTTTCTTGAAGGCTATCCGGGGCTCAAGTAGCGCCGCTTAGATTCCGCGAAACGATTCGACGGCGGCTAACTACCGCGCAGCGCTGCCGCGGCTTCAGCCGGCAATGGAAAGGCCGGCGTTTCGCCCTCCCATGAAATCGAGATGATCCGCCAGCGCTCGCCGTCGGTGGCCAACTGGAAGGTGTTGATGCCGCGCTGGAAAGGCGCGTCGGCGGGTGCATGGCGGCTCTCGTAGGGGCTGACGACGGTGGCGATATGCGCGTAGCGCCAAACCTGACTCACGACGCCGTGTTCGTAAAACGCCATGTTCGCGATGGCTTTACTGGATGCGGCGATGTAGTCCTCGACGCTGAACGAGCGCGTTTTGATGACGCCGTCCGCGCCGCCGCCGGTGACGACGAAGATGGCCCCCGGAGCCATCAAGGAACGCAGCCGCTGCCAATCACGCGGCGCACCCAGCGGACCGGAAATCACCGAATAGACCGCTTGAACGATGGCCTCGGGCGATGCAACGTCACGGGGCTCGGGACTCACGTCCTTCGGCGGCAACGCGACGGGTGCCTGCGCCGCCGCGGCAGCAGCCAGCAGCACCCATATGAAGTTCAGTAAAGCAGATCGCTTCAGCATTGTTTCATCCTCGGTGCAACCAAGCCACCGCGTCCTCTTTACAGCGAACGATTCGAATCTTGTTGTGCGATGCATGTTCCCGCGCCAACTCGTTGAACCGTTCCCCGTAGCGTTCCGGCCGCGGCACAATGATGGCCAAGCATAGCGCGTAATTCGCGAACTTCTGGAAAAGCTCGCCGGCAAGGCCGGATTTCAAGTCGAAGAACTCCGAAGACAGATCAGCTTCGGTCAGGATCAGCCCAGCGGTGCCCCACGTTGCACCCACCGCTTTGGACACATCGCTCATCGAGCCGATCGATATGCCCGCATCCGCCGCGACAAGAATCTTGCGTAGCCCGGCAGGATCGTGATGATTCATAGCACTTTCGCTCCGCTGCCCATGAGCAGTTCACGCAATACCGAGCGGTGACATCGCGATTCATCGGCACAGTAGCAACCGACCGAGAAGTCGGCTTGATGCGATAACGCCGCCAGCGCGTCGATCATCGAACGGCAGTGTGGAGCGGTCATTTCGGCGCGGTATTTCTTCACGAAACGCTGCCAGTCGCGATCCGACCGTGAACTTAAGGCCTGCTTGACCGTTGCCTGGCTCGGCGCCAGCGTGGGCAGCCAGACATCGTAGAAGTTCTTCGATGCATATTCGGACTTGCGAATGCCCCGGGGCGGGCGCCTGACCGTGCCAAAGCGCACGCCTTCTCCCAAGAGCCGCTCGCTGCCGAGACGAATAATTCTAATGGCCACCGACGGTCTCCCCACAGAAGCTGCTCAATGCGACTTGCGCGATGGCGGGCAATGCCGCGCGAGCAGGTCGAAGAAAATAAGTTTGAGCTGTATCCTTAATCGGGGCAAGCACCCAAACGTTCGGAAAAGGACGCCAGATGTCTCCCGAGGTTCCCACGCTGGTTTACGACGGCGACTGCGGCATCTGCCGCTATTGGGTGGCCTACTGGCGCGAGCTCACTGGCGAGCGCGTCATATTTCGACCCTATCAAGAAGCCGCAGCAGATTTTCCGGAAATCCCGCGGGAAGAATTTCAGCGCGCCATTCAATTCATCGAGCGCGACGGGCAGATACATTCGGCCGCGGCCGCAACTTTTCTCGTGCTGAAGTATTCATCGGGACGCGCGGCGTGGTGGTGGTGCTACATGCACGTCCCCGGCTTTGCCGCGATCAGCGAATGGTCCTATGCATTCTGCGCTCGACGCCGCGGCTTGCTCGCGGCACTCACGAAAATTCTCTGGGGACCTGCGCTGCAGGCGGAGCGCTACGCCCTGGTGAGCTGGGTATTTCTACGCCTCTTTGGCGGTGTTTACGTGGCTGCGTTCGCGTCGCTCGGCGTGCAGATCCTGGGATTGATCGGTCATGCAGGGATACTGCCGGTAGGTGATTTTCTCGGAGCAGTGCGCCATGCGCGCGGCGATTCCGCGTACTGGTTGGTACCTTCGCTGTTTTGGGTGAACTGCAGCGATTCCGCATTGCTCGCGGGAACGATTGTCGGGGTGGTGCTGGGATTGCTCGTGGTCGTGGACAGGTGGGCACGGCCGGCGCTCATTGGTCTATTCGTGCTGTACCTCTCCTACGAGTCCGCCGGGCAGGACTTCATGAGTTTTCAGTGGGACTCGCTGCTGCTCGAAGTGGGTTTTCTGGCGATATTTCTCACTGGCGGATCGAAGATCGTAATCTGGCTGTTCCGCTGGTTGGTGTTTCGCTATGTGTTCATGGCGGGCGTGGTGAAATTGCTGTCCGGCGATGCGACGTGGCGCGACTTGACGGCGCTCGAGTATCACTTCTGGACCCAACCGCTGCCGACGCCGCTCGCGTGGTATGCCGCGCAGTTGCCGGAATGGCTGCTGCGCGCCGGAACCGCGGCCACCTTGATCATCGAGCTCGGCGCCGTATTTCTGATCTTTATGCCGCGGCGCCTGCGCGCCGCGGCCGCGGTCTGCATCCTGCTGCTGCAAGTACTGATTTTGCTCACCGGCAATTACAACTTCTTCAATCTGCTCACGATGCTGCTGTGCATTTTCCTGTTCGACGATGCAGCGCTCGGCCGCGTGTTTCCACGGAGGTTGAACTCGGGGACGCAAAGCCGTGCGCCGCTCGCGGGGCGTACCGCAACCGCAGTGGCCGCGGCACTCGCGCTGGTCCTGGTGCCATTGGGCGTGAACAGAGTCTGGCAGACGATGGTGCGTACCAACCTGCCGGTGTTAGGTGCCATTGCGCACGCGCTCGCGCCGTTGTCCATCGTCAATCCGTACGGGTTGTTCGCCGTGATGACGACCACCCGGCCTGAGATCGTGATCGAGGGATCCGCCGACGGGCAGATTTGGCGGGAGTATGTGTTCCGCTACAAACCAGGGCCGTTGACCGGATCCGTGATGTGGAACATCCCGCACCAGCCGCGGCTCGATTGGCAAATGTGGTTCGCCGCTCTTGGCAGCATTAGAGAGAACCCCTGGATCGTGGGCCTCATGCAACGTCTGCTGGAAGGCAGTCCATCAGTACTGGCGCTGCTCAAGAGCAATCCGTTTGCAACCGCGCCCCCAAAATATGTGCGGGCGCTGCTGTACGACTATCGCTTTTCGGATTCCCGCAAGCGGCAGGCGACTCACGAGTGGTGGGTACGCCGGCTCGAGGGCCTGTACTTTCCGCAGGTCAGTGTCGACGATTTCGAGCGCGCGGCAGCTAGCGAGAATGCGCGCCCCTAGTTTGGCGATCTGGATAGTGGATGCCCGCTAGCGGGTCAAAAAGACCACCAACGCTACCGTCAAGAAAGCCATCGTGGAGATCAAAACGTTGTGGCCCCAACGGGCAATAAGTCCAATCATGTGCAATTCCAATATAACCAGAGAGTGCGGCGGGTGCGCGGCTGCGGAACCGTGGCAACTCGGGTGCGGCACTCTACATTCCAACATCAGCGCGTACCGTGACGCATTCGGCAACTCGCCGCGAATTGGTTGATCCGCTAGTGCGGTACCTCGACCCAGAAGGCCTTGGTCGGATCCACCTGCGTGGTTGTAGCGGGTCCCTCGCCGATGATTTGAACAATGACCGGCTCGGCACCGGCGGAGCCGTCCCAATGAGTAGCTTTCGCCGGATGCAACATGACGCTGCCTGGCTTCAAGGGAACTGCTCGAGCAAGATCAAAAATGTCGCCCGTGCCCGTGTACCAGGTTCCTTCGAGCACCGTCACGTAGCGGGCATTCGGATGCCAATGCGGAACGTCCATGGTGTGCGGGGGGAATCTGACGCGAACCACATAAATGCCGGGTTTCGTGGGATCGCCGAGCAGGGTCGCCTGCTGGACGCCGCGTCCCCCTTGGACCTCCTGCCAGTTAACATCGGCGGGTGTGATGCGAACGAATCCCGAGGAGTCTGGTGCAGCACCGCTTACAGCAGCAGCGAGGGCCGTTAGCATCAGGCAGGAGGCGAAACCGCGAATTGATTTTGCTTTCATGCGTCACCTTGTTCAGGTTTATGGCGGTTGGAACCAGGCAATTCTACTCTCGCGATCATGCCCACCGCAGGATTGTTGGAGCGCCAGCGGCGCCCTCATACAGTGTCCCCGCGGTGTGAGTACTGGATGGACGCCGGCCGCGCGGATCGCAACAATCCGCGGCATGCCGAGCCAGTTTCATATCGAAAGATTGAGCGATGAGTTTGGCCAATACACCCTGGTGTTGACTTGTTCCGAGTGTGGGCATGAACGAAAAGCCGAGCCGCTCCTGCTTGGACGGCTCTGTGGCTGGGACGCTCGACTCGAGGACGTCGCAAAGCGCATGCGCTGCTCAAAATGCGGCAGGAAGCGCTGCAGGCTGCGGGCATTTCCGCCGAAGAAACCGCGCGGATATACATCGCTGCCGAAATGAATCTCCACCAGCAGCCCTCAAGCACCCGGCACTAAGGCTGGGGGTCGACTCCCTGAACCGCAAAGAATCTGCCGACAGCGGCGCCTGCGCGCAGCAGTTTCGCCTCCTGGTATTCAGGAGAAGCGTAAAATATCTTGGCGTGTTCCAGTGTGGGAAACTCGAGCAAAACGATGCGGCTGGCAACGGCATCTCCCTCGAGCGTGACCGACTGTCCTCCACGCGCGAGAAAGCGGCCGCCATATTTCGCGATCACCGCGGGCGATCGCGCGACATAGGCTCGATAGGCCTCTGGGTCTTTGACTTCGATTAGTGCGATCAGATAGGCAGCCATGGTAGTGATTTCCTAACGGTTAAATGCCCGTGAACTGGCGGAGAGTATGCAGTTTCCGCTGCTGAGCGGCACTAGTACAATCGCCTAACTGTTGGAGGCGCGCGTGAGCTACAAATCGATTAATCTTGCGCAGAAATTCGGATTGTTCGCCGAACATTGGTCGCCGAAAGTCGTTGCGGAAATGAACGACGGAGCGTCAGGATGACGCGACTCAGCCGCGACGGTTGCGCAACGAAGTGGAGCAGAGTCGCGAGCCGCTAAATGATACTGGCTCACGGCGCGCTCATTCCCGCATTTCTTGTGATTGGACAAGAAATGATTGTTGAGTGACGATTGAAAATGATCTAAGTTCGCTCGGTTAAACCCTTTGGAGGGATAGTGGCGAGTGATATTCAACACTGCGTTCAAACCCTGCGCCTCAAGGTCAAGCGCGAAGGGTACGCGTGGCTCAATGCCGCCGCGATTGAAGTGAATCAGGTGTGGAATTTCTCAAACGCGGCAAGCTATAAGGCTGCGCGCCCCTTTTCCGGTCAGCCTCGATGGCTAAGTGCCTTTGATCTGGACAAACTCACCGCCGGAGCCACCGAGTGCTTCGATCACATCGGCTCCGACACCATTCAACGCGTGAATGCGGAATTTGCGACCCGGCGAAGGCAATTTAAGAAAGCGAAACTGCGCTGGCGAGTAAGCCAAGGCCCGAAAAGATCCTTAGGGTGGATTCCCTTCAAAGCGGTGCAGCTGAAGCGCAACGGCAAATCGTTGCGTTTCGCCGGCAAGGCTTTGCGAGTCTTTGAGCGAGAGCTTCTTGAGGGCGCAGTATGGAAATCGGGCTGCTTTGCCCAAGATGCGGTTGGGGATTGGTGGCTGTGTTTGCCGGTGGCACGGCAAGTGGCGCTGAACGTTGCCCCACAAGAGGTGGTAGGGCTTGATTTGGGTTTAAGAGAGACAGTGGCGACGAGTGATGGGGATAAGCTCGAAGCGGGTCATTTCTATCGGTCCATCGAGCGAAAAGTCGCTGCTGCACAGCGCCGCGCTCATCAACGTCAGGTTAAGCGTTTGCACCGCACCGCTGCGCGGCGAAGAAAAGATGCCTTACACAAATTCTCAAGAAAGATCGTTAATCAATATCAGACCATCAAAATCGGCGATGTGAGTAGTCTCAAACTGGCAAAAACTCGGATGGCAAAATCGGTGCTCGATGCCGGGTGGGGTATGCTCAAAGCGCAGCTGCAGTACAAGGGCCAGCAGGCCGGCAGATGTGTCCTTATCGTCGATGAGAGAAACACGACGCGAACATGCAGCAGCTGCTGGGCCTTAAGCGGTCCTACAGGTCTGGACATGCTCGTTGTAAAGACCTGGGTGTGCAGTGCGTGTGGTGTCACG
>DATMRC010000012.1:0-14787 GCA_035567075.1 Steroidobacteraceae bacterium
GACGATGCGCCCATGGTCGACTCGGTCACCGACATCTGGGCCAGCGCCAATTGGTTCGAGCGCGAGGCGTTCGACCTGTTTGGGATCTTGTTCAGGGGGCATCCGGATCTGCGCCGCCTGCTGACCGACTACGGCTTCATCGGCCATCCGTTCCGCAAGGACTTTCCGCTCACCGGTCATGTCGAAGTGCGCTACGACCCCGAAAAGGCCCGCGTGGTGTATCAACCGGTGACCATCGATCCCAGAGTTCTGGTGCCGAAGGTGATTCGTCATGACAATCGCTATGACCCGCAGCTGACCAACGCGCCCGTGCACACCACCAGCATTGCGAAAGCGGACGGCACACAAAGTGGCTGAGATCCGCAACTACACCATGAACTTCGGACCCCAGCACCCGGCGGCGCATGGGGTGCTGCGGCTGGTTCTGGAGATGGACGGCGAGGTCATTCAAAAGGCCGACCCGCACGTCGGTCTCCTGCATCGGGGCACCGAGAAGCTCGCGGAGAGCAAGCCGTTCAACCAGTCGATCGGCTACATGGATCGCCTGGATTACGTTTCCATGATGTGCAACGAGCACGCCTACGTGCTGGCGATCGAAAAGCTGCTGGGTCTGGAGCCGCCGCTGCGGGCGCAATACATACGCGTGATGTTCGATGAAATCACCCGTATCTTGAATCATTTGCTGTGGCTGGGCGCGCATGGCATCGACATCGGCGCGATGACGGTGTTCCTGTATTGCTTCCGCGAGCGCGAAGATCTGATGGATTGCTACGAGGCCGTCTCCGGCACGCGCATGCACGCCACCTACTACCGGCCGGGCGGGGTGTACCGCGACCTGCCCGAAGCGATGCCGCAGTATCAGTACTCGGAGTGGCGCAGCAAGAAAGATGTGGATCGCCTGAACAACCGGCGCTCGGGCGGACTGCTGGATTTCATCTCCGACTTCGTCAAACGCTTTCCCGCGTGCGTCGATCAATACGAAACGCTGCTCACCGACAATCGCATCTGGAAACAGCGCACCGTGAACATCGGCGTGGTCACCCCGGAGCGCGCCATGCAGCTGGGCTTTTCCGGACCGATGCTGCGCGGCTCCGGCATCGAGTGGGATCTGCGCAAGAAGCAGCCCTACGAAGTGTACGATCGGGTCGACTTCGACATTCCGGTGGGAGTCAACGGCGATTGCTACGACCGCTACCTGGTGCGCATCGAAGAGATGCGCCAGTCGAATCGCATCATCGAGCAATGCATCGCATGGCTGAAGGGGAACCCGGGCGCGGTGATGATCGATGATCGCAAGGTGCGGCCGCCGCGGCGCGAAGAGATGAAGGGCGACATGGAGTCGCTGATCCATCATTTCAAACTCATGACCGAAGGCTATTGCGTGCCGGAGGGCGAGGTGTACTCCGCGATCGAGGCGCCGAAGGGCGAACTCGGGGTGTACCTGGTATCGGATGGCGCCAACAAGCCCTATCGATTGAAGGTCCGCGCGCCGGGATTCGCGCATATCTCGGCGCTCGACGAAATGGTGAGAGGGCACATGCTGGCCGACGTGGTGGCGGTCATCGGCACCCAGGACATCGTATTCGGCGAGATCGACCGATGAGCGCGCAACTTTCCGCGCATGTGCGCGCAGAAATCGATCATTGGGTGGCCAAGTTCCCCCCCGATCGCAAGCGCTCCGCGGTGCTGTCCGCCCTGCATGCCGCGCAGCACGAGAACAAGGGGTTTTTGACCACGGACATCATGGATGCGGTGGCCGCGTACCTGGAATTGCCGAACATCCTGGTGTACGAGGTGGCTTCGTTTTATTCCATGTTCGAAACGAAGCCGGTGGGCCGGCATCATATTTCCGTGTGCACGAACATTTCATGCATGCTGCGCGGCTCGCAGGAAGTCGTCGAGTACATCGAGAAGAAGCTCGGCATCAAGACCGGCGACAGTACGCCGGATGGACGGATCTACCTGAAGCGCGAAGAGGAATGCCTGGCCGCGTGCTGCGGCGCTCCGATGATGATGGTGGACCACGTGTACCACGAGAATCTGACGCCGCAAAGCATCGATCAGATCCTGGATGAGTTGACCTAACGCTTGAAGGGCTGCTGATGTCTTACGAACAGAACCTGGTGTTATTCGAAGCGCTCAAGCACGAGCGATCGTGGACGCTCGAGGGGTACCGTCAGTTCGGCGGCTATCAGGCGTGGGAGAAGATACTGCGCGAACAGACGCCGCGCGACAAGATCATCGACGAAGTCAAGGCATCGGGGCTGCGCGGCCGCGGCGGTGCGGCGTTTCCGATGGGCGTGAAATGGAGCTTCATGCCGCGCGCCTCGCCGGTGCAGAAATATGCGGTGTGCAATTCGGACGAATCCGAACCCGGCACCTGCCACGATCGCGAGATCCTGCGCTACAACCCTCATTCAGTCATCGAGGGCATGGCGATCGGCGGCTACGCGATGAACGCGAGCGTCGGCTACAACTATATTCGCGGCGAGTTCCTGGCGGAGCCCATCCCGCGCTTCGAGGCGGCTCTGGCGGAGGCCTACGCCGCCGGCTTGCTGGGAAAGAATATTCTCGGGTCCGGCGTGGACTTCGATCTGCATACCTTCGTCGGCGCCGGTGCCTATATTTGCGGCGAGGAAACCGCGCTGCTCGAGTCGCTCGAGGGTAAACCCGGCAAGCCGCGCTTCAAGCCGCCGTTCCCGGCAAGCTTCGGCTTGTTCGGCAAACCGACAACCATCAACAACACCCAGAGTTTTGCTTCGGTACCCACCATCATGCGCAAGGGCGCCGCCTGGTTTGCGGGATTGGGCCCGGTGAATTCGGGCGGCACCGTCATTTTCTCGGTGTCAGGCCACGTGGAGAAGCCCGGAAATTTTGAACTGCCCATGGGCGTGCCGTTCAAGGAATTGATGGCGCTGGCCGGCGGAATCTGGAAGGGACGCAAGCTCAAGGCGGTGATTCCCGGCGGATCGTCCTGCCCGGTGGTGCCCGCCGAAATCATTTGGGAAACCAACATGGATTATGACTCCATGAAAAAGGCCGGATCCTCGATCGGCACCGGCGCCGTCATCGTCATGGATGAAACCACTTGCATGGTGCGCGCATTGGAGCGGCTGGCGCGCTTCTACATGTCGGAGTCCTGCGGACAATGCACCCCGTGCCGGGAAGGCACGGGCTGGCTGGATCGAATGCTGAAGCGGATCATTGCAGGTGATGGCCGCGGCGAGGATTTGGGACTGCTGCTCGATGTGGCCAACCGCATCGAAGGACATACGATCTGCGCGCTGGGCGATGCCGCCGCGTGGCCGGTGCAGAGTTTCCTGAAGCACTTCCGGCACGAATTTCAATACATGATCGAACACAAGGGGCGCTCCATCGTCGGGCAAGCGGCCTCCATGGACGGCCAACCGGCCGTGGCGGCATAAGGGACATGAGCGACGATACGGTCAATATCGAAGTCAACGGCGTCGCCCTGAAGGCCCGCAAGGGTCAGATGATCATGCAGGTGACGGATCCGGCGCAGATTTATATTCCGCGCTTCTGTTACCACGACAAGCTTTCGGTCGCCGCCAATTGCCGCATGTGCCTGGTTGAGGTGGAGAAGGCGCCGAAGCCGCTGCCGGCCTGCGCGACACCGGTCACCGAAGGCATGAAGGTATTCACCAAGTCGCCGAAGGCCGTCGCGGCGCAGCGCGCCACCATGGAATTTCTGTTGATCAATCATCCCCTGGACTGCCCGATCTGCGATCAGGGCGGGGAGTGCGAACTGCAGGATCTGGCCCTGGGGTTCGGGCGAGACATTTCCCGCTTCAACGAACGCAAGCGGGTGGTGAAGGACAAGAACTTAGGTCCTTTGGTGTCGACCGACATGACGCGCTGCATTCACTGCACCCGCTGCGTGCGTTTCGGCGCGGAAATTCAAGGTTATCCGCAAATGGGCACCACCGGCCGCGGCGAGCACATGGAGGTGGGCACTTACATCGAGCACAGCGTGGATCATGAGCTGTCGGCCAATATCATCGATCTCTGCCCAGTCGGCGCGCTCAACAACAAACCATTCCGCTATCACGCGCGCGCGTGGGAAATGACCCAGTCGGCGTTGGTCTCGCCCCACGATGCATTCGGCACCAATCTTTATGGACATGTGCTGCGCGGCAGGCTGATGCGCATGGTGCCGCGCGAGAACGAGGCGGTCAACGAAACCTGGATCGCCGATCGCGACCGCTTCGGATTCGAGGGCATGTATTCGTCCGATCGCATCGCCCAGCCCATGCTGCGCATTGACGGCGCACTCAAGACGGTGGATTGGGAAGTGGCGCTGACCGCCGCGGCCGAGGGGCTGCAGGGCGCGATCAAGGCGCACGGCGCCGCCGCGGCCGGCTTCCTGACATCGCCAATGGCGACTGTCGAGGAGCTGTACCTGCTCGCGCAAATCGCGCGCGGCGTGAAGTGTCCCAATATCGATCATCGATTGCGCCAGCTGGATTTTCGGGCTCAGGAAAATGAGACCGGATACCCCAATCTGGGCGTGGCGATCGCCGATGTCGAACGCTTGGAAGGGGTGCTGTTCGTCGGTTCGAATCTGCGGCATGAAATGCCGCTGCTGGCGCATCGCATTCGCAAGGCGGCCGTGAAGGGCGGCGCGCGCGTGGGGTTTTTG
This sequence comes from Steroidobacteraceae bacterium, assembly GCA_035567075.1. Taxonomy (GTDB): domain Bacteria; phylum Pseudomonadota; class Gammaproteobacteria; order Steroidobacterales; family Steroidobacteraceae; genus Bog-1198. The sequence continues at coordinate 4,661 of DATMRC010000012.1, forward strand.
AACCCACGACGCTTCGAGTTCATGTTCCCGGTCGCGGGCTATGTGGTTGCGGAAACCGACATGGTCCAGGAATTGACTGGGTTGGTGCATGCGGCCGCTGGGCTTGCCGGCAAACCCGTGCCTTCGGGAGTGGCGAGCGCCAGCGTCACGGATGCTCACCGATCGCTCATCGGTGCGCTGTGCAGCGGAACGCGGCGTGCCTTGATTCTCGGCACCCTGGCGCAGCGTCATCCGGCGTACTCGCAGCTGAAAGGGCTGTGCACCGCGCTGGCGGACTTGTGCGGCGCCAGCATTGGATTGATCACCGAGGGCGCCAACTCCGCGGGGGCCTATCTTGCGGGCGCGGTGCCGCATCGCGAACCGGGCGGCGCACCGGCTGCGGCCGTGGGTCTCTCGGCCCGCGCCATGATGGAATCAGCGCTCAAGGCCTATGTGTTGTTCGGCGGCATCGATCCGGCAAACGATCTCGCCGCCGACTCCGCGGCGCTCGACAAGGCGGATCTCGTGATCGCCATCAGCACGCATTTGCCGGAGTCGTTACGCGCCGCGGCGCATGTGGTGCTGCCGATCGGCTCGTTTGCCGAGACCTCGGGCACGTACGTGAGCAGTGAAGGCCGCTGGCAGAGCTGGAGCGGCGCGGCAAAACTGCCGGGCGAGAGCCGCCCGGGCTGGAAGGTGTTGCGGGTGCTGGCGAATCTCCTGAACCTGCACGGCGTCGACTACGACAGTTCCGATGAAATCCGCGATGCGCTTAAAGTCGTGTGCGGCCGGCGCACCGAGGCGGAGCGCAGCGGCTTGCGCGGCCCCATACCCAATGGGCAGACCCCGACCGGCGCCTGGGTGGACATTCCGCCGTACCAAAGCGATGTGCTGGTGCGCGGCTCCGATGCGCTGGCGAAAACCAAGGACGGGCGTCTGACCCGCTCAGTGCTCTAGATCATGTGGGATTGGAGCCCCATCCGCGAGTGGTTGTCCGCCCTGATCACGCCGTATTGGAGCAATCCGCTGCTCACCGCCGTGCAGGCGTTGATCGTCATGATTTGCATCATTCTGACCATGGCTGTCTACACCCTGGCGGAGCGCAAGGTGATCGGCTACATGCAGGCGCGCCGCGGACCAAACCGGGTCAACTTGTTCTGGATACCGGGCTTGGGTCAGCCGTTCGCGGACGTCGTCAAGCTGATTTTCAAGGAGATCATGATTCCGGCGGATTCGAACGGGCTGCTGTTTCGACTCGCGCCTTTCCTGTCATTGATTCCCTCGCTCGCCCTATGGGCGGTCATACCGTTTCGGCCTGAACACGCGTTCGCGAATATCGATGCGGGCCTCCTGTACATTCTGGCGCTGACGTCCACCGGTGTGTACGGCATCATTCTCGCCGGCTGGGCGGCGAATTCAAAATACGGCTTTTTGGGCGCAATGCGCTCCGCGGCGCAAATCGTCGCCTATGAGATCGCGATGGGTTTTGCCATGGTCGGCGTGCTGATGGCATCCGGCAGCCTCAACATCGGCGAAATCATTCACAGGCAGCAGGGCTTGTTCGGCTGGAACTGGACCTGGCTGTTCCCGCTGATGGTGGTGTACTTCATCTCAGGGGTCGCCGAAACCAACCGCGCGCCCTTCGATGTCGCCGAGGGCGAGTCGGAAATCGTCGCGGGTTTTCACGTGGACTATTCGGGCATGGCATTCGCGCTGTTCTTCATCGCCGAATACGTCAACATGATCTTGATTTCGGCGTTGACCGTCATCTTTTTCTTCGGCGGCTGGCTGTCGCCGTTCGACGGCTGGCTGCCCGACGATTGGTGGTTGACCGCTCCCAGCTTCTTCTGGTTTGGCCTGAAGACCCTGGTTCCGATGTTCGTGTTCCTGTGGTTTCGAGCTACTTTCCCGCGCTACCGCTACGATCAGATCATGCGCTTGGGCTGGAAGGCTTTGATTCCGGTCACGCTGGTATGGCTGACGGTCGAGGGGCTCATGGTCTATTTCCAGGTGGGTCCCTGGAAGGGGCAACTGTCATGAACGTTCGCAGCTTCTTCAAGACCTTCCTGCTCTGGGAACTGCTGCTCGGACTGATGGTGACGTTCAAGACCATGTTCAAGCCGAAAATCACGCTGAATTATCCGGAGGAGAAGGCGCCGCAGAGCAATCGTTTCCGCGGTTTGCATGCATTGCGCCGCTATCCCAACGGCGAGGAGCGCTGCATTGCCTGCAAGCTGTGCGAGGCGGTGTGCCCGGCGCTCGCCATCACCATCGAATCGGATGTGAGCAGCGACGGCACGCGCCGCACCACCCGCTACGACATCGATCTATTCAAATGCATCTACTGCGGGTTCTGCGAAGAGGCCTGTCCCGTGGATGCGATCGTCGAAACCCGGCTGCACGAATACCACATGGAGAATCGCGGCGAGAACATCATGAGCAAGGACAAATTGCTCGGCATCGGCGAGCGCTACGAAGCCATGATTGCGGCGGATCGCGCCGCCGACGCGCGGTACCGCTGATGTTTCCGCTGATACTTTTCCTGGTATTTGCAGCCGTGCTCATCGGCGCGGCCCTGGGAGTGATTCTATCGCGCAATCCCGTGTACTCGGCGCTGCTGCTGGTGCTGTGTTTTTTCAACAGCGCCGTCATCTGGGTGCTCCTCGACGCGGAATTCCTGGGGATCGTGCTGGTGCTGGTGTATGTCGGCGCCGTGATGGTGCTGTTCCTGTTCGTGGTCATGATGCTCGACATCAACATCGACAAACTGCGCAAGGAATTCGTCGGCTACTGGCCGCTGGCGGTTGCGGTCGCCGGCTTCGTGATGTTCGCGATGATCAATGTCATCGTGGTTCGGCACCTGGGCGGCCTCGCGCTCAACGCCGCGCCGGCGCTTGCCGAAAACTATTCGAATACCCGTTCCCTCGGCGTGGAACTCTTCACCCACTACGCGTACCCCGCGCAGGTGGCGGCGATCATTCTGCTGGTGGCGAGCATCGCCGCCATCGTTTTGACATTGCGCCAGCGCGCCGGGCACAAGCCGCAGGACATCGCGAAGCAGGTTGCGGTCAGGGCGAAGGACCGTGTGCGCATCGTAAAAATGGCGTCCGAGAAGAAACCATGATCAGCCTCACCTATGTACTGGCCTTGTCGGGAATCCTGTTTTCGATCGCGGTTGCCGGCGTGTTCTTGAATCGCAAAAACATCATCATCCTGCTGATGTGCATCGAACTCATGCTGCTCGCGGTGAACTTCAATTTCGTGGCGTTCTCCCGCTTTCGCGGCGACATCGCCGGCCAGATCTTCGTATTCTTCATCCTGACGGTGGCGGCGGCCGAGGCCGCGATCGGCCTGGCGATTCTGGTGGTGCTGTTCCGCGAACGGCGCAGCATCGACGTCGAAGACCTCGACACGCTGCAGGGCTGACGCGATGCAGTCGATCTATATCACGATCGTGCTCGCGCCCCTGGTGGCGTGCATCATCGCCGGCCTGTTCGGGAAATCCATCGGCAGGATTGGCGCGCACAGCATCACCATTCTGGGCGTGGGTGTTTCCTGTGCGTTGTCCTTTTACGTGCTGTACCAGATTGTCTTCGAGGGGATGGCGCCATTCAACGGCACGGTCTATACGTGGATGCTCTCCGATGGGTTGCACATGGAGGTGGGATTTCTTATCGATCGTCTCTCCGCCCTGATGATGGCAGTGGTGAGCTTCGTATCGCTGATGGTGCATATCTACACCATCGGCTATATGCATGATGACGATGGCTACCAGCGCTTCTTCAGCTACATCTCGTTGTTCACCTTTTCGATGCTGATGCTGGTGATGTCAAACAATTTCATGCAGCTGTTCTTCGGCTGGGAAGCCGTCGGCGTGGTCTCCTATCTCTTGATCGGCTTCTGGTACACCAGACCCACGGCGATTTTCGCCAGCCTCAAGGCGTTTCTGGTCAATCGGATCGGAGATTTCGGCTTCGTGCTCGGCATCGCCGCGGTGCTGCGCTACACCGGATCATTGGACTATGCGACGGTGTTCGCGCACAGCGGCCAGATCGCGGCGGCGCAGATTCACATCAGCAGCTCGATCGCCTGGCCGGCGATCACCTTCACCTGCATTTGCCTATTTATAGGCGCCATGGGCAAGTCCGCCCAGGTGCCATTGCATGTGTGGCTGCCGGATTCGATGGAAGGTCCGACGCCGATCTCGGCGCTGATCCACGCCGCCACCATGGTGACGGCGGGCATTTTCATGGTGGCGCGCATGTCGCCCTTGTTCGAGCTGTCGGAGACGGCGCTGTCCTTCGTGTTGGTGATCGGGGCGACAACGACCTTCTTCATGGGGCTGATAGCCGTCGTCAGCAACGATATTAAAAGAGTCATCGCCTATTCGACCCTGTCGCAGCTGGGTTACATGACGGCGGCGCTTGGCGTGTCGGCGTATAACGCCGGCATCTTCCATCTGATGACGCATGCGTTTTTCAAGGCCTTGCTGTTCCTGGCGGCAGGCTCGGTGATCATCGCCATGCATCACGAACAGGATATGCGCAAGATGGGCGGCCTCAAGAAATATATGCCCATTACCTACTGGACTTTTTTGGTGGGTTCCCTGGCGTTGATCGCCTGTCCCGGCACCGCGGGATTTTTCTCCAAGGATACGATCATCGACGCTGTCGGCGCCTCCAGTCGGGCTGGGTCGGGCTACGCGTATTTTTGCGTACTGGCCAGTGTGTTCGTTACCGCGCTCTACACGTTCCGGATGTTCTTCATGACTTTCCATGGCAAGGAGCGCATGGACCATCATACCCAGGATCATCTGCACGAAAGCCCTTGGGTGGTGACGCTGCCGCTGATTCTCTTGGCGATTCCCTCGGTGTTCGCGGGTTGGTTGTCAATCGACAGCTTGGTGTTCGGAAACTTCTTCAGCGGCAGCATTCATGTCCTGCCGGCGAACGATGTGCTGGCGCACGTGGGCGAGGAATATCACTCTTCGGCGCTCGAGTTCCTCGAGTCGGCCCCAACTTCGGTGACCTTTTGGTTCGCCGCGGCGGGAGTAATTACCGCGTGGCTGTTTTATCTCAAGAAACCTGAGTTGGCGGATGCGGCGGAGCGTCGGTTCAAATGGCTGTACACCGTATTGGTCGACAAATACGGGTTCGATTGGTTCAATGAACACGTGATCATGGTCGCCGCCCGGTTGCTTGGAGGAGGGCTGTGGCGTTTCGGCGACCAGGTTGTGATCGATGACGGCCTGGTCAACGGCAGCGCGCGCACCGTCGGCTGGCTGGGCTCGGTGATGCGCTACGCCCAGTCGGGATACCTGTATCACTACGCGTTCGCGATGATCTTAGGTCTGGCCTCGCTCCTCATGTGGCTGATATGGCGAACCTGATGTTCGGCGGCCATCTACTATCCGTGTTGATCTGGCTGCCGGTGATCGGCGGGGTCGTGGTGCTGGGCTTGAATGATCGCCCTGAACTCGCCAAGTGGCTGTCGCTGCTGGTGAGCGCCCTGGCGCTGCTCCTCAGTGTGCCGCTGTGGAGTGGATTCGCGACCGGAACGGCGGCGATGCAGTTCATCGAGCGCGCACCCTGGATTGCCACCATCCATTCCGAGTACTACATCGGCGTCGATGGCATTTCGATGCCGCTGATCCTGCTGACCACCTTCACCACGGTGCTCATCGTCATCGCCGGCTGGACAAACGTCGCGAAGCGCGTGGCGCAGTACTTCGCGGCCTTTCTCATCTTGGAAGGCCTGATGATCGGGGTCTTCGCCGCGCTCGACGGCGCGCTGTTCTACGTGTTCTGGGAAGCCATGCTGATTCCGATGTTCATCATCATCGGCATCTGGGGCGGGCCGCGCCGGGTTTACGCCACCATCAAGTTCTTTCTGTATACGTTCGTGGGATCCCTGTTGATGCTGGTCGCCCTGATTTATATGTATTTGAAGTCGGGCAGCTATGAACTGGCGGCGTTTCAGCGCCTGCCGCTGTCGCTGGCCGAACAAACCTTCATCTTTCTGGCCTTTTTTGCCGCGTTCGCGGTCAAGGTGCCGATGTTTCCGGTGCACACGTGGTTGCCGGATGCGCACGTCGAAGCGCCGACCGGGGGCTCGGTGGTGCTGGCGGCCATCATGCTGAAGATGGGCGGCTACGGCTTTCTGCGCTTCTCGCTGCCGATCGCCCCGGATGCAAGCCGCACGCTCGATTGGCTGATCATTGCGTTGTCGCTGATCGCCGTGGTGTACATCGGCTTCGTCGCGCTGGTGCAGACCGACATGAAGAAGCTGATCGCCTATTCCTCGATCGCGCACATGGGCTTCGTCACGCTGGGCATGTTCATCGGATTTCAGATCGCCGCGCACACCGGGAAAACCAGCGGCATCGAAATGGGCCTGGATGGCGCGTTGGTGCAGATGCTGTCGCACGGATTGGTGTCCGGCGCCCTGTTCCTGTCTGTCGGCGTGATGTACGACCGCGTCCACAGCCGCGAGATTTCAGCCTACGGCGGCGTCGTCAACACCATGCCGAAATTCGCCGCCTTCATGGTGCTGTTTGCGCTGGCGAACTCCGGATTGCCGGGAACCTCGGGTTTCGTCGGGGAATTCCTGGTGATACTGGCGTCGTTCAAGGCCAACGTCTGGTACGCATTTCTGGCCGGCACGGCCCTGGTGCTGGGCGCCGCGTACACGCTGTGGCTGGTGAAGCGGGTGATTTTCGGCGAGGTCGCCAATGCCAAGGTGGCCGCGCTCAAGGATCTCAACGGCCGCGAATTCCTGGTCTTGGGCGTGCTTGCGGCCGCGGTGCTGCTGGTCGGCGTGTGGCCGGCGCCGCTGCTCGACGTCATGCGGGCAACCACGCAGCATTTGGCCGAGCAACTGCTCCTCTCCAAGGTTGCTCTCTAAGGTACGCATGAACGCCACATTCAATCCCAGTTTGTACAACGCCGGACTGGTGTACGCGCGGCCCGAGATTTTTCTCACCATCGCCGCCTGTGCGATTCTGATGCTGGATCTCATGCTTACCGATGCCCAGCGGCGCTGGACCGGGATATTGTCGGTGATCAGTTTAGGAATAACTGCGGTGCTGGTGGTTGGACAGCCGCTATCGACGAGGATCGTCGCACTCGGCGGACTGTTCGAGTTGGACCGGATGGCGCAGGTGCTGAAAGTCGTCACACTGCTCACGGTCGCCGTGGTCTTCGTCTATTCCACCGACTATCTTAAGCGCCGCGCAATCTTCAAGGGCGAATACTTCGTGCTCGGCCTGTTCGCCACCCTGGGCGCCATGGTGCTCATCTCTGCGGGCAGCTTGATCACGTTGTACCTGGGGTTGGAATTGATGTCGCTGTCCCTGTACGCCATGGTGGCCTTCGACCGGGATTCAGGTATCGCCGCGGAGTCGGCGATCAAGTACTTCGTGCTCGGCTCCATGGCCTCCGGCACGCTGCTGTACGGAATGTCCATCATCTATGGCATGACGGGCAGTTTGGAACTTGCCGGCATCGCGAACGCGGTGGGCGCGGGATTCGGCGCGAACCTCGGGCTGGTGTTCGGCATCGCATTCCTCATTGTCGGAGTGGGCTTCAAATTTGGCGCCGTGCCGTTTCACATGTGGATACCTGATGTGTACGAGGGCTCACCGACCTGCGTGACGGTGTTCATCGGCACGGCCTCGAAGCTTGCCGCGTTCGCGCTGGCGATGCGCTTGTTGCCGGAGGCACTGGGCGCCTCGCAGGCCGACTGGACTCAAATGCTGGTGGTGCTGTCGGTGTTGTCGATGGCGATCGGCAACATCGTCGCCATCGCTCAATTCAATCTCAAGCGCATGCTGGCGTATTCAACGATATCCCACGTGGGCTATGTGCTGCTCGGGATCCTCTCCGGCACGGCGCAAGGATATCAGGCCGCGATGTTCTACATGATCAGCTATGTCGTCGTCGCAGCCGGCGCGTTCGGCATGATCCTGCTGCTGGCGCGTCAGGGCTTCGAAGCCGACAAACTCGAGGACTTCAAGGGCTTGAACGCGAGAAGCCCCTGGTTCGCCGGCATGATGGCCATCCTGATGTTCAGTTTGGCCGGGGTGCCGCCATTCATCGGATTCTGGGCCAAGCTCGGCGTCATCCAAGCGGTCCTTGGCGTGCAACTCACCTGGCTGGCGGTTGTCGCCGTTCTTTTCTCGGTGGTAGGCGCTTATTATTACTTGCGCGTCGTCAAGCTGATGTATTTCGATGAACCCGGCGATGCCGCGGCAATCGGCGGATCGACGCTCATGCGCACGGTATTGAGCGCAAACGCGCTGCTGGTGCTCGGGATAGGCATCTACCCCGGGGCCCTGCTGCTGCTTTGTCAACGAGCCTTGCAATAGGGCCCAGCTTAAGCCTCATCATCGGAGCTGTTTCGCTAAAGGGAGGTAGCAATCAATGATCACGCTTTATCATTCACCGCAGTCTCGCTCCGCGAGCATTCTGTGGCTACTCGAAGAATTAGCCGTTCCGTATGACATCAAAATCGTCGGCTTTCGCCGCGCCGATGGAACCGGTGCGAAAGATCCCGCCAATCCGCACCCGCATGGCAAGGTGCCCGCCATCAAGGACGGGGAGGAATTGATATTCGAAACCAGCGCAATCGCGCTGTTCTCACCGACAAATATCCGGCGAAGAAGATGGGGCCGCGCGTCGGCGAGCCGGGGCGGGGCGAGTACCTCTCCTGGCTGGCCTACCGTCCCGGCGTCATGGAGCCCGCCCTCATCGCACGCCGCTTCGAGGTCAAACACGTGTTCGGCGCGATGGGTTGGGCTCCTGCGGATGAGGTGGAGGAAGTGCTGAACAAGCACCTGGAATCGCACAAGTACTTTCTGGGCGATGACTTTTCGGCTGTTGATATTCTGCTCGGCGGCGGCCTGCACTTCATGTTGATGGCGAAGATGGTGAAGGAAACGCCAGTATTGAAGGCATATACCGCCCGAATCACCGATCGTGCCGGTTTTCGCAAGATGATGGAGTCGGACAAGCGCTGAAGGGCGAGACTTTCGGGGAGATTGCGGTTGAATCTCCGCCCCGCCGGGGCTAGGCTGCTCTGCGCAGGAGGATGCCGCTATGCAAATCGATCGTCGAGCCTTCCTTGCGAGCCTGGGAACGGCAGCCGCAATCAACGCCATGTCCTCCGAGGCGCTTGCCGACGCCCTCGAGCAGCATGCCGCGCAAAAACTCGACGCGGAGACGACTACCAACGAGCTCAAGATGCGGCGCGGCGCGGGAACCCTGTTCGGCGCGCCGGGGCCGCTCAACGAACCAACGGAGCTCAAGAAGCTGGAGTCGATGCCGGAAAAACCCACGCTTATGGATTTTTTCCAGTATCGGTTCGCACCCGCGACACACGTCCTGCAAAGCGCGACCGATGCGATGAGAAAGGGCGAGAAAGAGGAAATGATTCTTGCCTGTCTCATTCATGATACGGTGCAGAACCTGATCAAAGTGGACCATGGCTGGTGGGGCGCACAAATGTACGAGCCCTACGTTTCCGAGAAAGTCAGTTGGGGCCTGCGCTATCACCAGGCGTTGCGTTTTTATGCGGATCCCTCGGTTGGCTACGAGTACCCGGAGTTGTACAACCGCATCTACGGCAAGGACTATGTGCCGCCCGCCTACATCAAGCGAGCATACGAGTATGCCCGCAACCACAGGTCGTACATGGACGCGCGCATGATCACCGTGCACGACCTCTACGCCTTCGATCCGACGATGAAGGTCTCACTCGATCCTTTCATCGACATCATCGGCCGTCACTTCAAACAGCCGAAAGAAGGGCTCGGGTACGACAATAGTCCGGTCGCGCACATGTGGCGGACTATGATTTTTCCGAATAACCCGCTCTAAGGCCCGACTTCTGCTGTGAGTGATTGCACGCGTGAGATATCCGTGCGTGCGACGAATTCATCGACAAGTCGCGCTCTTGCTTTAGCCTGATAGCCGGGTACAATGATCGGCTCTTCCGGTGCGGGGTGGAGCAGTCTGGCAGCTCGTCGGGCTCATAACCCGAAGGTCGTAGGTTCAAATCCTACCCCCGCTACCAATTTACCCTTCTAGATCAACGAGTTAGCATCGACTTTACTTCCGATCGCCCCTGATGCCCAGGAGATTGCGGGAGTT
>DATMRC010000013.1:0-2662 GCA_035567075.1 Steroidobacteraceae bacterium
ACGTAGAACAGCGCGCCGTCGAGCGCCGCGAAGACGCCGATCATCAGGCCTTCCAAGATGAGAAAGGCTGCGAAGTACTGTGCCACGCGTTTCGCGACGTTCGTCCAGCCCGCGATGACGGTGAGCAAGGTGGTAAACGTGGTCAATAGAATCAGCGGCATCGAGATGCCGTCGACGCCGATGTAATACTCCGCATGTATGGTCGAAATCCAGGGCGCGCGCTCGATGAATTGCATGGCCGCGGTACCGGTTGCAAACTGGCTCCAAAGCGGGACGCTCAAAAGCAGCGCCAGGCCGCTCACCGTCAACGACAGCCACTTGGCGAGCGCCGGGCGATCATTCAAGCCCAGCACCACCGCGCCGCCAATCACCGGCAGCCAGATCAACACCGACAGTAGGTGGCCGCCGAACATCAGGTTCGCCATATCAGCCACAGCAGCAGCGAGGCCAACCCCAGGATCATCGCGAATGCGTAGTGATACAGGTATCCCGACTGCGCGTAGCGCATCACCGAGCCCAACCAGCCTACGGTCCGGGCACTGCCGTTCACCAGACCGTCATCGATCGCGATCTGATCGCCAAAACGCCATAGCCCTCCTCCCAGCATCCGGGCGGCGACCATGATCACGTGTTCGTTGAACCAATCGAAGCCGTATTTATCGACCAATATCGTGTACAGCCACTTGAACCGACGCGCCGTTGCATCCGCCAACTCAGGTTTCTTGAGATAGAACAGCCACGCGGTGAATACGCCGGCCGCGGCGAACCACAAGGTCACTGAAAAAGGCGCCGACTCGAGAAAGTCCAGAGCCGAGGAGTGATATTCCTCGCCGACGAAGTGAAGCACGTTGTTGGCAGGCAGTACGTGAATGCTGTCGCCGAAGAAATCTCCGAACACCAAGGTGTCGATCGACAGCCAACCGGCGAAGACTGAAGGAATCGCCAACAGAATCAGCGGCACCGTCACCACCCAAGGGCTTTCTTGCAGGTGTTCCTGCGTATGATGATCCATGCGCTCCTTGCCATGGAAAGTCATGAAAAACATCCGAAAGGTGTACAGCGCGGTGACGAAAACGCTCGTCAATACGCAAAAATAAGCGTAGCCCGATCCCACCCGGTGGGATACGCCCACCGCATCAATTATCGTGTCTTTGGAAAAGAACCCGGCGGTGCCCGGGCAGGCAATCAAGGCCAGAGATCCCACCAAAAAAGTCCAATAGGTAATGGGCAGATATTTCTTAAGCCCCCCCATCTTGCGCATGTCCTGCTCATGGTGCATGGCGATGATCACCGAGCCGGCCGCGAGGAATAGCAGCGCCTTGAAAAACGCATGCGTCATGAGATGGAAGATCCCGGCACCATAGGCCGAGACGCCGAGCGCTGCCGTCATGTAGCCTAGCTGCGACAGCGTCGAATAAGCCACGACCCGCTTGATGTCGTTGCTGACCACGGCAATGAGTCCCATGAAAAAAGCGGTGGTCGCGCCGATGATCAGCACGAACGACAGCGCGGTCTCCGACAGCTCGAACAGCGGCGACATGCGCGCCACCATGAAAATGCCCGCCGTCACCATGGTGGCGGCGTGAATCAGCGCCGAGATGGGCGTCGGGCCTTCCATTGAATCCGGCAGCCAAATATGCAAGGGCACCTGGGCGGATTTGCCCATGGCACCTATAAATAAGCAAATGCAGGTGAAGGTGATTGCCGGCCACGCGATCGTGCCGGTGATGTGAATCTGCGCCGCCGCGATCTGGCCGCTGTGCGCAAACACCGTGGCATAGTCCAGTGATCCCGTGTAGCGCAGCACCGCCGCGATGCCGAGCACGAAGCCGAAATCGCCGACCCGATTCACTAGAAACGCCTTCAGACTGGCGAAAATGGCGGTGGGCCGGGTGTACCAAAAACCGATCAACAAATAGGAGATGACGCCGACCGCCTCCCAACCGAAAAACAGCTGCATGAAATTGTTCGACATCACCAGCATCAGCATCGAAAAGGTGAATAGCGAGATGTAGCTGAAGAAGCGCTGATAGCCATCGTCATCCTGCATGTAGCCGATGGTATAGATATGGACCATCAGCGACACAAAGGTCACCACCGCCATCATCAAGGCGGAGAGCCGATCGATCAGAAATCCCACCTCCATGTGCAACCCATCGGCGAGCATCCACGTATAAACCGTGCCATTGAACGGCGCCATTCCGCCGAATACGATCTTGTACAGCACTACAAATGACAGCGCGCATGAGATAGCGACGCCTAAGATGGTGACGCTGTGGGCGCCGGTCCTGCCGATGATTTTCCCGAACAATCCGGCAATGATGGCCGCCAGCAGGGGCGCCAACACAATCGTTAGATAGATCGACTGCATCGCTTATCCCTGCAGCGTGTCGAGATCTTCGACGTCGATGCTGCGGCGTTCGCGGAACAGCACCACCAGAATCGCCAGGCCGATCGCCGCCTCGGCGGCCGCCACCGTCAAAATGAAGAATACGAATATCTGACCGGCGATGTCGCCGCGAAACCGGGAAAACGCCACGAAATTGAAATTCACGGCGAGCAGCATCAGCTCGATGCACATCAGCAGAATGATGATGTTCTTGCGATTCAAAAATACGCCGGCAACCGCGATGGAAAATAGGACTCCCGACAGTGCCAGAAC
>DATMRC010000014.1:0-10005 GCA_035567075.1 Steroidobacteraceae bacterium
AAGGACACACCTGCCGGCCTGCTGGCCCTTGTACTGCAGCTGCGCCTTGAGCATACCCCACCCGGCATCGAGTACGGATTTTGCCATCCGAGTTTTTGCCAGCTTCAGGCTACTCACATCGCCGATTTTGATGGTCTGATAGTGGTTCACGATTTTTCTTGAGAATTTGTGTAAGGCATCATTTCGTCGCCGGGCAGCGGTGCGGTGCAAACGCTTCGCCTGACGATGATGAGCACGGCGCTGGGCGTTGGCGATTTTTCGCTCGATGGACCGATAGAAATGCCCCGCTTCGAGCTTATCCCCATCACTCGTCGCCACTGTTTCTCTTAAACCCAAATCGAGCCCTACCACCTCTTGCGGGGCAACGGTCAGCACCACTTTCTGTGCCACCGGCAAACACAGCCACCAATCCCCAACCGAGTCTTGGGCAAAGCAGCCCGATTTCCATACTGCCCCCTCAAGAAGCTCCCGCTCGAAGACTCGCAAGGCCTTGCCGGCGAAACGCAACGATTTGCCGTTGCGCTTAAGCTGCACCGCTTTGAAGGGAATCCACCCTAAGGATCTTTTAGATCCGTGACTTACCCGCCAGCGCAGTTTCGCTTTTCTAAACTGCTTTCGCCGGGTCGCAAATTCCGCATTTACGCGTTGAATGGTGTCGGAGCCGATGTGATCGAAGCACTCGGTGGCTCCGGCGGTGAGTTTGTCCAGATCAAAGGCACTTAGCCATCGATGCTGACCGGAAAAGGGGCGCGCAGCCTTATAGCTTGCCGCGTTTGAGAAATTCCATACCTGATTGACCTCAATCGCGGCGGCATTGAGCCACGCGTACCCTTCGCGCTTGACCTTCAGGCGCAGGGTTTGAACGCAGTGTTGAATATCACTCGCCACTATCCCTCCAAAGGGTCTAACGAGCGAACTTAGATCATTTTCAATCGTTACTCAACAATCACTTCTTGTAAAATCAACAAGAAATGCGAGGACGAGCGCCGCGTGAGCCAGTATCATTTACGACTCGCGACTCTGCTCCATTTACTTGCGCAACCATCGCGGCCGGGTCGCGTCATCCTGACGCTCCGTGGATAGCTGAAACCGTGGGGAATCGGTATGGGGCTGCTCATGAGAATCTTAAGTGGCGCATTGCTCCTCATCTGGACAGGTGTTGCGGCGGCAGCGTCCGGCCCGAACGAAGTCGGTGAAGTGAGTTTCGAGAACTCCGGCGCTGCGGCAGCCCAGGCGCCTTTCCTCCGTGGGCTCGCGCAACTTCACAATTTCGAATACGACGACGCAGCGTCGCATTTTCGGGAGGCGCAAAGGATTGATCCGGGCTTTGCCATGGCTTACTGGGGCGAGGCGATGACCAAAAATCATGGTATCTGGCACGAGCAGGACCAAGGTGCGGCACTCGCAGTACTGTCGCGGCTTGCCGCCTCCCCCGCAGAGCGTCAGACGAAGGCTCCGACCGAGCGGGAAAGGCTCTATCTCGCGGCCGTTGACACTCTCTATGGCGATGGCTCCAAGGAGGAGCGCGACCAGAAATACATGAGCGAGATGGCGCGCCTGCATCAGCGCCATCCCGCTGATGTCGACGCGGCGGCGTTTTATGCATTGGCGATCCTGAGCAGTGCCGAACAGGGTCGCGATTTCGCCATTTACATGCGTGCCGCGGCCGTCCTGGAGGAAGCCTTTGCGCAGCACCCGCGCCATCCCGGCGTGGTGCACTACCTCATCCACAGCTACGACGATCCCATTCACGCACCGCTGGGACTGCGGCCGGCGCGTATCTATGCGCAACTCGCACCTGATGCAGGACACGCGCAGCACATGACGTCGCATATATTTCTTGCGCTGGGGATGTGGGATGACGTGGTACGCGCCAACGAAACGGCGGCCGGAGTGGTCAGTCACCACCGGGAACTCGCCGGCCGGCCCCCAGGCCTCTGTGGTCATTACAATGAATGGCTGCTGTACGGTTATTTACAGCTGAACCGCATTTCGGATGCGCGGCGCGTCCTCGAAGGCTGCCGCCGGCAGGCCGAACACCAGGCAGCTACTCTGGCCCTGAAAACGGATGCCAGGGGCAACCTCGATACCGCATCCATAGATTCGTACGCCGTGATGCGGGCCCATTTCCTGATCTCCTCCGAGCTCTGGGATGACGAGGTCGCCCGCTGGTCGCTTCCCGCCGGTGTTTTTCCCTTGGCGCGATTTGCGTTCGATTACACCGACACGCTGGCCGCATACAAAAGTTCCCAGTTCAACCGCGCGCGGCAAGTGCTCGGGCGCGCGGCAGAGGACGCCAAGCTTGCTGCGGCCTGGCTCGATCAAAATAAGGAAGGCGACCCGGAACGGCGCGGCGATATCACGCTGATGGCGGACCAATTGCGCGCATTGCATGGATCCTCGAAGCCGGACGCCCCGACAACTCTGGCCGCGTTGCAAGCTGTCGCGGCCAAGGAAAGAGGCCTGCCCCTGGAGTTTGGCCCTCCCGCCATCTACAAACCGACCGAGGAACTTCTCGGGGAAACGTATCTACAAATGCACCAGCCGCAAGAGGCGCGCAGGGCATTTGAAGCAGACTTGGCGCGCGCGCCGGGCCGTCGGCTTGGAATGCAGGGCTTGGCGCGGGCGCAGGAGTGATGATCCCAAAGAGGCTTGCCGCGCGAGACAGACAACGGGCGGTGATGGGTTCTATTTCGAACCGAACCTTCTCATCAGCCGCGGAACTACTCCTCCTAACCCAACGGCCAGCGCCCATATCGCAAACATGGGCAGCGGGTTCCGGCCGTTGCCAGGACCAGTTGTCGCCGCACCCAGCGCATGGGCGTGTTCAATCGCCCACGCACACCCCACCACGCATAGCACACCTACGCAAAGATACACCGCCGCGCGCATTTTCTCGCGGCGCACCAGGTGCGCATCATCCATGGCGGCAACCAGAAAAGGTTCACCGTTGGTCGGCTGACTGATCACGCTCATGCGCGTGATGGGTGCATTCAGCGTTTGCGACTGCGCCTCCTTGATCGCCGCCTGGCGCACCGCCTCCCATTCTGCCGCGTCAATCCGGCCGTCGTGGTTCAGATCGAAGCGCGCCAACAGGGTTTTCTGATCGTGCTTCCACTGATTCAATAATCCCGCTGCCGTCGCCTCGGTGCTGCTTCCCTCGGAATGCGAGCGCAGCTCGCCGCACACGGATACCTGAACGCCCGCATTCAAGAGACTCTCCGTATATCGATAGTCGCCCTGATGCAGCAAACCGCTGGAGCCGGGCGGCCCGTTGGGCCGGGGATCGACGCCGTACCAGACATTGTGCGTGGTCGGCGTGATTTCGGCATTCACCGGTCCCACCAAACATTGCGCGTCAGTTTCGGCGAGCACGAATAAATCCACACTGCTGCCGCTGTCGATCGATTCCCACCGCGTCTCGCCTTTCGCATTGCGGAACTTCTGTTCGACCTCATAGCGCCACCACACGCATGGGCGCGAGCTCAAGGGAGCGGCGAGTGCCTTGTCATTAACGGGAGCAGTGCGGCCACAGAGCTTGACGTAGCCCTGCGCCGCCGAGCGAATTTTGACCAGAGGCGTGTCTGCCAGCAGGCGGTCGCGGCGCAGGCTCGCGAAAAATCGGAACAACGCCCACATCGCTACCGCTCCGCAAGCGGCGGCCCCCATCCAGTAGTAATGCACTGCCTGCAGATCGCCGCGCATGCGCGAATGACATCGTCAGCGCGCGAACATCGCTTTCAGGTCGACGTCGGCCTTCTCATCGGCCTGAAACTGCAGCAGATGCGCGGGCGGGAAGTTGCCGAAACTCGCCACCAGAACGTCGGGGAAAGCTTGGATGCGAATGTTATTGACCGTGACCGCGTCGTTGTAGACTTCGCGCCGGTCCGCAATCGCAGTTTCAAGGCTGCTGACGCGCGCCTGCAACTGCCGAAACGCGTCGTTGGCCTTGAGGTCGGGATAGCGCTCGGCCACCGCGTACAGTCCGGTCAGTCCACTGCGCAGCTCGCGCTCCGCCACGCCCACCGAGTTTACGTCGCCGGAACTACGCGCCGCGTCGACTCCGGTGCGCGCCTTCATGACCCGCTCGAGGGTGCTGGCCTCGTACTGCATGTATTGCTTGCAGACTTCCACCAGCTTGGGAATCTCATCATGCCTCTGAATCAGCAGCACATCGATGTTGGACCACGCGAGTTTGACTGCGGCGCTGACGCGCACCAGACCGTTGTAGATCCCAATCAGATAGCCCAACAGGGCAACAAACAGGAAAAGCACGACCAGCAATGCGATCATGGGGCGACTCCGGTAGATACGGGCAGAATCTCTCCGTCGAGTTTCAATTGAAGTCCCGACAACCGCAAGGGCGGGGCTGTGGCACTGTGACTCTGCTATCAGTTTCGCCGGCCGCAGCCACCCCTTCTGGTTGCTCCCGCATGGGACGCAGTGCCCCTAGGGCCGGTAACGCGAACTTCGTCACTTTGTGGCCCGTTTTGGCGGACCTTCGGCCGTTGCCTGCGAAATTTGCGCGGCGTAGCATGCAAAAGATGCATAGGCGTGAATTTCTCACGTGGTCAATCGCCGGAGGCTGTGTCCTGGCGCTGAACGCGCGAGCGAACGCGAAGGCAAAATCCCTATCACCCTGGATCACCTTGCACGCCGACGGCTCCGTCACACTTGTTACCACCTCACTGGAGATGGGCCAAGGTTCGCGCACGGGGCAGGCGCAGATCCTCGCGGACGAACTCGACGTCCCCTGGGAGGCGATACGTGTGGTGCTCGCGCCCGAGCAAGATCCATACCTGATGGAAGGTGCGTTGTATTCGGGGGGCAGTGAAACCTTGCGGACGCGCTACGACCTGCTGCGCCGTGCCGGCGCCAGCGTGCGCCAGCAATTAATTTCTGCGGCAGCGCTGTTGTGGCAGGTTCCGGCATCGAGCTGCGAGGCCGCGTTAGGACTGGTGACGCATGCCGGCACCGGGCGCAGTCTTGCCTATGGCGCGCTCGCCGAGCGGGCCGCCGCGATTGCCCCGCCGGCGAACCCTGTCCTCAAGCGGCCTGAGCAACGACGCTACATCGGCAAGTCGCTGTCGACGCTGGACGTGGAGGACAAAGTGACGGGTCGCGCGCGCTATGGGATCGATTTTCGCCTGCCACGAATGAAGTTCGCGACGATCCGCCAGTGCCCGTTCTTCGGCGGGATGTTGTCTGCGGTTGACGAGAAGCCCGCACTGGCGCTGCCCGGTGTCGTCAACGTAATCCGTTTCAGCGATGCGGTGGCGGTGGTGGCCGATTCAACGTATGAAGCAATGCGGGGCGCGGCGGCGCTCGATCCTCGGTGGACGACGGCGAACCCGGTTCCCAACTCGGAGGAAATTTCGCGCCGTCTCGCGGCCGGCATCGCCGCTGCGGACGCCGTCATTAGTCCCCGCAAGGGCGGCAAGGAAGCGCGCGAAAAACTCCGCGCCGCGTATGCGGCGGCTTCCCGGCGCCACGAGGCCAGTTATGAAATTGCCTATCTCTCACACTCGCCGCTGGAGCCAATGAACGCCACCGCGCGAGCAACCGCAAGCGGCGTGGAAATCTGGGCGCCTTGTCAATCACCGACCTGGGCTCGGGACGATGTGATGCGCATGACGGGTCTCAAGAAAGAAGCAATCACCGTGCATCCGCTTCTGATGGGCGGCGGATTCGGGCGGCGACTCAAGGGCGACTATGCCGGGCGCGCGGCGCAGGTGGCGCTTGCCGGTCACGATGCCGTGCAAGTGCTGTGGACGCGCGAGGAAGATCTGACACATGACTTCTACCGCCCGGCGATGCACGCAGTCATGCGCGCCGCCCTACCCGAGGATGGTTTTCTAACGGGTTACGAATTCCTGGCAGCAAGCGCCGACGATCTCACGGGCGGCAGCGCACCGATGCCTTACAGCCTGGCGGGCTACGCGGCGACGCTGACCAAGGTAAGGGTCGGCGTGCCGATCGGCTCCTGGCGCTCGGTCGATCCGGGTATGTCGCTGTTTGCCAAAGAGAGCTTTATCGACGAATGTGCGCATCTTGCGAATCAAGATCCGCTGGCTTATCGCGACAGACTCCTTGGCACCAACGAGCGGGCGCGCCGCGTGCTGCGCACCGCGGCGGCCGCGGCCGGTTGGCCGGGGTCCAAGCGTGCAGACACGGGCATGGGTCTCGCCCTGCTACAAGAATGGAATTCGATTGTCGCGCATGTCATCGAGGTCGAAATGACGGGAACTCGTGTGCGCGTCAAGCGCATTGTGACCGCAATGGACTGCGGCACGGCTGTCAATCCGCAGCAGGTGCGTGCGCAACTCGAGGGCGGCTCGCTGTTCGGCCTGTCGGCGGCATTGGGTGAGAAAATCACACTGTCAGGTGGACGCGTCGAGCAGCGCAACTTCGACGGATATCGGCTGCTGCGCATTGGCGAGGCGCCTCAGGTTGACGCCATCCTGCTCGACACGCCCGAGGCAACGGTGGGCGGTGTCGGAGAGCCGCCGGTGCCCGGCGTTGCTCCGGCCCTCGCCAACGCAATATTTGCGGCGACCGGAAAGCGGCTGCGGCGCCTGCCGCTGACGGTGAGCGTCGATGGCGAGTTGACAGGGTCGAATAGCTGAATCGCTCGACTCACGTCGCGACCATAAACGACGGCACCGGGCGCCCAGCTGCCTTTAACCAATTCGTCATGGCCCTGACAACTGGACGTACAGCCGGTCGCTGCGTCATCCGGTCGCGCCACTCGAGAAGCTTCGGCGTACGGTCCGTGACGGGCGCGCCCAGACGCTCACCGAAGAGCGACGCCATATAGAAGGCAATGTCAGCATACGTGTAGCCACCCGCAAGCCATTGACTGTTGGTCAACAGCATCTCCATATCTGCGTAGTAACGCGTGGCTGCTTCAATGCTCGCTAGCGCCACCGCATCGCCCAGATTCTTCTGCAGGCTCATCAAGCGAATGATGTGCGGGAAATATACTTCATCAGACTGAAGTTCCAGTCGGCGCGCGCGTGCGCGGCTCTCACGGTCACGCGGCCATAGCGCCGGGGTCGGTTGCAGGTCCTCGAGGTACTCAAAAATCTGCGTTGAATCGAAGAGTTCAAGATTGCCATGAACCAACACCGGTACTTGTTGTTTAGGATTAATGCGCGACACCACGGGGTGTTTAGGGTGATAGCCGAGTTGGGAGTCGTACGCGACCATCTCCAGGTCGAAGTCCAAACCCTTTTCCAATGCGGCGATTTGCGCCTTCGCGCCAAACATACTTAAGGGGCCGGAGTAGAGCGTGAATCGCGATGGCGGCGTCGTCATAACTTAATCATCCAAAATGAACCGTTGTGGGCCTCAAGCCCGCTTTCCTGCGGGCATTTTATGCCGTCGCGATGGGTCTCTTATGCAAGCGGCGTGCAAGGGATGCTCTATTAAGTTAACAGGCGCAAATCGTCAATGTTGCCGGACGGAGACATCTCGCTCATCGATGTCACCTGCGCGAACATCGCGAGCACCACCCACCTCTCGAAGAGACCGCTATGCCGCTCATTACTCATCTCGTCGACGGTCTCTTTGGGCTTGCCGCCATTTCCTCATTTTTCGGCTTCGTGTTTCATCTGCTCACCGGGAACCCTGATATGGCCCTCATTTGTTTTGTGGGCGTGGGGGGAAGTGCAACGATGGTGTGGATGATCACCAGCTGCCGCCGCGCGTAAGCGGTCTGAACGCGCATATCAGTAGCGATACTGCTCAGCTTTGTACGGCCCCGCCTGTTCAACACCGATATAACGCGCCTGACGGTCCGTGAGCACCGTAAGCTCGGCGCTGAGTTTCCTGAGCTGCAGGCGCGCCACTTTTTCGTCCAGGTGTTTGGGCAGCACATGCACGCCGATCGGATATTTGGTGGGGTTCGCGTAGAGCTCAATCTGCGCCAAAATTTGATTGGCAAACGATGAACCCATTACATAGCTTGGATGACCGCTGCCGCAGGCTAAATTCACCAACCGACCCTCGGCCAGGAGAATGATGCGCTTGCCATTCGGGAAGATAATGTGATCAACCTGCGGTTTGATGTTCTCCCATTGGTATTGCTTGAGCGAGGCGCAGTCGATTTCGTTGTCGAAATGCCCGATATTGCAGACGATGGCGTTGTTCTTCATACGCTGCATGTGTTCGAGCGTGATCACGTGACAATTGCCGGTGGCGGTGACAAAAATATCGGCATGCTCGGCCGCGTATTCCATGGTCACGACCCGATATCCTTCCATTGCCGCCTGCAGCGCGCAGATCGGATCAATTTCGGTTACCCACACCTGCGCTGAGAGCGCGCGCAACGCCTGCGCTGAACCCTTCCCCACATCGCCATAGCCCGCGACGACGGCAATCTTGCCCGCCACCATGACATCGGTGGCGCGTTTGATGGCATCGACCAGAGACTCGCGGCAGCCATAGAGGTTGTCGAATTTGCTCTTGGTCACCGAGTCATTGACGTTGATGGCCGGAATCGCCAATTGACCGTTCTTGACCATTTGATAGAGGCGTTTGACGCCGATGGTGGTTTCCTCCGACACGCCCCGTATGGCCTTGAGGCGCGACGAATACCAGTGTGGATCGCGTTCGAGTGTGGCTTCGATGGCTTTGAACAGGGACGCCTCCTCATCGTGGTTCGGATGCGCAATCAAGGTCGCATCGCGCTCGGCACGGGAGCCCAGGTGCAGCAGCAAGGTGGCATCGCCGCCGTCATCGACAATCATGTTGGCGAGGTGGCCATTCGGCCATTCGAAGATGCGATGGGCGTAGTTCCAGTACTCATCCAGCGTTTCGCCCTTGTAGGCAAACACCGCTATTCCGCGATTGGCGATTGCCGCTGCGGCGTGATCCTGCGTCGAGAATACATTGCACGATGCCCAACGCACCTCGGCGCCCAGCGCCTGCAGGGTTTCGATCAGCACTGCGGTCTGTATGGTCATGTGCAACGAACCGGCCACGCGCGCACCGCGCAATGGCTGGAGCGGCGCATACTCCTCGCGGACTGCCATGAGTCCTGGCATCTCGGTTTCCGCGATAAGAATTTCCTTGCGACCCCAGTCTGCGAGAGACAGGTCGGCGACACAGAAATCGTCGGTAGTAGAGGCACTATTGGGTACGGCGTTCATGGCAAGCTCCAACTCCTGGTTTAAGTTGTGAGCGCCGTTGGCCCTAAAGCCACGGTACCGCAAGCCTGGCTGGTCCATACCCAGTCGCAGCGCCCCTTGCAGCACCGGCGTGCCGTAAGGGGCACGTCGCGAGTGGCGATTATACCCGATCTGGATGTCTAATATAATCCGCTTAATCAAGTGAGTGCAGCTGTCAGTCGTCCCGATCCGGCTGCGGTTTGCGATACGCATGGTCGGAGTCTTCACGCTCGAAGGGCGCATCCGCGCCTTCCTCGCTGAAGTACCTTTCCACCGCGTGCCCGTTAGTTGGCGTGACCCGAAAATCATCGGCCGTCTGCATGTCGGTGCTGAGGTCCGACAAGCATGAACTGATCGAATAAATTGTGTCGCGGATGCGTTCGAGCCGGGCCTCAATCAAGGCCTTGAGATCTTCGCTTCCGGCCTCCTTATCGATGCTCGACGCCTTGATGCTGAGATGCCGCAATTCCTCCTCGATTCTGCTGAGCTTGCTGGCAACTACATCGAGCGGCAGGCCGATCGTCATTTCCACAGGGCCGGTGAGCGAAGCGCGCATGTAAAAAGCCTATATGGTGTGAGCCGCGGGAGCAAATAGCACCCGGGACTGGCTCCCATTGGCAGGCCATCAAGTACCTCTGTTAATGTACAGCGCGCCGGAATCCCGCACTGCCGGCCCGGATCGCGCAAGGAAACACGCATGCTAAGAGCAATAACTTCTGCCGCTGTATGGCTGCTGGCGACTTTAGCTTCACCGGGTGCCGCGGCGGCCACGGCAGACAAGGAGCCGGCGTCCTGGACGGAAGGTCAGCATTATTTTCTGATCACGCCGGCGCAG
>DATMRC010000015.1:0-16157 GCA_035567075.1 Steroidobacteraceae bacterium
ACCCGCAGGTTCGTGAGGTGTACTTGGGTCAGGATTTCAAATTATAGGCGTGGGTTTGATAGAACTATTATGTTGAAGCCAAGTCTGCAGCTTCGCATTGGTCAGCAGCTCACCATGACGCCGCAGCTGCAACAGGCGATCCGATTGCTGCAGCTGCCCTCGCTGGACCTGCAAGCCCATGTCCGCGAGACCCTCGAGACCAATGTGATGCTGGAAGCGGAGGATGAGGCCCTGGAGGCCGCGCCGGATATCGTGCGCGAGCGCGATGAGACGCCTCTGCGCATCGAGGAGAAGTACGCGGAGCTGGACGGCATCAGCACTCCGCCGGACCAACGCGAAACGCCCGAAGTCGAAATAGCCGATGAAGCCTGGGGCGAGCACACCAGCGGGCTGTCCGACCGGGTGTGGTCGGGCGATGACGACCGCAGCAGCGATTTCAGCGACCAGCACGGCCAGACGCTGCAGGAGCAGCTGATCGAGCAATTGGACCTCGCGAAGTTGAGCGCCATCGACATTGCCATCGCGCGCGTCATCACCGACGCCATCACCGATGACGGCTACCTCAACGACGCGCTGGAGGACATCCGCTTAAGCCTGCTGCCGGAGATCGAAGCGAGCGCGGCCGATTTGGAGCGCGTGCTCGGCATCGTCCAATCGCTGGAACCCGCCGGCGTCGGCGCGCGCACCCTGGGCGAGTGCATCGCGTTGCAGCTGCGCCAGCTCGACCCCGAGACGCCGGCGCGCGACATCGCGATTCGCGTAGCGCTCGAACACCTGGACTTGGTCGCCGGCCAGCAGCTGGTGCTGCTGCGCCGGCAACTGCGCTGCAGCGAAGGCGATCTGGAGATGGCCTTGGCTCTGGTGCGATCCTGCCACCCGCGACCGGGCGCCGCGGTCAACCCTGCCCAGGCCGAGTACGTGATTCCCGACGTATTCGTGCGCCGCACCGATCACGGCTGGGTCGTGGAAGTCAATCAGGCGACCGTGCCGCGGGTGCGCGTCAACCAAAGTTATGCGAATCTGATCTCGCGCGCGCCGGATCATGCGATGCTGCGCACTCAACTGCAGGAGGCCCGCTGGTTGATGCGCAGCCTGGAAATTCGCAATGAGACCCTGATCAAGGTGGCGCGCTGCATCGTGCAGCGCCAAACCAGTTTTTTCGAGTTGGGCGAAGAGGCCATGGTTCCGCTCATCCTGAAGGATGTGGCCGAAGCGGTGGAAATGCACGAATCGACGATCTCGCGCGTCACCACTGCCAAATACATGCACACGCCGCGCGGCGTGTTCGAATTTCGCTATTTCTTTTCCAGTCACGTCGCGGCCGCCGACGGCACCGAAATGTCGTCGACCGCGATTCGCGCCAAAATACGCAAGCTGGTTGCACAGGAGAATCCGGATAATCCCCTGAGCGACAGCAAGCTAGCGGAAATCCTGTCGCAGGAGGGCATACCCGTGGCGCGGCGCACGGTTGCCAAATACCGCGAGGGCATGCAGATCGCCCCGTCCAACGAACGGAAAAGAGCTGCGGCCCGCGCGTCTTGAGGTATCAATAGTAGAGGAGGACACTCATGCAACTCGATCTCAGCGGCCATCATGTGGAAGTCACCGAATCACTTCGCGCCTACGTTCTCAAAAAATTCGAACGAATCTCGCGCCATTTCGAACAGTTGATCGACGTCCACTGCGTGCTCACGGTCGAACGCTTCGGCCACAAGGCGGAAGCCACCCTCATGTTGCGTGGGAACAAGATTTATGCGGATGCAACCGAAGCGAACATGTACGCCTCCATCGATGCCCTGACCGACAAGCTGGACCGCTGTGTGAAGAAGCACAAGGAGAAGTCCTCCGATCACCACGCCGAGGTTGTGCTCAAGTCGCGTCTGTCGTTGTAAGCCGCGCGCGTAAATAATTCCAGTGTCGATGCGGCTGATCATCGTGAGCGGACTGTCCGGCTCCGGGAAGAGCGTCGCATTGCACATGCTGGAAGACATCGATTTCTATTGCGTCGACAACATCCCCGCCGCGTTGCTCAAACCGTTCATCTCGCACACCGTGCGCGGCATGGACGACTATCCGCGCACCGCGGTGGGCTTGGATGCACGCAACCGGGCCAACGAAATCGAAACCATTCCGGCGCTGGTCGGTGAATTGCAGCGCAGCGGCATCAGCTGTGAAGTTCTGTACCTGCATGCCGCCGAGGAGGTCCTGCTCAAACGCTATGCCGAAACGCGGCGCAAGCACCCTCTGGTCGCCGGCGATGTGGGTCTGCGCGAAGCGATCGCCTCGGAACGCAAACTTCTCGAGCCCATAATCGTCGCGGCGGATTGGGTGATCGACACATCGAATATGAGCGTTCACGCGCTGCGCGAACTGATTCGCGACCGGATCGAACGGCGGCGCGACGGCAGGCTGTCCTTGATGTTCGAATCCTTCGGCTACAAGCACGGCATACCCGGGGACGCGGATTTTGTTTTCGACGTGCGCAGTCTGCCGAATCCGCATTGGGAACATGCGCTGCGCGCGCTCACCGGCCGCGACTCGGCGGTGATCGAGTATCTCGCGGGATACGCCAGCGTCCGCAACATGATCGCGGATCTCACCGCGTTCCTGGAAAAACGCGTCGGCGAGTTCTCACAGGCGAACCGCAGTTATCTGACCATCGCCGTCGGCTGCACCGGCGGCCAGCATCGTTCGGTATACATCGCCGAACAGTTGGCGGAACATTTTCGCAAATCGCACCCGCATGTTCTGACGCGGCACGATTCCCTGCACAAAAACTAGCTGCGCGTCGACCGATATTGGCGCGCCTGCTCGAGCTGCAGGAATTCCCGAATCTCCGCTGCGCGTGCGCGCGCATCTTCATAGCCCAAATCGATCAATTCGCGGGTAAAGCCGCGCTCGAACAGCAGGTAACTCAGCAGCAGCGTGCTCGGCGCGCTATGCGCGCCCAGCGCGCGCAGCAGCGCGCGCAAGGCTCGCGGCAGTTCGCGAATGTGGCGGCGGGCGATCTCATTGACGTCGCGCGTCGGCGAGATCACCAGGGTCTCGATGTGCCGCATGCCCGAGTTCTCGTTGTAGCGCTTGATGCGCTCGAGATCCGCGTGCAGCTGATCCATGAACAGGGAATCCAGCATGAACCCGAACATTTGTCCGAATGTAGGCTCGACCAACGGCGGCTGCGGGGGCGGTCCTGAGGGCAGCGGGTCGTTGACGCCGATGATCAGCAGACGCGTGGCGCCGAGATGTATCGCAGGGCTCAAGGGCGATGTTTGACGCATGGCGCCGTCGCCGTAATACGCGTTGTGCAGCAGCACCGGACGAAACAGGAATGGCAGGGCCAGGCTGGCCATCAAATGCTCCAGCGTCAACGGCGCGCGCGTGCCTTTGCGAAACACCCTGGCCCAGGGCTGCACCACGGAATCCGCGGCAAAAAAAGTCACCGAGTCGGCATCCGCATAGCAGGTGGCGCAGATGCCGATGGCGTGCAGGTGTTTCTTGTAGAGACTGCGCGGGATGCCATCGAAGTGCAGATGCTGGCGCAGCAGCTCCCACAGCGGCGTGTTGTCGAACAGTGAATGCGGCGGCGGCACCAGCCATCCGCCGGTAAGGAACGACCAGAGCCAATGCACGCCGGATTTCAGCATGCTTGCGGCATCGGCCTTGAATACGTGGTGCACCCGGAATTCGCGCCACACCCGCTCTATGGCATACACCGAGCGCCTGAAGTGCGCGGCATCCGACGCCAGCGCGATGGCGCTCACCGCGCCGGCGGAGGTGCCGGTGATGATCGGGAACGGACAGGCCGAACCGCGCCGCAGCAGTTCCGCGATACCCTTGAGCACACCGACTTGATAGGCGGAGCGTGCGCCCCCGCCCGTCATCACCAATCCGAGCTGCGGTTGCTCGCCGATCACCCGATGCATCATGGTCATGGCGGGCACCGCATGATTTACCGGCCGCGCCACTCGGGGATGGTGCAGTGGAACACGGCGCCGCCGCTGGCCCGGTTCTCCGCCCACAAGCGCCCGCCGTGGGCAAACACGATCGAGCGGCTCAACGACAACCCCAATCCCAGGCCGTGCGGTTTGGTGGTGTGATAGGGCTCGAAGATCCTTTCTTCTCCACCCTGCGGAATTCCGCTGCCGGTGTCCGCCACGGAAATTTCGACCCCCTCTCCCGCGGCCCGGGATGATCCCAGCGTCAAGGTGCGGACGTTCTGCGGCGGCTGCGACATGGCATCCCCCGCATTGAGGATCAAATTGATCAGCACCTGCTGCAGCTGCACGCGGTCGCCGCGGATCGAGGGCAGATCGGGAGCAAACTGCGTGACGACGCCGACCTTGCGGGCCGTCAGGTCATGATTCATCAATTTTAGCGCTTCTCGAATCAACTCGTTCGCATCGAGCAGCTGCGGCTGGAATTCGCCCTTGGTCAAGAGCGCGCGCAGCCGCCGGATGACTTCGCTGGCGCGCTGGTCGTCGGTGACGATGTCGCCGAGGATGTGGCGGATCTCCTGCAAATCGAATGTGCCGCGCGCCAGAAACAGCTGCGCCGCCTGCGCATTGTACAAGATGGCGGCCAGCGGCTGGTTCAGCTCATGCGCCAGCGCCGAGGACAGCTCGCCGAGGCTCGCCGCGCGCAGCAGGCGCGCGACCTCGACGCGGTGCTCCTGGGCCTCGAGCTCCGCCTGTTTGCGCTGCGTGATTTCGAGCACAACTCCCTGCAACCGTGCCGGCCGCCGATCAGGGGTAAATTCAACGCGCCCCTGCGAGGCGAGCCAACGCGTTATTCCGTCCGGCAACAGCACCCGGTATTCCGCCTGGTAGCACCCATCACCGTCGATCGCCTCCGCCAGCGTCCGGCGCATCGCTTCGCGATCATCGGGGTGCACCCGCGCTGAAAAATCTTCGTAATGAACGCGTTGCGCCTTCGTAAAGCCGAGCAGCTCGCGCCATCGATCGGAACCCCAGATCTCGTTGCGGGTCAATTCCCGCGCCCAAAAACCCAGGCTGGCGGCCTCGGCGGCCAGGGTTATCTGCTGTTCGCGCGCGCGCAAATCGTTGGCCAGCTGAACCGCGCGCAATGCCTCACCGCCCAGTTCGTAGTTCATTGCCGCAATGATGCCGAGGAACAGAATGCTCGCCAGCACCGGCCACTCGACATGCCCCCAGAATATCAAGCTCGCCTGCGCGGTACTCGTGGTCAGGAAAAACACGATGCTGCCGCCGACGAATAGCGCACGCCGCCGGTCGCCGCGCCGCCACACGGTAATCGCAGCGTCCGCGACGAAGACTAGCAGCGCGTAGATGCTCACCTGACCGATGAGCTGCCAGGGATTCGGCACGCCCCTGGCGATGGCAACCGATTCACCGAGGAATTGGATGTGGCGCAGGCTGCTGACTTGCTGATAGTTGAGATTGCGTCCGGTCAGAAAATTGAGCAGCAGCGCGGCGGTGCGCAGTCCGCAGACGGTCCACAGCAGCCACCGCCGGCCGGCACGCAGGTAAAACCACACGAACCCGGCCAGCGACAGAATGACCGCCCAAATCGAAAGTTGCGCCCAGCGCCCCGCATCGCCATATTGCGCCGGCGACTGCGCATGCATTTCCGCCAGGTCGCAAAAGGCAAAGGCAGCGGTCGACAACGCCGCGGTGGCGAACAGCAAGTAGGCCCACGCGCCCCGTTGCCGCCACCAGATGAAGAAATAAATCAACGCCGTGGTCAGGCATGCCGAGGCGGTCATGGAAAATATGACGGTGACCCAACTCATTTGCAACAGCCCAACAAGCCCTCCCGGGTGACCGGCGCGAGGTCGATGCTACGTCAATTCGTCGATCAGTTGGTCCAGTCCCGCCAGGGTCAGCGGATACATGCGACCTTCGAGCATTTCGCGCGTCATGTCGATCGAGGCGGTCTGGCGCCAGCGCGATTGCGGCTGCGGATTGATCCATGCGAATTTCGGATATTGATTGATCAGGCGCTGCAACCAGACGCTGCCGGGCTCCGGATTCCAGTGCTCCACGCTGCCGCCGGCATGGGTGATCTCGTACGGGCTCATGGTCGCATCGCCCACGAATATCAGCTTGTAGTCCGGGCCATAGGTGCGGATGACCTCGGCGGTGCCGATGTGTTCGCTGAAGCGGCGGCGGTTGTCCTTCCACAGCGCCTCGTAGACGAAGTTGTGAAAATAGTAGTGTTCGAGATGCTTGAATTCGCTGCGCGCGGCCGAGAATAACTCCTCGCAGGTCTTCACGTGATCGTCCATCGAGCCGCCGATATCGAGCAGCAGCAGGATCTTGATGACGTTGCGCCGCTCGGCCTGCATCTTGATGTCCAGCCAGCCGCCCGACCGCGCCGTGGCATCGATGGTATCCGCCAACGCCAGTTCGTCGGGCGCCCCTTGGCGGGCAAACTTGCGCAGCCGGCGCAGCGCGATCTTGATGTTGCGCGTGCCGAGTTCGACCTTATCATCGAGATTGGCGAATTCCCGCCGGTCCCAGACTTTCACCGCGCTTCGATTCCGTCCGTCTTCCTGCCCGATGCGCACGCCCTCGGGATTGAAGCCGTGGGCGCCGAAGGGAGAGGTCCCGGCGGTACCTATCCACTTGCTGCCGCCCTGATGCCTTTCTTTCTGCTCCTCCAGGCGCTTCTTCAAGGTCTCCATCAATTTATCCCAGCCGCCAAGCGCCTCGATCTCGGCCTTCTCCGCATCGGTAAAATCGCGCACCGTGAGCTTTGCCAGCCAATCGTCCGGCAACTGCCGCGCCAGAACCGCGAACAAGTCCTCGACGCCCTTGAAGTGGGCGGCAAAAGCGCGGTCGTAGCGATCGTAGAAGCGCTCGTCCTTCACCAGGCAGGTTCGCGCCAGGTAGTAAAAGCGCTCGGCACTCACGTCGCCGAGGCCCGCCCGCAGCGCCTCGAGCAGCGTGAGCAGTTCGGTGATCGATACCGGGACGCCGTTCTTGCGCAGCAGAAAGAAGAACTTAACGAGCATTCCGGCGATTTAGGAATACGAGCTGTTCGAACAGATGCACGTCCTGCTCGTTCTTCAGCAGCGCGCCGTACAGGGGCGGAATGAGCTTCTTCGGATCATCGCTGCGCAGAACTTCGGGCGGAATGTCCTCGGTAACCAGCAGCTTGATCCAATCGAGCAGTTCCGAGGTGGTCGGCTTCTTCTTCAAGCCCGGCGTCTCGCGTATCTTGAAAAACGTGGTCAGCGCCTCGTGCAGCAGTTCGCGCTTCAGATCGGGGAAGTGCACATCGACGATCTGCGTCATCGTCGCCGCATCCGGAAAGCGGATGTAATGGAAGAAACAGCGCCGCAGGAACGCGTCCGGCAGCTCCTTTTCGTTGTTGCTGGTGATGACGATGATCGGGCGATGCTTGGCGCGCACCGTCTCGCGCGTCTCGTAGACGTAGAATTCCATGCGGTCCAGTTCGCGCAGCAGATCATTGGGGAATTCGATGTCGGCTTTGTCGATTTCATCGATGAGCAGCACCGGCTGCGTGTCGCAGTCGAAGGCTTCCCACAAATTGCCCTTGAGGATGTAGTTGCGAATATCCTTGACGCGCAGATCGCCAAGCTGCGAGTCCCGCAGGCGCGACACCGCATCGTATTCGTACAGCCCCTGCAAGGCCTTGGTGGTGGACTTGATGTGCCACTCGAAGAACGGCTTCTCCAGTGCGCGTGCAATCTCGTTCGCAAGCAGCGTCTTTCCCGTCCCGGGTTCGCCCTTGATGAGCAGCGGCCGCGACAGCACGACCGCGGCATTCACCGCCGCCATCAATTCGGGCGTTGCAATGTATCGTTCAGTACCGCGAAATTCAGTGGTCATTGGGCTACTTTCTTGTGACGCGCAGGATTTGCATGGAATTAGTACCGCCGGAGACGCCGCTGAGTTCGCCCTTGGTGAGAATGATGGAGTCCCCCTCCATCACCAAATCCAGGTCGAGCAGCAGGCGAAATATCGAGAAATAGAATTCTTCGCCAAGGTGCGTTACATCATAGGCCACTGGATAGACGCCGCGATACAGAGTCACGCGGCAGCGGGTGCTTTGGTGGCGGGTGAAGGCATAGATCGGGATGTCCGAGCGGACTCGCGACATCCACAACGAGGTCGAGCCGGACTCGGTGAGCGCAACGATGGCTTTGACATGCAGGTGATTGGCGGTATACATCACGGCCGCCGCGATCGCCTCGTCGGAATGTTCGAAATAGCCGCTGTTGCGCTGGCGTATGCGCACATGCGTCCCTTGATACTTTTCCGCGCCGATGATGATCTGCGCCATGGCTTCCACGACCTTCACCGGATGCTTGCCGGACGCCGTTTCCGCCGACAACATCACCGCATCGGTGCCGTCCATGACGGCATTGGCGACATCCGAAACCTCGGCGCGGGTGGGAATCGTATTGGTGATCATCGATTCCATCATCTGGGTCGCCATGATCACGACTCGGTTCTGGTGCCGCGCTTCCTGAATGATCTGCTTCTGCAAGCCGGCCAGTTCCGCGTAGCCCATTTCAACGCCGAGATCGCCGCGTGCCACCATCACCCCATCGCTGGCCTCGACGATTTCAGCCAGGTTGTCGATGGCTTCCGCCCGCTCGATCTTTGCCACCAGCAGCCCGTGGCCGCCGGCTTTACGCAGCAAGCCGCGGGCTTCCTGCATGTCTTTGGCGTCGCGCGGAAAGGACACGCCCAGGTAGTCCACCTTGAGTTTCGCCGCCGTGAAAATGTCTTCGCGATCCCGGTCGGTCAACGCACCGGCGGACAGGCCGCCGCCCTGGCGGTTGATGCCCTTGTTGTTGCCGAGCTCGCCGCCGACCAGAACGCAAGTCTTGATGCGCGGCCCGTCGATGCTCACGACCTGCAGGCTGATCTGCCCATCGTTCAGCAGCAGCACGTCGCGCGGAAATACGTCGGTCGGCAGCTTCTTGTAGGCGATGCCCACCGACTTCTCGGTACCGGCATCCACGGCGAGCGAGGCGTCCAGAGTGAAATCCGCGCCATCCTTGAGCACGACCTTGCCGGCCGCGAAGCGGTCGATGCGAATTTTAGGGCCCTGCAGGTCGCCGAGCACACCCACATAACGGCCGGCCTGCCGCGCCGCCTCGCGCACCAGTTCAATTCGGCGCGCATGGTCGGCGAGCTCGCCATGCGAGAAATTCAGGCGCACCACGTCGGTGCCGGCGCGCACCATCTCGGACAAAACCGCAGGATCATCGGTTGCCGGACCCAACGTCGCGACAATCTTTGTGCGTCGAAGCGCAGCTCTCATGCAGCGCGCTGCTCGAGAATCTCGACTGCGGGAAGTTTTTTTCCCTCGACAAACTCGAGGAACGCTCCGCCACCCGTCGAAATGTAGGAAATGCTGTCCTCGATACCGTATTTCTCAATGGCGGCCAGCGTATCGCCGCCGCCGGCCAGCGAAAACGCCTTGCTGCGGGCAATCGCCGTTGCCAGCGTCCGCGTGCCCTCGCCGAATTGTTCGAACTCGAACACCCCCACCGGACCGTTCCACAGGATGGTGCCGGCCGAGGCGACGAGCTTCGCGATGGCTTCGGCCGAATCCGGCCCGATATCCAGAATCATATCCTCGGCGGACACATTGCCGACATTTTTCACGTCGGCCTCCGCCGTGGAGGAAATCTCGGTGGCGACCACCACGTCGGTGGGCATGGGAATGACGATGCCGCGCTGTTTGGACGCATCCAGCAGGCGCTTGCAGATGTCCAGCATATTCGGCTCGTACAAGGACTTTCCCACATTGAAGCCGAGTGCGGCGAGAAAGGTGTTGGTGATGCCGCCACCCACGATCAACTGATCGACCTTGCTCAGCAAGGATTCCAAAACCGTGAGTTTGGTCGACACCTTGGAACCCGCGACGATCGCGAGCAGCGGACGCGCCGGCTTCAGAAGAGCGGTCTCCAGCGCCGACAGTTCGCTGACGAGCAGCGGGCCGGCGCAGGCCAATGGGGCGTATTTGGCGACCCCGTGGGTGCTCGCCTCGGCGCGATGCGCCGTGCCGAACGCATCCATGACGTAGACGTCGCACAGCGCCGCCATACGGCGCGCCAGATCATCCGCGTCCTTCTTCTCACCCTTGTTGAAGCGCACGTTTTCCAGCAGCACCACTTCGCCGGGGCCGACCTCGACGCCGCCCAGCCAATCCTTTTTCAGCGCCACCGGAATGCCCAGCAATTGCGCCAAGCGCTTCGCCACCGGCGCCAGTGAAAATTCCTCGGCGTACTTGCCCTCTTCCGGCCGGCCGAGATGCGACATGACGATTACTCGCGCCTTTGCCGTGAGCGCGGCTTGAATCGTGGGCAGGGCCGCGCGAATTCGCGCATCGCTGCTCACCGATCCGTTTTGAATCGGCACGTTCAAATCCTCGCGAATCAGCACCCGCTTATCGCGAAGTTCGAGGCAGCTCATTTTGAGCACCTTCACAGGTTCACGCGGCTTTCGACCAAGCCAGTAACGTGTCGAGCATGCGGTTGGAAAACCCCCACTCGTTGTCGTACCACGAGCATACCTTGACGAGCGTTCCCTCGATCACCTTGGTCAGTGTCGCATCATAGGTGGAAGAAGCCGGATCGTGATTGAAATCCACCGACACCAGGGGTTGATCGTTGTAGGCCAGAATTCCCTTGAGCGCGCCGCCCGCCGCCGTCTTGATGGCGCCGTTGATCTCATCCACCGTGGTCTTGCGTGCCGCCGTGAAGGTAAAATCGACAAACGACACATTGATGGTCGGCACCCGGATCGAGAAGCCGTCGATCTTGCCCTTGAGCTCCGGCATGACCAAACCCACGGCGGCGGCGGCGCCGGTCTTGGTCGGAATCATCGACATGGTCGCGGAGCGCGCGCGGCGCAGATCCGAGTGGTATACGTCCGTCAGTACCTGGTCGTTGGTGTAGGAATGAACCGTGTTCATCACGCCGGCCAGCACGCCGATTTTATCGTGCAAAACCTTGACGAGGGGTACCAGGCAATTGGTGGTGCAGGATGCATTCGATATCACCGAGTGGCTGGATTTCATAATCCCGTGATTCACGCCATACACGATGGTGGCGTCCACATCGTCGCCCCCGGGCGCGGAAATCAGAACTTTTTTCGCACCCGCCGCGATATGCGCGCCGGCCTTGGCCTTGCTCGTGAACAACCCGGTGCACTCGAGCACGAACTCCGCGCCGAGTTCGGCCCATGGCAACTTGGCAGGATCCCGCTGCGCCACCACTCGGATGCGATCGCCGTTGACGACCATGGAATCGCCGTCGACGTGAACATCGCCGTGAAATCGCCCGTGCACGGTGTCATAGCGGGTCAGGTGCGCATTGGTATTGGCATCGCCCAAATCGTTGATGGCGACGATCTTGATGGCGCCGCCGTGTTTGCCCTCGTACAGGGCGCGCAGAATATTGCGGCCGATTCGCCCGTAACCATTGATGCCCACTTTTATTGCCATCGTCTTCAAACCCCTTTTGATTCAATGCTCAACTGGCCAGCACGGTGTCGATTGCCTCGATCACCCTAGCGGCGGTAAATCCGAACTGCGGAAACAGCACCTTCGCCGGCGCCGACGCACCGAAGTGATCGATGCCGACGATCTGCCCCTTTGGCCCCACGTATTGCCACCAGGCGGCGCGCACGCCCGCCTCCACGGCAACCCGGCGCATGACGCCTGCCGGAAGCACGCTTTCCTTGTAGGCGTCGTCCTGGCGCTCGAACGCGTTCGTGCTCGGCATCGATACCAGCCGCACTCTGCGGCCCTTGCCGTTGGCTGCGCGCACCGCCTCGGCCGCGATCCCGACCTCGGACCCGGTGGCGATGACTATGGCCTCGGGCGCGCCGGCGCTGTCGATCAGCACGTAGCCGCCGCGCGCGATATTCGCCACCTGAGCGGGCTCGCGCGCTTGCGCCGCGCAGGCCTGACGCGTCAACACCAGAAGCGTCGGGCCGTCGCGATTCGCCACCGCCACGCCCCACGCCACCGCCGTCTCGGTAGCATCGCAGGGCCGCCACACATCGATATGAGGGATGACTCGCAGACTTGCAAGCTGTTCGATGGGTTGATGCGTCGGACCATCCTCGCCGAGTCCGATCGAATCATGCGTGTAGACGAAAATCACCCGGATGCGCATCAGGCACGCCATGCGCACGGCGTTGCGCGCGTAGTCCGAAAACGTCAGGAACGTGCCGCCGTACGGAATGAAGCCGCCATGCGCGGTGATGCCGTTCATGACGGCCGACATGCCGAACTCGCGCACGCCGTAGTGCACATAGTTCCCGGCCGGCGCGCTGGGAGTCAAGGTTAGCGAGTCCTTGCGCCAGGTGCCGTTCGAGGGCGTCAGATCCGCCGAGCCGCCGAGCAATTCCGGCAGTGAGGGACCGATCGCATTCAGCGTCGCCTGCGATGACTGGCGCGTGGCCAGCGCCTTGCCTTCGGCTTGCGCGCCGCCGACGAAGGCGCGCACCAGTTCCTCGAGGCCGGCCGGCAGGTCCCCGGCCATGCGCCGCTCCAGTTCGGCGGCCAAGGCGGGAAATTCCTGTTTGTAAGCCGCGAATTTCGCGCGCCACTGCTGTTCGGCCTTCGCGCCCTTGTCGCGCCTGTCCCAGCCGGCGCGGATGTCGGCCGGAATTTCAAACGGCGGCGACGGCCAGCCGAGCGTCTTGCGCGCGGTGGCAATGTCCGCCTCGCCCATGGCCTCGCCGTGCATGGTCTGGGTACCCTGCTTGGGTGCGCCGAAACCGATGATGGTCTTGGCGCAAATCAGCGACGGTTTGTCGGTGACCGCACGCGCCGCGGCCAGCGCCCCGGCGATCGCCTCGCTGTCGTGGCCATCGACATGCGGCACCACGTGCCAGCCGTATGCCTCGAAGCGCCGCGCGGTGTCGTCGTCGAACCAGCCCGCCACCTTGCCGTCGATTGAAATGCCGTTGTCGTCATAGGTCACTATGAGTTTGCCCAGCTGCTGCATTCCCGCAAGCGACGCCGCCTCGTGGGAAATACCCTCCATCATGCAGCCGTCGCCGGCGAAGACGTAGGTGTGATGATCGATGATGCTATGGCCGGGCCGGTTGAATGTTGCGCTAAGCGAGCGCTCCGCCAGTGCCATGCCGACGGCGTTGGCGAAGCCCTGGCCGAGCGGCCCCGTGGTGGTCTCGATGCCGAGATGCAGCTCACGCTCCGGGTGACCGGCGGTCTTGGAGCCGAATTGGCGGAAATTCTTGATCTCCTCCATCGACAAGGGATAGCCGGTGAGGTGCAGTACCGAGTACAGCAACATCGAGGCGTGACCGTTCGAGAGCACGAACCGGTCGCGATCCAGCCAGGTTGGATTGCCCGGATTGAACTTAAGTACGTCCCGGAACAGGACCTCGGCGATGTCCGCCATGCCCATGGGTGCGCCCGGATGTCCCGAATTGGCCTTTTGGACCGCGTCCATGGATAGAGCACGAATGGCGTTGGCTAGCTCGCGGCGGGTTGGCATGAAGACTTCTCATTTAACAAGACAAGCCGCGCATTGTCGTACATGCGCCCCCTGCCAGCAATGCCGCGTGATATCGGTCTCAAAAGCTAAGTGGGTAGGCGATTTGCGACGGAACGCGGTCACAGAACCGCACATGCTTTATGTATAACCAAATCACCCATCCGCATGACCCAGTTCACCGACACCGCAGGCGCGCCTTGCTAGCATTTTTTGATGCAAATTCTACACATCACCGATCCCCATCTGTACGGCAGCGCCACGGGGCGACTGCGCGGCGTTGAAACCGATTCGAGTTTGCATGCGGTGCTCGATGATGCGTTTGCGCGCGTGCCCGATTACCGCGCCGTGCTGGTCACCGGTGATTTGGTGCAGGATGACAAGTCCGGCTACCTGCGTTTTCGCAGCGTGTTCGGCACGTTGACAAAACCCGTTCTGTGCATACCGGGCAATCACGATGAGCCGGAGGCGATGCGCAAGGAACTCGCCGGCGCGCCATTCGAGATCTGCGGTGCCCATGAAATCGGCGACTGGCACTTCATCATGCTGGATAGCTATGATCCCGGCCACGTCGGCGGCCGCCTGACGCAGTCCGAACTCGCCCGTCTCGATGCCGCCCTGGCCCGGTCCCCGAAACATGCCATGGTGTGCTTGCACCATCACCCGATCGCAATGGGCAGCCGCTGGCTGGACAGCGTCGGCCTCGCCGACCCCGGCGAGTTCTGGCGCATCATCGAGGCCCATGCGCATGTGCGCGCCGTGGTGTGGGGTCACGTTCACCAGGACTATGACGGCAAGCGCGGCAACGTGCGCATGTTTGCGACGCCCTCGACGGGTGCGCAGTTCCTGCCGCAGAGCGATCGCTATGCGGTGGACGCGCGTCCGCCCGCATATCGGAGCTTCGAGTTGCACGCCGATGGCCGTATCGAGACTTCAGTCCACTGGGTAGAATACGTGGCCGCGCGACACGCCGCGGCTGGCTAGAGCATTCCTGATGCGACGATTCCAGTTCGGCGCGCCGCTGCTGGCGCTGGCGCTCATCTGCTTGATTTCGGCGGCAGCGGTCCCCGCGGATGTCGCGCTGCATTCGCTGTGGGAGCTGCGCGGCAAACACAACACCGTCTACATTCTTGGCTCCATTCACGTGCTGCGCCCAAGCGACTATCCCCTGTCGCCGGCGGTGCTCGACGCGTACAGAAGCGCAAATTCGATTTACATGGAAGTGAATCTGCAAGAAATTGATCCGCAGCAGATGCAGTCGGAACTGCTTGCGAGCGCGCTGCTGCCCGCAGGCCAGTCGCTGCCATCGATTTTGGGCAAGCAGCGCTACGATCGCGCGGGCGCGTTGGCCCACGATGTCGGAGTGCAGCTGTCGACATTCGATCAGTTCGCCCCTTGGTTCGCCGCCGAAGCCATCTCGGTGCTGCAGTTGACGCAGCTCGGTTTCCAGCCGGAATCCGGTGTCGAGATGTACTTCCTGGAGCGCGCGCGCAGCGATGGCAAACCCGTGGCGGGATTGGAGACCGTGCACGATCAGATCGCGCTGTTCGATGCGATGAGCATGGACTCCCAAGCCGACTACTTGCTGACGAGCCTGGAACAGGCCCGCGATCTACCCAAGGAGGTGGATGCCATGGTGCGCGCCTGGCAGCGCGGCGACACGGAGTGGTTCGAGAGTCAATTGAAGACCGAACTTGGGCGCGATCCCAAGCTCTATCAATCCCTGCTGGTGGCGCGCAATCGCAAGTGGGTGCCGAAAATCGAAGCGCTGCTCAATGACGATCGGAACTACCTGGTGATCGTCGGCACCGGACATCTGGTGGGTCCGGGCAGCGTTCTTAGCCTGCTCAAAAAAGACGGGATCGCCGCCATCCAGCGCTAGACGAGCGCCAGACCTTGAATGGCGACGACCCCAAGCACAGGCTACTGCGCCGCCGGAGGCGCGCCCGCTCCATGCGGGCCCCAGCCGTGTCCGTGGCTTTGCATTTGCGCTTCAAGCGCGGCGAGCTGTGTTTGCTGCGCCGGGGTCAATATCTTGAACACCTGCGCGCGCACATCCTCGTGCATGGTGATCATCTGCGAGTGCAGCGACGCGTTGGCCTGGCTCACCTCGGCGACCACATTGGGGTAGTTCGCGTCACTCGGCTGCGTTTGCCGCAGCTTCAGCGAGTTGGCCTTCATCTGCTGATGGATGTTCTTCAGCTGCGGACCGGCGCCGCTCATGATGGTCTTGATCTGCGCCTTCTGCTCCGCAGTCAGGTTCAATTGAGCATACAAGTGCCCCGCTCCGTGATGCCAGCCATGCTGTTCCATGGCAGGTGGCGCAGCCGCGGTCGCCTCATCGGCCGCACTCGCGATCGAAATGCTCGAGGCTGCGCTCAAAATCGCTCCGGCCGCCAGGAGTGTTCCGCCCAACAAAATGCGAATCGATTTCATGTTCATTGCTCCGATGCTGTGGAAGAAGATGTACGGCGCTATCCTAGGCCGACTGCGTGCAAACTTGTGTCGCAGACAATGCAGAGTACTGTTAAGAATTGTGAATTCGACGGGACAGCGGCGCACGGCGGACTGTGCGAGAGTAGAGGGTAGCGAACATGATTGGCTCCAACCCACCACCGGCAGATCCCACGGCCGCGCGCGAGGCGCGCGTGCTGCTGGTCGATGA
>DATMRC010000016.1:0-32989 GCA_035567075.1 Steroidobacteraceae bacterium
TCGATGCGGCCAATCATCGATTATTCTCGGTGTGCGCAAACCAGGTCATGGCGGTCACCGATTCGGCAACGGGAAAGCCAATCGCCCGGGTAGTTATCGGACGAGGCGCCGATGCCGCGGTTTTCGATGCCGAATTGGCCATGGTCTTCAGCTCCAATGGCATCGACGGCACGCTGACGGTGATTCATCAAGACGGTCCGGACGAGTACCGGGTAATTGCCACGGTTTCCACCCAAGTCAGTGCCCGCACCATGACGCTGGATCCCACCACGCATAGAATTTATCTCGCCGCCGCGCAATTCGGGCCAACGCCTGCGGCGAGCGCCGAGCAGCCTCTGCCTCGCGCCAGTGTCATTCCGAATAGTTTCGTCATCCTGGTTGCACAACCCAAGTAGCGCTTAAGTCATGAACGAGAAGATTCACGTGGTTTGCGGACACTGCGACTCGGTGGTGGGTCTGCAAAAAGATCGTTTGAAGGATGCCCCGCGCTGCCCGAAATGCCACCATCCCCTGTTCGCGGGCAAGCCCATCGAGCTGACCGCCGCCAATTTCGACAAGCATGTCGGCCGCAGCGATCTGCCGCTGGTCGTCGATTTCTGGGCGCCGTGGTGCGGGCCGTGCATCGCCATGGCGCCGTATTACGAGGCGAGCGCGTCTACATTGGAACCCGAGTTTCGTTTTGCGAAGCTGAATACCCAGGATGAGCCCGCGCCCGCATCGCGTTTCAACATACGCAGCATCCCGACGATGATCGTGTTCCGTGGCGGCAAGGAGACCGCGCGCCACACAGGCGCGATGGATTCCGCGGCGATTTCGCGCTGGCTCAAGCCGGTCTGATGCCTGTGTTTTTGGGCCGCGGCTCGACTCAAGTCTTGCGAAATACCAGCACGAAGCGGTCGGTTTTACCGAGCATGGGGCCCTTGTAGCTGATTTGATCGCGGGCATCGCCGGGCATTTTCAGCAAATCGCTTTTGGCAACGACGTCAAATCCGTGGGCTTTGAAATCCTTGATGGCATAGGCTTCATCGATGCGGTGCAGCTCGCTGGCATCGGAACTGCCATGTCCCGCCTTGGCCGAATGGTCCACCAGCAGCAGAATCCCCCGCGGCTTCAGCGCCCGCGACAACTGCTCCAGCACGGCGCCGGCATCAACCTTCGGCCAGGGGTTTTTGGGGTTGGTATTTACCCAGTACAAATCGTGATACACCTTGACCAGTAGAACGGCGTCCAGACTCGCCGGCGGCAATTTCATGTCGTTAAGATCGACGGATTGATGTCTGACATTGGGCAACCGGTTGTCCTTCAAGCGATTTTGCAGATCCGGCTCGCTCCAGTTATCGAAGGCGGCATTGTTGATCAGCAGCACCTGGCCTTTCGCTCCCACGATGTAGCTCAGCAATTCGCTGTAGTAGCCATCCCCGGCCAGCACGTCCGCCACCTGCATACCGCTGTTGATGCCGGTGAGACGCAGGATCTCTGCAGGATGATCCTTGGCGTCGCGGGCAAGATCCGCGGCCGGGCGTCCCGGGTGGGCGACGGCCGCGTCGAATCGATCGGCCGCGGGCGCCGGATGATTCGCGGCCGACAGGATCGTGACCAGAAACGCCGCGACCACGGCAAAGTTGTTGCGAATCATGTTTTCTCCCCCTTGATGAGCAGCAGTGCGATCAACGTTATGAGGCCGGACACCGATAAATAATAGCCGACGAACGCCAGGCCGTAACGCGACGCCAACCAGTTTGCGATGGGTGCGGCGATCGAAGCGCCCAGTATTCCGGCGACATTAAACGTCAGCGATGTCCCCGTGTAGCGCACCGGAGTCGGAAACAGCGTCGCCAGCGCGCTGCCGAGCGGGCCATATGAGATACCGGCCAAACCAAAGCCCAGGATCAAGAATACCAGCATCGTCGCCGTGTCTTGCGTGCCGAACAGGGGCTTGAAGGCAAAGCCGAAGGCGATGATCGACACCGTGGCGATCTTCAACATGGGAAGCCCGCCGATGCGGTCGGCCATCGATCCTGAGAACGGTATGGTCAGCGCAAAAGACACCACGGCCCACATTTGCAGAATCAGAAATTGGTGGCGCCCGAACCCAAGGTGACCCGTGGCCCAGCCCAACGCGAACACATTGGCGAGATAGAAAATCACGAAAGTGGTGGTCGAGCCGAAGGTTCCCAGGACGAGCTGCAGCGGATACCGGGCAAACACCGCGGCGAAAGGCACGCGCACGCGTTCGCCCTGCGCAATGCTGCGCTTGAAGGCCGGGGTTTCGGTCAGCTGCAGACGCACGTACAGGCCCACCGCCACCAGCACGGTGCTCGCCAAAAACGGCACGCGCCAACCCCAGCTGAACAATTGCGCCTCGGACAGGTTGTCGCTGATCAACAAGAAGGCGCCGATGGAGATGAACAGCCCGAGCGGCGCACCCAGTTGCGGGAACATGCCATACCAGGAGTGCTTGCCAGCCGGCGCATTTTCGGTCGCGAGCAACACCGCTCCGCCCCATTCGCCGCCCAGCCCCAATCCCTGTCCTATGCGGCACAGCGCCAGCATCACCGCGGCATATACGCCGATCGATTCATACGTCGGCAGGACACCGATACAAACGGTGGAAATGCCCATGGTCAGCAGCGCCGTGACCAGGGTTGTCTTGCGCCCGACTCGATCGCCGAAATGGCCAAAAATAGCCGATCCGATCGGCCGCGCGACGAACGCCAGTGCGAAGGTCGCCAGCGACTGCAAGGTGGCGGTGGCCGGATCGCCTTTGGGAAAGAACAGTTTCGGAAATACCAGGATTGCGGCCGTCGCGTAGATGTAGAAATCATAGAACTCGATGGTGGTGCCGATCATGCTGGCGAACAGGATGCGGCGCGCAGCCCTGGCATCGGACGAAGGGTTCGAATCGAGCAAAGCGCAACCTCAATTTTTCGTCGTTGCGGACAGTCTACCAGCCTGGTTGCCTGGCAACCCGGCACTGCATGCATCGACTTCGATATGCTGTGCGCGCATAGTAAAACCCCCGACGGAACTCCATCCATGGTCGAGATCAATTCGAACGATTTTCGGGTCCGCGAGGGACGGCAGGTCGACCTCAAGAAATGGCCGACGCGCGTCGACCCGGTGTACAAGAATACCCGGCAGTATCGCGAGATCCTGAGCGAGCACACCAAAGCGCTGAGCGCGCAGCAGCAGCTGCTGTATGCATCGAACAGCCACGCGGTGCTGATAATTTTTCAGGCCATGGATGCCGCCGGCAAGGACAGCGCCATCAAGCACGTCATGTCGGGAGTCAATCCGCAGGGATGCCAGGTATTCAGCTTCAAGCACCCGAGTACGATCGAGCTGCAGCACGACTTCCTGTGGCGCACCACGCGTAACCTGCCCGAACGCGGGCGAATCGGCATTTTCAACCGGTCCTATTACGAGGAAGTGCTGATCGTGCGGGTACACCCGGAAATTCTCCGCGCCGAGGGGCTGCCCAATGGGGCAACCGATGAAAAGACCATCTGGCGCGACCGCTATCGCTCCATCGTGAACTTGGAGAAGCATTTGGACCGCAATGGCACGCGCATCATCAAATTCTTCCTGCATCTCTCCAAGGAAGAGCAGCGCAAGCGCTTTCTCGACCGGATAGAGACCCCGGAAAAGAACTGGAAATTCTCGGCGGCGGACATCGAGGAGCGGAAATTCTGGAATCAATACATGAAGGCCTACGAAAAGTGCCTGGAAGCAACCAGCACCAAGCAGGCCCCTTGGTATGTCGTTCCCGCAGACGATAAGCTGAATGCGCGTCTCATCGTATCGCGGATCCTGCTCGATACGGTCGTAGCACTGGGCTTGCGCTACCCCAAGAGCAGCGCTGCGCGCCGCCGCGAACTGCGCTCCCTGCGCGAGCGGCTGAAGGCATAGTCAGCCGGCGCCGGGCGCTCCCGGGATGCCCTTTCCGACCACCGCCAGGGCCAGAGTAGCGGCGGATGGATTCACGCTGTCGACCATGGAGGTGGGCATCAGAATGGTCGCTCCCCGCTCCTTGGTGGTCTCGTAAATAATGTTCATTGCCCGCAACTGCAGTGCCACGGGGTGTCCGGCGTAGATCTCCGCAGCCTCGACGAACCTGCCGGCAATTGCGGCCTCCGCGGAGCCGAGAATCATGCGTGCCTGTTTTTCGCGCTCTGCCTGGGCCTGCCGCGACATGGCATCCTGCAACGCGACCGGGATGGCGACGTCGCGGATTTCCACCGAACTCACCGATATGCCCCAAGGCGCGGTTTTTTGTCCGATATCAATCTTCAATTGCGCATCGGCCTCCTTGCGGTCGGACAATAATGCCGCCAGCAGCGACGACCCAATCATCTCGCGCAGCGAGGTTTGCGCCACCCGGTCGATGGCTTCACGATAGTTGGTGATGGCCAATGCCGCCTTTTCGGCATCATGCACATGCCAGAAGATGATCGCATCGACGTTGACCGGCACCGTATCCTTGGTGAGCGCCTGTTCGGCGTTGAAGGCCGTCGTTTGAATGCGCACGTCGATGACGGCGACGATGTTGTCGATCACCGGGATGATGAGGAAC
The DNA here is from genome assembly GCA_035567075.1 of Steroidobacteraceae bacterium. GTDB lineage: Bacteria > Pseudomonadota > Gammaproteobacteria > Steroidobacterales > Steroidobacteraceae > Bog-1198. Next base: position 4,574 of record DATMRC010000016.1, read on the forward strand.
AGTCCGGCTCCGCGAACACTCTGCAGCTTGCCCATCCGCAGAATGACGAACTTCTCCCAGGCATTGGCCATTTTCAGCGAGAGCGCGATCAGAATCGCGGCGACAAAAAACAGCGCGGCGGCGGAAGGATTGAGCCATCGGCCGGCGGCCAGGCTGGCGGCGATGCAGACAAACACCAGGAATGCGGTAATTGAATTCATGCCGACAACTCCGTTTGGATTGCGCCGCAGCGACAATATCAGACGACGCGCCGGGCGGGGCAATGCTGCGCTGCGCCCTCGATTTGGCGCAACTTAAACTGCCGTGGTACGCGGCAGCAGCCGGTCGTATTCCTTCTTCACCACTGCGTAGCATTCGCAGGTGCGTTTCTCGAGCCCGGCGCGATCCAGCACCCTGATGTGACCGCGGGAATAACGGATCAACCCACCCTGCTGCAGTCTCGCGGCCGCCTCGGTCACGCCTTCGCGGCGCACCCCCAGCATGTTGGCAATCAGTTCCTGGGTCATCAGCAGTTCGTCGCTCTGCAATCGGTCCAAGCTCAAGAGCAGCCAGCGGCACAACTGCTGGTCGAGGGTGTGGTGCCGGTTGCACACCGCCGTTTGCGCCATTTGAGTGATGAGCGCCTGGATATAGCGCAGCAGCAAATGCAATACTGCTCCTGCCCGGTTGAATTCATCCTTGACCACCTGCGCCCGCAACCTAAATCCCTGGCCGGCGCTTTGCACCACCGCGCGGCCGGGCGTGGACTCTCCGCCCATGAACAGGGAAATTCCGACGATGCCCTCGTTGCCGACCACCGCGATTTCTGCCGATGCGCCGTTCTCCATCACATACAGCAGCGAAACGATGGCGCTGGTCGGAAAGTAGACGTGGCTCAAGGCGGCGCCGGGCTCGTACAGGACTTGGCCCAAGGGCATCGCAACGGGTTCCAGCTGTTGCTGCCAGCGATGCCACTCGGTCTCCGGCAACGCCGCCAGCAGCTCGTTGTTTCGAGGGTCAATGCTTGTTGCGAGCTCAGAGCCCAGCGGCGGTGTTCGCTGCATATACGACTACGGGGGAAGTTGCATCAGCGTCCCCAATGCGCTGCTATGTTACATAGCGCACATATTAGCGCCAAACCCCAGGGCTTGCGAGCGCCCACTATTGGGAATGACAGCCAAGCGATGCGCGCCCGGCCCAGCGCGGAATTCCGCTTTGCCGCGATGGCGCCTGGGGGGAGATGGACGCAGTTCACGTGTAATTAAGCGGATCTGGTGCTATGTTTTGCCCCAATGAAACGGCATCGATCTTCCATGCCCGAACTCGCGCTGCTACTGGTAGTGATGCTGCCGCTGCAGGGATTTGCGGCGGCCTTCAGTTGTGAACCGCACAACAGCGCCGCGGCGGCCGCCACCGCGGCTGGAGATCAGCATTGCCCGCATGCATCCTCTGCGGTGCAGCACCACGCCTGCGGAACTTGCTGCTGCGCAGCCATTGTCGTTACTCCTCTTCAATGGGTCCCGCCTCGATCGATCAGTCCTCAAGTCCGCGTGCCGTTGCTGTTCTCACCTCCCAAGATCGTTCTCGATCGCCTCGATCGCCCGCCCCGCGTCCTCGCCTAATCGAAAGGCGCGACGCGCCTCCTTTGAGTTTGACGGGCTTCCCGCCGCTTCGGCCGTGAGGACGATATGAACGCACGCTTACTGTTGATGATTCTTGCCGCCCTGGAAATTTGCGGCTGCGCCGGCTTTTCCAAGGACGGCGGCTTCAATGACGTCGCGCAAGCGACGCAGACGCATCTGGCCAAGGATCTCAAGTGGCCTCGCACCGATGCCGAGCAGGCCAAGGTGTCGGCGCAGGTGGCCGAACTACTGGCGCACCCACTATCCCAGGATGATGCCGTGCAGATCGCGCTGCTCAACAACCGCGGATTGCGGGCGTCGTTCGATGAGCTGGGAATTTCCGAGGCCGACCTGGTGCAATCGGGCCGCCTGCGCAATCCCAGCTTCGATCTGCGCCACGCAAGCGCCGCGGGACAGTACGACATCGAAGAGACCTTGAGTTTCAATGTGCTGTCGCTGTTGACGATGCCGTACGCCCACCAAATTGAAAAGCGCCGCTTTGCGCAGTTGCAGAATGCCGTCGTACTCAGCGTCATGCGCTTGGCGACCGAAACCCGCGCGACGTTTATTGCGGCGGTCGCTGCGCGCCAGTCGGTTGACCATATGCGTGAGGTCGTTGCGGCAGCTGAAACCAGCGCCGAGCTGGCGCGCAGCATGGTGGCGGCCGGCAACTGGAACAGCGTCGATGAAGCCCGCGAACGGATTTTCCATGTCGATGCCTACCGCGTGATGGCACAGGCGGGATTGAACGAAAAGGCCGCGAGCGAGAAATTGACCCGCTTGATGGGTCTGCCGGACACCGAGAGCGGCGGGCGGCCGGCGTTTGAGCTCGCGGACCGCCTGCCGGAGCTGCCGCCAAGCATTGAGAGTCTTCCCGATGTCGAGGCCGCCATTTTGCAAAATCGCATCGACTTGCGGCTGCAGCGCCTCAGGCTCGACGAACTGCGCCGCAGCCTCAAACTCACCCAGGCCACACGGTTCGTCAACGTGCTCGACGCAGGACCGACGCGGGTGCGGCAGGGCACGCGCGATGAACCTTATGAAACGGGCTATGTGGTCACTCTGGAGGTTCCGATATTCGACGGCGGCTCCATACGCGTAAAAAAATCGGCGGCGATATACGCGCAGTCGGTGGATCGCTTCGCACAGGCTGCCATCGACGCCCGCTCGCAGATACGGCAAGCGTATGCCACTTATCGGGCGAGCTTCGACATCGCGAAGCAACAGCGTGATGAAGTGGTGCCTTTGCGCAAGACGATCGCGGAACAAAATCTGCTGCGCTACAACGCCTCGCTCATCGGTATTTTTGAATTGCTCGCCGATGCGCGGGAACAGTTCCTGAGCAGCGATGCGTACATCCATAGCGTGCGGGATTTCTGGATCGCAAAGTCGGAACTGGATGCGGCGCTGATCGGCGATTCAGCGCCCTGAGGCCGCGCGCGACTCTTCAAGGAAAAACCATGCTTACACGACGAGGATTCTTCAGCGGTGCCGGCCTCGCGGTGGCCGCCACTGCCGTGTCTCAGAGCGCGCTTGGCGCGCTTCCCGAGATCGTCTCCACGGACTCAGCCGCCATGCAGCCGCCACTGCCCCCGCCCACCGGCCACCCTTATCAGCCGGTGGCAACCTTGAACGGTTGGACCCTGCCCTGGCGAATGCGCAACGGCATCAAGGAATTCCACCTGGTGGCGGAGCCGGTAATTCGCGAGATCGCGCCCGGCATGAAGGCGCATCTCTGGGGCTACAACGGACAATCGCCGGGACCCACCATCGAAGTCGTGGAGGGTGATCGCGTACGGATTTTCGTGACCAACCGCTTGAGTGAGCACACCAGTGTCCACTGGCACGGCCAACGCCTGCCCAATGGAATGGACGGCGTGGCGGGCCTCAATCAGCCCGCGATCAAACCCGGACAAACCTATGTGTACGAATTCATCGCGCAGCGCGCGGGAACCTTCATGTACCACCCGCACGCGGACGAAACCACGCAGATGGCGATGGGCATGATGGGATTCTGGGTCACTCATCACAAGGATTCCAAGCTCATGCCGGTCGACCGCGACTACGTTTTTCTGCTGAACGCCTACGACATCAGCCCCGGCAGCTACACGCCCAAGGTCAGCACCATGCTGGATTTCAACGTATGGACCTTCAATAGCCGCGCTTTTCCAGGCACCGCCCCGATGGTCGCCCGGCTCGGCGAGCGCGTGCGCGTGCGCGTCGGCAATCTCACAATGACCAACCATCCCATTCATCTGCACGGCCATGAGTTCGTGGTCGTGGGCACGGATGGCGGATGGACCCCGCCCGGATCTCGATGGCCGGAAGTGACGACGGACATTGCGGTCGGCCAGATGCGCGCCATCGAATTCACCGCTGCCGTCCCCGGCGACTGGGCTTTTCATTGCCACAAGAGCCATCACACCATGAACGGCATGAGCCACAATGTGCCAAATCCCCTGGGCGCGGCACAAGACGCCCTGGCGAGGCAGATCACTGCTCTCGTACCCGGCTACATGAACGCCGGCGGCGCAATGAGCGGCATGCGCATGGAGATGCCGCTGCCTGAGAATACTCTATCGATGATGACGGGCTCCGGTCCCTATGGCGACATCGACATGGGCGGCATGTTCACGGTCATGAAGATCCGCGCGGATTTGAAGCGCGGTGATTACCGGGATCCGGGTTGGTACAATGCGCCTGCGGGCAGCGTCGCATCTGTCTGGGAGGGGGAACCGCCACCGACGATGCGCGAACACCCGATAAGCAAGTAGCCACAACCGATGGGGGCGAAGTGACCGCGTTCAGTGTTGCTGTGAATATCAATGCTCCGCCGCAGCGGGTGCTGGCGGTGTTGTGCGATGTCGAGCGCTGGCCGGAGTGGACTTCGACGGTGACGCAGGTTCAACGGCTGGACCGAGGGCCGTTGGCGATCGGCAGCAGCGCGCGCGTATTGCAACCCAAGTTGCGCCCGGCGGTTTGGCAGGTTACGGAGCTCGATGAGAATCGCAGCTTCACGTGGGTCACGCGCGCTCCCGGCGTGCGGATGACGGCCGGGCACTTCGTGGAAGCCCAGGGCGGCGGCAGCCGCGCCGCGCTGTCATTCGAAATCTCAGGGCTGCTGGGGCCGATAGTTTCCCGTCTTTATTGCGGCCTGATTCAGCAATACGTCGCCACTGAAGCCCAAGGACTCAAGCGGCGCAGCGAGGCCCCGCGCCCCTAGCGGGCCAACGTCGCCAAGGCCTGCGCAAACGGTCGTTCAAGCCTTGCGCAATCGATCGCTGCAATAGATGTACAGACTGTTTCCCGCGATGCTCAAGGCGAACAACGCCAGCGACGCCGGAATGACCTCGAATACCTTGTGCATGCCCAGCCAGGTTGCGGGCGATTCCAGCCACTGCAGCAGCGTCGCCAACCTCCCGGTGTCGCCATCCTTGACGCAGCAATGCAGCAGCCCGATTCGCGCGCCTTCACTCATGCCGATGTGGGTCCACTCTCCGTCGCGAAACCAACGGTACACCTGCACGCTGATGAGACATAGGAACGCGGCAAGACAGCCATAGCCGATGCAGGCGCCGATGCCGCTCGTCAACCGTAATGCTGCATCCCGGCCCTTCATCACTGCGCACCCACCGATGGGCATCCTTTGACCTCGAGACGCACGATGCGGCCGGACTCGCCCTGCAGATCGGAGGGGTTCAACAAGCTGTCCGTGGACTTCAAATCGATGTCGATCCAATAAACGTTGCCATTGCGCTTGCGATCGGCGATTCCGGGATTGAAACCGAGCGCCTGCGCTTGTGTTACCCGGGCCTGTGCCCGTTTCGGTTCGCTGTACAGGCCCAGTGAGATGACCGAACCATCGTTGGGACCCGGCATCTCAAGGGCATCGTCAATCCCGCCGGCCTTCAGCCTGGCGAGAATTTGTTCGGCCGCAGGCCGTGACGGCGGCAGCGGCAGATATACCCAGACTCCTGCCCAGACCTCGCCGTCGGCGACCCGCTGGCGCGGATCGTAACCGCCGCTACGCAGGGTCGATGCGGCGTGCGCGGCTTCAGATACGTCGCGAAAGGGTCCAACGCTGATGCAACGCTTCACATTGGTCAGAAGTTGGGGACCGCCGGCCTCGCGCGGTGTATCGGCGACCGGTTCCGCGGGCGCGGCGCGCACGGCTTCGTGGCTTTCGGACGCCAGCTTCAGGGTTGCGGGCACTGCCGGCGCGGCCACCTCCGGCGCCTTGGCGATGCCGTGTTCCCACAAAAAGTAGCACACGTTGGCCAGTACCAAGCACACGACAATGGATTTCAGAAGCGTCAAATGTCAGCCTCGCGCCAGACGCAAACTGGCTTCGCCAGAAACAAATCGCTGCATACCATCCTCTGTTTCGAGCAACAACGCACCGTCCAAATCCACACCCCGGGCTATGCCGAGCGTCGACTTCTCCCCAATCATCACCCGAGCCTCCCGCCCGCGCAAAGCGTCAAGTGCCTTCCAGGCGTCGCGATACGCTTCGAACCCAAAGCGCTCGTATTCCGCCAGCATACTCAAAAGCTCGTCCAAGATGGCTCCGGCAACCAAATTGCGCGACGCGGGCCGGCTGCAAGCGTCTGCGACCGCGGCCACAGTCGCCCCGCTGGCTTCGATTTGCTGGCGCGCCGGCGCGGGCAGAGCCACGTTGATACCCACGCCGATCACCACGTGCGTGGGGCCGCCCGCCTCGGCGCGCAGCTCGATCAGTACACCGCCGATTTTGCGGTCGCGAAACCAGATGTCGTTCGGCCACTTGAGCGCAATCCCCTCGGCGCCCGCGCGCTTGAGTGCCCGCGACACGGCGACCCCGACGCCCAAACTCAAGGCCGACAGCCTGCGGGCAGCATCGCTGAAGGTCCAGCTCAGCGACATTGACACGCCGGCGCCGAAGGGAGCGATCCAGCGGCGGCCGAGCCGGCCGCGGCCGGCATGTTGCATTTCGCTCAAGCAGGCATCGCTGCTGCCAGGCGGCGGCCGCGGCGCGGCGAGCAAGCGCGTATTGGTCGAATCCACCTCGAACAGCAACTCAAGCCGGCGCAGGCGGGATTTCTGCTGCTTCCCAAGTTCTGCGCCGATGCGGCGCGCATCCAGCAACTCCACCGGGTCGGCCAGCCGGTAGCCTCGGTGCGCCACGGCCTGCACCGCTAACCCTGAGGCGCGCAGGCGCTCTACCCCCTTCCAGACAGCCGCCCGGGTTTGGCGCAGTTCGCCGGCGAGCCATTTGCCTGAGTGCAAATCACCATCGGCCAGCAGCTTGAGAAGCAGCGGAGTTTTTATGCCGCGCGCGATCGGAACAGCCATAGTCGTCGCGCGCGGTGCTCCTTCCCGGCACGCATGCGCGCAATGTTGCTGCGATGAGTGTAGATCACGAATGCGGAAACCGCGGCGCAAAACGTCAGCAACGGAACGTTGTTCGGCTCGAGTATGCATACGGCGGCCACGAGAGCCACAGTCGACATTATGGTGGCGAGTCCGACAAAGCCCGAAAGCATCAAAACGATGATCCAGCTCAGGAGCAGCGGCAGGAGTAAACGCAGCTCCAACCCCGCAACCACACCCACCACGGTTGCCGCGCCTTTGCCACCGCGAAATTCGAACCACACCGGATAGACGTGCCCCACGATCACGGCGAAGCCGCACGCCATCGTGAGCCACTCGCGCGACACGCCGGCCTCCACGCCGATGCCTGGCAACACCGCGGCGGGCAGCCACCACACCGCCACCACGCCCTTGGCAATATCGATGAGCAGCACCAGAAACCCAAACAGCTTGCCTTGGGTGCGCAAGGCGTTGGTCGCGCCCGCATTGCCGCTGCCCATGCTGCGGATATCGACGCCGCGAAGCATCCCCAAAATCAAGCTGCCGAGCGCGGTGCCGAGCAGGTAAGCCATCACGAGTTTGACGCCCAGTTCCAACATGATCGGATTATGACACCAGAGGCTCAAGGTCCCCTAGGACGCGGCGCAATGCTCACGCGCGCTTCGGCAAATGGATCTCCGCCAGCATGCAGCGCACGCCCCCGCCCCCGAAGCGCTCGATGTTCGGAATCGACACCGGAACGAGTTCAGCGTGCGACTCCAGCGCGCGCCGTTGCGCCGGTTGAAAACTTTGCAAGGCGGTCGTCGACAGGGCGATGAGATTTCCCTTCATGGACTTAAGCTCCAGCACATTGCCCGCGAAATCCGCCATCTGGCGCAGCGTGATATCGACGATGTCGTGACCCGTGGCGCGCAGCTTTGCGAAAACCGCCGCGCGGTGCTCAAGATTCGCCATGGATTCGCCGCACACCACCGCGAAGCCGGCGCCGATCGCCATCAACACGTTGGTGTGATACACGGCGCGCCCGGCGCCGTCCAGCGCCTCGAAGGTCATGAGGTCGTAGTCAAGCAGCTGCGCGAACTCGCCGAGCACATCAAGATCGGTGCGCGGCGAGGCGCAGGCATAAGCCACCCGGCGCACCCGATCGAGCACCAGGCTGCCGGTGCCCTCGAGATACTTTTGCTCGGCTTCCCGATGGGATAGGTCGACCACGCGTGACACGCGGAATGAGCCCTCGCGAACGACCTGTTCGATGATCTCCTCGCGCCGTTCGCAACGGCGGTTGGGCGCGAGCATGGGATACAGCGCAATGGTTCCATCGTGATGAAAGCTCACCCAGTTGTTGGGGAATATGGCATCCGGCTTGGCGGGTTGCGGCGTGTCGGCCGCAATCAGCACTTCCACACCGGCGCTTTGCAGGGCTTTCGCCAAAGCGTCGAATTCGCCCAACACAACGCTTTGCGGCAGTATCGGACGGGATCCGCCCGCGGCCTGTTGAAAGGCGTTGCTGGCGGCGGTTTGCGGATTTGGAGCAAAACTCGCGGGCCGCACCATGAGCACCGTGGCGGCGTTTTGCGGTTCCTGGCCTTTGGCACCGGCTGGCAGCATGGCTCAAGCATATCAGGGGCTTTCAGCGGACAATCGGCGAAGGCGCCGCGATGACCGTTGACAGAGTTCGCCAGTTTCATCAAGGTTAGCCGCGGACACGGCCGAAACTAAAGTGGGAACATCCGCCTACAAGGTATGGGCGGGACTTGGTGGGATAATTTAAGGTATCAGGCCTGTCCGGCCAATCAGTACGTCGCCTCAAGGGCTAAGTAAGGGTAATCGCCTTGCCGGTTTCAATTGCCAAGTCAATCGGAGTACTTGCCGTCGCCCTGTCGGCGGTTGCCGCGCATGGCGCCAAGGCGCCGCCGCCGCCGAAGCTTGACTCCTATCCCTTCACCTTTGAGACCCTGTTGGAAGACGCCAAAAGGCGCGCGTCGTCCCCCTATAGCCCGCAGCGCAGCAGCCTGCCTGCCGCCCTGGATAAACTCAGCCCCGAACAGTACCGCAGCATCCACTTCAACCCGGACGCCGGCATTTGGAAGGCGGAAAAGCTGCCATTCCGCGTTGAACTCCTGCGAGCGGGCTACAACCTGCAGACGGCAGTGATGGTATCCACCGTCGAGGACGGCGTCGCCAAGGATGTGGTCGCGACGCCCGCGATGTTCCAGATGGCGGCCGCCCTGCCGGCCCAGTTGGGCAAAGTATCGCTTCCCCTGTCGGGCTTCCGGATCCGCAGCCGCATCAATTCGAATAAAATCTGGGATGAGTTTTTGGTATTCCAGGGCGCGAGCTATTTTCGCGCGGTGGCCAAGAACCTCCTGTACGGGTTGTCGGCGCGGGGACTTGCCATCAATACCGGCGAGCCGTCGGGGGAGGAGTTTCCAGCGTTCACCCACTTTTGGATCGAACGGCCGGATGCCCGCGCCACCGCGATCGTCATTTACGCCCTGCTGGAGAGCGAATCGACCACCGGCGCGTACAAATTTACCGTGCAGCCCGGTGTGGAGACATTCATGGACGTGGAGCTCACGCTGTTCCCGCGCGCCGAAATGCGCGTCGTCGGCATCGCGCCGCTGACTTCGATGTTTCTGTTCGATGAAACCAACCGTGGGCGTCTCGATGACTATCGTCCGGAGGTGCATGATTCGGACGGGTTGCAGATCGCCACGATGAACGGCGAACAAATTTTTCGCCAGCTCGCGAATCCTCTCAAGCTGCAGGTATCCGCGTTCACCACGACCTCGCCGCAGGGCTTCGGGCTGGTGCAGCGATCGCGCGATCAAAGCGATTTTCAGGATTTCGATGCCCGGTATGAGCGCCGGCCCAGCGCCTGGATTGAGCCCAAGGGTGAGTGGGGCGCCGGTGCCGTCGAGTTGGTCGAGATTCCGTCGGGGCGCGAGAGCAACGACAACATCGTGGCCTTCTATCGTATGGCGCAACCCTTGATTCCAGGGCATCCCGCGCAGTTCGCCTATCGCATTACCTGGACTGACGAGCCGGCCCTGCCCAAGGGTCTTGGCAAGGTATTTGCAGCCCGCTCAGGCGCGAGCCTCGATCGCAAGCGGCGCGTGTTTCTATTGGATATCGTCGGCGCCGGCGAGAAAGTGGATGGCCTGCGCCTCGATCTTGCCGCATCCGCGGGCAAGATTTCCAACGCCACTCTGATGTCGAACAGCGAGCTGCACGGTCTGCGCGCCAGCTTCGAAATCGACCCGAACGACGCCGATCTGATCGAACTGCGCCTGCGGATCATGCGCGGCGATCGACCGGTGTCCGAAACATGGCTGTACCGATGGACCTCAAGCTGACTCCGGCCGACAGCTTCGAGCGCGCCGACCCGCGGGGCGGGATGCCGCCGGAGGCACCCTTGGGCATGCCCGCGCAGGATCTTAAATACAAGCCTGAACGGCTCGCGGGCAGCGGAATCCCGGTCGCGGTGCTCTACGCGCGCTTCATCCTGATCGCCGTGACCATCGGCGTGACGACCTATGGCGTCTATCAAATGCTGCAAGTCGTGCGCTTCGCCAGCATGACCTTGTTGCAAGGCACGATGATTTTTTTCTTCGCGGTTTCCCTGGGGTGGATCGCGTTTGCGGCCGGCTCAGTGCTCGCCGGTGCCTCGAAGCGGCGCGACCCCAACCCTTCGGACCCGGCGGCATCGGCGCTGGCGCTCACCGCGCTGGTGATGCCCATATACAACGAGGATCCGACGCGCACCGCCGCGGCGCTGCAGGCCATGGGCGAAGCTCTTCATGACATCGATGCGCATCGCGGCTTCGAGATCGTGATTCTCTCCGATTCGACCAATGCCGATGCGTGGATTCGGGAAACACTGTGCGTCGACCGATTGCGCGCCGCGCTGGGCGCAGTCATGCCGGTATGGTATCGGCGCCGTTGGCAGAACACCGCCCGCAAGGCCGGCAACCTCGAAGACTTCGTGACGCGCTGGGGCGGCCGTTACGATCACATGATCGTGCTGGACGCCGACAGCCTGATCGAGGCGCCGACTTTGCAGCGGCTGGTGCAGGCCATGCAGGCCGACCCCAAGCTCGGGATTTTGCAGACCGCGCCGCAACTCATCGGCGCGACCACTTTTTTCGGCCGCCTGCAGCAATTCGCGGCCTGCGTCTACGGTCCCGTAATCACCCGCGGGCTTGCCGCATGGTCCGGCGACAGCGGCAACTATTGGGGACACAATGCCATCATCCGCGTCGCCGCTTTCGCCCAGAACTGCGGACTGCCCAGACTCGAGGGCCGCAAACCCTTTGGTGGTTTCGTGCTGTCGCACGATTTCGTGGAGGCCGCCCTGATGCGCCGCGGCGGCTGGAAAGTGCGCATGGCCACCGATTGCGGCGGCTCCTGGGAGGAATCCCCACCCTCGCTCATCGATATCGCGATTCGCGACCGCCGCTGGGCGCAGGGCAATCTGCAGCATATGAAGATCATCGGCACCGCGGGGTTGCGGTTCATCAGCAGAATGCACCTGGGCGTGGGCATCATGAGCTATTTGTCGTCGCCCCTGTGGCTGCTGATGCTCGGCATAGGTTTCGCGCTCGCGGTGCAATCGCGCCTCATAAGGCCGGAGTATTTCAGTCACGATTTTCAGCTGTTTCCGACCTGGCCGCGGTTCGACGTGGAACTGATGATGGCGTTGTTCTGGTTCAGCATGGGTGTGTTGCTGATTCCGAAGTTCATCGGGCTGATTCGTGCACTGCTTTCGAGCCGCATCCGCCGCGGTGCCGGCGGCGTCATTGGCGTTACCGCGAGCTTTCTGCTCGAAGCGATTCTGTCGGCTTTGTACGCGCCGATTCTCATGGTGATTCAATGCCGGCATGTATTCGAGGTGTTCATGGGACGCGACTCCGGCTGGAAGCCGCAGCGCCGCGACTCCGGCACCACCAGCTGGGGAGTGGCCTGGCGCTTCCACCGCCGTCATATGCTGTTGAGCTGCGTTACCGCCGTGATCGTGTATTTCATCTCACCGTCGCTGCTCGCCTGGGTGTCGCCGGCGCTGCTCGGCCTGTTTCTCTCCGTGCCATTGTCGCGGGTCAGCGGCAGCGAGGGCTTGGGGAAAATCCTGTCCCGATTTGCGCTGTTGCGCACGCCGGCGGAGATGTCGGCGCCGCCGCTGGTCGCGCGCCGCGATGAATTGGCGCAGACATTGGCCGGCTTGCCCGCCGACGGATTGCGCTTCCTGGCACGGCATCGCGAAGCGCGCCTCGCACACATCAAGGGCAACCTGGCGCGCCCCGCCGATCCGCGCGGACATCCGGATCCGCATCTCTATACCGCCGAGCAGAAGCTGATTGATGCAGGATTGCTGGATGAGGCCTTGCAATGGTTGACGCCGGTGGAACGCGTTGAGGTCGCCGGCGACCCAAGATTGCTCAATCAACTGGCTTTGCTGCCGGACGCCGTACAGCCCACTTTTTCGATTTAGGATTCCAATACTATGGTTCGTCGACGCGAAATATTGAAGGCCGCGGTGGTGTTGGCCGCCGGCCAGATGAGCTACTCCGAAGCAGCCAGAGCGGCCTCGGGCGCAGCGGGGACGGGACCCGCGAAGGCATTTGATTACGCATGGCTCAAAGGCCAGGCGCGATTTCTCGCCAGCAACGCCTTCCAACCCTCAAAGGACGTATTACCGCCCGCCATGGCCAAGCTCGGCTACGATCAATACCAGTCGCTGCGATTTCGCACGGATCGTTCGCTTTGGGGCGGCGCGGGACTGGAGTTTCGTCTGCAGTTCTTTCATGTTGGCCGGGGATTCGCCGAGCCGGTGCACCTCTACGAGGTGATCGACGGCCAGTCGCGTGAAATCGTCTATGACCCCGAGCTGTTCGAGTTCGACAAGAGCGGCATCGACCCCGGTGTGATGCGTGATCATGCGGGATTCGCCGGATTTCGCGTGCAGTTCGTGACGAATTGGAAAGCGGACGTGGCCGCGTTTCTCGGCGCCGCCTACTTTCGGGCCGTGGGCGGCGACACACGGCAGTACGGTCTGTCGGCGCGCGCGCTGGCGGTTGATACGGCATTTCCGCGGCCCGAGGAATTCCCGCGCTTCACCTCCTTTTGGTTCGAGCGGCCCGCCAAGGGCTCGGGAACCATGACGCTGTTCGCCTTGATGGACTCGCCCAGCATCGCCGGCGCATTGCGCTTTCAGATTTCGCCCGCCGGCACACTTATCATGGACATCGACTCGGCGCTGTATCCGCGCAAACCCATCGAACGACTTGGCATTGCGCCCCTCACCAGCATGTTCTATTACGGCAAGAACGACAGGCGCGCCGTGAATGATTGGCGGCCCGAGATTCACGATTCCGACGGCCTGGCGATTTGGACCGGGTCCGGCGAGTGGATCTGGCGGCCGCTGACCAATCCCGCGCAGACACACTTGAATTCCTATTTCGACGACAACCCGCGCGGCTTCGGCTTGTTGCAGCGGGACCGCAACTTCGATCACTACCAGGATGACGGCGTGTACTACGACCGGCGGCCGAGCTTATGGGTCGAGCCCAAGCCCGGAAGCGGCGGCGGCTGGGGCAAGGGCGCCGTGCAGCTGGTGGAAATTCCCACTCCCGACGAAACCAACGACAACATCGTCGCATTCTGGAATCCGGATGAGAAACCCAAAGCCGGGCAGGAACTGTTGTACAGCTATCGCCTGTATTGGGGCACGCGCATGCCGTTCGGATCGGCGCTGGCACAAACCATTGCCACGCGCACCGGCATTGGCGGCACCGTGGGTCAGAAGCGCCAGTACTATTCCTGGCATTTCGCGGTCGACTTCGCGGGCGGCGAACTCGGGGCGCTGGCCAAGGACGCCAGCGTCGAGGTCGTGATCACCACCTCGCGCGGCACGACCACCGAGCACGTCACCGCGCACTACGTGGCGGAGTTCAACGGCTATCGCGCGCTATTCGATGTCAGGCCGTCCGACGAGGTCAGCGATGCCGTTGATCTGCGCATGTACCTGCGCATCGACGGCAGACCACTGACTGAGACCTGGATCTATCAATGGACCCCGCCGTCGATCAAGGACCGGAAGGCGGCCCTGCCCTAAAGCTGATGAGCGACGCGCGGTCTTTGCGGCGTGCAGTGTTGGGAGACGAACCGGTCCTGCGCGAACTTCGGCTTCAGGCGCTGAGTGAAGCGCCCGATGCGTTCGGGTCAACCTACGAAAGGGAGCTGGCACGAACCACGTCGGACTGGCAACGATGGTTGACGCCGGGCGCAACCTTCATTTGCTGCGAACCTGCCGGAGCGCGGGGAATGGTCGCCGGACTACGTGATGAGATTGACCCTGCGGTCGTGCATTTGATGGCGATGTGGGTTCATCCCGCGACTCGTGGCTCGGGCGCCGCCGACGAACTCGTGGCGGCCGTCCTCGCTTGGGCGAAGTCGGAAGGCGCGGGGTTGGTGCGGCTTAAAGTCATCCAGCGGAACGACCGGGCCCGCCGTTTCTACGAACGAATCGGCTTCCGTCCCACCGGCCATCAGACCGTTCGCGAGCGCGACGGCGAGATCGAGATCCAGATGGAGCGCAACAGCCGCTTCTAGCGCTTGAGCGTCGGCATCCGCTGGGTGTCGCCGGTTGGCCGGCGCAGTTCGCTCTCGCGCCGCAGGTGCGGCAGCGCTTGTTTCGGATTCAAGATCACCCAGCGCCATTCATCGAGCTGATGTTTGAGCAAGGGCAGCAGGGCTCTCTCGGACTGCATATCGACGCCCGGCGAGGGATACAGCGTGTTGCAATAAAGTTCGAAATACTCGGCGTACAGCCGCTCGTATTCCCGCATTGGATCAAGAAATGCGGGGTCATGAACCAGATCGGTGCCGACATGGCTGGTACACAAGAAACTGCAGGCCTTGCGCACATACACCACGTGTTCGGCAAGGACCGCGTGCTCGTAGATTCGCATCGGATGAAAATGAGTGAGTACGGCAGCGCGCAGGCTGCCGCGCACGCTGTGATCCTTCAGGTACTCGAAAAGCGCCGTGCCATGAATCAGCCGCAGCGCTGTCTGCCTTAAGACCGCCGCTTGGTGTCGCATCGCGGTGCAATCGGCCGCAACCCGCATCAAACCCGAGTGTTCAAGTTCCCAGGAATGCCAGCTCTGCGGGGTCGAGAGGACGCGTTGCGCGACCAGGTGGTCTTTTGCGTCATTGCCGCGTAATGCGCTTGCGATGCGATCCGTGGATACGCGCATGAGTCGTGCGTGACTAAACGCGCTGCGTTGCACCAGTAGCTTCCCCTCGCGACGCTCCGTCAGAAAATAAATCGAGCGTAGCTTAGGCCAACGGTCGCAATAATAAAGTCGTCGCCATTACGCGACGACTCGCGGAAATTCGATTCTCGCCGGCGAGTTAGGCGACCGACGACGCGAGCGCGGGGTGCAGCAGCCTTACTGACTGCCCCTGAGTCCCTTGATGTCGCTGACCGGGATCGCAGTGACCGCGGCGTAGCGCGCACCGTCGGCATATTCGAACGGCAGCTCCGGCGCCATCGGACCCAAGACACGCGGGCCGCGCAGTGAGGTGAGCAGCGCCTTGATGGGATTGCTGAACGCGTCGTTGACCGCCGTCCCCTCGAATCCACAATGTGCCATGCAGTTGTCGCAACGCGGATTCTTGCCGACGCCGTACTTCTCCCACTCGGTGTCTTCGATGAGGGCTTTGTAGGTCGGCGCATAACCTTCATCCGACAACAGGTAGCAGGGTTTCTGCCAGCCGAAAATGTTGTACGTCGGATTGCTCCACGGCGTGCACTGATAAGTTTGATTGCCGGCCAGAAAGTCCAGGAACAGCGCGGAATGATTGAACGACCAGGCGCGCTTGCCCGCCGGGCGGCGGCGGCGGCTGAATATATTGCGGAACAATTGCTTGCTGGCATTACGCCCGAGGAACACGTCCTGGCGCGGCGCGTGGTGATAGCTATAGCCGGGGGAGACCGTGATTCCTTCAACACCGAGCTCCATCGCCGTGTCGAAAAAACTGGCCACATCTTCCGGGTCTTCGCCATTGAACAGCGTGCAATTCACCGTCACGCGAAATCCCTTGTCGCGGGCCAGTTTAATCGCGGCGACCGCCTTTTCGAACACCCCCTCCTGGCACACCGATTCGTCGTGGCGCTCCTTGTTGCCGTCGAGATGAATCGAAAACGTCAGGTAGGTCGAGGGCCGGTACTCGTCGATGTGCTTGGCAAGCAGAATGGCGTTGGTGCACAAGTACACAAATTTTCGGCGCGCCACGATACCCGCGACGATCTGCGGCATCTCCTTGTGAATCAGAGGCTCGCCACCGGGGATGGACACGATGGGTGCACCGCATTCGTCCACCGCGCGCAGCGCATCGTCCACAGCAACGCGCTTTTGCAAAATCTCCTTGGGGTAGTCGATTTTGCCGCAACCCGCACACGCCAGATTGCACTGGAACAGGGGTTCCAACATGAGAACCAGGGGATAGCGCTTGTCGCCGCGCAGTTTGCGCTCGGCGATATAGCGGGCGACTTTGTACATTTGCAGAAGTGGTATGGCCATATGCCTATCTTAGCAAGGACACCACTGCCGGGCGATGGTCTCGCCAGATCCGCACCCATTCCAGCATGAACCATGGGGTAAAGCTCTCCCCGCCCTGCATGGCGATTTCCCTCTGCAGCGCCTCGGTGCTGATCCAGCGCCAATCGAGTATTTCGTCTGAATTAATCTTAATCTTCTCGCCCGTGCGTCCGATATACACCGAGCAGAGTTCGTGTTCCGCGCCGTTCGCGTCGAATTGCGCCCGATATTGAAATTTGAACAAGTAATGCAGGGGACAGCTGATGCCGAGTTCCTCCCGCAGCCGCCGCTGCGTCGCCGCCTCCATCGTCTCGCCGCGGCGCGGATGGCTGCAGCAACTGTTCGACCAATACAGCGGCCACAGCCGCTTGGCGGCGGAGCGCTGCTGGATCAACAACTCGCCATAGTCATTGAAAATCAACAGCGAAAAAGCCCGGTGCAGCACACCGCGCCCCTCATGGCAGAGCGATTTGCTCAAAAACCCTAAATCCCGGTCTGTCTCGTCGACCAGAATCAGCGCGTCGGGATCAATCGCAGCGCACTCGCCCGCGCCCAACCCAGCGTGAAACTCATCCATACGCGGGAATCATAGCTCACCACGTTCGCGAAACCATCGTATGGCATCTTCGAACGCCTCCACGGGCGGACGCCATCGATACCCCAACTCACGCACCGCCTTGGCGCTGGAGAAAAACATGCGCTTGCGCGACATGCGCACGCCTTCCAGTGTAATTCGGCCGCTGCGGCCGGATACCCGGGCAAAGCCTTCTGCGAGATACGCAAGGGGCAGCACCATCCCATACGGCAGGCGCACGCGCGGCGGCTTGCGTCCGGCCAGATCGGCGATGACCTGCAGAATCTCCCGCAGAGTCATATCCTGTCCGCCCAATATATAACGCTCGCCCGCTGCGCCGCGCTCGTACGCCAGCAGATGTCCAGCCGCGACATCGTCAACATGAACTATGTTCAGTCCGGTATCGACATAAGCGGGCATGCGCCCCGCCGCCGCGTCGAGCACGAGTTGGCCCGTGGGCGTGGGCTTCACATCGCCCGGCCCCACCGGCGTCGATGGACTGACGATGACCACGGAGGTTGGTTCGCGCGCGGCCGCAGCTTCACACGCGATTTCGCGCACCACTTCTTCGGCCAAATATTTTGAGCGCTTGTAATGGCCAATCATGTTATCCAGCGTCACGGGGGTTCGTTCATCCCCCGGCGCACCGTCACTCGGGATTCCGATGGTCGCGACACTGCTGGTGTAGACGATGCGTTGCACACCTGCGCGGCGCGCGGCGGTCAGCATATTGCGCGTACCCTCGACGTTGTTGCGGTACAGCTGCGATGGATCCCTGGCGCCCAGCCGATAATCGGCGGCAACATGGAATAATCCTGCGCAACCTTGGGCTGCCCGGATCAGCGAGTCGAAGTCCGTCAGGTCGCCGTCCGCCACCTCAACCTCGAGCTGGCCGAGGTTGCTGCGATCGGATCCGCGCCGCACCAGTGCGCGAACCTGCCAGTGCGCGGCAAGCAGCGCCCGGACTACCGCCGCGCCCACGAAACCCGTGGCACCAGTGACGAGCGCTTTCATGCGAGGTGAGTGCCGACCAGCGCCAAGGTGCGCATCGCCGTGCGGTAGCGGCGCGCGAGCCGGATCAGCGCCGCGATTTCGCGGGGTGCTGCCACCAGAGCCGCGATCAGCCGCCCGATCTCTATTCGTCCCGCTCGACTCGCGGCGATGACCGAGGGCGGCAATGCATCGCCGGCGGTATCGACGATCACACGCACCGCAATGAAAGGCAGACCGTGAGCAGCCGCCACTTCGGCGACAGCGGCACTCTCCATGTCGACTGCTGCTGCGCCGGTATCACGAAACGCCGCCGCCTTTTCGCGAGGCGTTTCGATGGCGCGGACACTGGTGAGCAGGATATCGGTACACACAGCGCTGCCTTTACCTAAGGAGGCAGCGACTCGTTCTCGCCAGGCCTTGCAAGTGACAAAGCGTGCGCCGCCGGGGGAAATCAATTCGCCCGGCAAGATGATCGCTCCCGCGGCAAGATTGGGATCAAGTGCGCCGGCCAAACCAAAGGTCATGAGCGCCGATACCTGAGCCGACACCAAAGCCTGGGCAGCAGCACGAGCTGCGGGACTGCCAATGCCGCTCACCGCCAGCAGCGTTCCATCCTCGAGCTGCGGAAAATCACCGGGTGTTTTTGCTCCCCCCCGCCGGATCGGTCCCAGTGCGCGCGCCTCGGCCGCAAGCGCCGCGACGACGCCATTCAATGAGCGATTCCGCGACGCGTGAGTGAGCGGTAGGCTGCCAGCGCCCACAAGGGGAAATAGGCCGAGTAGCCGTGATAGCGCAGATAAAACACGCGCGGGAAGCCAGGCGCGGTAAATGTCGGATCGCTCCATAGGCCGTCCGGCTGGCGACTGCGCATCAGGAATTCGGCGCCGCGCCGCGCCGCTGCGGATGCCGCCTCGCCCGCCGACAGCAGTCCCAGCAGCGCCCACGCGGTTTGATATGGGGTACTGCCGAAGTGCCTCGTTGCAGCCGGCTGCGCATAGCTATCGTTGCTTTCACCCCAGCCGCCGTCGCTATTCTGCCGCCGCTTGAGCCACGCCACGGCGCGCTGAATCGCAGGATCATTCGGCGCGATATGCGCCTGCGCGAGCGCCATCAGCACCGACCACGTGCCATAAATGTAGTTGGTTCCCCAGCGGCCGAACCAGGAGCCGTCGGGTTCCTGCTGATCGCGCAGATATGCGATTGCCCGATTCATTGCCGCCTTATCCTGCGGCCGGCCGACGCGCGCTAGAACCGTCACGACCCGCGCCGTGACGTCGCTCGTGGGCGGATCCAACAGCGCGCCATGATCGGCGAAGGGAATCTTGTTCAGGTAGTAACAGGTATTGTCCGCATCGAACGCCGCAAACCCGCCGCCGCGGCTCTGCATGCCCACCAGCCAATCGAGGGCCCGGCGCACGCTCTCTGCATAGCGGTCCGCATCGCGGGACTCGTGCATGGCCCATGCGACCACCGCCGTGTCGTCGAGATCCGGGTAATAATCATTCCCAAACTGAAACGCCCAGCCGCCGCCGGCCAATGCAGGACGATATGTCCGCCAATCGCCGGGTGCATCGAGCAGCTGCTTGGATTTCAGCCAGTCGAGCCCGCGGGTCGATGCGGCGCGCGATGACTCATCCCCGATCTCCTGCATCGCCAGGCAGGCAAGAGCGCTATCCCAAACCGGCGAAACACAGGGCTGGCAATAGGCACTCGAAGGACCAACCACCAGCAGCTTTTTCAGGGCGCGTTTCGCCGTGACCAGCCGCGCATCGTCCTGGTTGTAACCCAAAATCACCAGCGACTCGACGGCGTTGACCATGGCAGGGAAGATCGCGCCCAGACCATCTTCGCCGTTCAACCGCTGCAGAATCCATTGCTCCGCCCGGCGCGTAGCAAGCTCGCGCATGCGGACCGGGATCAGCGGATCGATGATGCGTCCAAGCCTGTCCAAGACCAGGAAAGCCTTTGTCAGCAGACCGCTGCGCCTGAAATAATGCCGCTCCTGTTCGGGCGGCGTCGTGAACAATTCGCGGATGTCGACGTTGCGCGGATTCTTGGCCTTCGGTTTGCGGGTGCACAGGATGAACAGCGGCACCATCACGGTGCGCGACCAGTAAGACACCTTGTCGAGATGAAACGGGAACCATCGCGGCAGCAGCATGATTTCAACGGGAATATAGGGCACGCCGCGCCATGGCAGTTGTCCGAACAATGCGAGCGCTATGCGCGTGAACACATTGGCCCGCGCGGCACCGCCCAGCTGTAAAATCGCCGTGCGCGCACGCTGCATGTGCGGTTCGCCGGCGTCATCGCCGGCGAGCTTCAGAGCGTAGTACGCCTTGATCGTGCAGCTCAAATCGATGTCGCCGCCGTGATACAGCGGCCAGCCACCGTGATTCGCCTGCCGCGCGCGCAGATGGTTGGCGATCTTCGACTCGAGCGCGGCGTCGATTTCATCCAGAAAGTGCATCATCATGATGTACTCGGCGGGGATGGTGCAGTCCGCCTCGAGCTCGTATAGCCAGTAGCCTTGTTCGTGCTGCTGAGCTATGAGCGAGTCGCGTGCCTCGTTGATCGCCCGGTCGAGCGGCGAGGAATCCGAAATCCGCCTGAGCGTGTGCGAAACGATGCCGCCGCGCAGACCGACATCGCCGCGGGCGCCGGAGTCCCCGGGTACGTCCGGCAACTCAAGCTCCGTTTGGAGCCCGGTCTGCTTCGGCGCGCTCTGACTCACGACCCGGAACCCCCGTAGGAGCGCAGTCGCGTTTGCTGCGGTTCGATAGCGGCGTCGTAGTCGCTTTTCACCAGCACGACACGTGGGCGCCGGACGTCAGGGAGTCTGGCCAGCGGCAGACCGCGAGCAGCCCATGCGAACAGGCGCTTCAGCATCCAATCGTTCGCTACGGCAAGATTCGTCATCAACAGGGTCGTGCTGACCGCGCTGCGTCGTATTTTGACCTGCGCGCCCGCCGTGTAGCCGGGATTGCGAGCAATCTTGCGCAGGGTGAGGACGGCCAGGCCGATCGCCCACAGGCAGAAGCGCCGAATGCCGCGTTCTTTGGCCGGGATTAATAATGTGTAATCCAGCGCGTTGCGCAGGTGTGCGTGCGCCACGCCGACGAGTTCGGATATGCCGGCGCTGAATCCCGCAGCCTGCGATTGGCTCGCCAACTGACCGAGGTCGACACCGTGCCGCGTGAAGACTTCCTGCGGCAGCCAGCAAGCGCCGCGGCTGCGGTCCTCCCAGACATCCTTGAGAATATTCGTCATTTGCAGGCCCTGTGCAAAGGACGCGGCGAGGCCGTTGAGCGCGGTGCGGCGGACGGCAATATCGCCCGAATAATCGCAGAACAAATCGGTGAGCATTTCACCGACCACACCCGCCACATAGTAGCAATAGTCGTCCAAGTCGCTCGATCGAGCGAGACCCCGCAGGCTGGCATTGATCTGGAAGCGCGGCATGCCGTAACACATGAGCTCGACGCAACGCTGTATGGCGGCTTGCTGGGCCAATCCTAAGCTCGCCGTGACCTGAAGGACTCGATCCATGTTGGCGATCAGATCGCGCTCCGTGGCCAGGGTTCGCTCAGAAAGCCGGCTGACAAGATCCTTGGCCAGAGGTCCAGGCTCTCCGCTGCCACCCACCAGCGCGCTGAATCGCTTCAAGTAGGCCAGCGTCTCCGGGGCTGAAAGCGCCGGTTCATCCTCAATCGTGTCGGCGATCCTGCACAAGAGATAGGCGTTGGTAACCGGGGTACAAAGCGCCGGCGGCAGTTGCGGGATGGTCAGCGCAAAGGTACGCGAAACATACGGTAAAATCTGATTTTGGTAGTGCTCACCCGAGCTCGAAATAGCCATGCCGGCAGTATCTCAGCGGGTCAGCCCTGGTGCAAATCCGCAACATCGGCGCAGTCCATTGCCACCATGAGGGTGGCGCAGTATAAACTGGCATAACATGGACGCCGCGCCTGACCGCAAATCACTGCTTGAGACCATTGGCTCGCCTGCGGATCTGCGTCGCCTGCCGGCCTCAAAACTCCTCGATCTGGCCACGGAACTGCGCCAATTCCTGATCCAAAGCGTCTCCACCCGGGGCGGCCATTTTGCCGCGGGACTGGGCACTGTAGAACTTACAATTGCGCTGCATTATGTGTTCAATACACCCTACGACCGGCTGGTTTGGGATGTAGGGCACCAAGCCTATCCGCACAAGGTACTGACAGGCCGGCGAGCGCAGCTGCACACCATCAAACAGGACTTGGGATTAGCGCCCTTCCCCAGCCGAAGCGAGAGCGAGTACGACACCTTCGGCGTCGGTCACTCCAGCACATCGATCAGCGCTGCGCTGGGTATGGCCGTCGCGGCGGCGCAACGCGGCGAGAATCGCCGGGTCGTCGCGATCATCGGCGATGGCGCCTTGACCGCGGGCATGGCATTTGAAGCGTTGAATCACGCTGGCTCGCTTCCCGCGGATCTTTTGATCGTGCTGAACGACAACGACATGTCGATTTCCGAGAATGTCGGCGCGCTGTCCAATTATCTGGCCCGTGCATTGTCCGGCCGCATGTATTCGCACCTGCGCGAGAGCGGCAAGAAAGTCCTGCGGCAGATGCCCACCGTTTGGGAGCTTGCGCGCCGTTCGGAAGAACACTTGAAGGGAATGGTGCTCCCGGGCACGCTCTTCGAGGAGATGGGTTTCAATTACATCGGGCCCATGGACGGTCACGATGTGAAGGCGCTCGTCAACACACTGCGCAATTTGCGCAAGCTTCGCGGACCGCAGTTCCTGCACGTCGTCACGCGCAAGGGCAAAGGCTATGCGCCGGCGGAGGCGGATCCCATCAAGTGGCACGGCCCCGGGCCCTTTGATCCGGCAAGCGGTATGATTTTCAAGGAAGCCAGCACCGGGCCGTCCTATTCGCAGATATTCGGCAAGTGGCTGTGCGACATGGCGGAGCGCGATCCCAACGTCGTCGGCATCACCCCGGCGATGCGCGAAGGTTCAGGATTGGTTGAGTATTCGAAGCGATTTCCAACGCGCTATTTCGACGTCGCGATCGCGGAACAGCACGCGGTAACCTTTGCGGCGGGCCTGGCGGTGGAGGGTTTGAAGCCCGTGGTCGCTATCTATTCCACGTTTTTACAGCGCGCCTACGATCAGCTGATCCACGACGTCGCACTGCAGAATCTGCCCGTCGTGTTCGCCGTGGACCGGGCGGGGCTGGTCGGCAGCGACGGCGCGACACATCAAGGCAGTTACGACCTGTCGTATCTGCGCTGCATACCCAACATGACCATCATGGCGCCCGCGGACGAGAACGAATGCCGCCAGATGCTGTATACCGGAACCACACTTGCTTCACCTTCGGTGGTCCGCTATCCGCGCGGAACCGGGCCGGGGGTGCAAATCGCCCCGGAAATGACGGCACTTCCCGTGGGACAGGCACAGCTGCGGCGCGAAGGACGCTGCGGACTTGCGATATTGGCTTTTGGCGCGTTGGTCGACTCCGCGCAGAAGATCGCGGAGCGCTTGGACGCGACCGTCGTCAACATGCGCTTCGTGAAGCCCCTCGATGAGCAGCTCATCGTATCGCTGGCGGAGCGTCACCGGGCCATCATCACCATCGAGGAAAATTCGGCCATCGGCGGCGCGGGCGCGGGTGTCGGCGAAGTACTCGCCAGCGCCGGAGTGCAGCTGCCCCTGCTGCACATCGGCATACCGGATCGCTTCATCGAACACGGCACGCGTGACACCTGTCTCGCCAGAGCCGGTCTCGATCTTGCAGGCTTGAGCGCGAGCGTCGATGAGTGGTGGGCGCTTCAGACCCAGGCGCGCATGCGCTCGGTCAGCGGCGCCTGAACCTTCGCTGGTTACTTGGCGAGATCTCTCTTCGGATAGAAGGGGTAGCGGGTAACGCCGTCCGACGGGGTTTGCGGGCGGTACTTCGTGTGGCAGGCCTCGCAAATCTGCTGCAAATGATCGGCAACCGCAGCCAGCGTCTTTTGGTCTCCGGCTTTGACCGCCGCGCGGATCGTGAGCGCAGTCTTTTCCATCTCGCGAACCCACGATTGCCAATCCGCATGGGACACCCATTTGCGGTCGTTCTTGCCGGTGCCGGGGCTCGCAAGCTGTGCCGTTGCCGCGATCAAATTGACCGCGTCCTGATCGGCTAACTGCCAATCTTCCTCGGACAGCTTGTCCGCACCAGCCGCCGCCCACAGGCCGTCGGCAGGAATCTCGATCGATGCCCGCATGAGGTCGACAAGACTGATGGGCAGGGCCAACGGGCGCGCGGCCCCGCTGGTGGCAGCGCTTTTGGGAGCGGCGCCGGCGGCAGGGGCCTGTGGTGCGTCGCCGGCAAAGACGACGCTCGCTGCGAACGTGAGACCGCCAATCACTGCCACGCGCGCCGAACGATTGAAGATGCAATTCAAGCCACCCTCCTTTTTTTGCCTAGGCTAAGAGCCGGGAAGTATTAGCGCAAGAGGCAGAATGCGGTTAAGGCGGGGGGTCGACTTGTAACTTTTGCGCGAACTCGACGCTCTGCGGCGCCGCCAGACCGGCGAAGCGAACATCGATTCTTTTCAATAACGTCAAAGCATCCTGGGATTTGCCACTTCCGAGCAATTCCGAGACGTCCTGCAGTTGCTCGCTGGTTTCTTTTTCGCGTTGCGCCCGGCAGCGTGCCAGCCGGTCCGGTTTCGGGCGCGCGTGGCCGCCCAGGGCGCCCAGCGCCAGGTCAATGTCCCGTGGGCCCGCCAACTGATGACCGGCAAACGGAAAGGGCTCGACATCGATGTCATATGCGCACCAGTACTGCATCGATGCCCTGCTCTCCACATCCGTGTCGAGATTCACGCGATCATTCTCGCCGGTGAGATAGACAACGCGCATCGATTCCTGGAACTGTTTGAACAGTTCGGCCGATGGCAGGGGAGTCTCCGCCGTGCCGACGCGATCGCTGCCCGAGTGCAGCAGCACGGCGTGAAACACATCCGGGAATGCCAGCGCAATACGCAGCGCGACGCGCGATCCGCCGGACAATCCGCCAATGTAGAGGCGTTCTTTGTCGACGGGATAGCGCTGCATCACATTGTGTGCGGCAAGCAGCGCCAGGGGGATGCGGCGCTCCAGGACGTTTTCCGTGTTTCCGGAGTTCGCGGCCGTCACGAGAATCATGCCGTGCCGATCAAGCGCGCCCGTCCAGTTCCGGGGCACGGCGGCCGCCTGCCACGGCGCAATGAACACCAGCAGCGCGTAACCTTCGGCAGGTGCCTGCGCCGGCACGTACAGGGCAAATCTTTCGTTTGCGAGATCAACGGGCTGTTCGCGGAGTTTTACGTTCTTGCGCCTGGCCTCGCGCTCGAGCTGGGCAAAGTTCAATGGACTCAGCATACGCCTCGCCAACTCCAGGTTGCCGGAGAGCGGCGAGTAGTCGGTAAATACGACGTCGTGCTGCACCGTGGCCGCGCTGTCCGATGCGTTGCCGGCACACGCGAACAGGAAGATCGCCAGCGTGCCAATGCCAAGGAGACACTGCGATATCGGCTTGGGCATTTGTCGATCACTCCACCGAAGTACGACGCGATCCTAAACCCTATCCCGGTTGAAAAAATTACAACCGTGTACCATCGTCCGAGCCCAGCCGAGCCTAGCCTTGGGGACTTAGCCATCCGGGAGCGATCAATGCAAGCTGACACAGGCGGCCGCTTCGCAGCGGCGTTGGGTTTCGTGCTCCTGCTCGCGGCTACATCCGCATTGGCGCGCGACAGAACCGATATCGTGATGCTCGATAATGGCGATCATCTGACCGGCGAAATCATCCAGCTCGAGCACGGCCAGCTGGAACTCAAGACGGACGCACTGGGCACCGTGTACATCGAATGGCCGAGGGTCTCCGGACTGTCGAGCTCGGTGGTGTTCATGGTCGAGAACCTCGGCGGTCATGACGAGTTTGGGCGTCTTGCCGGCGGCAACGGCCATCTCACGATCGACGATGATGGCCGCTTGACCGACCTACCGCTGGGCGACGTCGCGCGTTTGGGACCCGTGCGAGAGTCCTTCCTGGCCCGTGTCCGCGGTTCGACATCCGTCGGCGTGAACTACGCCCAGGCGAACAACGTCAAAGTGGGCAGTTTCCGTTTCGATGCCGAATATCGCGGCCGCAACACCCTTGCCTCGCTATCCTCATCCGTGGACACCACCTCGAGCCGCAATTCGAACACCAACCAGCGCATACTCATCGACTATTCAGAGCGTTTTTTTCTCGAGGGCACCCGATTCTGGGCGGTTCTCGGCTCGTTCGAGCGCAATCCCGAGTTGGGCGTCGACGGCCGGCCGCAGGCGGGAATCGCCATCGGCGAGAGTCTGCGGCGGCGGTCCGAGAGCGATCTCGTGGCATATGTCGGCCTCGGGGCGAACTACGAATCGGTGGATGCGTCGGGCGACAATCGAGCCAATATCCTGGGGATAGCCGGGCTTGATTGGCGCATCTACCGATTCAGCATTCCGGAAACCACCCTGACATCGAGTTTGAAGGTGTTTCCGTATCTGTCCGATTTCGGCCGGGTGCGGGCGCGTGTGGATGTCACACTGCAGCGAAAATTCACCCGCGCGCTGTCGCTGAATCTCTCGCTGTACGATGATTACGACAGCCGTCCGCCCGGACTTGACGTGGTCAACAACGACTACGGAATCGTCACCAGCATCGGCTACACCTTTTAGTGTTAATGGGACTTGGCGCACTTTAGTCGCGGCGGTTTGAGTCTTGCGAGAAATTCCATGAACAAATACAGACGTGACGTCTTGAGCGGTTTCAGCGGCCTTGCCATCGCCGCAGGGGAGCTGTGCAGCTCACAGGCTCGTGGTTCGAATGAGCACTCTAAGACAGCCCGCCCAATTGCGCCGGCCGTATGGCCCCGCAAGGGCGATTTCAACATCGAAGAGGGATATACCTACCTCAATGCTGCCTATACACATCCGATTCCCAAAGTGGCTTTGTCCGCGGCGCGCGAGTCGGCCGAGCGCCGAGGATCCCTTGGCTCGTCGCAGGTAGTGCAGCGCCGCTCCAATCCCAGGGCCCAATTCGCGGAACTCATTGGTGCCGAGCTCGAGGAAATCGCATACGTACCCAGCACCAGTTTCGGCGAGAACCTGGTGGTGCAATCGTTGGGTTTGCACCAGCGTTTCGATGGAAATGTGGTCACCGACGGGCTGCATTACGAAGGCGCCTTGATGCATCTGCTGGAGCTGAAGAAGAAAGGCCTGGACGTCCGCGTGGTGAAGCCCACCGATGGCTGTCGGATCGACATGAAGGATCTGGAGAAGGCGGTCGATCGCAGCACCCGGTTGATCGAGGTGTCCTCGGCCGCCATGTACAACGGCTTTGAGCATGACCTGAAGGCAGTGGCAGATCTGGCGCATGCCCATGGGGCGTATGTGTATGCAGATATCATCCATTCCGCGGGATGTGGGCCGTTCGACATCAGGGCGTCAGGCGTCGACTTTGCTGCATGCTCCACCTTCAAGTGGCTCATGGGGGATTTCGGGGTCGGCTTCCTGTATACCCGCCGGCAAGTGATCGACAAACTGGATCGACCCGTCGTCGGATACATGGAAGGCGATGTGGAGGCGTTTTATCCACCGTACTTGCCGGCCGGCGCCTACGTGCCTATCGACTACAGCCTGAAAAAGTCTGCCAGCGGGATGTTCGAACCGGGCACGTCCGGTTTTGTCGGCTCGGCCGTGTCGTCGGCGTTGCTGTCAGCTTCGCTGAATTACATCAAGCAGATCGGGCCCGGCAACATCAAGGCTTACCGGCAACCTCTGCTGAGGAGGCTGCGGGAGGAAGT
Organism: Steroidobacteraceae bacterium; assembly: GCA_035567075.1. GTDB lineage: Bacteria > Pseudomonadota > Gammaproteobacteria > Steroidobacterales > Steroidobacteraceae > Bog-1198. The sequence goes on from DATMRC010000016.1 coordinate 32,545, forward strand.
TCCCCGGCTTGGCTTCACGCTGGTGACACCCGCGGAATCGACGGGAGGCAATATCACCTTTGCAAAACGGGATGTGCTGAACAGTGGGCTCCCGGAGAGATTGCAAGCGGCGAAGGTGAATGTTCGCTTCGACAGGCACTGGATGAGGCTCTCACCGTCGGTTTACAACGACATGCGCGATGTCGAGCGTTTCCTGTCGGTCCTTGCATGATCCCGACCGGCCGATGAATTCCAACGTGCGGCTTCATGCCAGCCTCTGAATGAGACCAGCCACTGAACGAAAAAACCCCCACCAACTTGCGTTGGTGAGGGTTTCGTTTTCATCAAATTAAGAGCCTGGCAGTGACCTACTTTCACATCGACAAAGTCGACACTAGCATCGGCGCAGAGCGTTTTCACTTCCGAGTTCGAAAAGGGATCGGGTGGTTCCCACTCGCTATGGCCG
>DATMRC010000017.1:0-22327 GCA_035567075.1 Steroidobacteraceae bacterium
AGCGCAAACACCGGTTCATTCGGATCGAAGAAGCGCCGCCATAGGGTCTCCGTGATGGTGAGCGGCAGCGCCGTCTCGCCCTTGCGTCCGTAAAAGGCGTTGTATCCATTCCAAAGCGGCATCCAGCCGGCGAAATCGGCCTGCTCAACCGGGCGGACATTGATGGGTGCTGCGGTCATATGGCCTCAAGGGGTTTGTGGAGCAACGCGTAGCTTGCGACATCCTGCGGCTCTCCGCCCAGATTGGGGAACATCTGTCGCATGGGCAACAAACCTTCGCAAGCGAAGTCGCAGCGTTCGAGAACGCGGATCGACGCTAAGTTGGACGGATGGCACAGAGCATAGAGGCGCGTGACCGCAAGACCCTCGGCAAGTTGGACCACCGCCCTTAAGGCCTCGGAGGCATAGCCGAATCCCCAGGAATCGCGGGCAAGTACGTACCCGGTGGAGGCCTGGATTGGCGTTTCAAAAGCAAGGCCGGTCGAACCCAGGAGCCTGCCGTCGGAGCGGGATTCAATCAGCAGGGGACCTGCCGGCCAGCGCGCCCATTCCGCTGCGGAGAAATTGAGAAACGCATCCGTGTCGCTGATGTGCTCATGCCGGGGCCATCCGACCAGACGAGTGACTTCCGTATCGGCGGCGTAGCGCCGGAATATCATCGCCGCATCGCGGGCTGTGGGCGGCCGGAGCAGAAGTCGCGGCGTGAGGATGGGTGCATCTGCCGGCATCTTTGCTTACGGGCCGTTCAGAAAGTGCATGACCCAGTTGGGATCGAAAACGACGGACGCTTCGAGAAGCAGGATCACCCATCCGAACATCGCAATCATGACAGGCGGCGTATGCGTGTCGATGCGGTTGCCCTTGTCCCAGGTTCCAAAGGTGTACTCGTCTATCAAATCGGGAAACCAGATGAGCACCAGCGGCGCCGCCATGGCAATGGCGATGCTCACCAGACCATCCTTGTTCGGCCACATGCGATACAGCACCACGATGGCGAGGATGATGGATAACGAGCGGCTGGAAAGATGCATAAACGTCGTCAGGCGCCCCTGCTCCTCGCGAAGCTGAGCAACAATCTGGCGGAGGCAACCACAGGCGTGCGCACGCTCAACGCCACGAACAGCAGTCCGAACAACGCGGCATACAAGAAAGTTTCGTGCATGTGGCGCTCGCTCCTAGGCGTGCGGCTCCCTACAACTATAGGCGTCGTTCAAATTGCGCAATATCCTCGCGCCCATGGCGGCGTGCGGCGGATTGTCGGTGAGTCCGGTCTCGAGAAGCACCAATCCAAACAGAACCGCCCAGCCTCGCGCGCGCTGCCAGGTGGCGGTTGAACCCCCGTACTCGGTCATCGCCATTGTCCGCGACTCGCCATTCGGCAACCACATGAAGATCGAGGCTAAGTCGGTTGCGCGGTCGCCCGCGCAGAGATCGCCCCAATCGATGATGGCGCGCAGCCGCTCATCGTGCGCCAGCACATTGCGTGCATGCAGATCTCCGTGTATCCACGTGGTGTCGACGTCGATGGGGGCGGCCAGCGCGTCTTTCCATATCGATCGGATCGCATTGCCCACTGATTGTGTGGTTCGGTCCATACGCTCCATGCGCTCCTCGACCGCTGCCGCACGCTGCCAAAGCGGCACGCCTCGATACGGATTATGCGGCGCTGTTGGCGGTGCCGGCATGTGCAGGGCCTTGAGGAATTTCGCCAGCGCGATGCCCTCATCGGCGAGGAGCTTGGATTGATCGGCCGTGACGCCCGGCAGCCACGGCAGCACGCTGAAGCTCCACGGGTAGCTTGCACAGGCAAGCCCGATGCGAATCGGCGCGGGAATGGGGAGCGGCAGCCGTTTCTTAAGCTCGGGCAGCCAACGCTGTTCGTTCTCAAGCAGCGCGGCGGACACAGCCCGCCGCGGCAGTCTCACGCACAAATCGTCGCCGAGACGAAATATGGCGTTGTCCCAGCCTGAGGCGCAGGGCTCGATGCTTCGCTCGGCAAGATCGGGATGCTGTGCCCGCAGCAGTGTCTTGACCAGTCCGGCATCGATTGCCACCTCGGCTGCCGGCGTCGCGACGGCCGTTGAGGTTGGCGCGCTTGTCCGCGGCCCGCTCACGCCTGTGCTCGTTCCTGCCACTTCGGGACATTCACCCCTTTCACGGTGAGCCAAAGGGCGAGTCCCAACTCGGCTGGAAATGCCGGCAGCATCAGCCAGGGGAACAGGTAGTTGGCGGCGAACGACGGGGCGAGAATTTGCGCCACACTGAAGAGGATATAACCCAGCCCCCCGATCATGAGCAGGATGCCGAGAATCCCCGGCAGGAACAGGGATTTGCGGATCAAATGGCCGAACAAAATGCAGCAGAAACCGAAGAACAGCAGGCTGACGCCGTAGCCGAGTCCATGCACCCTAAGCGCCACGAACGCCAGGTCGGCCAATTGCTGCGCATCGAAGCCTTTCAGATAATCGGCGCCGTCCAGCGCCGCCAACGCGGCAATCTCAAAGAGCTTCGCAACGCTGTAGACGGCCACGAACGTCAGCCTGAAAAACGCCGCCAGCAAAGCCAGATTCCGGCCCACCGGCTTGAGCAGGACGTACAGGATCAGCGTTACCGCTACATCGCATACGCAGGTGAGCAATTCGCCGGCCAAGCCGGCGCGGAACAGCGTCTCCGATCCCAATATGTTGTTGGCGGTTGCGATGGGATCGCGCGTCACCAGCAGGGTGTTTCGAACGTAGGCCTCCCCGAAAAGCGCGGCCACGATGATGAAGAGGTATAACAACCCGCCGATGCGCGCATAAGTTTGCGGCGAGGCGTCGGGAGTGCGACCCGTCATTTGTCACCCGGGGCGCGCGATCGCGGCAGATGATTGAGCATGAACTCGCTGCCTTCGAAGTACACGTCCACGAGATCCTCGAAGGTCAAGGACATATCGTGGATCTCGTTGGGAATCACTTTCTGGGCGATCTCAACGGTGTCGGTCTTGTTGCGCAGCGCCTGAAGCAGCGCAATGCTTTGGTTGAAATCGACGTTGCGGTCGTCGTCGCCCGCCACGATGTAGACCGGCGATTGCCACTGGCCGACGAACGCCAGCGGCGAATATTTGAAGGTCGCGCCGGGAAATCCGTGAACTCCCGCCATGTCGAATCCAACCTTGAAGACATCGGAGTTTCTGGCCAGCGCCTGCGCGGTGAGGTATCCGCCCCAAGAAAGGCCGTATATCCCGATCTTGTCGATCTTAAGATCGCCTCGCGATTTCAGGTAATTTGCGCCGCCCAGAACGTCCCGGTATTCGCTGGCTCCGCCGTTTCCCCAACCCGGCGCGTTGCGAAACGCATAGCCGCGCATGATGCTGCTGCGATATTCGACCGAGAGAACCGCGCATCCTTGAGTCGAGAAATATTGATTCAGCTCGTACAGATTGGAGTAGGCGTCCATGTAGTGAAAGCCGAGCAGCATCTGCCGGGTGATTCCGCCGTGCACGAAAACCACTCCGCAGCCCGACGGCTTGGCCGGCAAGAACAACTGGCCAAAAGCGGTCTGCCCATCCACGCCGGGAAAGCTGACGGGCTGAGGCTTGACCATCTGGGATGAGGGGTAAGCGTCTGGAACCGCAGGGCCGCCCGCGCCCCGGGTCATTCCCTTCAGGTCCTGCAATATCACTGCGGGGGGCATCGCCCACCCGGCATCGATGTAGGCAAAGCCTGCCGCCAGAGGTACCGGAGTCCACTGGCTGGTGGGGCCCTGGGTTATGGACTTGGGCGCTCCGCCGCTGAATGCCACCGCGGCGATATGCCGTCTATAGGGATCGCCGATGTTGGTGCTGTACACCAGAGTTTTGCGATCGAGGGAAAGCGCGGCCGTCTCCACCTCGCCCTCGCCCGGCGTGAGCAGCCGCGGCTGGCCTCCCTGTACGGACACCGCATAGAGATGCCTCCACCCATCGCGCTCCCAGGTAAATGCGATGTCATTGCCATCCGACCAGAACAACTGTCGCACTTGAGCACCCGTATCGGTCGGGTCCTGATCCAGGTCGTAGTAGGCGGAGCCTATACCGGCGTCGGCGCGCCAAACCTGGCGGACTTGATGAGTGGCCACACTCGCCACCAGAATCGACCAGGGTTCCTTGGAAACGTACTCTCCCGCGTATCCGTTCTCGGTGGGCGGCTGAGACCCGACCAGCCGTCGCAGGGCGATACTCTCTCCGTCCGGCGACCAGTTAGGATCGACATCGACCGCATCGGCGGGCTTGGCAACGGCCCAGGTGGCCCGCGATTTTAGATCAAAGACTTCGATACACGATGAGCGTTCGTACGCCAGCTTGTTGCCGTCGGGTGAGAAGCGCAGAGCGAAGAGCGGTCCGGCCAGCAGGATCTCGGCGGCGCCGACATCGCTGTGGTGGCCGTCACTGTTCCGCAGCGGCACGCTGGCCACGCCCCGCTCCGTCAGCCAGATGAGACGGGTACCATCGGGCGAGAACTGCGGTGCGTATCCTGAGCCCACCGGCCGGGGCGCAGCGCCGCCCGCCGTATCGAGAAGCCAGACCTGACGCAGCGGCGGCGTCGCGAGCGAACGAGGATTGGGTATTTCGCCTTTGGAATTGGGCGGGCCGCCGCGTACGAAGCTGAGCAAGCTGCCGTCCGGCGACAGGGCGACTTGGGTGAGGTCCTGGCCATCATCATCGGGATAGCTGACCAGGGGTTTTGCGCTCTCCCCCACGCGCACAAAATAGATGGCTCGCGTGCGCGCCGCGCGCGCCACATAGGCCAGCGACCGGCCGTTCGCCGCAGCCACCGGCTGATAAACCAACGGCGTCGCGAGCAGTGCTTCGAGCAAAGCCTTGCTCTTTGAGGCGGAGCCGGGACGGGGCTGTGCGCCCGGGATCATCGATGTCAGCATGGCATCGGGCACTCCTTCGATATGCCGGGTGTAGGAGATGGTGTCGTTGCTCGACCAACGCGGGTCACGGTCTTCTGCAAAGGACGGATTCAGGTAAGAGATGCGTTTGTCGTCGAAATTGAAAATCGCTATGAAGGCCCAGGAATAGGCGCGAACCGCACCCCAGATGTCGGGATCCTGGGTGGAATAGCCGCCGCGCGTATTCTCAAATGCAAGCTTGCTGCCGTCGGGCGAAAACGCCGGGCTTCGAACCACGCCGCGAATGGCGATCTCCGTGGGATTTGCCCATGCGCCGCCGGCGTTGCGCTCTGCCAGCCAGAAGCCCGAACCATCCTCCTTCGTCCACACCGACCGTTTGCCGTCGGGCGAAATCAGCGCGTTCGCTGGAACAGAAGCGGCATGTTCGCGCGCCGGCTCGCTATCGCCTCCCGGGGCATATCCCGGTGCGGTGCTCGCGCCGAGGGAAACAACCAAGAAGGCCGCGCAGGCCAATTTGACGCAGAGATTCGCCGTGACCGGGTTAGATATATAGTGTGACGGCCGGACCATGATGAATCTCATAATAACCTTAAGCAGGGAGACCTTGCGGCGCTTGATACTCGCGGGGCTGCTGGCGGTTTCCGCGCAGCAGGCCTTGAGTCAGGAGATGGCCATCACCTTTGACGATCTGCCGGCGCATGGGTCGATGCCGCCGGGAGTGACGCGATTGGAAATCGCGCAGTCGATTCTGGCGACGCTGAAGCGCGAGCAGATGCCGCCCAGCTATGGATTCGTCAACGGCAAACGGGTCGAGCAGGACGCATCCAACTCCAAGGTTCTGTCGGCCTGGCGCGCAGCGCGGCAGCCGCTGGGAAATCATACCTTCGCGCATCGCGACATCAAGAACGAGACGCCGGTTGAATTCGAGGCGGATGTGGCGAAGAACGAGCCGCTGCTCACGCAGTTGATGGGGGATGATGACTGGCACTGGTTTCGCTATCCGTACCTGCGCGAGGGCGACACCGTGGAGAAGCGGCGCGCGGCGCGGCAGTGGCTGTTTGCGCACGGGTACAAGATCGCAGAGGTCAGCATGGACTTCGAGGACTACCTCTGGAACGATCCCTATGCGCGCTGCGTGGCGTTACATGACGATGCGGCCATCGCCAAGCTCCACGACAGCTATCTAGCGGTGGCGGATCAGTACTACCGCCTGTTTCGCGAACTCTCGCGGATGGTCTATGGGCGCGATGTGAAATATGTGCTGCTGATACACATCGGAGCGTTTGATGCGCGCATGCTGCCCGAGCTCCTGGCGCTTTACCGAAGCCGCGGTGTGCGTTTCATCAGCTTAGGCGACGCGATCTCGGACCCGGCATACCGGGACGATCCGGACATCGGCGATGCCACGGGAGGTGCGCATCTAGAATTGATGATGCGCAGCAAGCAGCTCGAATTTCCGCCGAACACCAAGCCCTACAAGGAACTGGATGGGACGTGCCGTGCCGTGCATGAACAGCATTGAAACCCATCACGGCGGCTGCCTGTGCGGAGGCGTGCGCTATACCGTGAGCGGTCCGCTGCGCAGCATCATCGCCTGTCACTGCGAGCAATGCCGAAGGACCAGCGGCCATTTCGCGGCGATGACCAGCGCTCCCAGCGCCAATATCGCCATCAGCAATCCGCAGTCCCTGCGATGGTTTCGCTCCTCCGAGACCGCAGAGCGCGGCTTTTGCGCAACCTGCGGCAGCAATTTGTTCTGGCGCCCCATCGGCAGCGACAGGATGAGCATCACGGCGGGCACATTGGACACGCCGACCGGTCTTGCCATCGAGAAGCATATCTTTGCCGGCGCCAAATCCGACTACTATCAGATCGAGGACGGCCGGCCGCAGCGGGATCAGTGGTAGCCGGCCACGCGTTAAGGTTTTGAGAGGAGAGAAACATGTACAAAGATGGATTGCTGGCGGGTAAACGCATTCTGGTGACCGGGGGAGGCACCGGACTCGGCCGTTCCATGGCGGAACAATTCCTGCGTCTGGGCGCGGAGATCTACATCTGCGGGCGGCGCAAGGGTGTCTGCGATGAGACGGCGGCGCAGCTGATGGCGGCGCATGGCGGATCCGTCAAGGCCTACGGCGTGGACATCCGCGATGCCGCCGCCGTCGATGCCATGGTCGAGGACATTTTTGCGCAGGGCCCCCTGACCGGTCTCGTGAACAACGCCGCCGGCAATTTCATTTCCCCGACCGCGGCGCTCTCGCCGCGCGGCTTCGACTCGATCGCCAATATCGTCATGCATGGCACATTTTATGTTACGCACGCGGTCGGGCGCCGTTGGGTGCAGATGGCGCGCGACGGCGGCTGGAAGTCCGGCGACCCTTATCGCAGCGTCACGTCCATCATCACCACCTGGGTCTTGAACGGCGGCCCGTACACGGTGCCGTCGGCGATGAGCAAGAGTGCCGTTCACGCGATGACCATGTCGCTGGCCACCGAATGGGCGCGCTTTGGGGTCCGCCTCAACGCCATTGGACCGGGCGAGATCCCCACCGAAGGCATGAGCAAGCGCTTGAGCCCCGGCGATGAACCCGGAGCGCGCAGCGCCAAGGTGAATCCGATGGGACGGGCCGGCCGCATGGAAGAACTGCAGAATCTGGCGACCTTTTTGATGAGCGACGGCTGCCCGTGGCTCAATGGCCAGTCCATCATGATGGACGGCGGCGCTTATCTTGGAACCGGCGGCAATTTCTACGAATTGCGCAACTGGACCGATGAGCAGTGGACGGAGGCGCGCGCACGCATCGAAGCCCAGAACAAGAAGGACCGGGCGCTGCGCTCGGCGTAGTGCTTGAGGTATGAAGGCAGGGGAGAAGCATTTATTGGTCACGCCCAAGGGGGTGGAGGAGCTGCGCGGCCGGGCTCACAAGCTCGATGCCGGCGCCAAGAACATCCTGTCGCTGATCGAGCAGGGCGCCGGCAGCCCGGATGCAATCCTGCAGCGTTCGAAAGCGCCCCGCGAGGCGGTGATCGATGGTCTGCGCTGGCTCATCAGCCACGGCTTCGTGGCATCCGGAACGGGTGAAGGCACAACGTCGCATGGCGCGCACGATGCAGCATCGGTGACGAGCTCCATCAGCGAGCGGCTGCGCCTGAAACCCGGCATATCGCCCGCTCAAGCGCGCTTCTTGCTGACCAACTTCTGCCTGGATCAATTCGGCGCGGAAGGCCAGGTCCTCGCCGATGCCGTCGAATTCTGCACCGACGTCACCAGCCTGCAGATGGCCCTCGACAACATTCGAACCGAGGTCAAGAGACTCGGTCCGGAGGGGCGGTCGGCCCTGGTTGCCTGCGTGCGCGAAATCAACGAAACAGACTTTTGAGCCGCCCGATTTCTTGGCCGGTGAGTCGGCGCGGAAGCGGGCTTAGAGTTTGAATCGGCCGATGGTTTTTTCCAGCAGCGACAGCGTGCGGCTGACTCCCTTGGCCTGACGCGCCAGTTCCTGCGAAGCAGCTTCCTTGTGATCCGACTGATAGGCGGCGTATGCCGTTTCGAACTTGCGCGACTGCTCGCTGACTTCGGCCGCACCGCCGCGCACACCCGCGATCAGATTCTTGAGCTTGAGCTGCATCACTTTCAGCGATGCCATCAGGCTGTCGGGCCGGTCGCCGGCTACTCCGATCTCGAGCGCCAGATCGCCATCAGCGATTTTCTTCATGTAATCGGCTGCAACGCGGGGTTCGCCGCCAAGCAGCTGCAGTACTTTTCGATCCAGCAGGAAGAACAGCGCCAGGGAAATGACGATGCCGAGGACGATTCCCGCCAGCGCCACTCCATAGCCGACTTGTCGGCCTTCGGCGCGCAATTCGGCGACTGGATACGCAGAGACAATGGTCAGTCCCCAATCCGGCAAGGGTAGGCGGTCGATCGCCCAGGAGCCATCCTTGTTGTCGGTGGCTTGCTGCACCTGTTCAGCGGTCACCCCCGCTGGCAGGTAGCGCGCCTTGTTGCTGTCGACCACGGCGACAAATCCGCTCTTCAACAAGTGCGCTTGATCAAGAGCCTGCATGAGTATCGGCAACTCGGTCTTGTAGCCGACGTAAGCGATACCGATGGCCTCGCCATTCTTGGAGAAGAGGGGTTCGTAGCCGGTGAAGTAGGGATGATCCAGGATGTCGACGATGCCGTAGAACGCGACTCGGCTTCTGATCGCCGCGTACGCCGGCGTGGTGTTGTTGAGTTCGGTACCCACCGCCCGCGTGCCATCGTCCTTCATCACGTTGGTCGCGACGCGCACGAAACGTTCGCCATCCTTGGTGAAAATCGTGGCGGTGCCCTTGTTCATCCGGGTAACGTAATCGACCAGTTCGAAATCGCCGGCCTGCCCCTTGCCGCCGATCATCACATCGTTGACGGTTTTGCCGGCGACCGAGACTTGAGCACCCTTCTCGGCACCACCGCGCACCTTGATCTGGTCCTGGAGCAGCGCCATGCTGGCGCGAACACGATCCTGCATGAGCGAGGCGGTCGTGCCGAAGACGCCTTGAATCGACGTCACATTGTCCGCGATGCGCTGGCGTACCCGTGATTGCACTTGCTGCATCGCCCAAACCGAAAACCCGACCGCGCCGAGGCTGATCAACAGCAGGGTGATTGCCGCCACCGGCAACACCACTTGATACTTGAAACCACGAAACACAGCAGTGCTCCTTATGTCGAAATAGGCCCTATTTCCACATGCCGGAGTCCTTTGGGATATCTACCGGGTCTCGAAATCTGCGAAATCTGTGCCAAGCCGGCCTCATTCCAGCCAAGCGATGGGGTGCAGGGTTTGGTTCAACGAGGGCGATGGCGAGGCCTTACTTACGGGGGGAGAGGACCTCTGATGTAGCGGTAGCCGGCTCCTTTGAGACTGGCCTCGACTTTTGTCTTCTGGGCTTCATCGATGTTCGGTGCCGTCCGGATGTCGTAAATCGCTCCGCTCGGAATCCGCAATTCGTCGCGCACGAAGGCAACGACATCGTCGCAGGAGATGATGTTGCCCTGCTCCTCGCTGTAGAGCGCGACCAGGCAATCGTGGCGTGCGCCATCAAGCGTCACAATCACGTCCGGCTTCGCGGCAATCGGCGGCGGGGCGGCCGGAGCCGGAGTATTCGCGGGCTGCCCGCAACCGGCGAGCACTACCAGTCCAATGGCGCAGGCCAGCATTGCGCGAGCGTGGAGCGCGGGCGGTATCCTAGGCATTGAGACTCTCCTTGAGGACGAACGCGGCTCCATCCCCGATGTATGGAATGCGCGTGCGACAAGATACAGGTTTCGCCATCAATCTGATTTTAACGAATCGAACTTGCCATGGGACCGCTTATGAAACCACAGACTGCGATTATCGCTTTAGGTCTGGCCGCCGCGCTCGGTGCGCTGGCGCAGCAGGCGCAGCAGGCGCCGACCGGTTATACCGACACGCCAACCCTACCGGGCAGCAATTGGCGCGTCCATGATGAGGCGCGCCCGCGTCCGCCGGTCGTCACTCCCGGCACTTGCAGTACGGCGACGATACCGGGGTCACCACCCTCCGATGCCGTGGTGCTTTTTGACGGCACCAGCCTTGCGGCCTGGCGCGCGGAAAATGGCGCGCCGCCCAAATGGAAGATTCAAGACGGATACCTGGAGGTTGTCGCAGGCAGCGGCGACATTGTCACCAGACAGGACTTTGGCGACAGCCAGCTGCACGTCGAATTTCGCACGCCATCACCGCCCAAGGGCAACAGCCAGGAACGCGGCAACAGCGGCGTGTTCCTCTTCGGCATCTACGAGGTTCAGGTGCTCGACAGTTTCAACAATCCCACCTATGCCGACGGACAGGCATCGGCGATTTACGGACAGTCGCCGCCTCTGGTGAATGCCTCCAGGCCGCCGGGGGAATGGCAAAGCTATGACATCGTGTATTCGGGGCCGCGATTCAAGGAGGGGAAAGTGGCCGCGCCGGGCTATGTGACCGTTTTCCACAACGGGGTGATCACCCAGAATCACACGCAAATTCTCGGCGCCACCAAGCACCGCGCACTGCCAATGCTGATCGAGCACGGCCCAAGGGGTCCCATCAAGCTTCAGGATCACGGCAATCCGATACGCTTTCGCAATATCTGGATTCGCCCGCTGGGGTCCGACAATCCCGCATAGGCGGGGCAGCCTGAATCGGCTAGTTGGCCTGTTTCGGAAACGGCGCCCCCGGCAGATACCTGCCGTTGACCAGACAAATCGATTCGCGCGAAGTCGGCACGAATCGCTGGGTCGCGTACTTGCTGGTGACCACCAAGGCGCCTTGCGTCATCTTCAGCGACATCTCGCCGGTGCCCAGGGAACTCACGGGCACACTCAATCGATCCTTCGAGAGAATCTCGGTGTCGGTTGCGACACAGTGCCCATTCGACTGGAACAAACCAAAACTGATCACATGATGGGGCTCGATCTGAAGCCAACTGTGCAGGCTTGAATCCGCATTCACCCATGCGCCATTGAAGCGCGGCGCTACGGTCGGAGGTGAGCTTGCGCATCCGGCAAGCAGCAATGCGAGCGCGGCTGCCCCGCCACCCTGAAAACTCGTTGATTTCCTCATCCGCCACCCCTCTGAATCGCGATCCTCCGCAAGCCTACCGCAACACAATGCCCTGTTGCGTGACGAGGGGCTCGATCCGGCCGCGCCGCCGTCCCCTATACTAGAGCTCTAACCTTTGCGATCCGAAGGAACTCCATGTCGACTGCAGCCATCTCCTCCAAGAAGCCGTTGGCAGGCCTCGGGCCACCGCCTCTGAAACCTGCCTCATTTCTGGCGGTCGTGCGCTCCACGAAGGGAAATCCTTTTGAAATCATCCCGCTAATCGCCTACGAGCAGCCCTGCTATCTATCGAAGTGGCTCTTGGGCGATGTGCTCATGGTCAACGACCCGGACGGCGTGCGCCGCGTGCTTCTCGATAACGTCGCGAACTACCCAAAGGAAAAATTAGGAGATGAGTTTTTTTCAGCCATGTTCGGGGAAGGCTTGCTGAGCGCGCCGGGCCCCAAATGGCGCGCCCACCGCAAGGTGATGGCGCCGTCATTCGGCACGCGCACGGTGGAGTCCTACGCGCCGGCGATGATCGAAACCACGGCCGCCTTCGCGCAGCATTGGGATGCGCTGCCTGAACTCGCCGAAATCGACATCGCCGAGGAGATGAAGACGCTGACACTGAAAATCATTTGCCGCACCATGTTTTCCACGGATGCGGACGAACTGGCGGTGGACGCCGGCGAGGCGCTCGAGTTCGTGCAGGCATGCCTGGAATTCGGCCTGCTCGACGTGTTACCGGTGCTGGGGCGCTGGCGCATCCGGCGCAAGCAGGATGCGATCCGCGCGCACTTCAAGACCGTGGACGCCGCCATCTACCGGCTGATCGGCGAGCGCGAGAAGATTCGCGATGATGCGCCCAAGGATTTTCTGACGCGTCTCGTTGCCGCGAAGGATCCGGAGGATGGTGCGGGATTGAACGCCACTGAAGTGCGTGACGAGGTGATCACCATTTTCATGGCCGGCCACGAGACCACTGCCGTGACCATGACCTGGGTGTGGTATCTCTTGTCGCAGCATCCCGCGGAAGAAGCGGCGCTGCACCAGGAATTGGATACCGTGCTCGGCGGCAGAATTCCGACGGCGGAAGACCTGCCCAATCTCCCGTACACGCGCATGGTCATCGAAGAAACGATGCGGGTCTATCCGCCCGCGCCGGGGCTGTCCCTGCGGCAAGCCACGGAGGCCGATGAGCTGTGCGGATTCAAGGTCACGCCGGGGCTGCATATCCTGGTGTCGCCGTGGATACTGCATCGCCACCGCCGACTCTGGGATGACCCGGAGCGTTTCGACCCGACACGATTTGCCAAGGAGTTGAGCGACAAGCGCCCGCGCTTCACCTACCTGCCTTTCGGCGGCGGTCCCCGGATATGCATCGGCGCCACCCTCGCCATGACCGAGGCGACGTTGATCCTCGCGGTGCTCGCGCAGCGGTTTCGCCTGCGGCTCAAGGAAGACCAGGAGGTTACGATGCAAACCCGCATCACGCTGCGCCCGAAAAATGGCTTGAGGACCATCTTGGAGCGCCGCCGGCCCGAGGCTAGATCACGAAGGGTATGAGAGCGCAGACTCGCTGGCTGTAGGTTTGATTTTGGTCTCCTTCCATCCGGAGCCTACGGGTCATGCTCGAACTCAGCGGGGACCTGAACCCATGAGTGCTTCCGGTGCTCGTAGACCGATACGGTAGGCGCAGGAAAATCCGGGTCCGCGAAGGCCCCGACCGGTACCGCGATCAAGTCCTCTCCTCCTTCCCGCGTGTAGTAAACCGTGGCCCCACAGACGGGACAAAAGCGAAACCTGAACTTCGATCCTTCGTCCCCCACTCGAACGTACTCGCCGCACCTGCCGGTGACTTTGAATCCGGCGCTTGCGAAACGCGCCTGCTCGGCAAATACACTGCCCGTTCGTCTCTGGCAGGCGAGACAGTGACATATGGAGATTCGAACGGGTTCTCCTTGCACTTCCACCTGAAGCTGACCGCAGGAGCATGCGGCAGTGCGCGCGATCGTCACCTGTCACGTCCGCTTGCGCAGATATGTGTGAGTCGCGCGCTCGCCGGCAATGGTGTTCGTGCACTCATAGCCGAGGCCATGCATGTCGATACCCTCCCAGAGCTTCTCGCCCGATCCCATCAGCACCGGCCGCAAGGGTAGATGCAGATCGTCTATCAGACGAGCGCGCAAGAATTGACGCACTGTGGAAACGCCACCTCCGAGGCGAACATCGAGGCCGTTCGCCGCGGCGGTGGCCTGCTCCAGCGCGGCATGAATTCCGGTCGTGACAAAATGGAATTCCGTGCCGCCGCGCATTTTAAGCACCGGTCGCGGGTGGTGCGTCAAAACAAAGACCGGCGTGTGATACGGAGGCTCCTCGCCCCACCAACCTTTCCAGGCCTCATCCGGCCAGGGACCTCGAATCGGCCCGAACATGTTGCGCCCGATGATCCAGGCGCCTATCCCGGCAAAGCCCTGCGCTGCAATTCCATCGTCGATTCCCGTCTCGCCATCGGGTTGGCCATGCATCTTGCGCCACGAGCGCGTATGAAAAAACCACTCCATCAACTCAAGACCTCTCACGCCGAGCGGGTTTTCCAGATCCTGGTTCGGGCCGGCGCTGTAGCCATCGATTGAAACCGCAAAGGATAAGACTCGGAGTTTCGACATTGAATGCCTCGCAAATGAGCGGGGCCGTGCAACGACCGCTCGCATACCCAATTATGCACACTCCGGCCGCTCCGGCGCGACTGGCGAGTTCACGGCGGATCCTTTTCAAAGGTCCGCATGCCTGGCGGCAACTGCACCCACGAATGTCTGCGGCTGTCGTAAACCGATACCTGCGGTGCGGGAAACGCAGGATCTGCAAAAGCGCCGACAGCGACGCTTACCGATTCATTGTCGCCGTCTTCGGTGTGGAAAACATTCGTCCCGCAAACCGGACAGAACCTGAAAATGAACCGGGCGCCTTGATCACCGACACGGGCGTATTCAGTGGCATGACCGTAGACTTTGTACGGACCGGGGAAGCTCGCCAGCGCTGCGAACACGCTGCCGGTTCGTCGCTGGCAGGCGAGGCAGTTGCAAATGCCAACACCCCGTGGGTTGCCTTCGATTTCAATGCGAAGCTGCCCGCAGGAACAAGAGGCTGATCTGGTCGACATCGAACACCTCGTCGAGATTGATCCAAAATTATTGTGCAATCAGGTTCGCCACTCCCAGACATCGCCGGCGTCAGAATCCCGCGCCTCGCCGAACACCTTGAGGCCCAGCCGCTGAAGAATTCTGGTCGAGGCATTGGACTCGCGCAGCGTGAAGGCGCAGATCCGAATCCCAGGATCGGCGCTGCGCGCGATGGCGACGAGTTCAGTCGCGGTACGCGTCGCGTAACCCAAGCCTTGCAATTCCTCGAGGGTGAAATAAGCGATTTCGACGCGATTCTCGCGGGGCGGCCCGACAAATGCCCCGCCTCCGACCGCGCGGCCGTCAGCGACGGCCACATAGCTCACCCACGGCGGGATGAACCCTGCGCGCCGGTACAGATCGGCGTTTGCCGGGTAGGTCGCGGTTATCGCCTCCGGGACAGCGGCGATCGGAATCAATGGGCTGCCATCCGCCCCGCACCTTACCAGCGAAAATGCCATGGACTCACCCGGATTGACTGGACGCAGCCCAGATATTGAGTCCGCCGTCGCGCGCATGCGCGTCGATCCGCTCGAGCTCGGCCGGCGTAAAGCTGGCGTTGCGCAATGCGCCGAGGGATTCTTCGATCTGCGGCCAGCTGCTGGCGCCGACGAGCGCGCTGGTGACGGCGGGGTTCTTCAGCACCCAGGCAATCGCCGTCTGCGCGAGGCTCTGGCCGCGCTGTTTGGCGAGTTCATTGAGAGCGCGCACGTTGGAAAGATTCTGCTCGGTCAGCACCGATTGCTGAAACGATTCGTTGCGCATCGCCCGCGAGGAGTCGGGGATGCCGTTTAAATATTTTGTGGTGAGAAGACCTTGGGCCAAGGGCGAGAATGCTATGCAGCCCACGCCTTCTTGCTCGAGCACCTCCAGCAGGCCGTCTTCCACCCAGCGATTGAGCAATGAATAGGAGGGCTGGTGTATGAGCAGGGGCACCTTGAGTTCGCGCAGTATCCTCGCCGCCTCGCGCGACTTCTTCGGCCCGTAGGAGGAAATGCCCACGTACAGCGCCTTGCCGCTGCGCACCGCCGTGGCGAGCGCGCCCATGGTCTCCTCGAGCGGTGTATCGGGATCGACGCGATGCGAATAGAAAATGTCGACGTAGTCAAGATGCATGCGCCGCAAGCTTTGATCGAGACTGGCCAGCAGATATTTCCGCGATCCGAATTCTCCGTAAGGACCCGGCCACATGAGGTAGCCGGCCTTGGTTGAGATGATGAGCTCGTCGCGATGCGCGGCGAGATCGGTCGCGAGGATCCGGCCGAAGTTCTCCTCGGCGGAGCCCGGCGGTGGACCGTAGTTGTTGGCCAGATCGAAATGCGTGATGCCATGATCAAATGCATTGAGAATCATGTCGCGGGCCTTCTCGATGGGCGTGGCACGGCCAAAGTTCTGCCAAAGCCCGAGCGAGATGCGCGGCAGTTTGAGCCCGCTGCGGCCGCAGCGGGCATAGGGAAGCAGTTGATAGCGATCAGGAGCGGCGTCATGCATCGTGAGCGGGCCCTGTGCTAGGTGTTTGCTGCGCGCAAGCGAATCATTTTGCCGTAGACCGACTGGCTCGCCCGTTGAATGGCGCGGCGCAGGACCAGCGCTTCGCTCTGAACTTCAGCGCCGCGCCGGCGTTGATGCGACAGA
Organism: Steroidobacteraceae bacterium; assembly: GCA_035567075.1. Taxonomy (GTDB): domain Bacteria; phylum Pseudomonadota; class Gammaproteobacteria; order Steroidobacterales; family Steroidobacteraceae; genus Bog-1198. The sequence goes on from DATMRC010000017.1 coordinate 16,291, forward strand.
TAATTCAGCCGCCAATCCACCATCGTCAGTTCCGGCCTGAGGTCCCGGCACAACCAATCGGAAAGCGCCATCCGCTCCAGCTCCGCGGCATGTTCCACATCCCGCAATTGCTGTTGCAATGCCGCCAGCGTCGTGTCTCTCTCCCGGACTTTGCGCCATACGGCGATTGCAACCAACCATATCAACGTCAAGGCGATGCATCGGGTGATGGCCGCCACTTCAACGGATGCGCCGTCGGGCGACCAGACGAAGCCGAGGATCATCGGCAGCATCAGTCCGAGCGCTGTGTAGATGGCATAGTGAGCCGCCGGCGCCCAGACGCAGGCCAGCACGGGCGCGACGTACAGAAAACCGTCTGCGATCCCGTTAGGGGTATTGAGGTCGATCAGAAACGCGGCAGCTGCTGCCAGGATTGGCAGAAACCTGGGAGACAGCCAGGCCGCAACGGGCAATCGCCGCGCGCCGTTGGATTCCGGGAATGAGCTTGCTGCGTGCATATATAACCTCCCAAGAATGCAAAACCTTGGGCATCGCCGCCAGCGCATTGCGCGACGTCGGGCCCTCACCGCACCTTACAGCAAAACACAGAAGTTCTTGTCATGGCGGAGGCTGCAAAGTCACGCGCCACCCAAGATTGCGCTTCGCGACCAGCACATCACGAACAGACTTGCCGCCGTCCGGAGATATGCACTGCTCGGTCAGCTTGACCAACTCCGGAGCGATCTGGGATTTTCCCAGAAATGAGCATTTTAGTTTAGCGATATCGGAGAACCCCTTGGCGCGAAGCTCATTGCGAAAAGACTGCTCCAGCGATTCGGCGGTTTGTTTGATTATTTCGGGGTCGTTTGCCAGCGAAGGATTGATTTTTTGCAGCATTTGCCGCCCCTCCTCGACAAAATCCACCGCCGCGACCACGGCATCCGCGTTCTTTTCGATGTAGGCCTGCTCCAGGGCACGCACCGCATCTTCCGGGGTGGCAAAGCCAACCGCATTGGCCGCCGACACCGCGGCGAGTCCGAGCAGAATCGACAGCAAACGCCGTAGCGGCATCAATTCACTCCTAACGCCGCGTTGAGCGGCCCGCAATCGCTCGAACCGATTGTCAGGTCTCCGCCACTTGCAGCGAGACTCGCTTGGTGCCGTGCGCCAGCCAGTGAGTCCCTTGTTCCTTGAAGCCGAATTTCTCATGGAACAATCGTGATGGTTCGTTGGGTGGAACGATATTGTACTCACAGGTTACCAGCGGGATGGCGTTGGATCTGGCGTGCCGGAATAGATCTTCGTACAGGAGCGAACCCAAGCGCAGACCTCGGGATGAAGATGCAACGACAACACGGTCAATGTAAATAAATCTCGCGTATCTCTTGGAGAACCATTCAAAGTTGTCGTTTTCATAAGCGCAACCGTTGCACATCGCGAGGAGAAATGCCGAAACGATGCCATTCAAATTCGCCACCTTGTGATAGCAGGAAATCCCGGCCAATTCGGTCAAGCGCGGCAGGTCCATTGCGCTTGTATACTGAACTTCAGCCAGATTCAATGCGCAAATGGTCTCGAAGTCCCCTGGAGAAGCGGCACGAATCGCGATCTTCTGCATCTGGAGACCTGATGTTTCCCGGCGCTCAATCGGTCAGAAAACCAACCTTGGTCGAGTACCCCGCCTTATCCAAGGATTCTAAAATCGAGTGGACCAGCTCGTAACTGATCACCGTGTCTCCGACACAGTGAATACGGGCGCTCGGTGGCACATGCATGGCCAGGAGCTTCGACCCTACATCACCACACGGAACCTCGACATCGGCTATGAAGCACGCATTCAACGATGACGACAGGCGAATTTCAACGATCGGATCCGATTTGTCAGGAGTGCTTGAACAGCTCGCGACCAGCGCGACGGTCAGGAGTATTGCTGCTGCCGAGCGCACAGGGGATCCAGGCATCAGGTGGCTGATGTTTGCGGCATATGAACCATTGAACAATCCCGATTAGTCTCCCTGCCCCTTGGCTCCCATTGTAGCCAAGACAGTTGACCCAAATGGGAATTTCCCGCGGCCCGCGCCAGAGCTACCTGACCACGGCGACGTCGGGGAGACGACCGCTTATTCGCATATGCCGCTCGGAAGCCTGCTCCACGTGGAGCGGCAACCCTGCGGACTTGAGCTGATCACGTACCTCGGAGAGGGTGAACGCTGCGCAAAGCGAGTTGAAAAAGTCCGTCTTGAGCAGGGGAGCTTCGCGTGCGGCAACAGTTTCGACGATTTCGGCTGCCAGCTCCGGCGAGGCCGGACGCATGAGATCCATGATATGCACGGCGGCTCCGGGTCGACCCAGTCGCTGCACTTCTTGCCACAGGCCCTGCGGGTCGTGCATGTGATGGAGCATGTCCTTACTGAGGATTGCGGTGAAGCTCCTCGGGGGAATCGGCAACCCGGGTATCCGTCCCTGCACGAGCTGAATGCGGTCTGCGAACCCGGCGCGGCCCACCGCCTCCTTCGCAATTAGGAGCATGGCTTGCGACGCATCCACGGCGGTGAGACGGGCGCGCGGCCGAGAGCGCGCAACTCTGATAATGATGTCGCCCGGGCCGCAGCCAAGATCCACCGCGTGTTCGAGATCGTCGCCATACGTGGTAATCAGTTCGTTGACGTACGCCGCATTGGAATCGGAGAAATCCGCGTTCGCGTACGCGACAGCCTGATCTGGAGCATCCATTACTTCTGGTTCGGGAACTCTCTTCACAGGCGTCTCGAAGTCCGATTGCCGCCGAGGCGCACCTTGATATCCAAGTAGGCGGCGTCGATTAGATTGCTGAGAGCTGCTGCGTTGACCTCGTGGTCAGGCTTCAATTTCACGTGGCGCATGCGTTTGCCGCTTCCCTCGAGGAGACCAGCGCGGTCCTCGAGCACCGCGCCGTAGAAGAAGCCGACGTTGACGTGGCTTTTAAATGAGTTGACGTACCCGAACGGCGCATCTTCCACACAGGCGACAGGGCACCCATCGTGAATCAGCTCCAGGACATCGTCGCCGCATGCGCGCATCTGCGCAAACCACTTTTGCGCAATGGACTGCAGCTCAAGCGGTCCGTCGGTAAACCAGATGTCCACTGCCGGATCCCGTCTTACCCCTTTGGACAACCGCAGAATGTCCTTGATACCGATCAACCCGCGGAGGTCCAGCGCGACGCGACGAGGATTTGTCGAACTCATCGATCCACTCCCTGGTCAGTGATTGTCAGATCCCGGCGCGTCGCAGAAGCTCGCGCACGACCAATGATGATCCCGCTATCAAAAGACCTAAAGCCAGGTAGAAACTCACGCCTTTGAGCCGGGGGAAGGCGGTCTTCAGTAAAAAGAAAACGACGCCTGCGATGATGCCGGCTGAGATTGCCCCAACCCAGTCAACGTGGTACCCATTCATCCTGACTCCCTTGTACTCCCGATCGGCCGAACCGATTGCTGGAGCACATCAGTTATAAACAATCTTACAATCTTAGCCAACCCAATCAATGCCGACATGTGCGCCAACGATGAGACTGCTCAGGCCGGCGCTGCCGGTGCGACAGCGGCGCGAAACGGCAACGGCACCTCGGCTCCCAATCGCAGCTGCGCCCGCAGCATCGGTGTGATCGCCTGTGATTGGAAGTGGATGCGGTACATCTGCACATCGCGGAAGTAGCGCTGCAGGCGGTCCCCGCGCTTCGCCCCCGATGCGCCGGCGCTATGAAACAGCATCTCCACACACTCGCAGGCAGCGCGACATCCTTCACGCGCTGTTCCCCAGACTCGCAGGGTGTCTGCGGCGGTGATCGGCCGCCGCTCCTTCATCCATTTATCACACTGCTCGACGTGAAGGCGGGTCGCACTCAAGGTGAGTGCCTCGGCGGCATCGGCGCGACACAGCGCTTCGCCGAATATCCGCTGCAACTCCGGATCATGCATTCGCATTCGCTGCGGATCGAACAGCAGTGGTTTCGCCCGCATCATTCGCTCGTATTCCTCGAGCGCTGCGCGCGCCGCGCCGGTGAAGATGGCGCCAAACTCGCAGCTGAACCATCCGAATATTATCCCGAGGAACAACCCTTCGCCGTGCAGGCGCGTACCCGGCGTCCCTGTGGACAAACTGTCGGTGGTCAGGAGACCGATCGGCGAGCGAATGATGTGGCGGTCGGGAATGAACACACCGTTTAAGCGTACACTGTTGGAGCCGCTCGCCTGCATGCCCATGGCCGCATCGCCGCCCCAGTCCGGCAATACCTCGACGCTGGAGCGCGGCACGACAAAGGCCACCGGCGCGGGCGCACCGTCGGGACCGGGGATGAACGCTCCGCCCAGAAAATGTGTACAAACCGGAATTCCCGATGCGAACGCCCACAGGCCGCTGACGCGGTAGCCTGCGTCGCGACGCTCGAAGGTCGGAATTCCTGCGGGACCTGCAGCAAATGCCGCGCGAAAGTCTCCCTCGGAGCCAAACAGCTCGCGCTGCACCTGTTCCTCGAAGTGTGCGCCTACAACCAGGGCATGAGATGAGGCGAGGGCGTAGCACCAGCCGCTGCCTGGATGCCCCCTCGACAGCTCGAGTATCACTCGAATATAGGTTTCGCAGTCAACCCCGCCGCCGTTGAACATTCGCGGCTGCAGGATTCGATAGAAGCCGCCCTCCAGAAGTTCCCGGTGTATCTCATCGGAGTAGCAGCCGCGCGCATCGCTCTCATCCTGCTGCGCGCGCAGTTTCGCGCCGATCTCTATCGCCCGCGCAGTGATCTCGGCAGCAAAGGGATGGCGGGAAGAGACGGAATCGGAGGCCATTGCGCATTGTACGCAAACTCGCGGCGCTGGGATGAGGCGGGCGGAACGGAGGACTGAGCCTTGTCGAGTTTCGCGCGTTTCAATTTCTTCCGTATACTGACCTCTCGGTGGCACTGAAAATTGGGATGAGATCAGCTCGGCCGAAATCGCCATTACACCCGAGCCACTTGAAGGATCCTCGTCATGAGCAAATTCGTCATACAACCCCACTTCAGATTGCAGGAATGGGTGGCCGACGAGAAGGGCTACTTCGCGGCCGAAGGCCTTGACTACCTGTTCAACGAAGAGGTTCAGGCGACGGACGGCAAGGTGCATGACAAGGGACAGAAGGTCGGCGCCTATCAGTCGTTCGAGTCCGGCCGCGCCTCCGATGTGAGCTGCGCGTGTCACTGGACCGTGAACGTTGCCGCCTCCAACGGCCTGGGCAAACTGTATGCCGAAGCCTATTCAGTGGCCCCGGCCGGAATTTTCGTACCCGGGGATTCCGCCGTCCGCCATCCTGCGGATCTCGCGGGCGTGCCGATTTCCGTGGGCTACCAATCAGGCAGCCACTATTCGACCATCCAGTCCCTCGAGCAGTACCTGCCGGCGAAAGATATCCGGTTATCCTTCAACGACGGCATGCTCTTCAAGCGCATGCAGCTTCTGATCGATGGTGAGATTCCGGCTGCTGCACTGTTCAGTGGTCCGTACTATTTCGCGGAGCAGCTCGGATTCCGCAAGATCATCGACACCACGTTCATGATTGCGAGCATGATCAGGGGCAACACCGAGCCGGCCGAGCTGCGCAAGTACTTCCGTGCGCTGCAACGGGCGCAACGCGATATCGATCTGCGGCCCGAAGCCTACACGCACTACTACCAAAAAGAATTCCCGGTGCGCTATCACGCGATGATGGACACGAAGCGATGGGGACCGGGCGAACGCATCGTGTTCGAACCTTACACCGAGGAGGCTTTCAACCGCTCGCGTGAGTGGATTGCGCGGCACCAGATCTTCGGACCGGGTGGGCTCGGCACCGGCACGTACGAGCAGGTGATCGCGTGCCCGGTGCAATCCCCGGCGCCGTAGTGTACTGAGCATGCCGAGACCGAGGGCATCCGTTGTGCGCCCGCAACGATAGGAGTGCCGCTCCAAGCGTCCTGCTCGGCGCACGACGGCGATCTCAGCAATCAATGTCCGGAATCATGAAACGATTCCGCGCTTTCCAGGTACTCACAAACCATGAAGGC
>DATMRC010000018.1:0-22221 GCA_035567075.1 Steroidobacteraceae bacterium
CGACACCGATCCCACGATGTTGCCGGCGGCATCGCGCACCGGCGAGGCGCTTATTTGGCGATGCCGGAACTCGCCGGCGCGGGGCGACAGGACGATCTGGTCCTCATTGCGCACGATTTCGCCGTTGAGCGCCCGCATGATTGGAGCCTCCTCGAGCGGCCGCGGACTACCGTCCGCGCGCAGGATCACCAGACTTCCCACGACTTCTTCAACCGCGAGTCCCGCAACGGAATCAAGCGCGAATTCGCGCAGCGCGGCGGGATTGGCCAATTTGTAGCGCTTCTGCGCATCGGTGAACCAGACCTCGTCGGTGATGCTGTTAAGCACCAGGGACAGCCATTCTTTTTCAGTTCGCGCCGCGTCCAGCAAGCGCTGGTTCTCCGCCTGCGCACGCCGGCGCTCGGTCACGTCCTGGAAGGAGACGAACAGCCCCTCCTCGGAAGGATAGCAATGACATTCGAACCAGCGATCCGGCAGCGGGCAATATTCTTCGAAGTGAACCGCTTCACCGGTCTCGACGGCGCGGTGAAAACACTCGTGATACTTGGGTCCCGTGGCCGCGGTGAAAAGCTCCCAGACACAGGCGCCGAGAAGTTTCTCCGGGCGCATGCCGAGCATTCGCGCCCCCTGCTCGTTGCAGTATATGTAGCGCCAGGTCCGATCCAGCACCACGATGCCATCCGTGATGCTGCGCAGCACGGTCACCAGCCGCTGGTCGGCGCGCCGTTCCGCCTCCGCGATTTGCCTGACCGCGATCAGATCGGATGAGCGTGTAATCAAAGATCCACCGCTCGCGCAATTCTCAAAACAGGCATGGGGATCCCTGGTTGCGCGCGAACATCGCAATTCACGCTTATTTGTAGCCGTTTACTGCTCGAGGCAACGGTCCGTTTGAGCCAAATTGTTAACATGCGCCTGCCATTTAAGCAAGCATGGTTGCGGCTGCACTATGTGCGCGGCCGTGCCGCCAAAGGCGGCGGCCGGAACGCGTATCATTCGTTCAATGGAAGCGCTGCGCTATCAAACCGTTTCGGCCAATGGCATGGAATTCAACGTTGCGGTGGCGGGATCGGGGGACCGGCTCGCTTTGTGTTTGCACGGATTTCCGGAGTCTTCGTTTTCGTGGCGCTTTCAGCTCCCGCTATTGGCGCGCCTTGGGTTTCTGGTATGGGCGCCCGATTTGCGCGGCTATGGTCGAAGTTCCCGGCCGCTTGGGGTGAAGGCGTACTCGCTGGAGAATCTCGAGGCGGATGTTGCCGGTCTCATCGAGGCATCGGGCGCGAAGCAAGTGCTGCTCGTGGGTCACGATTGGGGCGCCCTCATCGCATGGAACTACGCCATGTTCGGACGCCTGCCGATCTCAAGGCTCGTCATCATGAATGTGCCGCATCCCAAGCTCGCGGAAAAAGCGCTGCGTACCCGCCGGCAATTGGCGAAGTCCTGGTACATATTCTTCTTCCAGCTGCCATGGATTCCGGAATGGCTGCTCGCCCGCAATCACTGTGCTGCGATTGGGCAGGCTTTTCGCGGCATGGCGGTCGACAAGTCGAGATTCCCCGACGAAGTGCTGCGCGTCTATCAAGATGCGGCGGCCGAACCCGGCGCGCTCACGGCCATGGTGAATTACTACCGCGCGCTGCTGCGCAGCCCCCGCCGCACCCGGCACGGCGCGCCGCGAATCGAGACGCCGACGCTCATGATATGGGGCGAGGAGGACGCCGCCCTCGGCAAGGAGCTGACCTTTGGCACGGAGGAATATGTGCGTGATCTCACCCTGCGCTACCTGCCCAAGGTGTCGCACTGGGTGCAGCAGGAAGCGCCCGAGACGGTGAACGAAATGATCGAGGCGTGGCTGCTCGGCAAGGACGTACCGTTTGCGGTGCAAGGCCGGCCGCCAGGCAGCGCTCCTTAAGCCGGCCGCAGCAGGTTCTGTACTCCGATGGGCAGCTTGCGAATCCTCTTGCCGGTCGCCGCAAATATCGCATTGCAGATCGCGGGGGCCACCAGCGCCACGGCAGGTTCCCCGATGCCTCCGGGAGGCTCGCTGCTTTCCACGAGATGCACGTCGATTTCAGGCATCTCGTTGCCGCGAACCAGCCGGTAGTTGTTGAAATTGGTCTGCTGAACCCTGCCCGCGGCGATCGTCACCTCGCCCCATAAGGCCGCCGACAGGCCGAAGACAATTCCGCTCTCGATCTGCGATTCCACGATGCGCGGATTGATCATCTGGCCGCAGTCCACGACGCAAACCATGCGGTGCACCTTGAGAGCTCCCTGCTCGATCGAAACTTCGGCCACTGCAGCCAGGTGAGTGGTGTATCCCTCCATGAACGCGATGCCCTGATGGCGACCCGCCGGCGCCTTTCCGAAGCCCGCGCGCTCGGCTGCGAGTTGCAGCACCCGCCGGTGCCGCGGCTTCTTGCGCAGCAGCTCCATGCGAAAATCGTACGGGTTCCTTGCGGCCGCCGCGGCCAACTCATCCATGAAACTCTCGATCACGAAACAATTGGGCGCATGACTCACGGAACGCATGTAGCCCACATCAATGCCGATTTCCTGGCGCGAATAAGTCACCGCCACATTCGGCACGTCGTAGGGAAAGTTGATGGCGTACTCGATCACGGAATCGTCGACGCCCTTGACCGGCGGAAACATTCGCGCCGTGATGGAGGGGCTGACGATGTGCAGGCTGAAGGCTGTCAATTTTCCGGCCGCGTCGAAGCCTGCGTTCAGCTCTTCCAGCGCAGGCGGTCGATAGGTGTCATGGGTCATGTCATCTTCGCGGGTCCAGATCAACTTCACCGGCGCGCCGACCGCCTTCGACGCCTCGACAGCCGCCGGAATGAAATCAACATCCAGCCGCCGGCCGAAGCCGCCGCCCAAGAGCGTGGTATGGACGCGGACCTGCGAGGGCTCAAGACCCGCCGCCGCGGCAGCCGTGACTTGCGCCACCTGCTGAACCTGGGTGCCGACGTAGAGGTCGCAGCCGTTCGCCTTGACATCCGCGGTGCAGTTCATCGGCTCCATGGTCGCGTGCGCCAGCAGCGGCAGCTCGTAGCTCGAATTGAAGCGCTGCTGCGCGGCCTTGAGCGCCTGCGCCACATCGCCGTCGGCGCGGGCCGTGAGACCCGCTCCCGCCGCCGCGGTCTTCTTCAGCATGGCGCTGATGAGTTGGTTATCGAGCCGCAGATTGCCGCCGGGATCCCAGGAAACGTCTAAGGCCTTGCGGGCCTGCAATGCCTGCCAGAAATGATCCGCGACCACGACCACGCCGCTGTCCGTGGAGAGGATTTTGCGAACGCCCGGCATTCTCCCGGCGGCGAGCGAATCGAGCGTCTTGACCTTGCCGCCGAGCACCGGGCTCTGCGCGATGGCGGCATACAGCATGCCGGGCAGTTTGACGTCCAGGCCGAACTCAGCGCTGCCGTCAACCTTGCCGGGCGAGTCGATGCGCGCCGTCGACTTGCCGATGATTTGGAACTCCGACCGGGGCCTCAGTTTGACGTCTTTGGGTATGGGTTCCTTGGCAGCCGCGGCGGCAAGCTGGCCGTAGGTCAGTACTTTGCCGCGCGCGGCGATGGTGCCGTTGATTGCGCGGCACTCGCCGATGTCGATCTGCCAATGCTTGGCCGCCGCCTGGGTGAGCATCAGGCGCGCCTGCGCGCCGGCGGTGCGCAGCTTTTCCCATGCGTCCTGGACGCTGTTGCTGGTTCCCGTGACTTGTCCGCCGTTGCCGGGATTGACGTAGGCATCGCCCACCGGCGCAGCCACCACTTGAATCGCATCCAGATTGACGTTCAATTCCTCGGCAATGAGCATGGGCAGCGCCGTATACACGCCCTGGCCCATCTCCGAGCGGTCGACGATGATGGTGATGGAATTGTCGGCGCCGATCTTAAGCCAGGCGTTCAGTTGCGAGGCCGTACGGGCGGATTTCGCGCCGCCGGCCGCCGCGCTCGCGCGCTTGCCGGAGCCGGACAGCGTCAATCCTAGGAGCAATCCGCCGCCGGCCGCAACGCCCGCGCTGATGAAGTCGCGGCGGCCGCGGTCGGCTGGCTCCGTCATTTCGCCGGCCCCGCGAGCAGTTCCGCGGCCCGATGAATCGCCTTGCGGATTCTTGGATAAGTGCCGCAGCGGCATAGGTTGCCGGACATGGCCGCGTCGATTTCCGCGTCGCTCGGGTGCGGATTGGATTTGAGCAGCGCCGCCGCGGACATGATTTGTCCGGACTGACAGTAGCCGCATTGCGGAACATCGATTTCAAGCCATGCCTTTTGCACCGCGTGGCTGCGGTCTTTCGAAAGGCCCTCGATGGTGGTGATCGACTTACCCAGGACTTGGCGCAACGGCAGCACGCAGGAGCGCGTCGCCACTCCGTCGACGTGCACCGTGCATGCGCCGCACAGGGCCATGCCGCAGCCGTACTTGGTGCCGGTCATCGACAGGTGATCGCGCAATACCCAAAGCAGCGGGGTATCGGCGGCCGCGTCGACGTTAAGCACTTGATTGTTGACGGTAATTGATGTCACTGCACCGGCCCCCAAGATCCTGCGTTGGCAGGCGATGGTACGCGTTGCGCAATGCTGAGGAAACGTCTCGCGCCGCGATTCGCGCCGGGCCGGTGGTACGATGGCAAACATGCCGAGCAATCCGGATTTTTATCCGCGCGTTTTCGCGCTCGCGGTGGCGGCGGTCTTAGGCTATGCGCTATTCCTGATATTCGCGCCCTTCGCCCTGCCCCTGGCCTGGGCGGCCGTTCTCGCATTCATTCTGTATCCCTTGAATGTCCGATTGCGGCGTCGCTTGAAGGGCAAATCCCTTGCCGCAGGCCTGTTGACGCTGTTGGCCCCCATCATCATCATTCTGCCGTTGAGCGCAATATCGGTGGAATTCGTGGCGCAGATTTCGGTGTTGCTGCGCCGGGTTCAGCAATCTGCGGCGGAGCTCGATATAAAGAGTTTTTCCGATCTGCAGCAGTTCCCGTGGATTGCCCGCGCCAACGCCTGGCTGCTGGCGCACGCCGGAATCTCGGCCGAGCAGGTGCAGACCTGGCTGGTATCCGGCACGCGCGAGGTGATGCAGCGCGCCGCCAGCGTGAGCGGCTCGTTTTTTCTCGGCGCCTTGGGCTCGCTGCTCTCCTTCGTGATCATGCTGTCGCTGCTGTTTTTTTTCCTGCGCGATGGGGAATTGCTCGCGGCGCGCGCGCGCGGCTTGATCCCTCTCGCCGAAGAGCGCAAGGAGCGGCTCTTCGGCCAGCTTAGCGGCGTGACACGCGCGATAGTCTTCGGCACGGCCACTACCGCCATCATGCAAGGCGTGCTGATCACCATCGGCTTTGCGATCGTCGGCCTGCCCTCACCGATCGTGTTCGGCGTTCTGGCGGCGCTGTGCTCGCTGCTGCCGGTGGGCGGCGCGGCATTCGTATGGATTCCCGCGGTGTTGTGGCTGTTCTTTTCCAAGCACTGGGGTTCCGGCAGCTTCATGCTGGTATGGGGACTGATCTCGGGCGGCCTCGACAACGTATTGCGGCCGCTGCTGATTTCCGGCCGGGCAAGAATCTCCGCGTTTGTGGTGTTCCTCGGAGTTCTCGGCGGCATTCCGGCGTTCGGCGCCATTGGCGTCATCGCCGGCCCGGTGTTGCTTTCCTTGGTGCTGGCATTGATCGAATTTGCCGAGGAAAGCGTCCCGACCCTGCCGAAAAGCTAGCCCGTAGCTAACCGCGAAGCTGCAGTACAATCCGCGCCCTGATGGACGTATCTCATCTTCTCGACGGGCTGAATGACGCTCAACGGCAGGCCGTGGCCTCGCCGCTTTCGGCCGCGCTGGTGCTGGCCGGTGCGGGCAGCGGCAAAACCCGGGTCTTGGTGCATCGCGTCGCCTGGCTGATCCAGGTCGAGGGCGCCTCGCCAAACAGCATTCTGGCCGTGACCTTCACCAACAAGGCCGCGGCCGAAATGCGCAGCCGCATCGAGACTTTGCTGGGGTTGCCGAGCGGCGCCATGTGGTTGGGGACCTTCCACGGGCTGGCGCACCGGCTGCTGCGCATCCATTGGCGCGAAGCAGGCCTGCCGCAAAGTTTTCAGATCCTGGATTCCGAGGATCAGGCGCGGGTTTTGCGCAAGGTATTGAAGGCGCTCGATCTCGATGAGACGCGCTGGATTCCGCGCGAGATTCTCTGGTTCATCAACGCGCAAAAGGACGAGGGCCACCGGCCCAAACACATCAAGGATGACGGCGATCCGACCCGGCGCCAGTTGATCAGGATCTACCAGGCGTACGAGGAGGCTTGTCAGCGCGCGGGCGTGGTGGACTTCGCGGAGCTGTTGCTGCGCGCGTACGAGCTGTGGCGCGACAATCCGGCGCTGCTGCAGCACTATCGCACGCGCTTCCGCCACGTATTGGTGGACGAGTTTCAGGATACCAATGCCATCCAGTACCAGTGGCTGATGCTGCTCACCGGCCCTGAGGGCATCCCGTTCGTGGTGGGCGACGACGACCAATGTCTCGCGGCCGGAACTCAGGTGACGATGGGTGACGGCGCGAAGCGTGCCATTGAGTCGATCGTCGCCGGCGATTCCGTACTGTCGAACTACGGCAGTGGTGATCTGCGCCCGGCCCGCGTGACCGCGTGTTTCGCGCAGCGACGCCAGGGACAGCTCGTGTGCGTGCATCTGCGCTCCGGCGCTGTCGTCAAAAGCACGCCCGAGCATGTTCACTTCGCCGGCTACGTACTCGGCGAGACACCCCAGACCTACTTCTTGTACCTCATGCAGAAGGAAGGCGTGGGCTACCGGCTCGGCACCTCGCAGGTATACACCGAAGGACAGGCGCGGCCCATGGTGGGCTTCAAGCAACGCGCCCTACAAGAACATGCCGACGCGCTGTGGATCGTCCGCACCCACACCAGCGAGAACGAAGCGCGCATCGACGAGGTCGTGACGTCGCTGCGCTTCGGCCTGCCGACCTGCCCGTTCGTTCCACGCAAAGGCAAAGCCCGCAACGGTTTCGTACACGATGCCGGCCATCTGCGGCGGATATTCAGTTCGCTGGACACATTGGTATCCGCCGAACGGCTGCTGGAAGAAGTGGGTCTGGACATCGACCGGCCGCACCACCAGCCGCAGGGCCGCAATTCCAGCCGTCGCAACATCGTCATCACGCTGTGCGGCGACCGGCGCGGCGGCACACCGATGCATCGTATTTCCGTGGTAGGCGTTTCGCTTATCGATCGCGCCGTCCTTGATGCCATGGGGCTTAAGGTGCGTCCCGCCAAGGCGCGTGGCCCGAGCTGGCGCTTCGAGACCGCGCGCGCCGACTTCGGCGAACTGATGTCGATTGCACGCGCCATCCGCGAGCGGCTCGACGGCCGCTACGTCCTTCAGGGGCACATGCTTGAGAAATCATTGCCCTTCACTACGGCGGCCAGCATCCGCAGCGGCATGGTCATGGTGGTCGACTCCGGCCAGTTCGACGTGGTCGAGCGCATCGAGTACGAGAGCTACGATGCCGAGGTCTACGACATCAACGTCGAGCGCACCCATAACTTCGTCGCCGGCGGCGTCGTCACGCACAATTCGATCTATCGATGGCGAGGAGCACGGGTCGAAAACCTGAATCAGTTCCGGCGTGATTTTCCAAAAGCGGTGCTCTACAAGCTGGAGCAGAATTACCGTTCCACCGGCACGATACTGAAAGCCGCCAATGCGCTGATTGCCAACAACGCCGGCCGCCTCGGCAAGACGCTGTGGACCAGCGGCGAGGACGGCGAGCGCGTCAAGCTGTACGCCGCCTTCAACGAACGCGATGAAGCGGATTTCGTCGTCAATCGGATCCGCGAATGGGTGGCACGCGGCGGCGCGCGGCGCGAGGTCGCGGTGCTGTACCGTTCGAACGCGCAGTCGCGGGTATTCGAGGAAGCCTTCCTGAATGCGCGCATGCCCTACCGCGTGTATGGCGGATTGCGCTTCTTCGAGCGTGCGGAAATCAAGGATGCCCTGGCCTACCTGCGCCTGATTGCAAGCCGTGCCGACGACTCATCCTTTGAACGCGTGGTGAATCTGCCGGTGCGCGGCATCGGCGCCAAAACCATGGATCAGGTGCGCGATGCGGCGCGCTTGAATTCCACATCCTTGTGGAACGCCGCCCTCGCCTGCACGCAAGGCGCCCTGGCGCAAAAATCGGCGCAGGCCCTGCAGGGCTTCCTCACGCTGATCGACAAACTGGGCCGCGAAGTTTCCGGCCTGGAGCTGCACGAGCAGGTGGATCACGTCATTCAATCGAGCGGCCTCATCGAGCACTTCAAGAAGGAGAAGGGTGAGCGCGGCGAGGGACGCATCGAGAACCTGCTCGAGCTGGTGAGCGCCGCGCGCGGCTTTTCGCCGGAATCGGAGGCTGAGTCCGAGCTGTCGCCGCTCGAATCCTTTCTCGCGCATGCGGTGCTCGAATCCGGCGAGGGCCAGGCCGACCCCTACGATGATTGCGTGCAGATGATGACCCTGCACTCGGCGAAGGGCCTCGAGTTTCCGGTGGTGTTTCTCGCCGGCATGGAAGACGGCTTGTTTCCACACCAGCGTTCGACGGCCGACCTGGCCGGCCTGGAGGAAGAGCGCCGCCTCTGCTATGTCGGCGCGACTCGCGCCATGCGCCAGCTGTACATCACCTATGCGGAACAGCGCCGCCTATATGGCATCGACACGTATGGCCAGCCGTCGCGCTTCATCAGCGAGCTGCCGGCCGACCTGATCGAGGAAATCCGGCCGCGCTTGCAGGTGTCGCGGCCGCTGTTCGTCAAACGCAGCCAAACTCTCGATGAGACGCCGTCTTCCATGCGCATGGGCAGCCGGGTCAGGCACACGAAGTTCGGCGACGGCGTGGTCTTGAATTTCGAAGGCAACGGGCCGCATGCGCGGATCCAGGTCAATTTCGAGGGGCAGGGCACCAAGTGGTTGATGCTGTCCTACGCCAATCTCGAGGTCGTGTAGAGTTCGCTCGTGAAAATCATCATTTTGGGTGCCGGACAAGTGGGCCGAACCGCGGCCTATCATCTTTCGCGCGAAGAGGCGAACGATGTCACCGTCGTTGAACAGAACGAGGAGATTCTGCGGGATCTGCAGGACCGCCTCGACATTCGCACGGTGAACGGCAATGCCTCCAGCCCGCGCATTCTGGAAGCCGCGGGAATCGCCGACACCGACATCCTGGTCGCGCTCACCAACAGCGATGAAGTCAACATGCTGGCATGCCAGGTGGCATGGACGCTGTATCGGACGCCGAAGAAGATCGCGCGCGTACGCGCCGCCGACTACACCGAGAGAGGCACGCTGTTCGGTGAAAATGCGGTCGCGGTGGACGTGTGGATCAGCCCCGAACAGCTGGTCACCGAGTACGTGGCGCGCCTGATCCGCTACCCCGGCGCGCTGCAGGTGCTGGATTTCGCCGATGGCCGGGTGCGCTTGGTGGGCATTCGCGCGCTGCAGGGCGGCCCGCTGGTGGGGCAGGAATTGAGCGCGCTGCGCAAACATATCCCCACGGCCGACGCCAGGGTCGCGGCCATCTACCGCGCCGGCAAGAGCGTCAAACCCGAGGGCACCACGGTCATCGAGGACGGCGATGAAGTGTTTTTCCTGGCGGCGCGCGAGAATATCCGCGTGGTCATGAAGGAAATGCGCCGCGAGGAAGCTCCCGCGCGCCGGGTGGTGATCGCCGGCGGCGGCAACATCGGACTTCGTCTCGCCAACGAATTGGAAGGCCAGAATCAGGTCAAGCTCATCGAGCGCGACGGCAAGCGCGCGCGGCGCGTTTCCGAGCTGCTGAAAAGCACCACCGTGCTGCACGGCGATGCCGCCGACGAGGAATTGCTGCTCGAGGAAAACATCGACAGCGCGGATGTGTTTGCCGCGCTCACCAACTCTGAGGAAGCGAACATTCTGTCGGCGATGCTCGCCAAGCGCCTCGGTGCACACAAGGTCATGGCCTTGATCAACAAGCCGTCCTACGCCGAACTCATCGAAAGCGGCTCCATCGATGTCGCGATATCGCCGCAAACCGTGACCATAGGCTCATTGCTCGCGCATGTGCGGCGCGGCGACGTGGTGCGGGTGCACTCGCTGCGCCGTGGCGCCGCCGAGGCGCTCGAAGTGGTGGTGCATGGCGATGCCGACAGCTCCAAGGTGATCGGCCGGCGCATCGAGGACATTGTCCTGCCCGAAGGCACCACCCTGGGTGCGGTGGTCCGCGGCGAGGATGTCATCATCGCGCATCACGACACCACGGTGCAGCCCGATGACCACTTGATCCTGTTCCTGACCGATCGCCGCCACATCGCTGCCGTCGAAAAGCTGTTTCAAGGCTCCGCTTCCTTTCTGTGAAAGACACTTTACTGCCGGTTGCGCATCTCTTCGCCCTGGTCATGATGGTGTTTTCCGTGACCATGCTGGCGCCGCTGGTCATGGCGGTGTGGCAGCTGGACCCGGCGCTGTGGGCTTTCATCATTTCCGCGTTGGCGACCTTCGTTCTCGGCGCGCTGCTGTGGCTCGCCACCAGGCGCTTCAAGCGCGAGCTGAAGACCCGCGACGGCTTGATGCTGGTGGCGCTGACCTGGGTTGCGCTGCCGGCGGTGGCCGGATTTCCGCTGTGGAGCTACCTGCCCATCAACTTCACCCAGGCCTATTTCGAGGCCGCGTCGGGCCTCACCACCACCGGCGGCACGGTTCTCTCGGGCCTGGAATTCCTGCCGAAATCCATCAATTTGTGGCGTCATCTTTTGAGCTGGCTGGGGGGCATGGGCATCATCGTGCTGGCGGTGGCGATTCTGCCCATGCTGGGCGTCGGCGGCATGCAGATCTATCGCGCCGAAATGCCCGGCCCCATGAAGGACAGCAAACTCACGCCGCGCATCGGCCAGACCGCGAAGCTCCTGTGGACCGTGTACGCCGGATTGACGGCGGCCTGCATCGTCAGCTTGAGATTCGCCGGCATGGATTGGTTCGACGCGGTCTGCCATGGCTTTTCCGCGTTGTCGCTGGGCGGCTTCTCCACGTATGACGCCAGCATTGGGCATTTCAATTCGCTGCCCATTGAGATGGTGCTGACCCTGTTTACGGTGCTCGCGGCGTTGAATTTCGCGACCCACTATCTGGCTTGGAGCCAGCGCGGCGTGCTGGCGTATTTTCGCGATGCCGAGGCCAAGGCCATCTTGAGCGTGCTCGCCGCCAGTTGCATCGGCGTGGCATTGTTCCTCTGGTGGAAGGGCAACTACAGCAGCTTTTCCACATCGCTGCGCTACACCACATTCAATCTGGTATCGATCGCCACCGACAGCGGCCTGCACACCCAGGACTATTCACGCTGGCCGATATTCGCGCCGATGTGGATGATGTTCTTGAGCTGCATCGTCGCGAGCTCCGGATCCACCGGCGGCGGCATCAAGATGATCCGCACGCTGGTGCTCGCCAAGCAGGCGCATCGCGAACTCAATCAGCTGGTGCACCCCAACATGGTGCGGCCTCTCAAGGTGGGCGGAACCATCATCGCCAACCGGGTGGTTTTCGCCGTGCTGGCGTTCGTGTTCCTGTATTTCATGAGCATCGTCACTCTGATTTTCCTGCAGCTGGCGAGCGGCCTGGATTTCATGACCTCCTTTTCGGCCATCATTGCCTGCATCAACAACGCCGGCCCGGGCTTAGGATTGGTGGGCCCCGGCAGCAACTATGGGGTGTTGAACGATTTTCAGACCTGGGTGTGCTCGGCGGCCATGCTGTTAGGAAGGCTGGAGGTTTTCACCATTTTGGTGTTGTTCACCCCCACTCTATGGCGGAAATAGGCAATTTTATCGTCACGTATTGCCACATTCTGGCTTTTTCTACAAAGTGGGTTTGAGATTCCGACAATCGGGTTATGTGTATACAGAAGTGGTACTCCAAGGTAAAAATGATCGGTTTGTTGCAGCGCGTTTCCCATGCCGAGGTTGTAGTCGGCCATAAATCGATAGCCGCGATTGGCTTAGGATTGCTGGTCCTGGTCGGTGTTCGTCCGGAGGACGACGAGGCCTCGGCCGAGCGCCTGGCGAAGCGCCTGCTGCAGTATCGAGTTTTTCCGGATGCGGCCGGGAAAATGAACCTGAGCCTCACCCAAATCCAGGGAGCGCTCCTGCTGGTGCCGCAATTCACTCTGGCCGCCGACACCGCCAAGGGCTTGAGACCCGGCTTTTCCACCGCGGCGGCGCCGGAGTTGGGGCGGCGATTGTTCGACGTCCTCGTCAATGCGGCACGCGCCGGGCACGGCCGCGTGGCAAGCGGCGAGTTCGGCGCCCACATGCAGGTGTCTTTGACCAACGACGGTCCGGTAACCATCTGGCTGGAAAGTTGATTTATTGATGCTTGGGACGCAAATGCGACCGAACGCGCATCGGGCCGACGCGGTCAAATGTCATAATAAGTTTGGCGTATCATTGTCGGCCTAGATAGGTTTACACCTTCGGAATCGGAGAAGCGAGATGTTCGATTCAAAAATGCTATTGGTCATTCTGGCCATCGCTCTGGTCATTTTCGGCACCAAGCGCTTGCGCACCATCGGCTCGGACCTGGGTGCTGCAGTCAAAGGCTTCAAATCAGCCATGAATGAAGGCGAAACCGAAGAAAAAGCCAAGCAGCTCAAGCAGGACAAGGACGCCGATTTCGATCCGAGCGCCGCGTCGCGCGAAAGCGAAGCCAAGGTACCCCCCAAAACCAACGCTTGATGCCGCATGCTTGATGTCGGGTTCTCGGAGATTCTGCTCACCTCGGCCATAGCACTCATCGTGTTGGGCCCGGAGCGGCTTCCCAAAGTTGCGCGCCAGGTGGGCAACTGGATGGGCCGCGCGCGCGCGATGGCGCGGCAATTGACCGAGCAATTGGAACGGGAAGTCAGCGCCGACGAGCTGATGAAACTGCAGACCAAATCTGAAAAGAGCAATTCGGCGTCGAATGCCTCCGGCCCAAGCAGCACGGCGAACGGAGCCGCGCCGCCGGGCGCGGACGTAGAGAGCGCGCCTGCCGCCTACGAAGGGTCATATACACCAAGCACGCCGCTTGAGAACGCGGCGCCTGCGCCGCTCACGCCCGCGGAGTACTCGCCCGAAACCGCGGCCGCTCCGCATGGGGCCGATTGGCATCCAAACCCACCAGCATCAAAAACGGGCAATGACTGAGCCCGGCGACCCGGGCGGCCTCGCCGAAGGTACTCTGATTTCGCATCTGCTGGAGCTGCGCGACCGCCTGCTCAAGGCCATGCTGGCGGTGGGAATCTGCTTCGTGCCGTGCGCGTTCTACATGAACCAGCTGTTCACCTTCGTCGCCGAGCCCCTCAAGGCCAAATTGCCCGCAGGCGCGACCATCATCGCCACCAGCGTCGTCGCGCCCTTCACGGTGCCGTTCAAATTGGCGCTGCTGCTCAGCGTGGGTCTAGCGATGCCCTTCGTGCTCTATCAAGCCTGGGCATTCGTCGCGCCGGGCCTGTACAAGCATGAAAAGAAGCTGGCCGTGCCGCTGCTCGTCTCCAGCATCGTGCTCTTCTATATGGGCGCGGCGTTCGCCTACTACGCGGTTTTCCCGGTGATGCTGAGCTTCTTCGTCGCCACCACGCCCCACGGCGTGCAGATGATGACCGACATGAATGCCTATCTGGACTTCGTGATGGTGCTGCTGCTGGCCTTCGGCCTGGCCTTCGAGGTACCCGTGGCTACTGTACTATTGGTGTGGACGGGCTTTGTCAACATCAAGAAACTGAAGAAGAATCGCGGCTTTGTGCTGCTCGGGATATTCATCTTTGCCGCTTTTGTCACGCCCCCCGATGCGGTTTCGCAGAGCGCACTGGCGATACCGATGTACCTGCTCTACGAAATAGGGATCATCATGGCCGCGGTGTTGCTCAGGGACAAGATCGCGGCGCGCGAGAAAGAACAAGCCGAACAAAACGAGCCCAAATCTTAAGGATTCAAGTTGATCAAAACCTTCTTCGGGCATCCGCGTGGACTCGCCACGTTGTTTCTCACGGAAATGTGGGAGCGATTCACCTTTTACGGCATGCGCGCCGTGCTCATCCTGTTTCTGGTGGCCACGGTCGCGAGCGGCGGGCTCGGCCTCGACGACAAGACCGCCGCGGCCATCTACGGACTTTACAACGCCGGCGTCTACCTCGCGGCGCTGCCCGGCGGCTGGGTGGCGGACCGGCTCATCGGCGCCCAGCGCGCCGTCATGCTCGGCGGCCTTGCGATCACCGCCGGCAATCTGCTGCTGGCGATCTCCACCAGCCCCGGCGGCTTCTATATCGGCCTGGTTGTCATCATCATCGGCGTCGGGCTGCTGAAACCCAATGTCAGCGCCATCGTCGCCGGGTTGTATCCGGAAGGCGGCGCGCGCCTGGACTCGGCGTTCACGATTTTTTACATCGGCATCAACATCGGCGGCGCATTGGGACCGCTCGTCATCCCCCTGGCGCAGATCTATTTCGGACTGCGCGCGGGATTCGGCGTCGGCGCCGTGTTCATGATCCTGGGCGTCGCGCAGTTTTATTTTACCCGCAAGTACCTGGGGGACTCCGGAGTGCATCCCGCTCCCATCCATGCGGCGGGCGGCGCGAAAACGTTGGTGCCGCGCTCCAAGGAATGGTTGCGCCTGTGGATCGGCGTCGGTGCATTGATCCTGGGACTTGCAGCGGTGAACTTCGGATGGATTCCGGTGAACCCCTTGGGGTTGGCCCGGGGCGCCGCCTACATCATCGGCGGCACGGGCGTGCTGTATTTCGCCTACTACTTCCTGTTTGCCGACCTTACGCCTGAGGAGCGCAAACGCGGCGTGGTGCTCCTGGCCCTGTTCTGCGGCTGCGCGCTGTTCTTCTCCGGCTTCGAACAGGCCGGCTCGTCGATGAATTTGTTCGCCGAGAGATATACGGACCGGACCATCGGCTGGCTGCATTTCGTGATTCCGACCGGTTGGTTCCAATCGTTCAATTCCGTGTTCATCGTCCTGTTCGCGCCGTTTTTCGCGTGGATCTGGATCGCGTTGGCGCGCCACAATTTGAATCCTTCCGCGCCGGCGAAATTCGCGCTGGGCGTGATGTTGATGGGTTCGGGATTTCTGGTGATGGCGGCGGCGGCGGCCATTGTCGCGCACGGCTCGCGGGTGCTGCCTTATTGGTTGATCATGACCTATTTGCTGCACACCTTCGGCGAGCTGTGTTTGAGCCCGGTGGGCTTGAGTTACTACACCAAATTGGCCCCAAAGCGCTTCGTCGGTCAAATGATGGGCATGTGGTTTCTCGCCACTTCGCTCGGCAATCTGGTCGCGGGATTGATCGCCGGTGAATTCGACGCCAATAATGTTGCCGCGATGCCCGGCCAGTACCTGCGCATCGTGTATTTTTCGGTGGGGGTGGGCGCGGTGCTCCTGGTCTTGAGCCGGCCGCTGAAAAAATTGATGGGCGGCGTGCAATGAGTGCGCCCGCGGCGGCAAGCTCCAGCTCAAGCGCGGTTCCGGCCGCGCAATTCACCCTGAAGGCCATCATTCTCTCGGTGATCCTCACGGTAGTTCTCGCATCCGCCAATGCCTACGTCGGTTTGTTCGTCGGCTTGACGGTGGCCACGGCCATTCCGGCCGCCGTTATTTCGATGGCCCTCCTGCCGCTATTCGGCAAGACCAACATCCTCGAGAACAACATCGTCGCCACCGGCGCCTCCGCCGGTTCGTCGATCGCCTCCGGGGCGATCTTCACTCTGCCCGCCCTCATCTTATTGCATCATTGGTTGAGTTTTGATTACTGGTGGACGGTGGCCATCGTCGGTTTGGGCGGATTGCTCGGTGTTTTATTTTCGGTGCCGCTGCGCCGCTCATTGATCATCGAGGAGAAGCTCAAGTTTCCCGAAGGGGTGGCGGCCGCCGAAGTGCTTAAAGTGGGGGCCAACCCCCGCGCGGGCGCGAAAGTTCTGGCAATGGCCAGCGTTGTCGCCGGTCTGTTCAAGCTCGTCACGTCCGGTTTTGGCTTGCTGCCCGAGACCTTCGTGGCCAAGTTCTTTGTCGGCGAGCGCGGCATTGCGTTTTTCAGTTTTTCCTTCTCGCCGGTGCTTCTCGGCGTGGGTTACATCGTGGGCCTCAATGTCGCGGTCTTGATTGCGGCCGGCGGCCTGTTTTCCTGGTGGCTGGCGATCCCGGTATACAACAGTTTCTTCTTCAATCAGGATCCCGTATTGCTCCACAAGCTCGTGGGGCTCGATCCCGAAGATGCTGCCTTCGCCATCTGGCGGGCTCAAGTACGCTACATCGGCGTCGGCTGCATGCTGACCGGCGCATTCTGGGCGCTCTGGTCGCTGCGCAAGTCCCTGGTGAAGGCGGTTCGCAGCGGCCTCAAGGCCGGCGCAAGAGGGGCCGCCAATGATTTGCACACCGAGCGCGACCTGCCCATGGGCGCAGTGCTGTTAGGGATAGCGCTGTTCGTGATTCCGCTGTTTGTTCTCTACTACCTGGTGGTCGGCAGCCTCGGCGTGGCGCTGGCGATGGCCGTCATCATGATCATCGCGGGTTTTTTGTTTTCCTCGGTGAGCGGCTACATGGCAGGCCTCGTCGGCTCATCGAACAATCCCGTGTCCGGCATCACGATCTGCACGATTTTGTTCGCCTCGCTGGTGCTCATGCTGATGGTCGGCGGCAAATCCGCGATCGGAGCGGTTGCCGTGGTGTTCATCGGTGCGGTGGTGTGCAACGCCGCGGCCGTCGCCGGCGACAATCTGCAGGATCTTAAGTGCGGGCAGCTCATCGGCGCCACGCCTTGGCGACAGCAGGTCATGCTGGGCGTCGGCGTGCTGGCCAGCGCCGCCGTGATGGCACCCGTAATGAATGTGCTGCTGTTTGCCTATGGCATCGGCGAACCGGCGCATGCCGGGGTCAAGGCATTGCCGGCGCCGCAGGCCAACCTGGTCAAGTCGGTGGCGGAGGGCATGTTCGGCGGCACATTGCCCTTTGCCATGATTGCCATCGGCGCAGGCATCGGCGTGTTGATCATTATCCTGGATTTGTATCTGAAGCACCGCGGATCGCGCTGGAGCGCACCGGTACTCGCGGTGGCCGTGGGCATTTACCTGCCGCTGGATGTTTCCACCCCTGTATTGGCCGGCGGTATCGTCGCGGAGTTGGTGGCGCGTTTTCATCGCAAACATCATCAGGCGGACGATCATGAAAAGCTCGCGCAGAATGGCATGCTGTTTTCGGCAGGTCTGATTACCGGCGAGGCTTTGGTCGGTATTTTCATCGCCGTCTGTATCTGGGTCAGCAACAAGCCGGGGGTCCTGGCTCTCGGCGTTGACTTGCCGGCCGCACAATGGATCGCGGCGGTACTGTTGTTGGGGGTTTGCTATTGGATTTTCCGCGCCGGGACACCGCGCCGCGCCGCTTAAGTTTGCGAAACTCCCGTCACTCCACCAAGCTCATTCTCTGCCTCGGCACCGTGTACCTGGTGTGGGGCTCCGCATTCGTCTTCACCAAGATAGCGGTTTCCAATCTGCCGCCGGCGCTGTTCGCCGGTGTCCGGTTCACCACGGCGGGAATTCTTCTCACCTTGATCGCCTGGTTCTACGGCGGCGACAAGCTGCCCAACCGCCTGATCGAGTGGCGCCACGTCATCGTTGCCGGATTCTTCATGGTCTTCATCAGCAATGGCCTGAACACCTGGGCCATGCAGTACATGCCGAGCAATCAGTCGGCCTTGCTCAACGGCACTTCGGCATTCTGGATTGCCGGCCTGGGTGTGTTCGGTCGGCGCGGCCATCCCCTGACGCGCTCCGCGGTTTTGGGATTGGTGATCGGATTCATCGGCGCTGTGTTGATTCTGCTGCCGAAGGGACCATTGAGCTCGAAAGGGCTGCTGCCGCAAATGGCGGTGCTGACGGCCTGCGCCTCCTGGTCCCTGGGAACTCTTTATTTTCGCAGCATCGATACCCGCTTAAGCTCGATGCTGTTCATGGCGCTGCAAATGTTCATGGGCGGATTGATGCTGCTCGGCGTGGCCGCGGCGCACGGCGAGTCGCTGCACTGGCCGCCGAGCGCGGCGGGGCTCATCGCTATGGGCTACCTGACTTTTTTCAGTTCCTGTCTCGCGTACACGGCCTATGGTTGGTTGAGCTTGAATGCCAAGCCCGCGGTGATTCCCACGTATAGCTATGTGAATCCCGCGATCGCGGCATTCCTGGGCTGGGCATTCCTGCACGAGAATCTTTCCGGCGTGCAGATCATCGGCATGGTGGTCATCATCGTCGGCGTGTGCATTTTGACGCTGCCGGGCGGAAGCCTCACGGACCCCAAGACGCTGGCGGAGCCGAAGACTCAGTAACCGATCCGAAAAGAGGCGAGCGTTCAGCGTAGATCACCCGCGCCGCCGAATCACCTCGACACGGCCCTTGCCGCCCACGAACCATGAGCCGATGGTGCTGACCAGGCTCACCAGAATGGCGGTCCAAAATGCGGGAACAAAGCCCGCGATCCGCATGCCCGGCAGCATCCACGCCACCAGCCCCACCATGCCGGCGTTGATGACCAGCAGGAACAAGCCCAGAGTCAGTATGGTCATCGGCAGGGTCAGCAATATGGCGATGGGCCGGACGATGGAATTCACGACGCCGAGCAGGATGCCGGCAAGAATCAAGGTGGACGGCGTGTCGATGTAAACGCCCCGCACCCAGACTGTGGCCAGCCACAACCCGAGCGCCACCAGCGCCGCACGCATGAGAAACCCGAGCATACGCCTCCTTGTGCTTCCGCTATCGTGCGGAGCATAGCAAGGAATTCCATGGCTTCAATAATCGAGCCCGGGCAGGGGCGGATCCTTGGGGACTATTTGCACCGGCTTTTTAGGACGCGGCGGACTTTCCAG
This sequence comes from Steroidobacteraceae bacterium, assembly GCA_035567075.1. Taxonomy (GTDB): domain Bacteria; phylum Pseudomonadota; class Gammaproteobacteria; order Steroidobacterales; family Steroidobacteraceae; genus Bog-1198. The sequence continues at coordinate 18,895 of DATMRC010000018.1, forward strand.
CGTCACCTTGATGCGCGCCAGAAAGCGCTCCCAGCCCATGCGAACTTTCATATAGGTCTGGTCCCATTCAGGCGCATCGGGAATTCCGGATCCGAGCAGCCGCAGGGAGGTCTTGCCCTCGCCGTGCCGCCTATCCAGGATGAAATCGTCGACTGCGGCGCTGTCGCTCGGCGGCGAATCGCGGCCGTTCAGATAAATGAGCCTTAAGCGCCGGTTGGGTTCGAAGATATCAATGTGAGCCTCGCGCGCGCCCGCCTCCAGCTTGCCGATGCGATACATGCCGCCTTGGCGCGGATCGATCTCGGATTCCTGGCCCGACCATACGCGTATCAGACGGGGTTCGATCAGGGCGCTCCAGACCCGGGTGGCCGGTACTTCGACCTCAACCAGGTGGGCATAGCCACGAGTGCCGTTTCGAGTGGATTTTCGGGGTAAGCTCATTGCGGACTTCGGCCCTCAAAGGTGATGATTGACAGTGATATCGACAGCTTGACGGAAAGCCGCCTGCGGCGGAGTGCTAGAATTCAACAACAACGGGGGAAGATCCATGGCATATGTCGATATCGTGACTGCGCTCGCAGTTCTGCAATTCATTGTGTTCGGCTTCAAGGTCGGAGGCGCGCGCGGACGCTACGGGGTGAAGGCGCCGGCCATCATCGGAAATGAGATTTTCGAGCGCCATTTTCGCGTTCAGATGAATACTTTGGAACAGTTGATTGCTTTCCTGCCCGGAATCTACATGTTCGCCCACTACTTCAGCCCGAAGGTCGCTGCGGCGCTGGGGGTGGTGTACCTGATAGGCCGGGAACTGTATGCGTTGACTTATGTGAAAGACCCGGCCAATCGCAGCGTCGGTTTTGGAATGACCTTCCTGCCGGTGGTGATCCTGATCCTGGGCGGCTTGATCGGCGCGGTACGCGCACTGTTTTTCACATAAGATTCTTCTAAAACAACATGGCTGGGGTGGCCTTTAGGGCCTGAGACGCTGGCAGCTCGAACGGGCACACCAGCGAACCCATTGAACCTGATCCGGTTAGTACCGGCGGAGGGAGCATGGGTCTCAAGAGTTCTGCCGTTGATTTGCTGTTCGCCGCTGCCCTGGCGCTGACCACCGCAACCGCGCCCTTGCGGGCCGCCGAGGAGAGCAGCGACCCGCTGGTCGAGATCGTCGTCACCGCCACCCTTCGATCGATCCCGCTTCTTGAGATGCCGGGCAGTGTCAGCGTCTTGAGCGGTAGGGCATTGCACGATGCGGGTCAGGAGCATTTTGAGGACGTATTGCCGCTGGTGCCGAATCTGAATTGGGCGGGAGATACCTCGCGTCCAAGATACTTTCAGATCCGCGGCATCGGCGAGCTGCAGCAGTACCAAGGGGCACCCAACCCGTCGGTGGCATTTCTCATCGACGACATCGATTTCAGCGGCTTAGGTTCGGTCGCGACCCTGTTCGACGTCGATCACATCGAAGTGCTGCATGGTCCGCAGGGCACCGCCTACGGCGCCAACGCGCTCGCGGGGCTGATCTACGTGAAGAGCGCAGAGCCCGCCGAGACCTTCGGCGGCCGCGCCGAGTTCGACGTCGGCGACTACGACGAGCGCTCGTATGGCGCCGTGCTCACCGGACCCCTCAACAGCCTGGACTCCGCATTCAGGCTTGCCGTCGAGCGCTATACCAGCGACGGGTTCTACCGCAACGAGTATCTCGGACGCAGCAACACCGACGCACGCGACGAACTCACCATGCGCGGCAAATGGCGCTACCAGCCGAACGATCAGTGGCGGGTCGATCTGACGCTGCTGCGCGTCGAGATCAACAACGGCTACGATGCCTTCGCCATCGACAACAGCCGCATCACGCAGTCGGACCATCCGGGCGTGGATGGACAATATTCCACCGGACTTGCCGCGCGCGCCACTTACACAGGTCTGGCGCCCGTGACCCTGACCACCATCGCGACCTACGCGGACACCACGGTCAACTATGGATTCGACGGCGACTGGGGGAACCCCAAGCTCTGGGCGCCGTACACGTTTGACTTTACCGAGTATCAGGACCGTCATCGCTCGACGCGCAGCCTGGAATTTCGGCTGGGCGATGCCGCTCCCGGCAGCGCCAGCGGCTTTTCCTGGACGTTCGGCGTTTATGCCTTTGAGCTCCGCGAGTCGTTAACCGACTTAAGCGCCGGGCTGTATGTCGATCCCTTCGATGCGACGCAGAACTCGGACACGCTGACCGCGATATCGAGCGCCTACACCTCGCGCAACGGCGCGCTGTATGCGCAACTGGACGGCGATCTATGGCGTGGTGTGCGCTGGTCATTGGGCCTTCGGGGCGAGCGGCACACCAGCAACTACAACGATACCACCACCAACCTCGATGCCCCGACGACCGCCAACAATTTCAATCCTGCGGAAAATCTCTGGGGCGGCCATGCATCCGTGGACGCGCAGGTCGCGGAGGGTGAGCACCTGTATGCGCTCATCGCCCGCGGCTACAAGGCCGGCGGATTCAATTTAAGTCCGGGACTGCCCGCCAGCCAACTGCTGTACTCCCCTGAGTCCGATTTGAACCTGGAGCTGGGTCATAAGGCGCAGCTCGACGACGGCCAGCTGCGGATCGACACTTCGCTGTTCTACATGCTCCGCCACAGCGAACAACTGCTCACCGGGGAGCAGTTGGATCCGAGCAATCCCAACACCTTCATCTTCTATACCGGCAATGCGCTATCGGGCTACAACTACGGACTGGAAAGCACCCTCGAATGGGCGGCCGCGCGCAGGTTGGAATTCGGGGCCTCTCTCGGTCTGCTGCAAAGCCAATATCATGGGTTCGTGCAGAACGGCGTGGAGTATCCCGATCGGGCGCTGCCGCACGCCCCGCCTTGGAATGCCGCGCTCAATGCGACGTGGCGAGACCCGCGCGGCCCGTACGCCCGGCTCGATGTCACCGGCATGGGCGCATTTTTCTACGACCTGCCGCCGAATTGGACCCGCTCCAGCGCCTACGGTTTGGTGAACGCAAAACTCGGCTGGGGCAACGAACGCTGGGAGGCGTATCTCTGGGGCCGGAATCTACTGGATAAGAACTATACGGTGCGCGGATTTTATTTCGGCGATGAGCCGCCGGACTTTCCCAACAAGCTGTACACGCAATTGGGCGAACCGCGAAACTTCGGGCTGCACTTGACGATTCGATTTTCCCATTGAGTCATTTTTCGTCGCTGGGATTCGACTCTCAGCCGCCCCCCTTGCAATGCTTGGAGTCTGCCAGCTGCATCAAGCGCCCGAGGCGCGGATTCGCCTGCAGCTGCTGACCAAAATCTGCGC
>DATMRC010000019.1:0-38881 GCA_035567075.1 Steroidobacteraceae bacterium
AAATCAATGGTCGGGGTGACAGGATTTGAACCTGCGACTCCTACGTCCCGAACGTAGTGCTCTACCAGGCTGAGCTACACCCCGAATCAAGGGAAATCAGTTCTTGCGCGCCACTGCGAATTTCGCCAGTTCAGTCAAACCGTCTTTGAACGCGCTTTCTGGAAGGGGCGCCAGCGCCGCAAGCGCCTGATCCGCCTCGTCTTGAGCGAGGCGCGCAGTGTACGCAAGCCCCCCGAGGCTTGCAACGGCGCGGGTGATCTCCTCCAGATGATCCAGTCCACCGTTTTCGATGGCGTGCCGGATCATGGTGCGCTGCGTCTCGCTGCCGTGCTGCATTGCATAGATGAGGGGGAGGGTGGGTTTGCCCTCCGCCAGATCGTCCCCGAGGTGTTTGCCGAGACTGGCTTCGTCGGCCTGGTAATCCAATGCATCGTCGACCAGCTGAAACGCGGTGCCGATATGCCGGCCAAATCTCGCCAGCGATTCCTCGATTTCAGGGGGCGCGTCGCTCAAAACCGCGGCGATCTGGGCGCCGGCCTCGAACAGGCGCGCGGTCTTGCGGCGGATCACATCAATGTAGCGATTCTCGGAAGTGTTCGGATCGTGTGCGTTCATTAATTGCAACACTTCACCCTCGGCAATGGCATTGGTGGCATCGGCGAGGATTTGCATGATGCGCATGCGATCGAGGGTCACCATCATCTGAAACGCGCGGGAATACAGGAAATCACCGACCAGAACGCTGGTGGCATTGCCAAATACCTCGTTGGCGGTATCGCGTCCGCGGCGCAGGGACGATTCATCGACGACATCGTCGTGCAACAAGGTGGCGGTGTGGATGAACTCGATGATGGCGGCGGCGTCGATGTGCCGATCCCCCGCATGGCCGCAGGCGCGGGCGGCCAGGAGCACCAAAAGGGGGCGCAAGCGCTTGCCGCCAGCATAAATGATATAGGTAGCGACCTGGTCCACCAGCGCTACTTTGCTGTGTAGGCGTTCTTTGACGACCCTGTCGACAGCCTGAAAATCAGCAGTTACCAACCCACGAATCTGTTCTAGTGTCATGAAGCGCTCAAACCAATGGGCCATGGTACCTAAGATCGGCCCGACTGGCGCTATACCCGCGGCTGAAGCCGCAGGCTGGTGGTTTGACCTCCTGCCGTCCGCCCGCTACAATTCGCGGCTCTTTTGCGGTCGTTGACCGCCTTCGGAGTTGCAACAATGTACGCCGTAATCACCACGGGCGGTAAACAATACCGCGTTCAAGAAGGTGCCGTGGTGCGTGTCGAGAAGCTCGATGCCGACCAAGGTGCCAGCGTCGAATTCAATCAGGTTCTGCTGGTCGGTGCCGGGTCCTCCGTGACCATCGGCGCGCCGTATGTCGATACCGCCAAGGTGGTCGCAACCGTGGAAAGCCACGGCAAGGGCGACAAGGTTCGCATTGTGAAATTCCGCCGCCGCAAGCACTACAAGCGCGAGAAGACCCATCGGCAGCCCTATACCGATGTGAAGATCACGTCGATCGTTGCATAAAGGTCCGGAGACACTCACATGGCACACAAAAAAGCCGGCGGCAGCACTCGCAATGGCCGCGACTCGCACTCCAAGCGATTGGGCGTCAAGAAGTTCGGCGGCGAGGATGTTCTTGCCGGCAATATTTTGATTCGTCAGCGCGGCACGACCTATCGGCCGGGCGTGAACGTCGGTATTGGCACCGATCACACCTTGTTTGCCAAAGCTCATGGCGTGGTCGAGTTCCGGGTCAAGGGCCCCGAGCAGCACACCTACGTCAACGTGATTCCGAAGTAGCGCTAGCCCTTAAGACTCCGTCTGATTCCTTAAAGGGGGCTAAAAAGTAGCCCCTTTTTAATGCGCGCATCGCGCGCTGCGTTGGATCCTCCATGAAATTCGTCGATGAAGCCAAACTCAAGGTGCAGGCCGGCAACGGCGGCCGTGGCTGCGTGAGTTTCCGGCGCGAGAAATTCGTCCCGTTCGGCGGTCCTGACGGCGGCGACGGCGGCCTCGGCGGCAGCGTTTATTTGCGGGCGGTCGAGGGGATGAACACGCTGGCGGACTTTCGAATTTCTCGCGCCTACAAGGGTCAGAACGGCGAAAGCGGCAGCGGCAACGATTGCACCGGACACGGCGGCGACGACACCTATGTCTCAATTCCCATCGGTACCGTGGTTACGGACAAGGATACTGCCGAGACCCTGGGCGATCTGACGGTAGAAGGACAGACTCTGCTGGTGGCCAAGGGCGGCAAGGGCGGATGGGGCAACACGCGCTTCAAATCGAGTACCAACCGCACCCCGCGCAAGTCGGGCCTGGGGCTCCCGGGCGAAAAGCGCGAGCTGCTGCTCGAGTTGAAGCTGATCGCCGATGTCGGCCTGCTGGGCCTGCCCAACGCGGGCAAATCGACCTTGATCCGCGCCGTATCCGCCGCGCGGCCGAAAGTGGCGGACTATCCGTTCACGACCTTGCACCCCAACCTGGGCGTGGTCGCCGTGGGTCTGGGGCGTAGTTTCGTGATGGCCGACATCCCGGGTCTGATCGAAGGGGCCGCCGACGGCGCGGGTTTAGGGCTACGCTTCTTGAAACACCTGCAGCGCACCCGGGTATTGTTGCACCTCATTGATATCGCGCCGCCGGACCCGGATGAGGATCCGGTGAAGGGCGCGCGCACGATTGTCGCCGAACTCAAAAAATTCGCGGCGGATCTGGCGGCGAAAGAGCGCTGGCTGCTGTTGAATAAAATCGATCTTTTGCAGCCTGTGGACGCCGAGCGACGCGCCAAGGACATCGTCCGACGATTGCGCTGGAAAGGGCGCGTGTTTCTCATCTCCGGCGCCACCGGCGCCGGTACCGACGAACTCAAGCAGGCGGTGATGCGCTACCTCGAAGAGAATCCGCGCACGCCATCGCCGGCAGCCGTAACGAGCTAGTCGCCCATAAAAAAAGCCGGCGATGCCGGCTTTTTTTGCGTGAGCAGCACTTATTTTGCGAGCGCGCGAACCTGCTTGGTCAGGCGGCTCTTGTGGCGCGCGGCCTTGTTGCGGTGAATGATGCCCTTATTGACCATGCTGTCGATCACCGGTGTTGCATCGGCAAGTGCGGTCGCGGCTTCCGCATGCTTGCCGGCTTTGAGCGCCAGGGTCGCTTTGCGTATGGCAGAGCGCAGCTGCGAGGTGAGTGCATCGTTCCGGGCGCGGTGCATCGTCGACTGGCGGGCGGCCTTTTCTGCAGATTTGGTATTCGCCAAGCTTAGGGACTCCTCGCAAAATTCAAGGTCCCATGGGACCCAAAAAGAGCCGCGTAGCTTGCCGATTGCCCCCGCGCTTGTCAATCAGCGGGCGGCCCTGCGGGACTGGGCTTGTTATAGTGCAACCGATGAAAAGCCGGAAACCTGAGTATAATCACAGTCTTTCGCCATGGAACTAGTCCGCGGTCTTCACAATATCTCGCGCCGACATCAAGGCTGCGTACTCACCGTGGGCAATTACGATGGCGTGCACTTGGGCCACCAGCAGATGATCGGCGTGCTGAAATCTCGCGCCGCCGAATTGCGTGTTGCGGCAACGGTGCTGGTGTTTGAGCCAAGCTCCAAGGAATTCATCGATCCCGAGGGCGCGCCGCCGCGCCTCACGCGTTGGCGCGAGAAATTCATTGCCCTGGCGGCGCAGGGTGTCGATCGTCTGGTGACCCTGCGGTTTGACGATTACGTGCGGGCGATGACGCCGGAATGCTTCGTCGATGAGCTGATCGTCGATGGCCTGGGAACGCGGCATATGGTGGTGGGAAATGATTTTCGCTACGGTTGCAACGCCGTCGGTACGATTGCAAGCCTGCGCGCCGCCGGCGCCGCGCGCGGATTCGGCGTCGAGCAGATCGAGCCCTTTGTTTTCGACGGGGTGCGCGTCAGCAGCACCGCGGTGCGCGAGCGGTTGGCGCAAGGCGATTATGCAGGCGCCGAGCGGCTCCTGGGACGACCCTACCGAATGTCCGGTCGTGTGATTCACGGGCGGGAATTGGGCCGCACGCTGGGATTTCCGACGGCCAACCTGCGGCTCATGCGCCGCAAGCCGCCGGTGCGCGGCATTTTGGCGGCGCGGGTTTATGGCGTCGAGCCCAGGGGCATGCGGGCGGTGGCAAGTTTAGGGACCCGGCCCACGGTCGATGGAACCGACATGCTGCTCGAGGTTCATGTGTTTGACTTCACCGGTGATCTTTATGGACGCGAAATTGAAGTGGAGTTCGTGGCGAAGCTGCGCGATGAAGTCAAGTTCGATTCTTTGGATGCGCTGACACGGCAGATGCAGATCGACGCCGCGCACGCACGCAAGCTGTTGGCGAGGGTGAATAGTGGCTGATTACAAAAATACGATAAATCTGCCGAACACGGGTTTTCCGATGAAGGCCGATCTTGCCAACCGCGAACCGCGGATGTTGGAGGCTTGGGAACGCGGCGGACTGTACCAAAAGATCCGCGACGCGGCGAAAGGGCGGCCGTCATTCATTCTCACCGACGGGCCGCCGTACGCGAACGGCATCATTCATCTCGGCCACGCGGTCAACAAGATTCTGAAGGACATCGTCGTCAAGTCGCGCACCTTGGATGGCTACGACGCCCCGTACGTGCCGGGCTGGGATTGCCATGGGCTGCCGATCGAGATGCAGGTGGAGAAGACCCATGGCCGTGTCGGACAGAAAATCGACGCCAAATCGTTTCGCGCTGCCTGCCGCGCCTACGCGCACAAACAGGTCGATGCACAGCGCAGCGATTTCAAGCGCCTGGGTGTGCTTGGCGATTGGGAGCGGCCGTACCTGACGATGATGCCCCGCTACGAGGCCGAACAGCTGCGCGCTTTTTCCCTGATCATCAAAAATGGCCATCTCTACAAGGGCTACAAGCCGGTGCACTGGTGCCTGAACTGCCGCTCGGCCCTGGCCGAGGCGGAGGTGGAATACGAGGACATCACTTCGCCGGGGGTGTATGTGGGCTTCGAAGTGGCTGATCGCTCCGACCTGGCGCAGCGCATGACTGACTCGCGCGCCGAGCAGCGCCTGATTGCGGATGGGTCGGCGTCGCTGGCCATTTGGACGACGACCCCGTGGACCCTGCCCGCCAACCGCGCGGTCGCCGTGCATCCGCAATTCGAATACGCGCTGTTGGAATTTGATTTGGGAGCAGGGCGCGCGCGGCTGCTGCTGGCGGCCGAGCTGATCAAATCCGTCATGCATACCCTGTCCGTGCCGGAGTGGACCGTGCTCGCGACCGCCAAGGGCGAGGCGCTCGAACATCTGGCGCTGCGGCATCCTTTTTACGATCGCGAGGTGCCGGTGATTCTCGGCGAACACGTCAATCTCGATACCGGCACGGGAGCGGTGCACACGGCGCCTGGACACGGCCTTGACGATTACATTGTGGGCCAGCGCTACAACCTCGAGATTGACAATCCGGTTGGCGGCGATGGGCGCTTTCTGCCCTCGACCCCATTATTTGCGGGCGAACAGGTATTCGACGCCAACGCACATGTGATCAGGGAACTCATGGAGCACGGCCGGTTGCTGAAGGACGAGCCGTACCATCATTCCTACCCGCATTGCTGGCGTCACAAGACGCCGGTGATTTTTCGCGCCACGCCTCAGTGGTTCATCAGTATGGATCAAGCGGGCCTGCGCAAGGGTGCGCTCGAGGCCATTGAACATGTCGACTGGATGCCCGCCTGGGGTGAACAGCGGATTTCCAGCATGATCTCCGTGCGGCCGGATTGGTGCGTCTCCCGGCAGCGAACCTGGGGAGTGCCGATCCCATTGTTCGTCGACAAAGCGACGGGCGAGCTGCACCCCAATACGCACGAACTGATCGAAGCAGTGGCCAAACGCGTCGAGCACGATGGCATCGATGCCTGGTTCGAACTGGATGCCGAGGCGCTGCTGGGTGCGGATGCGGGCCGCTACGACAAGGCCACCGATGTCATGGATGTGTGGTTCGATTCGGGGGTGGCGCATCACTGCGTCTCGCAGATGCGCCCCGAGATCAGTTCGCCCGGGGATCTATATCTCGAGGGCTCGGATCAGCATCGCGGCTGGTTTCACAGCTCCTTGCTCTCCTCGGTGGCGATGCATGGGCGCGCTCCCTATCGTGCGGTGCTCACCCACGGCTTCACGGTGGATGAATCCGGCCGCAAGATGTCGAAATCGCTCGGCAATATTCTCGCGCCGCAAAAATTGACCAGCACGCTGGGCGCGGACGTGGTCCGATTGTGGATCGCGGCCACCGACTACGCCAACGAGATGAGCGTCTCGGAAGAGATTTTCAAACGCATGGCGGATTCCTATCGCCGCATGCGCAATACGCTGCGCTTTCTCCTCGGCAATCTGCACGCCTTCGATCCCGAGCGGCAAGCGGTGGCCTTCGACGACATGGTTGCCATCGATCAATGGGCCATGGCCAAGGCCTTCCACCTGCAAAATGAGGTGGTGACCGCGTATCGCAACTATGAATTTCACGACATTTATCAACAGATCCACAATTTCTGCGTGGTAGAACTCGGTGGCTTCTACCTGGACATCATCAAGGACCGGCTCTACACCACGGGTTCTGCGAGCGCGCCGCGGCGCTCGGCGCAGACCGCGCTCTATCATCTGGCGCAGGCGATGGTGCGCTGGATTGCGCCAATTTTGAGCTTCACGGCCGAGGAGGTCTGGGGCCATCTTCCCAATGTTCCGAATGAATCGGTGTTCATGAATGTCTGGCATCAGTTTCCTGCCGGAGTCGAGCGGGCTTCTGTCATCGATTGGCCGGCACTGATTGCGTTGAAAACGGACGTCGGACGCGAACTTGAACGCCTGCGATCGACCGGGGCATTGGGCTCATCGCTCGAGGCGGAAGTGGCGGTCTTCGTCCCCGAAGCGCTGGCGCCGCGCTTCGAGGCGATGCGCGACGAGCTGCGATTCTTATTGATCACGAGTTATGCGCACGTGAACCCGGGCCCGATTCCCGCAAACGCCGTCAAGGCCAGTCACGAGGATGTTTGGATTCATGTTGAACCCAGCGACCACCCCAAGTGCGTGCGCTGCTATCAATTGCGCGCCGATGTCGGCAGCGATTCGCGCCATCCCGACATTTGTGCGCGCTGCGTGAGCAACGTTGAAGGTCCCGGCGAGGAGCGCCGCTTCGCATGAGCAGGCTGGATGTCCGGGGCAGCGCGGCGATCTGGCTGGTGTTGTCGGCTCTCATTGTCCTGGCCGACCAGCTCAGCAAGAGCTACATCGCCCTGCACTTCGGTGAATTCGAATTCATAACCGTGCTGCCGATCCTCGAGATCACCCGAATGCACAACGTCGGCGCGGCGTTCAGCTTTCTGGCCTCGGCCTCCGGATGGCAGCGCTGGGTGTTCATCGGCCTCGCAGGTCTGGTCAGCGTCGGGATCATCGTCTGGTTGCTGCGGTTGCGGCGCGGCGCGCACTCGTTGCTGGCCTGCGGGCTGGCGCTGGTTCTGGGGGGCGCGCTTGGCAACGTGATTGACCGCATTCGATTGGGACATGTCATAGATTTCATTCACTTTCACTGGGATCGGGCGTATTTTCCCGCATTCAACGTGGCGGATTCGGCCATCACCGTCGGCGCCGCCTGTCTGTTGTTGGATGCACTGCTCGAAGGAAGACGGAAAACCGATGCAAATACTACTGGCTAACCCGCGCGGATTTTGCGCCGGTGTGGACCGCGCCATCGATATCGTCGAACGGGCGATCGCCCTGTTTGGCGCGCCCATCTATGTGCGGCACGAAGTGGTGCACAACAAGCATGTGGTGGACCGCTTGCGCACGATCGGCGCGGTATTCGTCGAGGAATTGAACGAGGTGCCCGACGATGCCACCGTGATATTCAGCGCCCACGGCGTTCCGCGCGCGGTGCAGGAGGAGGCCCAGCGCCGCTCGCTGAAGGTCTTCGATGCGACCTGTCCGCTGGTCACCAAGGTACATATGGAAATCACCCGCTACGCCCGCGAGGCGCGCGAGGTGTTCTTGATCGGACACGCCGGACATCCGGAGGTGGAAGGCACGATCGGGCAATTCGACGCGTCGCTCGGCGGTTCGATCGTGTTGGTACAGACGGTCGAGGACGTGGCGACCTTAAAGGTACGCAACCCCGAACAGGTCGCTTTCGTCACGCAGACCACGCTGTCGGTCGATGACACCGCCGCAATCGTCGCGGCATTGCGGGCACGGTTCCCCGCGCTCAAAGCGCCCGTCAAGGAAGACATCTGCTATGCCACGCAGAATCGCCAGGATGCGGTCAAGGAATTGATCGGACGCTGCGACGTGCTGGTGGTGGTCGGCTCCAAGTCCAGTTCGAACTCCAATCGCCTGCGGGAAATGGCCGATAAATGCCACAAACCCGGGTACTTGGTCGATGGGCCTGAAGATCTTAAGCCCGAGTGGTTTGCGGGAGTCAACAAGATCGGCCTGACGGCCGGCGCTTCGGCGCCGGAAATCCTGGTGCAGGGCGTGATCGCGCGGCTGCGCGCGTGGGGCGGCGAGGTGGCGGAGGAGTTGCAGGGGCGGCAGGAACACGTGATCTTCGCCCTGCCCAAGGCGTTGCGCGGCGTCGCCAAGCACGGCGTCAGTCTTTCTTCGATCGAGCCCGCGAGTTAACCCCGCGGTCCTAGGTGTCCGCGCACGCCGTCCCACCAGCCTTGCGCGACGGCGGCCATCTTTCGGGATTTCATCTGCTCATAGAGGGCGATCCGCTTGCACAGGCGAATGCAGCGGCTCAAGCTCTTCAACGCCCACAATCCCAACGCGTATTGCCCGTATTCACGCAGCAGCACGGTGTCGTTTCTCGCAATGTAGTAGCGGCGATCCGGAGAATGGTTGTACGTCCACTTTTTGAAGCCTAACAAATTGTGCCGCGTGATTGCCCCGATCGAATGCGACATGAGGGCAGCCCGCGTTTTGATCACCCGGAAGCCTCGCGCCCGCGCTCGATAGCAATACTCGATATCGACATAGTCGATGAAGAACTCTTCTCTGAAGGCTCCGACGGCGGCGTGCACCGCGAGCGGAATCAACGAGCCTGATGTGATGACACATTCGACTTCCACCCAATTGTCACCGACCTTTATGGGCGTCGGTTCCTTGCTGTCGACGTCTCTGAATCCGGACCCAACCACCGCCAACCGGTCTTTGTCGGGGAAGTCGGCGTGTACCGCCAGCAAGGTCTGCACCATGTCATCGTCGGGGACGCTGTCTTGATCGAGCAGCAGCGTCCACTTGAATCCCATGCTAAGCGCGCGCTCGATGCCGATATTGAGCGCACGCGCAATGCCGAAATTGCCGGGATTTAACACCAGGCTGATCATGGGATTGGCCGCGATCTCGCGCAGCATCCCGACTTCGGCTGTGGCCGAGCCGTTGTCGACGATCACCAGTGCGCCGACCTGCGGCAGAATACGGCTAATGCGTGCGGGAAACTCCCCATCCGGATGATAGGTCACCGCGATGGCGCACACTTGCTTCCCATTCGGCAGACCGGGCACGATCTCTGGACTCATATATCATTGTATCGGTTCGGGGTTCGGGTTCTCGATGCTCGGTTTTGGCCATTGTGGACCTCGCCGAGACCAAGACTCACAATGCACCCCTGCGGCGGCTCACTCGGACACCCACTCGGCGATCTTGCGAAATGTCGGAAATATTCATCTATCAGATTCTTCCTCATTACGCAAAGCGCGAAGATTTGGATCCTGGCTTTCTGGTCCTCGACAATACGTCCCAGGAAAGACTGGACTGGTACGAATACTGGCCGATCAGGAAGTTTCTGCTCAAGGAGCCGTTGCAGGCTGATTCCTTTTACGGATTTCTTTCGCCGCGGTTCAATCAGAAGACGGGGCTCGGCGCGGCCGCAGTCCGCGAAATCGTGAGCTGCGATCGCAACGCAACCGATATCGTGCTGTTCAGTCACAGTCCCGAAAAGACCGCCTACTACTGGAACGCGTTCGAATACGGCGAATTTTGCCACCCAGGTCTCTTCAACCTCGCCACGCAGTTCTTTGAGCGCATCGGCCAGCCCACTGATCTCAAGGAACTGGTCACCCACTCGGGCAACGAGGTTTCTTCGAATTTTATGATCGCCAAGCCCCGGTTTTGGATGGTGTGGCTCGGCATCGTTGAGCAAATGATCGCGATCGCCGAATCGCCGACCGACCCACTGGGCGCCGAGCTTCGCAAGCCGACAACGTATCGAGGTGAGCGCGACGCGCAGATGAAGGTGTTCGTCTTGGAGCGCATCGCCACCTGGATTCTTGCCCGTGACCCTGGATTCGCGGTGCGCGTGCGGGATCCGATTGTTTCGCGTACTCGTCTTTACAAGCTGCCGGGAGCGATTGTCTGCGATGCGCTGAAGGTTGCGTACCTTGCAGACGGCCGTCAGGAGAAATTCAGGATCGTATTCAATCTGATCAGCAAACTGGGCAGAGTGTTCAGTTTGCACATACGGCTGGGAAATCTGCTCGGCATCAAGGCCGTCCGGCTGTGCCTGGAGAGTCTTTCATCCCGGTGGACGAGTTCCGAGCGGTCACGATAACCCCCACGCGTTCAGGCTTGCCCGCCGATCAGGCGCACTTCCCGCTGCGGATACGGAATGCTGATGCCGCGCCGTCGCAACCCTTCGACCAGCGCTAAATGCAGTTCACCGGTCACGGCGCCGAAGTCGGCCACCGCGACCCAGGGCTGGATCGCGATTTGCACTTCCGACTCGCCAAGTCTCGCCACCTGGATCACGGGCGCCGGCTCGGGTAACACCCGCGGATTGGCGCGCACCAGGTCGCGAATGACGCCGAGTGCCGCCGCAAGATCCGACTCATAGGCAACGCCCACTCTGACGTCCGATTGCCGAATGCGTCCATAATTGTGCAGAATTTCGCCCACGATCTTGCGGTTGGGCACGATGATTCGCGACCGGTCCGGATGACGGAGCGCCGTGTTGAATAGCGCGATGGTTTCCACCTCGCCCTCGACCCCGACGACGGCGATGTATTCGCCGACCCGGTAAGGCTTGGTGAAAATTATGGTGAGACCGGCAACCATATTGCTCAACACGCCTTGAGTCGCAAGCGCGATACCGGCGCCTGCAACCCCGAGCCCCGCAATCAGCGGCAGCAGTTCGACCCCCAGATTCTGCAGCGCCATGAGCAGGAACAGTCCGATCACCAGAATGCGCGTTACCCGGGTCAGCAGCTGGCGCACCGGTGGTTCGAGGTCGATGCGGCTCAAACCCCGGCTTGCCGCGCTGGCAATCCAATTGGCCACGAACACACCCGCCGTGAGGATGAGGATCGCGGTCAGCAGTTTTGGCCCGAACCTGATCGCCAGATCGATCAAGGTGTCCTTCGCATGTCCCAAAGGCGTCAGTTCCTCTTTCATGATTTTCTCCTTGCGCGCATTGCGCGTCGCGGGTGAAACACCTGGATCGCAATCTATTGGCGCCGGCCCATGAAAAGCAATATCACGCCGATCATGACGACCCCGGCGGACAGCCACTCCCACATCGAAATCGTCTCGCGGCCCAGCGTCACGCCCAGCACCAGCGCAACCACGGGATTCACCAGCGAATAACTCGCCGCCAGGGTCGCCGAGGTCCGGGACAGCAGCAGCATGTAGGCATTGAACGCGATCAACGAGCCGAATGTCACCAGATACGCCCACGCAAGCCAGGCGCCTGGCTGGTCGGTCAGGTGCCATGATTCGCCGCTCAAGCTTGATATGACCAACAGCGCCAACCCGCCGCCCAGCATCTCGGTGGCAAAGCCGGTGGCGCCGGGCGCGAGCGTGAAGGTCTGCCGGCTCAAGACGGTGCCAAGCGCCCACCCGGTGCTGCCGAGACTGACCGCAATGAGCCCGGCCGGCGATGCGTGCATTCCCGTGCCGCGAGTGAGCATCAATACGCCTGCGAATCCGACCAAGACCGCAAACAGTTCACTGCGGCTGGGATAAATCCGAAACGCGAGATTGATCACCACCAGCAGCAAGGGCAGCACGGCGATGAATGCGACCACCAAACCCGACGCTATGGTTTGCTCGGCGTAAGCGGTGCCGCCCATGCCGGCGCCAAGCATCAGGGTGCCGATCAGCAGCGCATTACGCCACTCCTTTGCGCGGGGCAGCCGCGCGCCGCGCGCCAGCTGCCAGGCCATCAGCACCATCCCCGCACACAGGAAACGCGTGGCCATCATAAAGAATGGCGCGAATCCGACCAGGGCGAATCGGATCACGAGATAGGTCGAGCCCCAGATCAGCCAGGTGGCCGCCAGGCAACTGAGCACCAAAAGCGATAGCGGGCGGGGCGGGGCTATCGTGCCCTTGGTATCAGCCGCCAAGTGCTTGTTCGACAGCCCTTTTGAAGGCCGTTTCACTCAAAGCGACATTCCGCTCCCACTGCATCTCGATCATTTCCGCCTGATCTATCGTGATGGGAGCAATTTTGAAGCACATGACCGTCCTGCCGTCGCTTTCCACGAAGCGGGCCGTCCAGGTCTCATCCTCGTATGCCCGGGTGGATACCGGCTTTCTATCATCGAGAACCTTGGCGAGTTCCTTGCTGTCGGGAACCGAGGCCAGGAACCTGGTCATTTCCGCCACGTCATCAAGCCGCGCGGTAATAGTCTCTATTTCCGCATCCATTTGAGCGTGATTCCTCCGCTAGCGCGAGTGTAGACTATCCGTACACCAGCGTGCCGTCGTCGAGGTTGGCCGCCGGTATCTGGTCCTTTTCCGCCCAGTAGTCCTGGGAATGCTGCCATTCCGGCTTGTCGAGCCGCTGTGGCAGCAGGTGCATGCCGCGCATCACATAGCCGGGATTGAAATTCTGCGGATCGATCCAGGACTGCGGCGGCATGTTCTCCTCTTCGGGCCGCAGTTTCGGCGTGACCTTGCGGGCGCCAATTTCATGCATGTGATTGAGCAGCCGGCAGGTGAAATCGGCGACCAAATCCGTGCGCAATGTCCAACTGGCCCGGAAATATCCGAACACCCACGCCATGTTGGGCACCCCGGTGAACATCATGCCGCGATAGGTGACCGTTTTTGAGAAAACCAGCGGCGTCTCGTCGATGGTGAAATGGATGTCGCCGAGGACGTTGAGGTCGAACCCGGTGGCGGTCACGATGATGTCGGCGGCCAGCAGCTTGCCGGACTTCAGCAAAATGCCGTTCTCTGCAAATCGCTCGATCTCATCGGTGACCACCGATGCCTTGCCTGAGCGGATCGCCGCGAACAAGTCGGCATCCGGCACGAAGGCAATCCGCTGTCGCCACGGCAGGTACTTGGGCGTGAAGTGCTGTTCGATATCGCAATCGGGGCCAGCTGCGGCGCGCACGCCTTCGAGCAATTCCCTTTTCACGACTTCGGGCTCGGTGAAGGCTCGGTGGGTGAACACGTCCTGCTCGCGAAGGATCTTCCTGCGCACAATCTCGTGGATCCAGCTTTCCTCCACGCCCAGATCGCGCAGTTCGTCGGCGATGACGATGGCGTTGCGGCCGGTAATGAAGTACGTCGGCGAGCGCTGCAGCATCGTGACGTGGCCGACGTCGGCTGCAATGGCCGGTATGAGCGTGGCCGCGGTGGCGCCCGACCCAATGACGACGACATTCTTAGCCTTGTAGTCGAGGTCCTGCGGCCAGGTCTGCGGATGAACGATGCGGCCTTTGAAGCTCTCAACATCCTTCCAGGCGGGCGTGTATCCCTTGGAGTGCCGGTAGTAACCCTGGCACATCCACAGGAAATTTGCCTCGATGCGAACCTTCGCACCGCTGTCCGTGAGAACGGCCTCGATGGTCCAAAGGTTCTCCTTGCTCGACCAACTCGCGCTTAAAATGCGGTGGCGATAGCGGATGTGCGGTCCAAGATCGTTGTCCTCGATGACTTCACCCATGTAGCGCAGGATTTCGGCAGCGGACGCGATCGGGGCGCTGGTCCATGGCTTGAATCGATAACCGAAGGTGTAGAGGTCGCTGTCGGAGCGGATGCCGGGATAGCGGTGCGTGAGCCAGGTGCCGCCAAAACCCGCCTGGGTTTCAAGAACCACGAAACGGGTTCCCGGACACTGCACGGTGAGATGATAGGCGGCACCGATCCCGGAAATTCCAGCCCCGACGATGAGCACGTCGAAGCGCTCGGTCGCCCGATGTTGGTCGCTCTTGGATCGGTCTTGGCTTATCGATTGCTCTGCAGCGCTCATTCAACGCTCCTAGTCGAGCGGCCAGGGCAACTCTGCGGGCAGCGTGTCCGGCGAGGGTTCTGGAGCCGGCTCCGGGCGCGCGCTGGTCTCGACTTCACGCCACCAAGGCTTGGCGCGTTCTCCATGTCCAGGCTCGACGGGCTCACCGAGGCGCGGCATCAAAAGTTGCGCGCCCGCTTTCGGGCCCAACTCCAGCAAGGCTTCCGCTGGCTGGTCCCAGGCATGCATTGCGAGGCTGAACGTGCCCCAGTGCACGGGCAGGAAAGCGCCGCCGCCAAGCAATCTCAAGGCTTTGAGCGCGTTGTGCGGCCCCAAGTGGATGTCGCCCCAGGCCGGATGGAACGCACCCACCTCCAGCATCACTAGATCAAAGGGCCCGAGCCGATCGCGGATGACCTGGTATTCGGTCGTGAGGCCGGTGTCGCCGCTGAAGAACACGGCATGGCGTTCGCCCCGGATGACGAACGAAGACCACAGGGTCCGATTGCGGTCCTTCAGCCCGCGCCCGGAAAAGTGCTGCGAGGGTGCGGCGGTCACGATGAGACCGCTGTTGGGTACTTGATGCGATTCCCACCAATCGAGTTCGACTATGCGCTGCGCATCGACGCCCCAGGCTTCGAGATGGGCGCCGACACCGAGTGAGGTCACGAACGGCACGTCAAGCTTGGCGAGTTCGCGGATGGTGGGGTAGTCGAGGTGATCGTAGTGATCGTGCGATACGATCACGAGATCCAGCGGCGGCATGGCGCGAAGCGCTACCGGCACGGGCTGGAAGCGCTTCGGGCCTGCAAGAGTCGACGGCGAGGCCCGCGGTCCCCATACAGGATCCGTGAGCACGCGCAGACCGTCGATCTCGATCAACACGGTCGAATGACCGAGCCAGGTGGCGCGCAGCCCGCTCTCGGGCGTCTTGGTCCAGGTCTCGAGTGGCTTCATCGAGGGCAGCGGACCTCGCGGCACGCGCCGCTCGCCGCCGCATAGGAATTCGCTCAATGTCGGCATCGTTGCATTGGGGTCGCGCAATCCCGCCGCGATCGGATGCACGTTGCGAAACCGCTCGCCCGCCCAGCGCGGCGATCCCTTGATGCGCTCGAGCCGCGCGCCCTGCGGTTTGCTGCCGAGCGATCTCATCGTTACCTCCGGGGTTGGGTCTCGAAGCTTACCAAGTGTTCGCCGGATGACGCTAGACTTGTGATTCCATGATCAAGCTCTTGTCGCGTATTCCGTGGGCCCTGCTGTATGGATTTGCGGCCTTTCTCTACTTCCTCGCCTACTACGTGGCGCGCCACCGCCGCCACGTCATTCTGGAGCAGCTCGAGAAGGTATACCCGGATGCCGGTGACGCGCTGCGCGCGAGGATCCACAAGCAATTCTTGAAGAACTACTGCGATGTTATGATCGAGGTGCTGAAATCGGTCTCGATGAGCGAAGCCGACATGCGCCGCCGCATGCGCGTCACGAATGTGGAACTGGCCCGTCAGTACCTGGACGCCGGCCAGTCCATCATGTTTGTCACCTCGCACCTCTGCAACTGGGAATGGCTGCTGCAGGGTGTCACGCTGCAGCTGGGGTACCCCGTGGACGCCGCTTACAAGCCGTTGCGTGATGCCTGGGCCGAACGCTTGATGCTCGGAGTGCGCTCGCGGTTCGGTGCGCGGCTGGTGCCCGCCAAGGAGTTGCTGGCGGACTTTCTGCGCAGACGCGGTATTGCGCATGCGCTCGGCGTGAACGCCGATCAGGCCCCGGCATCGACCGATCAGCGCTATTGGACGAAATTTCTGGGTCAGGACACCGCGTTCTACGTCGGCGCGGAACAGATGGCGCGCGCAACGCGCCTGCCCATGATGTACGCACGCGTGCGGCGCGTACGGCGCAGCTACTACGAGGTCGAGTTTCGACAGTTATGGGACGGGCGCGAAGTTACCGAACCCAATCAGATGACGGAACGCTACGCGCGCGCCTACGAGGCTGATGTGCTGGCAAGTCCTGCCGACTGGCTGTGGTCCTACCGGCGCTGGCGCTTGAAAAAGCCGCTTTACGGCAGCGGCTAGTGCGTAGATCGCGCGATTTTTGATTCCAGATGCCTTGCCAGTTGCGCAATGGTGGGGTGATCGAAAAGTTCGGTCAGATCGATGAGGCCGGGGTAATCGCGGTCAATGCTTTCATGGATCTCGATCAATTTCAGCGAACTCGCGCCGATCTCAAATAAATTATCGTTTACATCGATTCGCTTACCCGGCAGCGCGGCCTCGCAGATCGATTGCAAACTGGTTTCCAGGCCCACGGCGACGCGCTCCGAACCGCCGTGAGCCGCGCGCAGGGTGTTTAATTCGGCGAGCTCCACATCGAACTCGCCTTCGATATAGGCCTGCTCCAGCAGGTGGCGCTGCACCTTGCCGCTGGTGGTCTTTGGAATGCGTTTGGTCGGTATGACCTGCGCGACCTCCAGGCCGGTGTGCTCGTTGACCAGGCGGCTGACCGCGGATGCGGTATCCACGAAATCCGCCATGCCGCCGCGATGGAGCACGAACACGACCAGTTCCTCGCCCTGCGAACCCGGCTTCAAGACGCCGGCCGCCACCACCTTGTTGAGCTCGAGTCCCGGCGCGCGCTGTGCAATGTTCTCCAGATCATAGGGGTAGTAGTTCTGCCCGTTGACGAAAATGATTTCCTTGGTGCGGCCGGCGATGTAGAGGCCGGCCTCGTGCACCACCCCAAGGTCGCCCGTGTCCACCCAGCCGTCGGCGTCGATCGCGGCGGCCGAGGCCTCGGGGTCGGCGAAATAACCGCGCGTGACGCTGGCGCCGCGAATCAGGATGTGACCCACCATGCCGTCGGGTAGACCGGTGCGCGCATCGTCCGCGATGAGCAACTCGGTGTTCGGCACCACGTGGCCGACGCACATGAGTTCGAGCGCATCGCGACCATCCGCCGGATTGAGCTCGATGGGAACGCCGACGTTCACGCGATGCCGGTTCACGCGTATCCAGCGATAGTCCGACCCCGGGGGCGGCAAGGTTACGGCGAGCGATGCCTCCGCCAATCCGTAAACCGGATACATGGCGTGGCGCTTCAGACCCGTGTAGGCGAGTGAGTTCATGAATTCATTGCACAGCGGCACCGAGATCGGTTCCGCACCGTTGAATATCAAGCGGATCGCCGACAAATCCACATTGTCCAGGCGCCGATCGCCCAGTACCTTGAGAAAATGACGGTAGCCGAAGTTCGGGGAGCAGGTGACGGTGACGCGCTTTTTTGCCGCAATTTGCAGCCACAATAGCGGCCGCCGCACGAACAGCTCGGTCTGCATCAGATTGACGTGCACGCGATTCGCGAACTGTATCAAGTAGAACCCGATCAAGCCCATGTCGTGCGTCAACGGCATCCAGCTCAAGGAAACATCCCGATCGCTGAATTTATCGACAGCCGTCGTGCCCTGCACATTCGCGATCAAATTTCCGTGGCTGAGCATCACCCCTTTGGGCTCGCTCGTCGATCCGGACGAAAATTGGATGAACGCGAGATCCTCGGGTTGCGGGCGGTGCAATTTGCCCGGCTTGGAGATATCCGCGATCGATTCGACCAGGAAGGAGCGCGATTTGATTTGCTGGAACAGCTCCGACTCGCCCGCCTCTGCGGCCAGGTGCCCCAGGCGCTCGAGACTCTTTGCGTCCGTGTACAACAGCGGATTGCCGAGCTTGCGCGCCACCCGCAGCAGCTTGTGCCGGTGTTCATCGCTGATGCCAACCGCCAGCGGCACGGGCACGATGCCGCCGCAAACGGCGGCCCAAAAGCCGTCCATGAACTGCTCGTTGTTGTTCAGAAAAATGATCATCTTGTCGCCGCGCCGGGCGCCGGCGCTCTGCAGGAAATATAGAATTCCCAATGCCCGCGCATAGACATCTTTGAATGGTACGCGCCGTTCGGCGTTCTCGCCTTCGATGAATGTGACGCTGCCATCCACGCCCCGATTGCTTTCGAGGACATCCACCAATGTCGCGTAGCCCATGGCCCTGTTGTGATCATTCATCGCGTTTCTACCGTCATCATGAGATTTGATCGAGGGCGTAGATTGATTTGCGCCTCGAGTTCGATGGGCTCGTTGGTGGCGCGCCGCAGGCGAAAGCGACGCACCATGGTGTGCATATGCACCAGCATCTCGAACATCGCGATATTCTCGCCGATGCAGTGCCGCGGACCCACCGCAAAGGGAATATACGCGAATCGATGCCGCTCGGCGGCGTCGGCGCCGGCGAAACGCTGCGGCTTGAATTCCTCCGGTTCGCTCCAAAACTCGGGGTGCCGGTGCAGCATGTAGGGACTTATGAACACGTCGGTGCGCGGCGCGATCGCGTAGCCGCCGAGTTCATCGGCCTCGATTGCGCGGCGCGTCAGCAGCCACCCTGGCGGATACAGCCGCAGCGATTCCTGCAGCACCTGGTGCGTGAATGCCAGGGCTTCGGCGGCATCGAGTCCAAGCGCGGCGCGCGACGGGGTGCGGTCGGCCTCGGCCTGCAGCTGCTCGGCGGCTTGCGGGTGGCGGCTGACCAGGTACCAGGTCCAGGTGAGCGCCGCCGCCGTGGTTTCGTGACCTGCGACGATCAGCGTCAGCACCTCGTCGATCAATTCCTTGTCCGACATGGGTTCATCGCTCTCGCGATCGCGGGTCTGCATGAACATGCTCAGGAAGTCGAAATGCTGCTCCGGTTGCGCACGCCGCCGTTGGATCAAATCTCCCACCAACCGCGCCAGCGACCGGAATTGGAAGGCGAATTTCAAATCGCGGTTCGATTGTTTGGCGACGACCTCGAAGGGATTGGCCCCCATCTGATGTTCCAATCGCGCGAGGTCAGTGCCGA
The DNA here is from genome assembly GCA_035567075.1 of Steroidobacteraceae bacterium. GTDB lineage: Bacteria > Pseudomonadota > Gammaproteobacteria > Steroidobacterales > Steroidobacteraceae > Bog-1198. The sequence continues at coordinate 19,102 of DATMRC010000019.1, forward strand.
ATATGGACTTGAGGACGATTTCCAGCGTCAATTCGCTGGTGTCGCTCGACAGATTGACCGGCTCCCCGCGCGCCGCCTGCGCCGACCAGCGCTCCGCGTATTTCTCGTTGACCTCGCCGATCAGCGCGCTGAATTGATCGATAACGCGCCGGTGGAACGAGGGCTGCAACATGCGCCGCTGCCGGCGCCAAAAAGCCCCTTCGCTGGTCATGATGCCGTTGCCCAGCAGGATCTTGACCCGATCCATGCCCTCGCCCTTGGTGTAATTGCGGTGATTGGTCAACAGCACCCGTTTGATGTCATCGGGGTGATTGATGACGTAGTTGTACACGCCGCGGGCCGGGGCGAAAACGCGATAGATATCGCCGAAATTGGCGAAGTATTCCCGCAAACGTGCCAGTGATTCATCGCTGCCGCCAAGATCGAAGCCTGCGGTCGGCCCCGGCGGAATTGCTGTGGTCTGCATAGCGGCATTGTAACGTAGGGATTGCGCCCCACGGAGGGCTTCCCGACAATACGAGCCGTGCAGAAAAAACGCGAAAAGGGTGGACTGACCAACACCATCTATACACAGCAAACCAGCTCCGGTCGCCGCCTGACGGCGGGGCGACTATGGCTGTACAAAGCCGCCGCGCCGCCCTGTCTGGCGCTGATGCGCATGGTTTGGGGCTGGTCCCGCGTGGTGAAGATCATCGGCGGCGAGCACATCACGGCGAGCCTGGCACGCGCACCCGCATTCATTCCGGTGTACTGGCACCAGCATCAATTATTCTGCGCCAAGTATCTGTTCGAGTTGCGCGGCGCCGGCGTCAAACTCGGCGTGTTGATCAGCCCCTCGGTCGACGGCGAGTTCGGCGCCATCATCGTGCGCAGTTTGGGCGGCGAGGTGATCCGCGGATCATCGTCGCACACAGGCGCGCGCGCGCTGCGCGATTTCTATCAGGCGTTGGTACACGAGGGCATTTCGCCCGTCATCGCGCCGGATGGTCCCCGCGGACCGCCATGGAAGTTCAAGCCCGGCGCATTGCTGCTCGCACAACTCTCGCAAAGGCCCATTGTTCCGCTGAGCTTTTTTGCCTCGCGCGCGTGGAAGATCAGCTGGGATCGTTTCGTGATCCCAAAAATCGGCTCGCGCATCGTCATTGCGGTGGGCGAGCCCATCTATGTCGCCAAGGGTCTGGATGCGGCAGCTCTCGAGCGGCTGCAAGCCGATATGGAACAGAGGCTTATCAGGCTGTTCGAAACAGCGAAGGCGGCCATCAGTTAAGATCGCGACGTGGCGGTCCTATCGTGCGAGGCGCCCTTGCGATGGCCCATTTCAGTAGTCGTTGAAGCTTTTGGCTGAAGCCCCATTAATACAATCGCTTAGCTTGTATTCCTTATAACTTGTGCGAGAATCCGGTCGTATGTAAGCCCCCCGATGCCTTAAGGAACTGTGTGACGCATTCGATTTTCTCGATGGATTGAGTGGCAAACTATTGATCTACAACCGTAACTTCACCTCTGGGACCTGTGACGGCGCATGGCAATAGCTCCAAACGATCCCCGCCATCCAGACCTGACCGCCTCGGACATATTGTCCCCGCACACATGGCCGCCGCGCGGCGGCGTGCGACCCGCCGCCGGACTTGACGTAATTTGCACCAAGATCGCCGTCGATTTTCAAACGATGACGGCAGCCACAGCACTCGACACCATCATCGTGAATCTGGAATTGCTGCGCGAGGCGACCCGGGCGGACGCGGCTTTTCACATCAGTCTGGATGCGGAACTGGGCGTGTTCAGCGAAGCCCAGGTCGCGCGCGGCATGCTCGCCACCGGCAATCCGGAACAATTGCGCGGTCAGTCGTTGGATGTGATGCCGTGGCTGCGCTCGCGGCTCGCGCCGTTGCGGGTATCGGAACTGCGCGATACCGCGGCGCCGCGCGCCGATCAGCGCGACGACGCCGCGCTCTGGAGCCACCTCGGCATCGGATCGGTGTTGACGATCGGTTATTTCATCAAGGACAGAGCGGCGGGCGTGCTCGGCATCGCCAATGCGCGTCCCCGCGATAACTCGGATGTGCAGCTGCATCTGCTCATGAAGCTGGTGGGCAGCAGTCTTGCCACCGGACTCGAGCGCATCGAGATCCAGAGTCATTTGGACGATTTGGAAGAGCGCAATGAACTGGCCCTGTATAGCGCCAACGATGGTTTATGGGATTTCGATACGCTCAACAATCGCATTTACTATTCGCCGCGCTGGAAAGCGATGCTGGGATACGATGAGAGCGACACCGGACAAGTGCCCGACTGGCGCACTCTGGTGCACTCGGACGACATGTCGCGCGTGCAGGCCGCCATTCGCGATCACGTGGCCGGTAAGACGCCGATTTTCGAAAGCTTGCATCGCATGCGCCACGCCACCGGCGAATGGCGGTGGGTGATCAGCCGTGCCAAGGCCAAGGTCGACGACAAGGGCCGGTTGCTGCGTCTGGTCGGCGTCGAGCTCGACATCACGGAACGAAAACTCTACGAAGAAGCGCTGTTTCGCGAGAAAGAGAGCGCGCAGATCACCTTGCAGAGCATCGGCGACGGCGTCATCACCTCGGATGCGAAGGGCGTCATCGACTACGTGAATCCGGTGGCCGAAGCGCTGACCGGCTGGCGTCTCGAGGACAGCCAGGGCCGAGCGATCGAGGAGATCTTCCGGGCCTTCCACGAAGAGACCTGTGAGCCGCTCGAAAATCCGCTCGCGGTGGCCATTCGCCGCACCCGCTCGATCAAATCGGTGCGCCCGATGCTGCTCATCCGCCGGGATGGCAACGAAATCTACGTGGAAAGCACCGCATCGCCGATCCGCGACGGCAGCGGCGCGGTGTCGGGCGGCGTTCTGGTGTTCCATGACGTCAGCGAGGCGCGCGAGCTCAACCGGCGTCTGAGCTATCACGCCAGCCATGACGTGCTCACCGGGTTGGTGAACCGGCGCGAATTCGAGAATCGGATGGAGCGCGCCCTGAAGAGCGCCAAAGCGCGGGAGACCTCGTACGCGCTGTGCGTGCTTGACCTCGATCAATTCAAAATCGTCAACGATACCTGCGGTCACAGCGCTGGCGATGCGTTGCTGGGGCAGGTGGGCGCGCTGCTGAAGTCAAAAGTGCGCTGGCGCGACACGCTGGCGCGCTTGGGCGGCGATGAGTTCGGCATTCTGCTCGAAAGCTGCTCCCTCGATGAAGCCATGCGCACCGCCGAGGCGCTGCGCGAGGCGGTGCGCAACTTCAAGTTCACCTGGGAGGAGCGCACCTTCCGACTGGGCGCCAGCATTGGCGTCGTGCCGATATCCGCAGACAATGCCGATGTCGCATCGGTCCTGAGCGCCGCCGACAGTGCCTGCCAGGCCGCCAAGGAGGCGGGACGCAATCGCGTCCACAGCTTCGAGGAAAATGACATCGATTTGATGCGCCGGCGCCGCGAAATGCAGTGGGCGGCGCGCATCAACAATGCGCTGGAAGAAGGGCGTTTCGAGCTTTTCCGGCAGACCATCATGCCGCTGCAGAAGACTGAAGCCGGATCGCACTACGAGCTGCTGCTGCGCATGCGCGACGAAACCGGCAAGATCGTCGGGCCGGACAATTTCATGACAGCCGCCGAACGCTACGGCATCACCCCCAGCATCGATCGCTGGGTGATCGAAAACGCGTTTCGGTGGCTGGTGTCCGAAGCGGACGAGCGCGAAAAACTCACGATGTGCTCGATCAATTTGTCGGGACAGAGCCTGGGCGACGACAAATTCCTGCCATACGTCATCGACCAGTTTCATCGCAGCGGCTTGGATGCCACCAAGATCTGCTTCGAAATCACCGAGACCGCGGCCATCGCGAGCTTCTCGCAGGCGTACAGGTTCATCCAGGCGTTGAAGGAACTCGGTTGCAAATTCGCGCTCGATGACTTCGGCACCGGTTTGTCATCGTTCGGCTATCTCAAGCATTTTCCGGTCGATTACCTGAAGATCGACGGCAGTTTCGTCAAGGAAATCCTGCATGATCCCATCGACCGTGAAATGGTCCGTTCAATCAACGAGATCGGCCATTTGACCGGCAAGCAGACCATCGCCGAGTTTGCGGAAAATCAGGAAATCATCAACATGCTGCAGAGCCTGGGCGTCGATTATGCCCAGGGCTACGGGGTCTCGCAGCCGCAGCGCGTGCTGAAGGCCGCGAACAGCGTCTGATCTTTAGCGGCCTAGGCGCGCCATTCGAACCGCATCGACAAATCCACGGCGCGTACGTGCTTGGTGATGCCGCCGACCGAAATGAAGTCGACTCCGGTGGCGGCGATCTCGCGGATCGTCGCGGAAGTTATTCCGCCCGACGCTTCCAGCTTCAAGGGAGCGTCGGCGCGTGCGTTGATCGCCACCGCCTCGCGCATCGAAGCCAGCGAGAAGTTGTCCAGCATGGCGATATCGGCGCCGGCTTCGATCGCCTGCTGCAATTGCGGGAGATTTTCCACCTCGACTTCGACGGGTACTTTGCGCCTCTGCAGCCTTGCGGCGGCGACCGCCGTCGCAATCGATCCCGCGGCCATGATGTGGTTTTCCTTGATGAGGATACCGTCGAACAGCCCCATGCGATGATTGTGTCCGCCGCCGACGCGTACCGCGTATTTTTGCGCCGAGCGCAGGCCCGGGATCGTTTTACGTGTGTCGAGCAGCCGGCAGTTCGTGCCTTCTAGCAGCACCGCATAGGCATGCGCCGCAGTGGCCGTGCCGGAGAGCAGCTGCAGGAAATTGAGTGCGCAGCGCTCGCCGGTCAATAGCGTGCGCGCCGGGCCGTCGACTGCGAACAAGCGTTGATTGATTTGCACGCTGTCGCCTTCGGCCACCAGCCATTCGAAGCTCACCCGGGAATCCAATTGCCGGAAACTCGCTTCGACATAGGGAATGCCGCAGACGATCGCCGCCTCGCGCGTGATCACGGAGGCACGGCCGTTTCTATCGGCAGGAATCAACTCGGCGGTCAAATCGCCGCTGCCGATATCTTCCGCCAGGGCCGCGGCGACCTGCTGCGGCAGATCCGCAGGTGTAGGCACCGATGAGCGCACCGGGCCTGGCATTGCCGCGCCCCAAGCCCTCAGAAGGGCAGACCGTGCATCGGCCCCACCATGCACATCAACATGGGAACGGACAGCAAGAAGTTGGTCCGCGAGGCATACAAAGCGACTTTGCGCGCCTTGGCCTTTTCCTCATCGGTGGCCGGCACGATCCCCAAAATCTTCTTCTGATTGGGCCAGATCAATCCCCACACATTGAACAGCATGATGGTACCCAGCCATGCGCCAATGCCAATGATGAGATTCGGGCGGGAAAACTGCGCATCGGACAGACTCAAGGTAAAGGCACTGATGAAGCGGCCGTGACTTTGCGACAGCAAGTAGGCGCCCAACAGCCAGGTGCCGAGCGCCGACCAGCGAAACCACAGCAACGCGCGCGGCGCGATGTACTTGTTGACCCCGGCGCCGCCCGGTCCGCCCTTATCGGCAGCCGCTGCGGACAGGCCGGGTGTCTGTACGGCATTGAAGTAGTACAAGAGCCCGATCCAGAAGATGCCGAATATGATGTGCAGCCAGCGAGTCAGGGCGGCGAGCGTGATGCTGTTGAAGGTAAGTCCGCCTTCCACCAAGGCTGCAATCACGACTGCGAGCACGAATCCGATGATCAGAGGCCACTTGACGGTTGTTAACGGGTTCATACGATGCCCCTCCTTAAAGTTGTGCGTCCGACCCCTCATTGGGCGGATCGTGCGTTGCGGCAACCTTGAAGAATAGGTGACTGACCTCAATAATTCAACGAGAGGGGTACCGTCGGGGCGGTTATCGTACAATTGAGTATTGTCCGCGGATCCGCCGCGTTGATTAATGTGGAGATTGTTGACTATGGATGCCATTGAACGAATCAAAGCGCAGCTTTCCGCCGCCCCGGTGGTGCTGTACATGAAGGGTACGCCCGATTTCCCGCAATGCGGGTTTTCCGCGCAAACGGTGGGAGCGCTCCGCGCCTGCGGGGCCCAATTTACGCACTTCAACATATTTGAAGACCCGGAAGTACGCGAGGCGCTGAAGGTCTACTCGAAATGGCCCACGTTTCCGCAGTTATACGTCAATGGCGAACTGATCGGCGGCTGCGACATCGCGTTGCAGATGTACAAGAGCGGCGAACTGAAGCAGCTTCTGGCCGAGGCGGGCGCGGTCGCAGCCTAGGGCTCCTGGTTCAAGTCCATGGAGCCGTCCGACGGCTCCACCTCCAGCGGTCCCATCGACGCCAATCGCCGGCGGCTGCTCTCAAAGACGCCTTGGAACTGATTGCACACCGTGCAAAAGAGATCCGCGGTCCGCTCGGCATCATAGGCGGCGGAATGCGCGGAAGAGGTGTCCCAATCCAGCCCGGCGGCCAGCGTCGCCCGCATCAGCACGGTTTGTCCGAAGGCAACGCCGCCGAGAGTGGCAGTATCGAAGCTCGAGAACGGGTGAAACGGATTGCGCTTGACCTGCGCGCGCGCCACTGCCGCATTCAAGAAATTCAAATCGAAAAATGAATTGTGGCCGACCAGCACTGCGCGGCTGCAATCCGCGGCCCGAATGGCGGTTCGAACTTCGCGGAATATGCGTTGCAGCGCGTCCTCCTCGGAGATTGCGGGCCGCAGGGGATGATGCGGATCGATACCGTTCACGGCGAGCGAGGCGGGCTCCAGGTTGGCGCCGGGGAACGGGACGACGTGGTAGCGATGGGTCTCGCCGCGCGCCAGGGTGCCGTCGCTGCGCATGTCGATGAGCACCGCCGCGATTTCCAGCAGCGCGTCGGTCTGCGAGTTGAACCCGCCGGTCTCGACGTCGACGACCACCGGAAGAAAACCGCGGAAACGCGTGGCGAAGGTAATTGGGGGCAGCAGCGTCATGAGGCGCCCGCGGAAGCCAGACGCCAACTTAACGTTTCGCCTGCGCGATACGGCACCAGTATGCCGCCGGCGAATTCCAGGGTTTGAGGCGCCACCCAGGCTTCCTTGACCAGGGTTATGGTGTCTTCGTGGCGTGGCAGCCCGTAATAGTCGGCGCCGAAATGACTGGCAAAGGGCTGCAGCCGGTCGAGGCGACCCACCGATTCGAACGCTTCGGCGTACAACTCGATGGCGGCATGCGCAGTGAACATGCCCGCGCAACCGCAGGCGTTCTCCTTGGTGGCGCGCTCGTGGGGTGCGCTGTCAGTGCCGAGGAAAAAACGCGGATTGCCGCTGGTCGCGGCCCGAAGCAGCGCTTGTCGATCGCGTTCGCGCTTCAATATCGGCAGGCAATAGTAATGCGGCCGGATGCCGGAGAGGAAAATGGCATTGCGATTGTGCAGCAGATGCTGCGGCGTGATGGTGGCCGCGACGCCGGCCCTGGCGCCGCTCACGAATTCGACCGCACGCTCGGTGGTGATGTGTTCCAACACCACGGACAGCTTCGTGAAGCGCTCGAGCAGGGGCGCGAGCACGGTGTCGATAAAATGCGCTTCGCGATCGAACACATCGACGTCGGCCTGCGGCGATTCGCCGTGAACCAGCAAGCGCATGCCGATCTCCTGCATGCGCTCGAGTACCGGGAACACCTTCTTTACGTCTGTCACTCCCGAGTCGGAATGCGTCGTGGCGCCGGCAGGGTAGAGCTTGACGCCATGGATGATTCCGCTGATCTTGGCGCGATCGATCTCGGCAACGGTCGTCGTATCGGTCAGGTACAGCGTGAGCAACGGCTCGAATCGGCTGTTGGCGGGGAGTGCCGACAAGATGCGCTGCCGATAGGCTTGGGCCATCGCGGCCGTGGTGATCGGCGGCTTGAGGTTGGGCATGACGATGGCGCGCCCGAAACGCTCCGCGGTGAACCGCACGACATCCTTGAGCGCGGCGCCGTCGCGCAGATGCAGGTGCCAGTCGTCGGGCCGTTGAATGCGCAACTGCGTCATGTGCGGGTCGCCGCCGCCGGCGGCCAGCCGCGGCGCAGTAGTTCGAGCGTGTAGCGCACGCCGAATCCCGTGATTTCCGTGGCGATGTGCGCGAGGCCGCCGTGACGCGTTCCGGCCGCAAGATCGAGGTGCAGCCAGGGAATCTCGTTCGGTACGAACCGGTTCAAAAAGCGTGCGGCCAGGATGTGATCGCCCTTGCTGTCGGCAGCGCACTGCATGACATCTGCAACGCTGCTTTCCAGATCCGTGTCGTAGTCGCCGTCCATGGGAAAACACCAGACGCGCTCGCCGCAGCTGCTGCCCGCCGCCTCGATCAGATCGCGGGCCGCGGGGCGGTTGGAGAAGGCGCCGCTGTAGCGCTCGGTGAGCGCGTAGACGCAGGCGCCGGTAAGGGTTGCATAATCGATGATTGAATTCGGCTTCCTGCTTGACGCGAGGCTGAGTGCGTCAGCCAGCACCATGCGGCCCTCGGCGTCTGTGTGAATGACCTGGATGGTTGTGCCGTTGGCCGCGCGTACCACATCTTGCGGCTTGTAGGCGAGCGGGCCGATGCGGTTCTCGGTGATTGCCAGCCAACAATCCACGGCCAGCGGCGAGCGCAACGCGTGCAGTGCATACAGGCTGCCCAGCGCCACGGCGCTGCCTTCCATGTCGGTATGCATGTCCAGCATGCCCTTGTGCGCCTTCAGGTTCGTGCCACCGGTGTCGAAACAGATGCCCTTGCCGACCAGGCTCACGGCCGCCGTGGCGGAGCCGCGTGGACGATAGGACAGATACGCGATCCCGGCATCACGTGTGCCATTGCCGCGCGCGACCGCGAGGAACGCGCCGGCCCCCAGGCGCTTCAACTGGGACTCGCCGTAGAACTTGAAGCGCAGCCGCAAGCGGCGCGCGAATTGCTGCAGCAAGCGGCGATAGGCCTTCGCATCCAAAGTGCTCGGCGGCAGCGCGGTAAGCCAGCGCGCCAAATTGTTGCCGGCGGCGCTCGCCAGGGTCCGATCGAGTTCGGGAAGCCTGCCGCGGACATCGATTCTCGCGAGCAGCGCACGCTTTTTCGGCTTGCTCTTGAACGTCGCGAAGCGAAACGCAGCTGCCTGCAGCGCCGCAATGGCGGCTGCGCCGGCCGCATCGGCCGAGCTCGCCGTGCAGCCCTGATGCCAAACCAGCACCGTGTGCGGATCGCCCTCGAGCACCGCGCGCGCGAGCTTGCCTGCCGCTTGCAGGCGTTCGAATGTGCTGGCGCTTCCGGCCAGACACGCGACATTCAACAGCGTCTGCGCCTCGGCCCCGACCCGCAGCTGAAATGTGTCGCCGGCTTTGCGGACCTTGCTCGCAAACAGAGCGCGCAGCAGCGCACCGTGCGGTAACGCCTGCCAGTCCGCCTGCGTCGGGGCGACGGGCAGGAACAGCAACACACTCGGGTAGCGCGCCAGAGCCGAGGGGGTAATGCGCGCGCGCAGCTGGCGCACCTGCACGAGGAGTTGGTCGAAGGGCAAGCGAGTCGGCATAGCGTAAAACCGCAAAAGTATCGCGATCCAATCCCTTGCTTGACCGTGAAAAACCAAACCCCGAAGATAGCCTTCGGGCAAACTCAATGGCAGTTGGCGCAGCAGCGCTAAAACGTGCCTGCCATCTTATCAGGACACGTGGGTGTGTGCATTCTATGACGCAACAATCGCCGTTCGAAGATATCGATCCTGTCGAGACTCAGGAGTGGCTGGAATCCATCGATTCGGTCATGCGTGCACAGGGGCCGGAGCGCGCGCACTTTTTGCTGGAGAAATTGGTGGACTTCACGCGCCGGTCCGGCGCGTACCTGCCATTCAAACCCAACACCGCGTATCTCAACACCATATCCAAAGCACAGCAGCCGGATTATCCCGGCGATCGATCCTTGGAGCGGCGCAACGAGGCGTACATACGCTGGAACGCGCTTGCCATGGTGGTGCAGGCGAACCGCTCCAACGCGGAGTATGGCGGCCACATCGCGACTTACGCATCGGCGGCGACGCTGTATGAGGTCGGGTTCAATCATTTTTGGCGTGCGCGCAGCGACGCGCATCCCGGGGACATGATCTATATACAGGGGCATTCGAGCCCGGGCATTTACGCGCGCGCGTATCTCGAAGGCCGCCTGGACGAGAGTCAATTGCAGCGTTTCCGGCAAGAAGTGCGGGGCGGAGGATTATCCTCCTATCCGCATCCGTGGCTGATGCCGGATTTCTGGCAGTACCCCACCGTCTCGATGGGCTTAGGTCCGATGATGGCGATTTTTCAGGCGCGATTCGTGCGCTACCTGGAGCATCGCGGCATCGTGCCGGCTTCCGACCGCAAAGTCTGGGCATTCCTTGGCGATGGCGAAATGGATGAGCCGGAGTCGATGGGCGCGCTCACCATGCCGGTGCGCGAGAAACTCGACAATCTCATCTTCGTGATCAATTGCAATTTGCAGCGGCTCGACGGCCCGGTGCGCGGCAACGGCAAGATCATTCAAGAACTCGAAGCGGCGTTCCTCGGCGCCGGCTGGAACGTGATCAAGGTGCTGTGGGGCTCGCGCTGGGATCCGTTGCTGGAGCGTGATCACGAAGGACTTCTGAAGCGCTTGATGGAAGAGTGCGTGGACGGCGAATACCAGAATTTCAAATCCAAAGGCGGCGCCTACACGCGCGAGCACTTCTTCGGCAAGTACCCGGAGCTCAAGGAGATGGTGGCCAACATGTCGGATGAGGAGATCTGGCGCCTGAATCGCGGTGGTCATGATGCGCACAAGGTCTACGCGGCCTACGCATCAGCCGTGGCGAACGAAGGCGCACCCACCGTGATCCTGGCGAAGACCGTCAAGGGATTCGGCATGGGCAAGGCGGGCGAGGGCCTGATGTCCACGCACCAGCAGAAAAAACTCAGCGACGATGCGCTCAAGGAAGTCCGAGATCGCTTCAACATTCCGATCAGCGACGAGGAGATCGCCGGCCTGTCATTCAGAAAGCCCGCCGAGGACAGCGAAGAGATGCGCTACCTGCAGGCGCGCCGCTCGAGCCTGGGCGGTTATCTGCCCGCGCGCCGCGCCACCGCCGCGCCACTGATCGTGCCGCCCCTGGAGGCATTCAACTCTCTGCTCGAGGGCACGGGTGAGCGCGAGATTTCCACCACCATGGCGCTGGTGCGGATGTTGACCATCTTGGTCAAGGACAAGAACATCGGTCAGCACATCGTGCCCATCATTCCCGACGAGGCACGAACCTTTGGCATGGAGGGAATGTTCAGGCAGATCGGCATCTATTCATCCGTGGGCCAGCTGTACACGCCGCAAGACGCCGACCAGCTGATGTTCTATCGTGAAGATAAAAAAGGCCAGATTCTCGAGGAAGGCATCAATGAGGCGGGCAGCTGTTGCTCGTGGATCGCCGCTGCCACCGCCTATGCAAACCACGGCGTCAGCATGGTGCCGTTTTACATCTACTACTCGATGTTCGGTTTTCAACGGGTGGGTGATTTCATCTGGGCGGCGGGCGACAGTCGCGCGCGCGGGTTTCTGGTGGGCGGCACCGCTGGACGTACGACCCTGGCCGGCGAGGGACTGCAGCATCAGGACGGCCACAGCCAGCTGGTGGCGACCACCGTGCCCAATTGCGTGGCCTACGATCCGGCCTACGCGTACGAGTTGGCCGTGATCGTGCAGGATGGCCTGCGCCGCATGTACCAGGAGCATGAAAGCATCTTCTATTACATCACCTGCATGAATGAAAACTACCCGCATCCGGCGATGCCCGCCGGCGTGGCGCAGGGCATTCTCAGCGGCATGTACCTGCTGCAGATCGGCGGCCGCGGCAAGGTGCGGGTGACGCTGTTTGGTTCGGGGACCATATTGCGTGAAGTGCTGGCGGCGGCTGAATTGCTGGAAAAGAACTACGGCGTTCCGGCCGACGTGTACTCGGTGACGAGCTTCAGCGAGTTGCGCAAGAACGCGCTCGCGATAGAACGCCGGAATATGCTGCACGCAACCGAAACGCGGCAGCAGAATTACATCCAACAAGCGCTGGCGGATCGTGAGGGCCCATTTATCGCTGCCACCGACTACATGAAGGTGGTGGCCGATCAGATTCGCCAATGGATACCGGGGCCGTACACGGTGCTTGGAACGGATGGGTTCGGACGCAGCGACTCGCGCGCCGAACTGCGGCGGTTTTTCGAGGTGGACCGGCACTACGTGGTGGTTGCCGCGCTCAAGGCGCTGGCCGATGAGGCTAAGATCGATACGCAAACGGTGCTGATGGCCATGCAGACCTTCGGCATCGATCCGGAAAAGCCCAACCCTGTGTCGGTCTAGCGACGTGGCTACTCCCATCCAAGTGCTGGTTCCGGACATCGGCGGCTTCAAAGACGTCGATGTGATCGACGTGCTGGTCAAGGACGGTCAGCAGATCGAGAAAGAGGCGCCTTTGATCACGCTCGAAACGGAAAAAGCGGCGATGGATGTGCCGGCCCCCGCAGCCGGAAAGATCACACAGGTCAAACTCAAGACCGGCGATAAGGTATCCGAAGGTTCGTTGATCCTGATGCTCGAGCCGGCGGCGGCAAGTCCGCCGGCCGCCAAGCCGGACGTCGCGGCGCCGGGGGGAGCCAGGAATGCCGCGCCTACTGCGCCGCCTCGGAACAACGGACCCGCGCCGAGCGCAGCCGCGTCGCCGCGCCCTGCCGAAGCCGCACCGCGCGCCGCAGCCGACGTTGCGCCGCGCGCCGCCGCCGACGTTACGCCGCGCGCCGCCCGGCCGCCCATCGACGAACAAGCTTTCTCCAAGGCTCATGCCAGTCCATCGGTGCGCAAATTCGCTCGCGAGCTCGGCGCCGATCTCGGAAGCATCAAAGGAACCGGCGTCAAGGGGCGGATAACCCAGGATGACGTCAAGGCCCAGGTAAAAGCATTATTGGCCTCGGCGAGGGTCGCGCCGCCGCCATCGGCAGCACCGGGATCGGCATTGCCAAAGGTGCCGGTCGTGGACTTCGCGCAGTTTGGCGAGGTGGAAGTCAAGCCGCTGTCGCGCATTCAGAAGATTTCCGGGGCGCGGCTGCAGGCGAGCTGGATCAATTTGCCGCATGTGACCCAGCACGAAGATGCGGATATCACCGAACTCGAGGATGCGCGCGCCGCGTTGAAGAGCAAGGCATCCCGGGAGGGAGTGAAGCTCACGCCGCTGGCCTTCATCGTCAAGGCCTGTATTTTGTCGCTGCAGGAATATCCGCGCTTCAATGCCTCGCTCGATGCGAGCGGCGAGAATCTGGTTTACAAGAAGTACTTCAACATCGGCTTCGCGGCCGATACACCCAACGGATTGGTGGTGCCGGTCATTTCGAATGCCGACCGCTTGAGTCTCTACGATATTGCGCGGGCGCTTGCGGTTCTGTCGGAAAAAGCGCGGACCGGCAAACTGAAGGCTGCGGAAATGCACGGCGGAACCTTCACCATCTCGAGCCTGGGCGGGATCGGCGGCACCTCCTTCACGCCGATCATCAACGCACCGGAAGTGGCGATACTGGGGGTATCGCGGTCTGCCCAGAAACCCGTGTATGAGCGCGGCGCCTTCGTGCCGCGCCTGATGCTGCCGCTATCGTTGTCATACGATCACCGGGTTATCGACGGCGCCGACGCCGCCCGCTTCGTGGTATTTCTCGCCAAGACCTTGAGCGATGTGAAGGCTTTGCTATGAGTACGGTTGAGGTGCGCGTTCCTGACCTCGGCGACGTCAAGGATGTCAGCGTTCTTGACGTGCTGGTGCAAAAGGGCAGCAAGGTCAACCTCGAGGACCCGTTGATAACGCTGGAGTCCGAAAAGGCCTCCATGGATGTGCCGTCGCCGGTGGTTGGCGTGATCCAATCGATCGACATCAAGAAGGGCGATGCGGTTGCGGCGGGCGCGTTGATCGCCACCGTGCAGGTGACGGATGAGCCCGCGCTCAAGCCGCCGAAGACTGCGCCCGGCGCGAACGCAGCGGCTAGCGGAAGTGCACCCAGCGCCCGCGCGAGCTCCGCTCCCGAAGCAGCCACGCCCAAGAAGAGCGCGCAGACCACCGACCGCGTCGCTACCTCGGCACCGCCGGGCGCGATCGACCTGGTGGTGCTCGGCGCGGGTATCGGCGGCTATACCGCGGCATTCCGCGCCGCCGATTTGGGCCTGAAAGTCGCATTGATCGAACGCTGGCCGGTGCTGGGCGGCGTGTGCCTCAACGTGGGCTGTATTCCGTCCAAGGCTCTGCTGCATGCGGCCAAGGTGATCGAAGATGCCGCCGACATGTCCGCCTGCGGCATCGTGTTCGGGCCGCCGCAAATCGACCGCGAGCGGCTGCGCGCCTGGAAGAATCGAGTCGTCACCAGATTGACCAACGGGCTGACATTGCTGGCGAAGCAGCGCAAGGTGGAGGTGATTCAGGGCGACGCCAGATTCAGCGGACCGCACTCGCTGCAGGTGCAGGGAGAGAAGGGCTCGCGAGTCGTGGAATTCAAGCAATGCATCATTGCCGCGGGATCCGAATCGGCGCGCCTGCCGGGTTTGCCCGACGATCCGCGCGTCATCGATTCGAGCGCGGCGCTGGAATTGCCGCTGGATTGCAAGCGGCTGCTGGTGATCGGCGGCGGCATCATCGGCCTGGAACTGGCCTGCGTCTATGACGCGCTCGGCGTACGCGTCACGGTGGTCGAGCTGACCGATGGTCTCATGCCGGGAACGGATCGCGATCTGGTGCGCCCGCTGCAGAAACGGATCGAGAAGCGTTACGAGCGGATTCTGGTGAATACCAAGGTTGCCAAGCTCGAGGCGCTGCCGGAGGGGCTAAGGGCGACATATGCGGGTCCCGATGCGCCCGAGTCGCAGATCTTCGATCGCGTATTGGTGGCCATCGGCCGTACCGCCAATGGCAACGCGATCAATGCCGCCGCCGCCGGGGTCGCTGTGAATTCGCGCGGCGTCATTGCAGTGGACAGGCAGATGCGCAGCAACGTGGCGCATATTTTCGCGATCGGCGACGTGGTGGGCGCCCCGATGCTGGCGCACAAGGCTGCGCACGAGGCCAAGGTCGCCGCGGAAGTGGCTGCGGGGCTCAAGTCCTCATTCGACGCGCGCTGCATTCCATCGGTGGCGTATACCGATCCCGAAGTGGCGTGGCTTGGTGTTACCGAGGGCGAAGCCAAGGCGCGCGGCATGCAGTTCGGCAAGGGCATGTTCCCGTGGGCTGCCAGCGGGCGCGCTCTTTCGCTCAACCGCGACGAAGGTTTTACCAAGATATTGTTCGACAAGGACACGCACCGTTTGATCGGAGCGGGAGTGGTCGGCGTCAATGCCGGCGACTTGATGGCCGAACTGGCATTGGCGATCGAAATGGGTGCGGACGCCGCGGATGTGGCTCTGACCATCCATGCCCATCCGACACTGTCGGAAACCATCGGGTTTGCCGCCGAAGCGTTCGAAGGCACATTGACGGATCTTTACATTCCCAAGCGATAGGAGCGCCTCACGTGCCCACTACCACGGCTGCTTCGATTCTTTTGGCCGGCGTATTCTGGCTGTGCGCGCCGGCGTTCGGCGCTGCTGACTGCACGGACTTCAAGTGGGATGTGAGCAAGGAGCGGACGCTGTTCGCCGGGCCGGCCGCTGCGATGCCGGGCGGGGCCGATGCTAAATCCGCGCCCATCATCGTGCCCAATCGCCTCTACCGGCTGCAGCTCGTGCCGCAAAGCCGAGTGCGCTTTGCCGCCGCCCCGGGAAAGAAGTCGCCGGCCAGCGGCGACTATGCGGGTCTTGCCAGGTTGAAGATTGCCGAGTCCGGCAGCTATCGCGTCGCCATCGATGCCCAGTTCTGGATCGACGTGGTGTCGAACCGCGCGTTGCAGGCGGCCACTGATTTTCAGGGGCAGCACGGCTGCAGCGCGCCGCAAAAAATTGTCGTGTTCGACTTCGTCGCGACGCAGCCCCTGATCCTGCAATTCAGCAGTGCAACCATGGATCGCATCCGGGTGACCATTACACGCTCGCCGGCGAGGACTCTCTGACCGCCGTCAAGGCGCCGCGATGCAGTCCTTC
Organism: Steroidobacteraceae bacterium; assembly: GCA_035567075.1. Taxonomy (GTDB): domain Bacteria; phylum Pseudomonadota; class Gammaproteobacteria; order Steroidobacterales; family Steroidobacteraceae; genus Bog-1198. Next base: position 35,145 of record DATMRC010000019.1, read on the forward strand.
AGGAACGCCGATTTTTCGGCGCCTACGAGCTTCTTGGTTTTGGCGTCCTTCAGGCAGGCGGTACGTTTGGCGTGCTTCGCGGCATCATTTGCGGCTGTTGCGGCGCTGCCGGCGGCCGGCGCGGTTGCCGCCGATGGCGTCGTGGCCGCGGCCGGTGTGGGTGTCTGGGTTATCGCCCGTTGCACGGCGAACAAAGCCAAGCCAAGACCCAGGGCGCTTGCCGCAAATCCAAGACGCATGACTGATTCCTCGAAAAACACCCGGGCACGGACACGCCGCCCCAAGAATAACTTCCGGCGACATCCGCCCCGATGAAGCGCGCATGAAGCTTCGTTAACCTTTGATCGGGATTGGGCGTTACCTCAATCGGCCGCGGGCGAGGGACAGATACCGCGCTTCGTCCGGCGCCACGCCGCGGCGCTGCGCCTCCCACAGTGTCTCGCCCAGGGACTCCATGAGGGCGTGCTCGGCGCCATGCGAGTCTCCGTACCGGGCCTGCAATTGTCGGTGCAATTCGCAGATTCCCGGCGGCCGGTCGACCGACAATTGCTCGCGAACCGCGAGGTGAAGACCCAGGTGTAGGAACGGGTTCACGACGGCCGAGCTGCCTGGCTCGAAGGCGAGTGCGGCATCCGCATCGCTCACGATGTCGTGAAACTCCGGATGTGCGCCGATGACATCGATGATCTGCGCCTGCAGCGGTGTAACGGGCGCACCCGCCAAATGCTTGGCCCAGGCCTCTGCATAGGACCGCCTAAGTTGCTCGCGGGTGTAGCCATCAAACACGACTCATGCCTTGGTCTTCCGACGGTACTCGCAGAGGTCCACGATCACACAGGTTGGGCATGCGGGACTACGGGCCTTGCAGACATAACGCCCGTGCAGAATCAACCAGTGATGGGCGTCTTGCAGGAATTCGGGCGGTACGAGTTTCAGAAGTTTTTCCTCGACGGCGCGGACGGTCTTGCCGCGCGCCAGACCGGTGCGATTGGCGACGCGAAATATGTGGGTGTCCACCGCGATGGTGGCCTGCCCGAACGCAGTGTTCAAGATGACATTTGCGGTCTTGCGTCCGACACCCGGCAACAGTTCCAGCGCTTCGCGCGAGTTGGGCACCTCGCCGCCGTGCCGCTCGAGCAACAACCGGCTGGTCGCGATGATGTTCTTTGCCTTGCCATTGTAAAGGCCGATGGACTTGATGTAGGCCGAGAGTCCCGCTACCCCCAAGGCGAGCATCGAGGCCGGAGTGTTCGCGACGCGGAACAAGTCTGCCGTCGCCTTGTTCACGCTCTTGTCGGTTGCCTGCGCCGAAAGAATGACCGCGACCAGAAGCTCAAATGGGGATTTATAGGTCAATTCAGTGCGCGGCTGCGGGTTCACCTCGCGCAGCCGCGCGAATATTTCGCGCCGCTTTTGTGCGTTCACGGCATTGCCTGGCGCCGCGCCGCGGTCGCCTTTTTCGCATTCAGTTCCCGCTGGCGCTCGGCGGCCCGATTCAATATGCGTGCATTGTGTGCCGCGAAACGCTCGCGATTCGATGTTGCTTGGTCCGCGGCCGGCGGCGCCGCCGGGCGCATCTCGATGCAATCGACGGGGCAGGGCGCGAGGCACAGCTCGCAGCCTGTGCAGCGGTCGATGAGCACCGTATGCCTGTATTTTTGTGCGCCGATGATGGCGTCGACCGGACAGGGCGGCAGGCACCGGGCGCAGCCGATGCAGCGGGCTTCATCAATCCAGGCGACCAGCGGCGCTGCTTCGACTCCGTGGTGAGGGTTCAGAGGCAGTACCGGCCGGGTCAGCAACCGCGCCAGCGCCTGGATGGTCGTCGCGCCACCGGGCGGGCATTGGTTGATCTCTGCCTCGCCGGCGGCGATGGCAGCGGCGTACGGAGCACAGCCTGGGTAGCCGCAGCGCGTGCATTGGGTCTGGGGCAGCAATGCGTCGATGCGCGCCACGATGTCAGGCGCGATATCGTTGCTCATGTCATTTGACGCGCATGCCCGGCGCTGCTCCTGAATCCGGCGACAGTACGAAAATGTCCTTGCCGCCCGGCCCCGCGGCCAACATCATTCCCTCCGAGGCGCCGAAACGCATTTTGCGCGGCTCCAGATTCGCGACCACGACGATGAGCCTTCCAGCCAAAGACGCGGGCTCGTACGCGGCCCGAATGCCGGCAAAGATTTCACGCCTGCCTAGCTCACCCACGTCCAGATGCAGCTTGAGCAGCTTGTCGGCGCCGGCAACCAGTTCGGCGCTCAATATTCTGGCCACCCGCAGATCGATGCGCAGAAAATCATCGATGGAAATCATATTGCCTTCGACCGCGACCGCCGCCGCGATGGTTGCCGTATCTGCGGCTCCTCCCTGCGCCGCGATGGCTGCTTGCGGCGCGGCAGCTTCCGGTTCCACCAGACGCGCCACGACCTTCGGATCGAGCCGAACCGCCAGCGGCTCATAGGGAACGATTGTCGTGCCAAGCAGCGGTGTTGCGGCGTGCGCCCAGCTCCACTCCGATTCCTGAAAGAAACGGCGCGCCTTGGCCGCCATCTCGGGCAATACCGGCTGTAAATAAATCATCAGCACCCTGAATAGATTCAATCCTTGTGTGCAAACGCTTTGCACTTCGGCTGCCTTGCGCGGATCCTTCGCCAGCATCCACGGCTTGTGCAAATCCACAAACTGATTGGCGCGATCGGCAAGCGCCATTATGTCGCGCAGCGCGCTTGCCGAGTCGCGCGCCTCGTACGCCGCTGCAATCCCATCGCCGGCGGCCACGAATGCGGCGTGCAAGTCGCGGTCCGCCAAGCCATCCGCCAGCCTGCCGCCGGAAGTCCTGGTGATGAAGCCGGCGCAACGGCTGGCAATGTTGACCAGCTTGCCGACTATTTCTGAATTCAAGCGCGTCGTGAATTCGTCCAGATTCATGTCCATATCATCGATGCCCGGGCCCAGCTTGGCCGCGAAGTAGTAGCGCAGATACTCCGGCGGCAAATGATCCAGGTAGCGGCGGGCGGTGATGAAGGTACCGCGCGACTTCGACATCTTCAGTCCATTGACTGTGAGAAAGCCATGGGCGTGCACGGCGGTCGGGCGGCGCATTGCCGAGGCCTGCAGCACCGCCGGCCAGAAAAGCGTGTGAAAATACAGGATGTCCTTGCCGATGAAGTGATGCAATTCGGCGGTCGATCCGACCTTGAGGAAATCGTCGAACTTCAACCCGGTGCGCGCGCACAATTGAGTGAAACTCGCCAAGTATCCGATCGGTGCGTCGAACCAGACGTAAAAGTACTTGCCTGGGGCGTCCGGAATTTCAAAGCCGAAATACGGCGCGTCGCGCGAGATGTCCCAGTCGGCAAGCTTGTTCTCGCCTGGCTCGCCCAGCCATTCCTTCATCTTGTTCGCCGCTTCCGGCTGGAGGCGGTCGCCGGTCTGGGTGAACCCGCGCAGAAAATCCTCGCAGCGCTTGTCGGAAAGCCTGAAGAAATGGTGTTCGGAGGCCTTGCGCTCCGGCTTGGCGCCCGAAACCGCCGAGTACGGATTGATGAGGTCGGTCGGAGAGTACGTGGTGCCGCAGACCTCGCAGGAGTCGCCGTACTGGTCCTTTGAGTGGCAGTTCGGGCACTCGCCCTTGATGTAACGGTCGGGCAGGAACATCTGCTTAACCGGGTCGTAGAACTGCTCGACCGCGCGCCTGGCGATCAGGTCCTTCTTGTCCAGCTTGTGATAGATGTCTTCGC